>NZ_JAAGVZ010000019.1 GCF_010882125.1 Peribacillus alkalitolerans | reverse complement strand
GCTTTTAAGATGTCCGCTCGACTTGCATGTATTAGGCACGCCGCCAGCGTTCGTCCTGAGCCAGGATCAAACTCTCCAAAAAGTGTTTGACTTGCTCATGAAATGTCTTATTAAAAAGACTTAAATTTAAACGTTGACGTATTGTTTTGTTTAGTTTTCAAAGAGCAATTTTTCTCGTTTCGCTCGTAAGCGACTTTATTAATATAACACCCTTCATTATAGAAGTCAAATACTTTTTTAAGATAATTATTATTCTATTTCGAAGTTGTTGTTACCTGTCTTAGCGACATGAATTAATATATCATGATATAAATTGATTTGCAACCTCTATTGTGAACTTTTTTTAAAAGAGAGTTGAGCAAAATATGTTCTCTTTCAGATTTTATCAATTCAATTTTTCTATTTCTTCTGTTGGAATGGACCAAGGGACAATGAGAGGATGTTAAATTCATGTTTGAATATAAATTTAACAATCTATGCAAGGTGGTATTAAAATGAATTTGGACATCAATTGTTTCCGTATTGGAGAAGTGATAAAGGAAAAAGTGATGGATAAATGGAGTTGAACATGGATATCGATTGTCATGTGAATGATATTTTTAAAAATTTCTAAGAAAGTGAAGGATAAATTTTAAAAAGTGAAGGGTAAAATCCTCAAATGTGAATGGTATTACAACATTAGTGAAGGATAAACGAACTTAAGAGTGGATATATCGCATTCAAAAATCCCAGGGTAAGTCAATTAAATAAAATAAAACCTGGAGCTCTCCCTCCAGGTTCTTCTTATTACATATTTACGTTCAGAACCTAATTTGAGTTAAAGTATCTTTCGATTGTTCTGACTCAAGCAGAGTTCTTAATGATGTTATTTTGTTGTTTGGCTATTTGCTTGGCTTTTCTTTCATCCAAAAGAAAGATACTGATTCCTATCATTACAATAATTCCACCGACAATTTGTGTCCAAATTAAATTTTCATCTAATAAATAATATGCTAAGATCGCAGCTCCTACTGGTTCAAATAGGATCGCCATTGAAATAGTTGTTGTACTTAGCCACTTTAATGACCAATTAAATAATGTATGTCCTAAAAGTGTTGGGAAAATTGCAAGTAAAATAAAACATACCCAGTCACCTGCTGGATACGGTCCAAGAGGTTCTTTCATTATTAATACATAAACAAATAGAGAAAATGCGCTTATTCCATACACTAAAAATGTATAGGTAACTAAGGAAAGCCTTTTTCTTACATTTTGTCCAAAAAGTAAATATGCAGTAACTAGTGCACAAGCAATAAGAGCTAAAATATCTCCCCACAAAGCCATTCCGCTAAGCTTAAAGTCTCCCCAACTAATAATTACACTCCCTGCTATAGCGAGTAGCCCACTTAAGATTGCCTTCCCTGTAATTTTTTCCTTAAAAAATAAATACACTCCTACAAAAGCAAATAAGGGTTGAAGTGTTACAAGAACAGTAGAACTAGCTACGGATGTGTAATTTAATGATTCAAACCATAGAATAAAGTGAAGAGCTAAAAAAACTCCAGAAATCGCTGTAAGAATCCAATCTTTTTTACCAATTGATTTTAGTTCATGCTTATACTTAAAAACAAACACAGGTAGCATTAATAAAACAGAAAATAAGATACGGTAAAATGCAATGATTCCTGATGGTGCAGACGAAAATTTAACCATAATTGCAGAAGTTGAAACAGAAATTACACCGATTGCTAAAGCTATATAAGGATTTAACTTAGGTTCATTCAACACGTGCAACCTCCTTAACAGTCATTATGTAATATTACAAGGAGTTAAATATAAATGCTATATTTGTTTTGGATTGTTTTTATATTAGCTTCAAATTACAATAATCCTACGATAAAGTTATCACTGTTAGTTAAAAATATATGTGAAATGTTATTAATTTTAAGGCGGTGTTCTGTTTGAATTGGATAATGGATATTAATTTAGATCTACATATATTGATGAAATTAGGAATCTCTACCGTCCTTGGGTTAGTAATTGGACTTGAACGAGAAATTAAGAGAAAGCCCGTAGGATTAAAAACTAGCTTGGTCATTTCTATTGTCAGTTGTTTATTGACGATTGTTTCAATTGAGTCTGCTTATATTTTTCCAGGTAGTGATGACAATGTAAATATTACGATGGATCCTCTTCGTCTTGCAGCACAGATCGTGTCAGGTATTGGTTTCTTAGGGGCCGGAGTAATATTACGTAGAGGAAATGATAGCATATCTGGCTTAACCACTGCTGCTATGATATGGGGAGCTGCAGGTATTGGAATTGCGGTGGGGGCAGGTTTTTATGTGGAAGCCTTTGCTGGAGTCGTGTTTCTTATGATAAGTGTCGAATTGATACCTATGATCATCGGTTTAATCGGCCCACGACAATTAAGAGAAAAAGAAATATTACTCCAACTGATGATTTCACAAAAAGAACATATTGCCGAAGTAATTGGTAAGATTAAAGATGAAAATATCTCAATTAAAAATATTCGCATCAAGGATTTAGAAGGTTCTCATTTTGTACAAGTAAAAATTACAGTCGATCAACATCGAAAGACAACAGATGTCTATTATGCTGTTTCCAAGATACGAGGCATTCGCTCAGTAGAAATCGAAACTCTATAGTTATTCATAAAAAAGGATTGACAAGTTTAAATATTTAGATAAAATTTAACTTGTAATCTAAATCGGGGCATTAGCTCAGCTGGGAGAGCGCTACGCTGGCAGCGTAGAGGTCATCGGTTCGATCCCGTTATGCTCCATACCGAAAAACCCTTGTGTAGCAAGGGTTTTTCTTTTTACTAATTATATTATTTTTCTAAACTTATTATTATAGTGCACAAAATGTGCACCTTTAGTTCAATAAAGTGTTAAAAGTTAGTTTCTAAAAAAATTGATTTTGGACAGACTTCTCCCTTTGGAGAGTCTGTCCTTTTTTGATCATGTGCATAGCCTCTATCACCGAATAATTCGTTTAAAAGTCCGTAAGTATTTTTATCCAAGCATCGAGCGAATTCGTTTTTTAATGAAGCGATGATCCTGCTCTACGATATTGTTGAGATATTTCATTTGCCTTAATTGGGTGCCTCCAGGCTGTTTTTCTTCTTTTAACTCTTGGATAGCGATGGGATAAGCTGGGTTATTCTATCCCAACGAGATTCGTCTCCGACTACAAATCGATCTTGATCTTTTGAAACAAGCTCCTTAGATCAAACTTACATTAATGAAAGACATGTAAGCATTTACTCAGATAAAAAGGGCTAGAATAGATCTTTTGTTTTATGTTGATGTAGAACTAATAGTATATAAAATTCACTCCTTTTGTTTAATTTCCAGAAAAACAAGAACATGTGATGATAAGGATAGAATTGCAATTTACTAATTTTATTTTTGATTCGTTAAAATTATCGATTAGGAGAGGGTGTAATGAGAAAGATTTAAACATAACAAGATCTGAGTTCCATTAACTAAATGCAAAGGGGAAGTGGTTATGTATGAGGGGAAAATCATCAAGTTTTATCGTGAAAAATACAAACTAACTCAAGAACAATTAGGAAGGGATATATGTTCCACAACACATATTAGTAAAATTGAATGCAACCAAACAACATATAATAATGAAATCATAACTTTATTATCCGATAGACTTGGAATTAATATGGATTTAGAAATCAAAAAATTTATAAATATTAAACATCGCTTATCACAATGGCATGATTCCATAATCATGCAATTAGAAGAAGAGGTAGAACAAATCAATAGTGAACTCGAGTGCGAAGAATTAGTTAATATTTCAGACTACACTCATTTGTATCAGTTACTTAGGTCCAGATATTTTCTAATTCATAAAAATACCTGTAAAGCATTTAAGATCATTAAGAAAATAAGAAAAATAGAACATGAATTAACAGATTATGAATCCAATCTTTTAAAACATGTTTTGGGAATCTATTATTTAGCAAAACAGGATTACATCAATGCAATTCAAACACTAAAAAGAATACAAAATGAAATTTACAATAATCAAGAATATTACTATCACATGGCGATAGCTTATCATACATTACAATCACCAGTTTTAGCATATTATTTTTCCGAAAAATCTCGTCAATTTTTTAAAGCTTTAAACAACTATCTAAGAGTAATTGATGCAGAAATGCTTATGATTATTCAAGTTAAAGATAATGATAGTGATGAAATAATAAACAGGTTTAAGAATTTAATTAAAAGTTGTGATTTATGTCATGCCCCTGAACGAAAAGCAAAAGTATTACATAATTTAGCTTTTGAATATTATCGAAGAAAAAATTATGATCAAGCAATTTTATGTTATAAAGAATCAATGTCTCTTAAAATTCAAGAATCTCCTGCCTACTTACTTTCTTTAGAAGGTTTTATTCGTTCTTCGTTTGATGGTGAGCTTATTGACAGTGATAATTTAATAAGACTTGCTGAGGATGGATTGATTATTGCTATTAGGATCAATCAATTATTATATATTCATCTATTTAAATTAATCCTTTATTTATTGAAATCTAAAGAAAAAGAATATCATCAATACTTAGCTAATAAAGCTTTACCTACTTTTGTTAAATGTGGGGTTGCTTTTTTTATTCAACGCTCTAAAAAAGAACTATTTAATTATTATTCTAGAATGAACTTCCAAGAAAAGGCATTAGAAATGGCCAAATTATTATTCGATACTTAACCAATAAAAAAACAAGAATGCTTTTATGTATTCTTGTTTCAGGCTGTCGACAAAGTCGACACCTGTGACGTAAGTAGATTTATCCCCTTACTTTTGAAATTCAAGATTATAAAGTTATACTAAAATACCTTTATAAATTTAGTAGACAATTTGGAGCGGTTGGACCAACGATTGGAGTTAAGGGTTCTGGCGGGGTTCGTGACATTGAGGATATACAAGCAATGGTAGATGCAGGTGCAACAAGAATAGGTACTAGTTCACGCTATTAAGATTTTGTTGAATAGTAACAAAGTAGGCAAGTTGCTATACTAGAATGATATTATCTTATAGTATCATTTTTTAGGAGGGGCTTGGCCCAATTTAGGGCAGGAAATTATGAGACTCTTATCTGATGAATTATTAATTGAATCTTATTTCAAAGCAAAAGAGCTATTGCTGAGTGATGACTTTATTCGATTAATTGAACAAGAAATAAATAGAAGATCTTTATTACAAGCAATTAATACTTCCTCCTAGAAGAGCTACAATCATGATCTCAACCCAAAAAGTTAGACGCGGGATATTATGCCGCTTCCTCGGCATGAGTTCGGAATTGAACCGGACTCATGCCTTTTTATGTTGTACTCTGAACTTTAATTAACTTTTAATTCTTTGTTAAGAAAATCTTTATTTGGAGGTAAGCGATATGGCTTCTTGATGGATTTGCTTTTCACCAAAAACAAGGGCATCAAGCTGTACATGCGAGAACCATTTTAGAAAAAGCATATATAAAAAGAATTTTGGATGATTTATCGAAATTATTTATCTATGAAACAACTTTCCCCCAATTTTCAGGGATTTGGTTAGCTTATTTTTTGTATATTTTCACAACCTCTTTTATTTAATTCCAGTATCAGATTACTACTTAACTGCAAAAATTTAATCTGATTAATATATATGGAATATTCCAAAATAATACTTAACTCCTTGTTAATATCCATATTATTCCAACCATACAGGAATATATTCCTGCCAGGCTGTCGAGAAACTGTCGACGGCCTTTATTTTGCACCAGGTGCATCTCACCGCAGCTTGCCAGAATATGAAAAAGATCGCCATGCACCTGGCAAAGCTAGGATAAGTGCATGGCGATCTTTAATTAAGGCTCTTTTCGTATATATTGTTGTTTTAGACTCTAAAGTTTGCCCGTTGATTTCCGCTCCAGGCACTTGCTTTCCGCGGGGAGGGTGGGAGCCTCCTCGGCATTCCGCCTGTGGGGTCTCCCACTTCCCTCTATTTCCCGCAGGAGTCAAGTGCCCTCCGCTACAATCAACTCAGACATGTAATATTTAATTGCACAAAAAAGCAACAAACTTTACGAAAACAGCCTTAATTAAACAAGAAAAGTTAATGTTTCCTTTGGTATTTTATTTCTTAATGTAAACTTCGTTGAGAAAAACACCTCTTTGTCAACAAGCTGACAGGTATATATTCCTATGTAATCTTAATAGCCTTATTTTTTGTTTGATTTTTTACTATTTAATAATAAAATGTCTATTTTTGTAATTATTTGTATTATTTTCGAAAAAATTGTCGGTAATAAAAGGCCTATTTTCCCCCAATACATAAGTTTTATTATTTCAATTATTATTTATTTGTATCTAAGATTTGGGCAAAATCCCACTTCTTAGATATTTATAAATTACTTTTTTAAGGATTAATTAATCTAGTAAAATGCTCAACCAGGGGGGGATTATCAAGTTAAGAAAAAAACTATAGGGGTTTCATGGGATGAAAAAAAGATCTAAGAAAACAATTGCTTTACGCAGAGAAGCCTTTATGGAAATGCATCCACTGAGCATATGGGAATTATTGAGGAGAATTCTAAAAAAACCATAGGTTTACATAAGCTCCAGATGAAAAGGAATACGTGGATGGTTGAAGCAGGTAAATGAATCTCCAAAACAAGGGCAGCCAAATGGAATTTATACCATAGCACTTTATGGTGTTGGTGAGTTCGGATTTAAAGTTACGACAGCACGAACAACAATTAATGTTAATAATCAATAAAAATTCGAGTTTAGAGTTCCAAATATTAACGCCAGTCTTAATGTCATCAAATGTCAGGGGGAATCAAATTGATAAAAAGGAAAAGACATGGCTATGGCCACGTCTCATTTAGTTTTATTTTATGTGCATTATTGTTGCTCTCTACTTTTTTACCTCAATTCGCTTTGGCTAATTCCAACTCCAAAGCAAGTATTACTCTTGATGAAAGTTCTGATGCAGCATCTAAAAATGTGAATACAAAGGTAGATAAAGAACTGAACGATCAGTTTAATAAGGAAAAAACCGTTACATTTTTATTAAAATTAAAAGATCAAGTGGATACAAACAAAGTTGCCATTGAAACATCTAAAAAAGCTAAAGCTCAAAAACAAACTGCTGCCAAAACCGAATTAATGAAACGTTCGGCTGTCGTCTCCACTCTTCGAGCTAAGGCCAATGAAACTCAATACTCAATCAAGACCTATTTGAATCAAGAGAAAAATAAAGGAAATGTCAAAGAATTCCAATCCTTCTATATCGTCAACGGTATGGCGGTAACAGGAACTAAACAAGTGATGGATAAACTTGCAACCTTCCCTGAAGTCGAAAAAATTCTGCCTAACGAAACGGTACAGATGATCCCGAATGAAAGCAGTAATACATCCACTCCATCAACAGCTGATGCTCAAGCAGAAACTCAAACGAACACTCAAGCAGTCACTGGAGCAGAAACTCAAACTGATACCCAAGCGGACACTCAGACAGACACCACTTCAGTCGGATGGAATCTTGCAAGAATTGACGCACCAAATGTCTGGAAGATGGGCTTTGATGGTACAGGAACTGTAGTCGCTAGTATCGATACAGGAGTCCAGTGGGATCACCCTGCTTTAAAAGAAAAGTATCGGGGTTACAACCCAGCCAATCCAGATCAACCTGACCATACCTTCAACTGGTTTGATGCTATTGATGGGAGTTCGACTCCAGTTGATAGAACTAAACAAGGTACCGGAGTCACAGGAATCATGGTAGGTTCTGAACCTAATGGTTCAAATCAAATTGGGGTTGCTCCAGGTGCAAAATGGATCTCTGTGAGAGCCTTTACAAACTATGGTGGTACCGGAACCCAAGTCGATCTACTGGAAGCCGGAGAATGGATTCTAGCTCCAAAAGATGCTGAGGGCAACCCACATCCAGAAAAAGCACCTGATGTAGTGAACAACTCATGGGGTAAAGTTCAAGAAGGAGTCGATGAATGGTTCCGTCCAATGGTGCAAAACTGGCGTGCAGCTGAGATTTTCCCTGTGTTCGCTGCTGGAAATTCAAGCTATAAAGAGGGGTTAATCTGGAACCCAGCCAACTATCCGGAATCGTTTGCTGTTGGGGTTACAGATCGTAATAATCTGCGTGAGTTTAACTCCGGACGCGGTCCTTCGTCATATGGGGTAATGAAGCCAGACATTTCCGCTCCAGGTGAGAAAATTCGCACTTCCAGTCCAGGTGGAAGCTATTCGGAAGTAAGGATGACTATGTTTGGTGCTCCACACGTTTCTGGAGTCGTTGCCTTGATGAAGCAGGCGAATCCATCTCTTACTGTTGATGAAATTGAAAAAATTTTAAAAGATTCAGCAACACCATTAACTGATTCCACCTATCCAACTTCACCAAACAATGGGTATGGTCATGGACTAGTAAACGCCTATATGGCTGTATCATCCATAACCAGCGGACTTGGCAGCGTTCAGGGACAAGTGGGTCATGAAGGTCAGGATACTGAGAATCCAACTTATCAGCATACCGCTCCAACTGAAAACTTTGCAAATATGACATTACCTCTTACTGTTCAAGTACAAGACAATGTCAGTGTTAGAAGAGTAGAGCTACAATACCGTGCAAGCGAAACTGCCGAATGGCAAACAGCAGAAGCAACTCGTACCGCAGGTAACTATAAGAGCGGAACGTACCAAGCCGTGATTCCGGCTGATGCCATACAGGTTCCAACCCTTACCTATCGTTGGCACATCACGGACTATGGACAAAATGCGGTTACTTCTGACGATTACAAAGTACCAGTCAAAGAGGGTATTAGCACTGGTTATTATCAAGATTTTGAATCTATACCGAACGGCTGGACTTCTTATGGTACGAAAAACAATTGGGAATGGGGAGTACCTGCCTACGACAAAGGACCAGCAACGGCCGCTTCCGGTGAAAAAGTGTACGGAACCAAGTTAAGTGGTCAATATGACCCTAAAGCCAATATGAGTTTGATGATGCCTCGAATCATCGTGCCTGAAGGTAATACTTATCTGCAGTTTAAAGACTGGTATCAAATTGAAAGCGGTTACGATAATGGTTATGTGCTTGTGTCAACAGACAAACAAAACTGGGAGCAGTTGTCCAGTATCACTGGTAACTCTCTTGAATGGACTCAACGCCAAATCGATCTAACCGCATATGCTGGTCAACAAATCTATATCGCCTTTAACCTCACCACAGACGAATTGGGCCAAAGAGCAGGCTGGTATATCGATGATGTCGCCTTAAGCAATACAGCACTTACTACAGTCAATGCAGAACTAGAAGATGCAAGACAACTGGAAAACTCGGATACCATCAAAACAATAAAAATACAAAACGTGATGGCACCTACCGCCGCGATCACACCGGCAGCAGTCCAACCCATGACCCTGCCACTTGAGGCTACAGTGAGCGTGCTCGAATCAGGACGTTCTGCTATCACCAACCCAGTTGATGGCAGCTTTACCATGAGACATCCTGCTGGTGAGTTCACCTTACGTGCAGAGTCATATGGATATGTCTCTTCCGATCAACGAGTGAAGATTCCTAAAAATGGTGCGTTAGATGCCAACTTTACCTTAAAACCTGCCCAGAAAGGAACGGTTAACGGAACGGTCACAAATAAGCAAACAGGTCAGCCGCTAGCTAACGCAACACTCTCTCTGATCGAAGACGCGGTCATTCAACCTGTACAAACAGATGAAAACGGACATTTCTCTATCACTGCCTATGAAGGAACCTATACATTACATGTGTACGCGCCTTTCTTTTTCGCCCAAGATATCACCATCTCTATCCCAGCAAACGGGCAGAGTGAACAAAATGTTGCGTTACAACCATTTGTAGGCTATTCAAGTGAGATAGGCTATGATGATGGGACAGCGGAAGCTGCTGTAGCTTGGAATGTTAATTCAGTAGGTCGTGCTGCGGCTGTAAAAATTTCTCTACCTGAGGGCAAAAAAAGCGCCTTAGTCACTGCAGGTCAATTCTTCTTCTATGATAAAGGATGGCCGACTCCAGGTGGAAGTGGAAAAGAATTTAAGTTTGCCATCTATGATACTAGTGGACCAAATGGTGCTCCTGGCAAACAAATAGCGGGTCCATTTAAATCGACTGCACTAACGAATGGGCAATGGACGGTTGTCGATTTGTCAAATGAAAGTCTCATAGTAAACGGCGACTTCTATTTTGTCTATCTTCAAGAAGGCGTCATGCCGAATATTCCAGGACTTGCTATTGATAAAAGCAGGACAAATACGGGTCATAGCTGGGAAAATCTAGCAGGTACTTGGGTCCCGCTCACTTATCCTAATGGAAACATTATGATTCGGGCACAGGTACAATATGAAGCGATGACTCCAGTGATTACAACACCAAAAGATGCAGCCAACACCAATCAATCTACTATCACAGTAGAAGGGCAAGCTTCACCTGCTACCAAAGTTCATCTTTTCAATAAAGGGAAAGAAGTGGCTACCACAACAGCTAGAGAAGATGGCACTTTCTCTGTAGATGTTAACCTACAAAATGGTGAAAACGTGCTGACAGCTATCTCTTCATCTAATCAAGGTAGTACGGATCCGTCCGAGCCAGTAAAGATCACCCTTGACCAGGCAAAACCAGAACTAACCATCACCAAACCTGCTGATGGTTTCAAAATAAATCAGAAGGCAGTTACGATTGAAGGAAAAGCGACCGACCTAAGTCTATCCGAAGTCACGATAAATGGTCAAAAAGCGAATGTCACAGAAGATGGCACATACTCCCTACGCCTGCTACTCAATAGTGGAGTAAATAAATTTACGGTCACTGCAAAGGACCGTGCTGGAAATGAAACTAGCAAAGGAGTCACTATTTACGCAAAGTTTAATCCACCTGCGATCACAAATTTAAAACCAGCTCAAGATGTGGTGATAAATAAGGGTGATAAGTTAACTGTTGAACTAGATAGTGAACATGGAATTAGCGGCTCCTTCATTGTTCGCTTACCTTCAACCTATGCAGCCGCAGCCACAACAACTAAAACAACAACAGCAGCCGCCACTTCTGTTGAAATACCATTAACAGAGCAAGGAAACGGTCACTATGTTGGTACCTGGACGGCTCCAAAAGACAAGATTAAAGGTGCTTTAATCGAAGTGGTAATGAGAGACGCATATGGAAACGAATCTCGTAAAACAGCCGCTGGTAAAGTGTATGTCAACGTAAAACCTTAGTAAATCATAGATTGATAGATTTAATTTATAAAAGATTTATAAAAATAAAGAAAGTTGATGGCCATCTACAACAGTTGGTGGCCATCTACAACCATTAAAAATACTGCTCCCTTACGCAAATCTTAATGCAAGCAGATTTAAGGAGGATTCAAATTGATAAAAAGGAAAAAACAAGGCCACGTCACATTTATTTTTATTTTATGTGCATTATTGTTGATCTCTACTTTTTCACCAAATTTCGCTTTGGCTGAACCCAACTCCAAAGAAAGTATTTCTCTTCAGGAAAGTTCTGATGGAGAATCTAAGAGTGTGGAAACAAAGATAGACAAAAAACTGGACGATCAGTTTAATAAGAATAAAACCGTTACATTTTTATTAGAATTTAAAGATCAAGTGGATACAAAGCAAGTTGCAATCGAAACAGCTAAAAAAGCTAAAGCTCAAAAACAAACAGCAGCCAAAACCGAATTGATGAAACGCTCAGCTATCGTCTCCACTCTCCGAGCTAAAGCCAATGAAACTCAATACTCGGTCAAAACTTATCTAGAACAAGAAAAAAAGAAAGGAAATGTTAAAGAGTTTGAATCTTTCTATATCGTAAACGGCATGGCGGTAACAGGAACCAAACAAGTGATGGAAAAACTTGCTACCTTCCCTGAAGTCGAAGAAATTCTACCTAGCGGAAAGGTACAGTTGATCCCAAGTGAAAACAGTAACAAATCCACTCAATCAATAGCTGATCCTCTCGATTCAATCGAATGGAATATGAAAAATATCGAGGCACCACCAGTTTGGAAGATGGGCATTGATGGTACAGGAATTGTAGTTGCTAGTATTGATTCAGGAGTCCAGTGGAATCACCCAGCCTTAAAAACAAAGTATCGGGGTTACGACCCAGCCAATCCAGATCAACCTGATCACACTTACAGCTGGTTTGACGCTATTGATGGGAAAGCTGCACCTTATGATGATCATGGTCACGGAACTCACACCGTAGGTACAATGGTGGGTTCTGAGCCAAATGGCACGAACCAAATCGGTGTCGCTCCAGGTGCAAAATGGATTGCTGTAAAAGCCTTTACCACGTCTGGTGCAACCGATATCGATCTACTGGCAGCTGGAGAATGGATTCTAGCTCCAAAGGATGCCCAGGGCAATCCGCATCCAGAAAAAGCACCCGACGTAGTGAACAACTCTTGGGGTGCCGGCCCTGGAATCAATGATTGGTACCGACAAATGGTGCAAACCTGGCGTGCAGCTGAAATTTTCCCTGCATTCTCTGCTGGAAATTCCGGTCCTGCTGATGGAACCGTCGGCATACCAGGCAATTATCCGGAATCGTTTGCTACTGGCGCAACAGATAGTAAAAATCAGATTGCTGATTTCTCCTCACGTGGTCCTTCGGCATATGGAGTAATGAAGCCAAATATCTCTGCTCCAGGTGTGGGCATTCGCTCTTCTACACCAGGTGGCAACTATGGATCCATGAGCGGAACTTCGATGGCTTCACCAGCCCTTGCTGGAGTCGTTGCTTTGATGAAGCAGGCGAATAAATCTCTTTCCGTTGAAGTTATTGAACAAATATTAATTGAAACGGCAATCCCATTAACTGACTCTAGATATCCAACTTCGCCAAACAATGGTTATGGTCATGGTCTAGTTAACGCCTTTGACGCTGTCTCCTCCATTTTAACCGGAATAGGCCGAGTTCAAGGAAAAGTGGATCATGAAGGTCAAGATACTGAAAATCCAACTTATGAGCATACCGCTCCAAAAGAAACCTATACGAATATGGTATTACCTCTAACTGTTCAAGCACAAGACAATGTCAGCGTAACAAGTGTAGAGCTACAATACCGTGCAAGCGAAACTGCCGATTGGCAAACAGTCATGGCAAGCCGTACCACAGGTAACTATAAAGGCGGAACGTACCAAGCTGTAATTCCGGCTGAAGCAGTACAGAACTCAACCCTTACCTATCGTTGGCGCATCACAGATTATGGTGCACACGTGGTTACATCTGATCATTACAGCGTACCTGTCAAAACTGGAATCAGCACCGGATATTTTCAAGATTTTGAATCTGCACCGAATGGTTGGATTTATTATGGTACCCAAAACTCTTGGGAATGGGGAGTACCTACCGCTGGGCCATTAAAGGCCGCTTCTGGTGAAAAAGTGTACGGAACCAAGCTAAATGGTCATGTTGATCGTAATGCCAATATGAACTTGATGATGCCTCCAATCATCTTGCCTGAAGGTAACAGCTATCTTCAGTTTAAAGACTGGTATCAACTTGAAGACAATGTAAGCAAAGACTTTGGTAAAGTGTTTGTGTCGACAGACAAACAAAACTGGCAGCAGCTGTCCAGCTTTACTGGTAACTCTTCGACATGGACCCAACACCAAATCGATCTATCCGCATATGCTGGTCAACAAATCTATATCGCCTTTAACGTCACCACAGACGATAAATTCACGACAACAGGGTGGTATATCGATGATGTCGCTTTAAGTAATACAGCACTTACCACAGCAAATATAGATCTAGAAGATGTGCAATTGGAAAACTCGGAAGCAATCAAACCAACAGAAATCCAAGACGTGATGGCACCAACCGCCACGGTAACGGTAACGCCAACAGCAGACAAACCTATGTCCCTGCCACTTGGAGCTACAGTGAGCTTCCTTGAAACTGGACGTTCTGTGGCCACCAGCCCAGAGGATGGCAGCTATAGTATGACTTATCCTGCTGGTGAGTTCACCTTACGTGCTGAAGCATATGGATATTCCTCTGCAGATCAACGAGTGAAGATTCCTAAAGATGGTACCGTAGAAGCCAATTTTACCTTAAAACCACTTCCGCAAGGAACGATTAACGGAACGATCACGAACAAGCAAACAGGTCAGCCGATAGCTAACGCAACACTCTCTCTGATCGAAGACGCGATTGTTCAACCTGTACAAACAGATGAAAACGGACGCTTCTCTATCACTGCCTATGAAGGGGACTATACCTTGCATGTGTCCGCGCCTTTCTATCTGAACCAAGATATCAGGATTACTGTCCCTGCAAACGGAAATATCGAACAAAATGTCTCGTTACAACCATTTGTCGGCTATCCTAGTGAGATAAGCTATGATGATGGGACAGCAGAAAACTATCGCACATGGGATACTATTAATAGTGGTTATGCTGTAAAAATGTTTCTACCTGAAGGCAAAACTAGCGCTTTAGTCACTGCCGGCCTCTTCCGTTTCGCGGATCCATCTACCACAGGTATAAAACCAGGCGGAACAGAATTTCAGGTTGCCATTTATGATAATAGTGGACCTGGAGTGAATGGTTCTCCTGGTAAAATAGTGGCGGGTCCATTTGATGCAACTGCTGTGCAAAATGGGGAATGGACGGTTGTCGATCTGTCAGACAAAGGAATCGTGGTAAAAGACAGATTCTATATGGTCTATATCCAAAAAAACGTACGCCCGAATACACCAGCAATTTCATCTGATACAAGTAGTACACCTGCGAGACACAGTTGGATAATGTATAATGGAGAGTTTGGACCAGCCCCTTACGAGAACATTATGATTCGGGCACAGGTAAAATATGAAGCAACGGCTCCAGTGATTACAACACCTAAAGATGAAGCCATCACCAATCAATCTACTATCACAGTAGAAGGGCAAGCTTCACCTGCTACCCAAGTTCATCTTTTCAATAAAGGCGAAGAAGTGGCTGCCACAACAGCTAGAGAAGATGGCACTTTCTTTGTAGATGTTAACCTGCAAAATGGTGAAAACGTACTGACAGCTACCTCTTCATCTGATCGAGGTAGTACGAAACCGTCCGATCCAGTGAAGATCACCCTTGACCAAGAAAAACCAGAACTAACCATTACCAAACCTGCTGATGGTTTTAAGACGAATCAACAAGCAGTTACAATCGAAGGAAAAGTGACCGACCTACATCTATCCGAAGTTACAATTAATGGTCAAAAAGCAACTGTCACAGAAGATGGCTCCTACTCCCTAGATGTCCTGCTCAATAATGGAGAAAATAAATTTACAGTTGCCGCAAAAGACCGTGCAGGAAACGAAACTAGCCAGGAAGTCACTGTTTTCGCCAAGTTTAATCCACCTGCAATCGAAAACTTAAAACCAGCTCAAAATGTGGTGATAAGAACGGGTGATAAATTGATCGTCGAACTAGACAGTGAGCCAGGAATTAGTGGTTTCTTCTCGTTCAGCGTCCTTTCAGCCAATGCAACCGCAACTGCAGCCGTCACTTCTGTTAAAATACCATTAACAGAGCAAGGAAAAGGTCACTATGTTGGTACCTGGACGGCTCCAAAAGACAAGATTAACGGTGCTGTAATCGAAGTGGTTATGAGAGACGATTACGGAAATGAATCTCGTAAAACAGCTGCTGGTAAACTGTATAGCAACGTAAAACCTAGGTAAATCATTGATTGAATAAAGACAATAGAATCATCTTTCACCTACCCTTTTGGTGAAATTAGTACTCTAAAATGAATACAGCCGGTAATTGGTTGATGGGTTTTGCCATTTACCAATTCCGGCTTTTTTTAAATTTGACTTTCCATTCCTTTAATAAAAAAAGTGGTTAATGCTTTTTTATTCGGTTCAGATACATAAATTAACAGGGCGAGTTGAGACGTCATCGCTTCTTCTAAAATCGCTTCTCCCTTCTCAGTTAAGCTGATTGTTTTTGTCTTCCAATCTTGCTTACGAACAATATATGCTTCTTTTTCAAGTCGTGCAAGTATACGATAGAAAAAGGCTGATTCTAAGAAGTCGGTATGAACAACCTCTTAAATCAACCTTTTTTTCGATGAAAAGATTTTAGCCATATTTATCTCATTAATAATCTTAAAAGAAGTTAACTTTCATTTAATATATTTAGAGTTTTATATCTTCAAGAGTCTCAATTATATAACCTTTTGTGGATTCTAATCGTTCAATTGGATCGTGATTTCGTAAATTTCCAAAATCAAGTCCTGTTAATGCTTCAATTTTTGAAACTGGTACTTGATATGTTTTATATTTACCATAAGTAAATTCCAAATCTTCTATAAGATTTTTTTGAGATTGCAAGTAGGCAGTTGCAGATAGGTTCCCATCTTCTTTAACAATCACAGCTACTTTCCAGAATTCTGCCGGTATTTGAACTTCACAATATAGATTGTCGTTACTTCGAAACACTGGTCCAGTAAACACTGTTGCTTTAAGCTTATGGTTCTGGGCATTATTTAATATATAATCCTCTAGATCCAACCAAGTTTTTTGATTTAAATTTTTATGTTGAGGAGAACAATTAGTAAAATGGAATGTATCCTCATTTGCCTCTTTGGCCATGTCCCCCCATACAGGGTCTCTTCTGCGTACAAGGTGCCCTCTATCAAAATCATTGTCTGCATATATCTCTGGACCACATTGATATTTCTTTTCAATACGTGGATCAAAATACCATTTGTCTTCACGTCCGATATTAGCCAGCTGTTTTCCATCAATATTTACCGCAGTATAATATGCTAAACGACGAGATTTACTCATAACAATTGAAAAGTGTGTATAATTTAATATCTTTTCACCATTCTTTAGAGGGGCTATGTCCTGTTCAAGATCTAATCGAAATTCCGGATGATGGACTTCATGATTGTTTCCAAGAAATCTAGCATCATAACCAGTGGAATCTTCATACCATTCATTGCTTAACTCATCAACTAACATCCCCTCAGGTTTATGTTCCATAGTTTTCCAATCCTTCAACAAATCCTCAATTAACATTTTCTTATCATCGCTTAAGCTTGAACTTTTACCCATTACAAATTGTAATATACTACTTATTCGAATACCTTCATTGGATATATATTGTCCATTGTTATTTGGATCTGGAACTCCTGCATGATGAAGAGCAATGACGATCCATTCGTCATTAAACACAGGTGACCCAGATGAACCTGGCATAGTATCAGTTGAGTAGTGAATAAAGTCATCAAATATATCCATGATTTTGTTTTCTCTAATGGCTACAGCTTTAGGTGCACCCGATGGATGTTGAATAACCGATACATATTCACCAACTAAGGCTTTCCCTCTTTGAGACAAAAGAGGCAAGTAACCATAATCACCTAATTTCGTCCCGTCAGCAGTAGTTTCCTCTAAAGCAACTAATGTAAAATCAAGATTTTGATCCGTGATAAATAAACGTTCAGGTGTGAAACGAAAACTCTTGATCTGACGTTCCCTTAAATTAAGATCTAACTCATAATTAAATTGTGCGTTACTGAATAATGCCATATCTTCATTTTCCAAAACATGATTATTGGTAAGTAATAAGGACGGCGAGACTAGAAATCCTGTACCATGTCCAAGTACTCTACCAATACTATCGCGTACCTCAATCCTACAAACAGATTTGGCTACATTAAGACCTGCTTCAAGATAAGAAATAGGAAAAAGATCATTTTCTCCTATAAGACGTTCTATCGCTAGTCCATCACGAGGATTAATAATCGATTTTCGTAAATAGACTTTCTCAGGTGTACCTACTTCAAGAGGATTTTTAGTTTCCAACTTATGAATAATTTGCTCCCGTTCATTCGATCGCTCAATGTAGCGTTTTAATGCATGTTGTTGCTGTAGACTCACAAGTTTGTCATTCAAATGTAGAAATTCATTAATCTGTGTAATTGTCATGTTTAGCATCCTCCTAAACTCAATTATTAAGTCATAATTGAATCCTACTTATTACATTTCAACTTACACTATCTTGCCTCGTTACTAAAATTAAAACATATTATTATATTCAATAAAAAACAGCGAATATCCTTCGACTAAAAGTACTAGATAATTTGCTGTTAATAAAATTACTTGATAACCAAGTGCATTACCATAAAAAGTTCACTTTTAATTATAAATAAGATTTTTTCTTAAATTAATATACATGAACCTTAGCAATAACGAGCCATATATAGATAATTAAGTCGCTTAAGTTCACTGGCAGCTTAGAGGTCATCTGTTCGATCCCGTTATGCTCCATACATGAAAACCCTTGCGTATCGGATGAATAAAAAAAAGCGACTTTCCCTTGCTGTTGGAAAAGTCGCTTTTTTAAAATCTTTATTTGTTAATAGTTACCAAGGATTAAAGAATAGCAGGCATATCTGTAAGAGTATCTATCGGCCTTTAATCATTTTCGAAACATTAATTGAGACTGGAACCATTTTACGAAACTACTCCTAACTCCTTTAGAATGTCCTCAAGCGTTTTTCCATTCACTTGATTCTCTGGTTGTGGTGCATCGCTTGCATATGGATTCACTTTGAGATAATTCGTTTGGACAAACTTGATATCTGTTGCATCGACCGTTCCATCCCAATTGATATCTGCTGCACGAGTATTGGTTCCCCATGCTTTTTGAATCTCAAGTGCATCATTGATATCTATCACTTGGTCTTGATTCACATCACCAGCAACTGCTGTTTTAATAAAGTAGCTAGTTGCAAGTTTTTTTTGTTGACCATAGATAGTACCTTCGTAATCAAAACCGGACATCATCGGAATTTTGACCATAAAGTGACCTGGTAAAGCAAATTCATATGACCATAAATCGCCGGTCAGTGGTAACTTGGAGATGGCAAAGCGATTGACATCCTTAACTAAATTTGGAGTAATATCAAATACGTTGCCATTCGATTGTGTTAATTTGATGGATGCACCCGAGTTTGGCCAGTCCACATTTTTATACTTATTAGTAGTGCCTGGATTCAAAAATCCTTCTGCATTAAGCGGACCTTCTATTTCAGAGAAGGTAGATAATAAACCCCAAGTATATCCTGCTTTGATAAAATTAACTGTTCCTTCTGGCGTGGTAACCGAGACAGTCGGATCTAATTTGGCAGAAGTAGTAAAGACAAAGTCTTTCACTTTTAAGGTAAGATCGACCGCAGCTACTTTGTCATTGATAGGAGTGGTTGATGGCATATCCAATTGTACGGTTGGTGTACCTGAGTTGGTAAGAGTCACCTTTGCTTCTCCATATTGACTTAACTCAGCATTTGGTTTGGCTTCGACAATCTCAAAGTTTTTATCTAGATTAGCGAAAGTCCAAGTAGCAGATGATAGGGATGAAATATTATCTAATTTAAGAGTTGCCTTTACGGTATCACCCATCGTTACTTCTTTGGTTGGGCTGGTGATATATGCGTTTGGTGTACCCTCTTTAACAAAATAATATTGTTTCATCACTGGACTGTTCACTGCAACATCTCTTCCTTTTACTGTGAAACTTAAAGCAGGTATTTCTGGATGCATCACAATGTCTTCAGAAAACTTACCATCTTTATCCATATCAGCAAACATTGCAATTGAATTGTTTAAACTATATTGAAAAGTAGTATCCGATAAATCTACTTCCATCCCAGCATCTTGCATTTCCTTCACCTGTGGATCAGAGATTTGCATCGAAAATGGATACGTTTCTTGTCCCGCCTTGTATTCGATAAATGGTGATTCCTGATCCAACGAAGTAGTAACTTCTGGTTGTTCAATATCTACATAATGATCAACGTAGTTGGTAAAAGTTTTGCCTGTCACAGAAGTCGAGATCATTTTTAGCTTGTAATATCCTGGTTTTAGGTTTTCTGCAATAGCAGAAATCGGATGATCAGGATCACCAGTAAATGGATAATAACTTCCAAGAAGGGCACCGATGGCGACAATATGCGTATTTGTGTTCTTATTAGATAGATTCATTGATGTAACATACCCAAGATCTTGACCGGTTTTCCCATCCTGCCACACGAGTTCCATTTTTTCCATGGGTGTTTTCATATTAAAAACTAGTGTAGGCGCTGCATTACCAGAGGCCATTCCCATCGGTTCCGTTTGCGAAATTCTATATTCTAGCATTGTTGAAGCTTTATTGATGGCAAACCCATGAAAACCTTCCTCTATTGTTTTAACGCTAAATGGAATACGATATTGCTCGTTTTTATCATTTTGGTTTGTCAGGATAATATAACCCGTATAGATACCTTCTTTTGCTGTTTTCGGTAGAGTGAGCGATACGTTTACATTTTTGGTTTCATTTTTCTTTATTTGAATCACCGGATTAATGGCTACTTTTACTCCATTGACCTTTGGATCTGTGCCTCCTTTTATCAATTGAAAATGAACGTTTGCGTTAAACTTTTTGTTTTCTTTTTCAAAGTTTTGCAAAGTAACTTTTTTATTGATGGAATGGTCTGTACCTGTATAAAGTTCACCAAAGCTCATTCCACCCGTTGTTTCTTCTATAGCAACCATTTCTTCCCCATACGGAATGAGGGTTTCGTCTTGAACTTGAACTTTCATTCCGGGATGAACCGCTTCATAAGGATCGACACGTCCTGCTCCCTGCTCAAACACAAGGTAATCTCCATTCAGCAGTTCAGCCGTATTCATTAAGAGGGTTTTAATATCTCCTGGTTGCAAATTCGGATTTTCTTGTAACATTAAGGCTGATATACCTGCTACATGTGGCGTTGCCATAGATGTACCATTTTTCCGAGCATAGGCACCTGTGTAATCAGTAGGTGTTGCTGGATTGGTGATATACGCGGGTTCAGTAGAGAGAATACTCACACCCGGTGCAACTACTTCTGGCTTTATATCAAATGTTTTTAATGCCGGACCACGAGAGCTGAAATCTGCTAGCTTATCTCCCTCTGTTTCGGTTACGGTTACATCAGTAAAGGTAAATTTGTTGTTTCCAGCTGTCACTTGTGCTTTTAATGCTTGTCCTTCTTGTTGTGTCACAGAGAATGTAGGGATATAATCCTGTGCCTCACCAAGATAAGCTCCAATATGTCCTTCTACATTGTTATAGAGGAGAACTGCACTCGCACCATGTTTTTTTGCAAACTTAATTTTGTCTACCAGTGCATGGGTCCCGCGTTCAACCAACGCGATTTTGCCTGTCACATCTTTGTTGGTGTAGTCGGCATCTCCTCCTAAACCAACATCAACCATTTCAAAACTTTTCCCTTTGAATGTGGTAAGTTCATCAGAAAAGCTTCTCGCCATCGTTTGTAGTTCAATCGATGACCCAGAGGCTACGTTACCCTTCATGGTCGTAAGTGGCATCGAAATATCACTTGCCCCAACAGTAAGTGCCATAGCCGCTGTACCAGGAGAACCTAGGGAATAGAATCCAGAACCCGCGTTTCCAGCTGCTACCACTGCAGTTACACCGCTTAAAACGGAATAGTTAATGGCTGTACTTACTGGAAAGTATGGATCATTGATATTTGCTCCCAGGGATAAATTCATGATATCCATTCCCGAAATGACAGCTTGATCGATAGCAGCAATAATATTAGCGGAAGTCCCAGTACCATAAGGACCAAGTACTCTGTATACATATAGATCCGCATCTGGAGCAATCCCTTTGACGGAAACCTCACTGTTATTTTTTGCTTGTGAAGCGATGGTTCCAGATACATGCGTTCCATGATCCGTGTAATAAGCAGAACCATTAGCAGAAAATTGTGGTGATCCAGATTTTTTCCAATCCTCATAGGTAGCTTCCATCGGATCACTGTCATTACTTACAAAGTCATATCCGCCTTTGTAGGCATCTTTGAGATCAGGATGATTGTAGTCAACCCCCGTATCGATAACAGCTACTTTGATCCCCTCACCAGTGATTCCTTCTTTGTGAAGCTTGTCCACACCTAAGAATGAAACAGGGTCTCCTGTCGGTATTGGATCGGGTTTATCTGATTTACCTGTTTTCCCTTTAGAATTTGCAATCGCAGGTGGTTCGATCGTAAATGTTGCATCTTTATGAATCGTTTGAACCACATCCGACTGAAGAAGTGATTCGACTTGGTTTGCAGGTAGAGTTATGGATACGCCATTATAGGCAGTTTTGAAAGAACGCTTAATTTGGTAAGGCGTTTCTACCATTTTTAACCCTTTTCCAGTGGAAGGGAGCGACCGTTTCACACTGGTTGCAGGGAAGATCTGTTTGAGATCATTTTTGAACGAAGTATGCTCTTGATCGACTTTACTTTGTGCTCCATCTCTTGTTAATGATTTTCCATCCAAAGCAGCATCTAAGACGGCCACTTGTCCTGGTTTCGATTTAAACTGAACGATAACAGAAATCTCTTTGTCCTCTTTTAGTTCTTTCTCATCAAACCCTTGAAGTCCGTAGTTCTCCTTTACCTCGGATGTTCTTAGAGCTTCTCGTTGTTCATCCGTTAAGGATGCTAGAATTTTTTCTGCATTTGTTTGTTGTTTGGCTGATACAATATTTGATTGCATAGATGGTAGAACTAACCCAAGTGATAATGCCATTACAGTTGCATTTTTTACTGCTTTTTTAATAAATCTGCGATTTGCAATTTTCATAGTTTCCCCCGTTTCATATATTAAGAAAAATTTCCATAAAATGCTCCTTCCTAAATATTCAAAATGATTATAATATTTGGTCTATGAACTTACTAATCAATTCAGTTGGTCTTTTTGATAAGACTATGAACCTATTTTTATTTTCGAAATTTCTTATAAAAACATAAAATAAGACAGGCTTTGCCGACTTTATTCTCATTCTTGTTCATTTGAAGCATTATGAGTTGGGTTTTCTCTAAAGTAGAATAGGAAGTTGCGGATTTCTAAAGTAAAATAGGTATGAATGGTTTCAATTGCGTGTTTCTTAGAGAGGGGATTATCATCATGATAGAGGGGAAAATCATTAAATTCTATCGAGAACTTAAGGATATGAAGCAAAGTGTGTTAGGTTATAAGATATGTTCGGGAAGTCATATCAGCAAGATAGAACGAGGATTAACGGAAGTTTCAAAGGAAACGATAGAATTATTATCCAATCGGCTTGGCATTGATATGGAGTCAGAAATTGAAGCTTACTTAAGTTTAGATAAGCATTTTATTGAATGGCATGAATCAATTATTATGAAGCAAAACACAAAAGCTGAGGACTTAAAGAAGCAATTGGAGAACGTAGCACTTTTGCAAATGACAGAAATATATCGTTCCTATACACTACTTCTTACCCGGTATTATTTATTAATAGGTGAATTTCGCCTTGTTCATTCTCTTATTAAAGAAATGGATTGCTGGTCAGATCTTACTCCATACGAAAAAAATATGCTGCTTCATATAAAAGGAATTGATTTGTTATATAAGGAACAATATCAAATGGCCATTTCTCTATTACAAGAGATTGATTTGGCCAATTATAATAATCCCGAATACTATTACCATTTAGCTATTGCCTATCATTCTCTTAAAATGCCAGTACTAGCCTATTTTTATTTCGATAAATCCCTTCAATTTTTCACCTCAACACGCAACTTTCCTCTAATGATTGAGGTAGAAATGCTTATGTTGATCCAAGTAGAACAGGACCAATTTTTTGAAACTGGTTACCAGCGATTAATTAAGATATCTGAGAACTCTGGATTGAAACATCAAAGATCATTACTATTCCACAATCTTGCATACCAGCACCTTCGACAAGGACATTATGAAAAAGCTTGTGAGTACTATAAACAATCCATGGACTCACGTGATCCTCTTTCGAAGTATTATTTGGTTTCACTGGAAGGTTATTTGAACGCCTCTACTAAAAAAGGATTTGAAACAAACAAAGAGCTGCTCCTTCTGGCTGAAAAGGGGATATCCCTATCTAAGAAATTAAAAGATACTACATATAAACACTTCTTTCAGCTACATATCTATAACCTAAAAAAAGAGAAAGAAAAGTACTACGATTACTTAGAAACATATGCAACCCCTTACTTTAGTAAAATTGGAAATGGCCGCCTGACTGAATATTATTCTATTAAATTATTCGACTTTCATATGGAAAAAGGGAATAACGAAAAAGTAATTCATTACGCTAAATCGCTAGTTGAAAAACTACGCAATAATGATAGCTTAGTTTAATTTTAAGGTTTAAGGTTAAAAATAGGGTTCAAATTAAATCTATTATCACGTTTAGCCAAATATAGAACAAATCAAAACAAAGAAATTCAAAGAAAAAGAGAGATGCTTATTATTAAGACATCTCTCTTTTTTAATTTCCAGAATTCACCTTAATCCATAAGTTCTCTACTATTTTCCCTACCAAATATTTTCGTTTTCTAATTATCCTTAGCAATTAGAAAACCGATTATCTTATTTAAATGAACAGACTTTGTATTTTCTAATATGGTTTATTAACATATATCCTTAATCACACGTTAAAAAAATTCATAAAAAATACCTTGCTGATATAATCAACAAGGCTGTTTAACATATAGAAATTTTAGTATTATTTATTACTTGGAAATGCAAATGATAGACCGCTATTTTCACTCGGTGATAACCAACGTTCTGAAACCATTTTTGACTTCGTATAGAACCGTGCTTGATCTGGACCAAACATTTGCCCGTCTCCAAATCTTGAGCCCTTAAAGCCTGCAAAATTATGAAAACCTACTGGAATTGGAATTGGTACATTTACACCGACCATTCCTACGTCAATTTCAGTCGTGAACTTCCTAGCTGCCAACCCATCATTTGTGAAGATTGTTACACCATTTCCTAATTCATGTTGATTGATTAATTTAATTGCGTCTTCTAACGTATCTACACGTACTACATTACGAACGGGGCCGAAAACTTCTTCTTCATATATTTCCATGCCTGGTCTTACATGGTCTAGTAAGGTTGGTGCCAGGAAGAATCCTTTGTTATTTTTTGTAATGTCTTTATTACGGCCATCACAAACGATTGTTGCACCCTCTTCTTCACTGCGATCAATCGATTTTAAAATGCTCTCTTTTGCTTGTGGAGATATAACTGGGCCATAATCAGCACCGTCTGTATAAGCACCTACTTTTAAGCTATCAATCTTTTCTTTTAAAATTTCTACTAAACGATCAGCTGTTTCTTGTCCTACAGGCATTAAAGTAGAAATTGCCATACATCGTTGTGAGGCGGCTCCATATCCTGCACTGATGAAAGCATTCGCTACTTGTTCTAGATCGGCATCTGGCATAACTACCATATTATTTTTACCTCCGCCTAATGCTACAACACGTTTGCCATATTTAGCGCTTGTTTCATAAATATATTGTGCAACAGGTGTAGATCCGACAAACGAAATGGCATGTACAGCAGGATTTTCAAGTAATTCATTTACTGCCTCTTTATCTCCATTGATTACTGTCCAAATCCCATCTGGGAGACCTGCTTCTTTCCATAATTTACTAATATATAAAGCAGTCATTGGTACGCGCTCAGAAGCTTTTAAAATAACAGCATTTCCAACTGCTACTGCCATGCATGTTTGTGCTAATGGCACCATTATTGGAAAGTTGAATGGAGAGATTGCTGCCACTACACCAAGTGGATATTTAGCGGAATAAGCATTAATTTGTCCACCTACATTTACTGAATATTCTCCTTTCATTAAATGAGGTGCATTAATAGCTAAGTCCACTGATTCTAATCCACGTGTAATTTCACCCAGTGCGTCTTCTTCTGTTTTTCCGCTTTCCGTACAGATTAATTCAATTACTTTATCTTTATTTTTCTTTAATAGATTTCTGAATTCCAGTACAATTTCTGCACGTTTAGCAACTGAGATATCACGCCATGCTGGAAAGGCGGCTTCTGCTTGTTTAATTGCATCTTTCACTTCCTCTGCGTTAGCCAATGGTACTTTGGCGATTACTTCGCCTGTTGCCGGATTGAACACTTCTGAGAAACGGCCACTATTTCCAGGGATCAATTTTCCATCTATAAAATGTGTAAGTTCTTTTACGTCAGTAATGTTTGTCATCTTCTTGTTCTCCTTTCGATTATCAAGCTGTCTTTTCCAAATTTACAATAGGAAGCCTATGGTTTTACTCTGGTTACATTATTTCAACATCCTAGTTATAACTAATGTTTCTATTCAAACATTTGGTTGAATGCATCGTAAAAACATGTCTTATTTATAATGATTCAATTGCTTGCACCAAGCCTGAAAGAATGAAATCTTTTTCCTCCAATGTAATATTTAATGGCGGGGAAAGTGTTAATACATTGTTATAGCCTGCTACGGTTACACCGTTTTTCCCAATGATTAGTCGTTGTTCTTTGCACTTGGCAATCACTTGATTGACCTTCTCTACATGTAAAGGATCTTTTGTATATCGGTCTTCTACTAGCTCGATCCCGATAAGCAATCCTTTTCCGCGAATATCCCCTACGTGAGGGTGGTGTGAAATTTTATCTATTAATTCGGCAACTAAAATCTCACCCATTTTTGTAGATTGTTCAAATAAATTTTCACGTTCCATAATTTCTAGGTTTTTTAATGCAACTGCGCATGCTGCGGGAGAGCCTCCAAATGTATTTACATGGCGGAAAAAGTCATAGTTGCCGTTTTTAGTGAACTCTTCATAAATCTCTCTCTTTACTGCTGTTGCAGAAAGTGGCATATAAGCACTCGTAAGTCCTTTAGCCATCGTAATAATGTCAGGCTGCACTCCATAATGTTGATGTCCGAAAGCTTTTCCTGTACGTCCGAAGCCACAAATTACTTCATCTACAATTAATAATGCGCCATGCTTCTCGCAAACTTCTTTTACACCTTTTAAGTAATCATCAGGAGGCATAATTACCCCTCCACCTGTAATGATCGGCTCCAAAATCATCGCCGCAATGGTTTCTGAGTGTTCCCATGTCATGATTTCGTCTACTGCTTTAACAGAAGGTAAATCGCTGGCACTCTTATATCCATCTTCATTGTATCTATACTGATCCGGCGCTTTAACATGAATGAACCCTGGTGCTAATGGTTCGTATTTGTATTTCCGTTCAGCTTGCCCTGTTGCTGCAAGCGCTCCCATAGAGTTACCGTGATAAGCGCGGTAACGCGAAACAAATTTATAACGGTTCCCTTGCCCATTTTGCTGGTGATACTGCCGAGCAATTTTAAATGCTGTTTCATTTGCCTCCGAGCCGCTATTTGAGAAAAATACAACATAATCTCCGCCTAATAAATCGCTGATTTTTTCGGCAAGTAAAATCGCTGAAGGATGACTAATAGTTAAAGGTGTATAGTTGTTCTCCAAAAGCTGATCATATGCTGCTTTTGCAATTTCTTCTCTTCCATAACCAACATTTACACACCATAATCCAGACATTGCATCTAAATAACGATTACCCTCAATATCTGTCAGCCAAGCTCCTTCCGCTTTTTGAATAATAGTAGTAGCTTGCGGGTTATAAGGCTTCATTGAATGCCAAAGATATTTCTCATCTTTCGTGACTAAACTTTCACCTATATGGACATTTCCCATTTGAGTCACTCCTTTAGAAATTTGTTTCTCTTGGCTTTATTGTGAAGTTTTTTAACACTATAATCATCAGACACAATGTAAAATGTTTACTAAATCCTGTTTCACAAATTGACAACTTTTTTAGGTTAAAATTCATTATGGATTTTTTATAAAAGAAAAAAAGACTGCCTTATATTTGCAGTCTACAACGGATTCTTAATCTACTAACGCCACTATCGTTTGAGTTAAAAATTCCAAAATCCCTTTTTTCTATTTTATATTATTAGCTATGTTAAACAATATTGTTGTTATTTCAATCATAAAAAAAAAGAACCAAATTAGGTCCTTTTTGTGTTTGCTTGTTAAATTGTTCAATTGCTTGTTTTTAATATATCCGACAAGCCATTGTCATTCATGTGTTGAAATCCCTCGATTTTTCCTTTTTCTTTTGAAGAGAAGATGACTTCACCTTCTACATTTGTAGTTTTTTCTTCATCCCCATTTTTCTGATAACCGACCTCTGCTATGAAGGTATAACGAGTTGAATTATTCTCGCTTTTATTAATCGTAATATTCTTGAGACTTAATTTATATCCATTATCGTAAGCAGTAGTTGGATATTGAGAACCCATTGTAGATAGGAAGGAATTGAGATAAGAATCTGTAATGTATGGTCCGTATAGTTCTTCTATATATTTATCTAACTCTGGGTTCACTTCTTTATTATTCACAACAGTCCTATATTTAGGATCCCACAATAGCTCAATAAACTTCTCATCTGGACCAGTAAAAAGGTGCTCAAGAACTTTTTTTATTGCTGTCTTATGCTGATCTTCCTCTTCTTTTTGAGAGCAAGCAGCTATTAAGAATCCTGACATTATCAACAATAAACACAATAAAAAGGATTTTACTTTGTTATTATTTCTTGACATAACACCACTCCCTTTTTATATGTAATACGTTTGAAATACTTTAAAGTTTCAACGAATAGGCATTTAACGTACTGGAGAGCTGCTGCATGAAACTCCTATCTGTAGCTAATGGATCAAAATTAAGCAATGTTCTAATGTTCCTGCTCACAAGTTACTCCTATGAATGGAAGAGTGTTGGTATCTGTCTTTTAAGAAAGA
This sequence comes from Peribacillus alkalitolerans, assembly GCF_010882125.1. Taxonomy (GTDB): domain Bacteria; phylum Bacillota; class Bacilli; order Bacillales; family DSM-1321; genus Bacillus_BN; species Bacillus_BN alkalitolerans. The sequence goes on along the minus strand of NZ_JAAGVZ010000019.1, from coordinate 32,750 downwards.
TTCTCTGAATCTGTAAACTGGAAATTATATTGAGTAGCGAGCAACATTAATTCAACAGCAAGACGCTTAGGGGGAAGCATATAATCACTTCCTATTAAATTTTCAATTTTGGACAAACGATGATATAACGTTTGACGGACAATAAATAGCTTTTCAGCCGTCTCCTTTTTTAGACAATTACATTGCAGATAAACTTGTAATGTTGCAATCAAATTTCCATTATTTTTAGCATCGTGTTCATAGAGGGGCTTTAAATAGTTTTTGGCTAAATCCATAATTGCTTTATTTTTTTGCATTTGAAGAACTAATTGATGTAAATAGAGATCTTCGTAAAAATAAGAAAGTTGTAGAGCGTTATTTCGGATTAATAATGTATCCTGTGCAGTTTCGTAACTTTGATGTATTAATTTATAGTCATTAATAATCTGCCCAACAGCAGTTGTGACATTTAGATTTATATAGTTATTATTTTTTCTAAAGTTCCTGATTTTCTCTATGCAGTCTATAATACGGTGTTTTATATCATATCCATAGATATCTGCAATAACATATATCAGCCTTTGTTTTTCTTCAAATAAAAATAAAACAAATCCTTTATTTTCAAAAATATTTCGGGAGTATAATTTATAATAATTTAAATCATATTGTTTTTTTGAATTCTTTATGTGATCGATTAATACAAAATAAGAGCAATTTAATAAATTATGAAAACTCTGTTCCTGTAGGAAGGAAGTAATCACAGAATCTTCAACTGTTCCATCTAACCAAGATTCTAATAATAAGCGGGAGTGAATATTTTGTTTTTCTTCTATATATAGACTACGTAACAAATATTGTGACAAGGCAGTAACCGTTCTGTCTAATACTAATAATTCAAACTCATTTATTGTACGGTTCTCTGTGAAAATACATACTTCCCCATAACTTTCCTCTAAAATGTTTACTTCACATTTTGCAAAATGCTTTGTACTCCCCTTTATTTCGTATTGTTCCTTTAAGTGCTTATATATGTGGGGTTTTTCATTTGGTATAAACATAGGTTGCTGACCATTAATTATGTATGCAACGTTAATGTTTAAATATTTATTAAGCCTCATTAAAATATGTTCATAGTGAGTTATTTTCAATGTTAATTTATTGATTTCTTGTGAATAATTTTCCAACCGTTTGATCATTTCATACTGTTGATTAATTAACATACTATGTATTTCTTGTGTTATTTCAATAAATGGAACTATTACTTTGAACACAAGAATTGGGAAATTATGCAGATTGGCCAGCTCGATCACATTATTAGGTACATATTGAATATGTTCACCAAATTCAATACATAATGCGGCAGCTTCTTTTTTTATCAATTGTTCTACGAATTCAAAAAGTGTCTTCTCTTGAATTAGTTGAATTCCTGTAGTTAATATTAATTCGTTTCCTTTAATGAAAGTACCTATCTCTTTCGATTCTAGTATATGAACCCACTTAATCGTATTCAAAACCCCGTCATGACCTGCTAGAATTTCTGCTTTTTGGAAATGGTTTTTATCAAATAAATCTTGAACCGTCAGAGAATAAGACATATTTTACCTCCCCTAGAAAAAAGGTTTAACAATACTTTATACAGAAAAATATAACATAATGTAAAACGGCAAAGGGAACTTCTTTACATAATGTTCATATCGAGCTGTTAAATAGCTATGTTATATTTTTTGTATATTCTTAATTTTTAGACAAGGAGGTTGAGCTAATGAGTCAGACAGCTTTATTAAATGGCGAAGTGATTACAGTGAATAGTAAAAACGAAGTCTTTGAAGCATGTTTGATAGAAGAGAATAAGATTGCAGCAGTTGGAACGACAGAAGAAATAAAAAAACATATTACAGCCTCAACAAAAGTCATTGATTTGCACGGAAGATCGGTTTTACCAGGTCTTATTGATGCTCATATGCATCTTTTTTTATACGGCAATTCATTAATGCACCTCAACTGTAAAAATCCAGCGATTAACTCGATTGAAGAGCTATTAGAAAAATTAGCTGCAATTGTTCAAAAGACTAAAAATGGACAAATTATACGCGTATTTGGTTTCAATGAGTTAATGGTAAAGGAACAACGTTATCCCACCATACAGGAACTCGATAAACTTACACAAGAGCACCCGATAGTCATTACCCGTACTTGCGGTCATATCGGTGTTGTAAATTCATTAGCCTTAAAGTTAGCCAAAATGGATGCAGAAACTCCTGATCCACAAGGCGGAACTATTGAAAAAGACAGCAACGGTAAATTGACTGGACGCCTTATCGAGAATGCCTTTTTACTATTCAATCAGTATGTGACTTATAGTGATGAAGAATTATATAATGCGCTGACAAAAGCGCAGGAACAATTATTTGCAAACGGAATTACAAGTGTCCACGATGCAGGAGGATTTGATGAAAATAGTTTTAGGATCATGCAAATTGCTTCAAATAAGAAGCAATTGAAAGTCCGGACTTATGCAATGATTGGCAGTCTGAATGATTGCGAGAACTTCACTAGAAACATGATAAAGGCTGGGGTAATGACACATACCGGCAATGACTATTTCAAAATTGGACCTGCTAAATTATTCACGGATGGAAGCAGTACTGGACCAACGATTGCCACTCGGGAACCTTATACAAGCGATAGCAATAATTACGGTTACTTACAGTATACAGAAGAAGAACTTTATTCCATCTTCTCCAAAGCCCATCGAAATGGCTATCAGATTACCGTGCATGCCCAAGGAGATAAAGCGATTGAGCAATATTTGAATGTCATTGAACGTTTATTAGATGAATATCCACGCGATGACCATCGTCATCGTGTAGAGCATTTAGGAGTATGTCCACCAGACTTGCAAGAAAAAGCCAAGGCGCTAAATGTCATACCAATACTGAATCCTTCATTCCCGTATGAATTCGGTGAAAGTTATATTCGCAACTATGGTGAGCGAATCCATTATATGTATGCAGCAAACGATTTACTGAGCAAAGGCATAATTACTGCAGCTGGTTCAGATGCGCCTATAACTACAATTAACCCTTTTGTGGGCATTTACACAGCTGTTACTCGTTTAACTCGACAAAATACCGCTTTTGGACAAGAACAAAAAGTATCTTTAATGGATGCACTTCGAATGTACACGTATAACGCGGCCTATGCAAGCTTTGATGAAGCTGCTAAAGGAAGCATTGAAGAAGGGAAATTGGCAGATTTGATCATTTTAAATACTTCCCTTTTAAACTGTCCAATAGAAGAGATAACCCAAGTAGAAGTGGATTTAACAATTCTAGATGGTGAAATAGTTTATGCAAAAGAATTAATGAATGGAGAGTGAAGTAAGTGAGAAAGTATGCAAAATTATTACTAATTATTCCTTTCATAGGACTGTGTGTCCTGCTACCATTAGCTAACCGAATTGAGCCCTATATTTTAGGAGTGCCATTCTTACTATTTTGGGTTGCATTATGGATGGTATTATCATCTGTCACTCTACTCATAGTTTATAAATTAGATCCTGAAAATGAAGGAAGTGAAGTGGTATGAACATTGCCTTAGTAATTATCTTTTTCACTGCTGCTATTGCTTTATACTTAGGGATTCGTGCAACTCGCGGAAAAGAAATGAACGTAAATGAGTTCGCGGTTGGGAATAAAGGATTCGGCACACTATTCGTATTCTTATTAATTGCAGGTGAGGTTTACACCACCTTTACTTTTTTAGGCGGCAGTGGATGGGCATATTCTAATGGTTCGGCAGCTTACTATGTTCCTGCCTATATTTGCTTGGCTTATGTTCTTTCCTATTGGACCGTCCCGAAAATTTGGCGTTTCGCAAAAAAGCATAACGTAATTTCCCAGCCTCAATACTTTATGAAAAATTATAACAGTAAGGCTTTAGGTGTCGTTGTAGCTTTCATTGGTTTAATCGCACTTGTACCATATATTGTAATCCAATTAAAAGGATTAGGGATTATCGTATCAGAAGCTTCTTATGGAGCAATTTCGCCATTAATTGCTTCCACGATTGGTGCAGCTATTGTAACGATTTATGTTACTATCTCAGGTATCCATGGATCCGCTTGGAATGCGGTATTAAAGGATATCATGATTTTATTTGTAATCGTATTCTTAGGTGTATATATCCCTTATCACTATTTTGGCGGCATCCAGCCTTTATTCGAAGCCGTTCAATCAGTTAAACCAGAAGCTTTAACATTCGCATCTGAAGGTTATAGTATGCCATGGTTTATATCTACAATCGTTTTAAATGCATTTGGTTTTTACCTTTTGCCTCAATCTTTTACTGTAGTATTAGCAGCTAAAAGTGAACGTGCATTAAAGAAAAATGCAATCACTTTGCCTCTGTATACGATATTAATTTTATTTGCCTTCTTTATTGGATTTGCAGCAATTATTCAAGTGCCGGGATTACAAGGGCCTGAAGGTGATCTTTCGCTGTTACGACTCACTATGAAAACCTTTGATCCTTGGTTTGTAGGAATAGTTGGCGGGGCTGGCCTACTGACTGCGTTGGTACCGGTATCCGTTATGGTTATGTCCGGAGCAGTAGGGTTAATGACAGGTTTTTATAAGTTAATTAAGCCAAACTCAAGCGACCGTCAGCAGCTGACAGTTTCTAAAATATTTGTTTTATTAATTATTTTAGTAGCATATGTTTTCACTATTACAGGTGGAAATGCACTGGCTATTTTAAACATCATGTCATATGGTTTAATTACACAATTAGTGCCAGCACTGATTTTCGGTTTCTTTAAAACAAAGCTAATGAATAAGTACGGTGCTATTGCTGGTATTTTAACAGGGGTTTCCATAGTATTATTTAACGCAATAACTTCATTTAAATTAGTAAATATTTTCCCAAATATTCCAAGTGCAATTAATGATATCAACATTGGTTTTATAGCAATTGGGATTAATATTTTCATCGGAGTGAGTGTAAGTTTAATAACAAACGCTTTGATTGAAAGAGAAAATTCTCAGGTAACAGAAGAAATTGCCTAATCATTAAGGGAGGTCTTCTTATGAAACAGTGTAATGCTAATCGGCTTCAAAAATTAATTGAGTTATTTAGTGAGTATGGCAAAACGGAAAACAACGGAGTAACTAGACTTTCATTATCTGCCGAGGATATAGCAGCACGGAAGAAATTCCAAGAGTTATGTGAAGAAATGGAATTGACAGTAAATTACGACGATATGGGGAATATGTATGCAACATTACCGGGGAAGCAAAACTTGCCGCCGATCGTAATAGGTTCTCATTTGGACTCCGTAATCAAAGGCGGGCGTTTCGATGGTGTGCTAGGTGTCCTAACTGCTTTAGAGGCTGTCAATACAATAAAAGACGAAAACATCGAGTTAGACTACCCTATTACGATAGTCAATTTTACTAATGAAGAAGGAGCTCGATTTGAGCCATCCCTTATGTCTTCTGGTGTGCTGTCCGGCAAATTTGATAAAACAAAAATGATGGCTTCAACTGATAAAAATGGAATTTCATTTGCTAAAGCATTAAATGAAAGCGGTTTCGAAGGTCCAGAAACAAATCGTTTACAAGAAGCGAGCGCTTATATTGAATTACATATTGAACAAGGGCCTGTACTGGAACGGAAAAAATTAGATATCGGGGTTGTAGTAGGTGTACTAGGAATGGTATGCTATGAAATCTCTGTGTATGGTGAATCCAATCATGCAGGTACGACACCAATTGGCATGCGCAAAGATCCAATGTTCACCGCCGCTAATATAATTGCAGATATGCAAAAGCAACTACAGAGAATGGATTCGGAACTCGTTTACACAATCGGCCGTATAAATGCTTATCCTAATATTCATACAGTCATTCCTTCACAGGTAACGTTTACTTTAGAGGCCCGACATCAGAATCCCGGGGTCATTGCAGAAGTTTCACGAATGGTGGAGGGTTTGCCAGGAATCTTAAGTGACTGTTCAATAAAGTCAACACGTTTATGGGATAGAGATACAGTTCACTTCGATGAAGAAGTAGTAAATGCTGTGGAATATTCATGCAAAGAATTAGGGTATAAAGAAAATCGGATGTTTAGCGGTGCTGGACATGATGCTCAATTCATCGCTTCTTATATCCCTTCAGCAATGATTTTCGTACCAAGTGTAAATGGGTACAGTCATCGTGAAGATGAATTAACTTCTTATGAAGACTGCGCTAAAGGGGCTAACGTTTTGCTTAACGCCGTATTAAAATTATGCCGTGAAAAAGTGAACAAATAAGTTTAATCAAATAATGCTCTATTCTCTAACCCTTGCGGTAGCAAGGGTTTTTCTTATGATCTACTTCGCTTTTTGTTTAAATGTACTGTTTAATTAACAAATTAAATTATTGGCCTTGAGGAGAATCGAACTCCTGAATCACACAGTAAGTATTTACCGGTTGCTCTACCAACTGAGCTTCCAAGGCCACAAAAAAGATTACTTCTATTACGTTTTGCCAAAATACTCTACAATATTCATCATTCTCTACCATTTATATAACTATGATTTTAGATATAATAAACACAAAATATTTCGATTTTTTTCTTGGAAATCATCCCATACCACGGGGAAATTCAACTAAAAATACTGTTCCTTTCCCAATCTCACTTTCCACATGAATAGTTCCATTCATTGCCCTGATAATTCCATAGGCTACCATCATACCAAGGCCAGTTCCTTTAGATCCTTTTGTGGTGTAATAAGGCTCACCCAACCTCTGCATTTGATCCTTGCTCATCCCATATCCTGTATCTTCGACTCTAATTGTATTGTGTGTATGGTGATATTCAGTTGTTATAAGAAGTTTTCCTCCATCCGGCATAGATTCTATAGCATTCTTAATGATATTTAAGAAACATTGGTGAAATTTTTGTCTATCTCCAGCAATAGTACCTATTATGGAGGAGTTAAGAGAAATCTCTATTGAATATTGATTTGCCATTGGTTGCAGGACACTAATTATTTTTTTTATTTCTGTTTTGATATTAATGTTTTCAAGACGCTCTAATGAAGGTTTAGAAAATGATAAATAGTCTTGAATGACACTTTCTGCTGATTCTAATTCTTCCTTAACTATTCTAAGATATTCGTTTTTTTTAGCTTTCCCATGGTGATCCTCCAACAATAGTTGAACAAATCCTAGTGCGGCTGTCAGTGGATTTCTGATTTCATGCGATATCGCTGCTCCCATTTGCTCAATGGCTTGTAATTTTTCTGCTCTTATTAACTGCTTATGCATACTTTGGTTCCTAATAACGAATTCAATGAAATATGAAATAAGCCATATACCTATTGGAGGTACGACTAAATAGGCAAAAACCGCATCAAACATTTCTCTAATCGATATAACAGGTATTAACATTGCTGCTGTCAAAATGCTAATTGTTACTGCAATAATAACCGAACTGTATATTCTTTTTTTTGGACTTTGTTTCAAAAATCTTGGATGAAAACGCCAAAAGAAAACGGCAAGGGTACCGTACAAAATAAAATTCAAATAAAATCCTATATCCAATCCATGCATCCCACGGATCAAAATAGTGAGCACAGCTAGAATGGGTCCAATTCCTAGATACAGACTACCAATTACAACCGGAACCATTCTTAAATCAAAGTGAAAATAAGGAGTAGGTTGATAAGATGATTGTAAGCAGATTAATAAAGTAGTAATAGAATATAAGATAAATAACCACTTAGCTGTTTGTAAATTCTTTTTTCTTTCATACCAAATTAAACCAAGGATTAATAGTACGAGTAACAAAGACAAAGTAAAGAAAAAGTGTTTTGTTATTATCATCATTTTCACCGTCCAATGAACACATAGGTAAATTGTACCAAATATTGACAATATCATCAATCTCATGATTTATATAACCTACAGAAATATAATGGCCCCTATTAAGCGCTATCTTTGACTATCTATGATGCAAATGATTATTATTACTACAAGAGTTAATTAGCTTAAGGAGGGTGGTGGACAAATATGACCTTAGGTTTGAATGTTGCAAATCACTTAATCGATAATGCTGAATCTCTAGCTGTAGAAATTGTTGAAGGTGTTCAGCAAAGTATGAAATTAGATATTCCTCAATGGGAAATAGAACAGGCAATAATAATGTATATTGAATTGATAAATTTCCTTGGTGATTCTCTTTTAATAGAGAAAGATGGAGTGCCACAAACACTCATTGAATGGAGTAAACGGAACGCAGCTAGACAGGTATCTTCACAAGGAAAAATTTCAGAGATCTTGGTTCGTTATCCACCAACCAGAGAGGTTTTCACAGACATAATTACGAATATTAGCATTGAGTTTGGGCTGTCATTACAAGAACATTCTTCCATTATTAAGAGGATAAACACTATATTGGACGTAAGCCTAAATGAAACTGCTTTTGCTTTTGAACGCTTATCCGACAAATATAAGGAAGAGACACAAAGACAACTAGCTGAACTTTCAGCACCTATTGTATTGGTTAAAGAAGGTATTGCAGTTCTCCCCTTGATTGGCATTATCGATTCATACAGAGCAAATTACATTATGGAAAAAGTCGTACCAAAAATTGCTGAACTGCAGATAAACTATGTGATTGCTGACTTCTCGGGTATTTTAAAAATTGATATAGAGATAGCACGTCATCTTTATCAAATTGGACAAATGTTTGATTTGTTAGGGGTACAAACCCTTACAACAGGTTTAAGACCGGAATTAGCACAAACCGTTGTAAATAGCGGAATTGATATGTCCGGAATTACTACTTTTACAAACGTTAAGAAAGCACTAGAGAGCATTAAATAACTAAACTAAAACAATCAATAGTGACGGGTTCCAACCCGTCCTTTTTTATTCACATCTCTTGTTTAACATCTTCTTGAAATCCATTACTTCGGAATGTCTAAGGCAATCCTTCATCAAATTCTCTTATAAAATAAAAATAGCGCCAACTTCTATTTTAATTGAAATCGGCACTTCGTTTATTCGATATATTTAGCGAGACTCTTTTGGTGGTTGGCACACTTCACATTTTCGTTGGTTATTATTTTTAAATTTCGTAAAAGTTTTTTCAAAATTGCTACCACATGCACATTTAAATAGTAACTTTTGAGAAAAACCGTGATATTCCGTCGTTAGCAACTTACTTTCCGAATTGTTCTCAACAAATTCTTTAATTTTACCGATTGTCCATCGTTTATTCAATCTCTTACACCTCCATATTTTATCGCTAGACGGAGGCTTTCTTGGCATCCGTTCAATTATGAGCAAAAGTCGTAATTACCTAAGTTTCTCATTATAACATGAGCTGGCACACATTCAAACAGATCGTTATTTTGAATGTATACTAGGTCATTTTAAACTGTAAAAGTTATAACCTCGGAAAAGCAACTCAAAATTTCGTTACTGCAGATTGCAACGTGAGTGAATTAACCCTTTCGGGATATTTAGAAGCAAAATAAATCCCTCTAGGACCGCTAGCAAAAATAGCAAGTAGATGAACTTTCTCAAGGTTTAAATGGTCTATTAATCTCAAATAATACTTACACGCTATTGCTTAGTGCAAAGAAATTATCATTTCATTTGTGGTATGGACTTTCTGTGTACTTACTAAAACCAGAATTGGTTCCGATAACGATAGTTGCGTCCAATTCATCGTCTCTAGCCACTGTTGTGGTCAGTCCAACAGTAGTAAAGATTTCAAGGGTTTGAGGTGCCTGCATTTCACTCGTTTCTACCAAAAGGTGACCTCCCGGTGCTAGCCAGAGAGGGGCTTCTTCTGCTACTCTACGCTGAATGTCAAGTCCATCCTCTCCTCCATCAAGCGCTACCTTTGGTTCATGTAGGCGTGCCTCCTGGGGAAGCAGCTTGATTGCCTCAGTAGGCACGTATGGTACGTTCGCAACTAGGATGTTCACATGGCCTTTAAGTGAGGGTGGCAAAGCCTTATACAAGTCACCTTCAAAAACGTGACCACCGTAGTCATTTACGTTGCGGCCAGCACATCGTACTGCTACAGGGTCAATGTCAACTGAGTATAACAAAATCCGTCCCAAAGCTGCTGCCAGTGCCGCACCCACAGCGCCTGACCCGCAACATAGGTCAACAACGATATCACTAGAATGTGATAGTGCTTCTGCTTGGCGAACAAGAAACTCGGTGCGTTGCCGAGGCACGAAAACTCCCCGATCCACTTCTATCCGCAGACCACAGAACTCTGTGGCTCCGACGACGTATTCAAGAGGCAAACCATAGGCACGCATTTCCACCATTTTCTTGAGGTCTTCTGGAGACCGTGCCTCTGAGATAAGTAACCGGGCCTCATCTTCTGCGAAAACACAACCGGCCCTCCGAAGCCTGTTGATTATACATTTTTCCGTTTTGTAATCCAAAAATAAATTCATTTGTTTTCCTATTTATCTCACCACTTTTTATACTTTGTAAGTTTATTTATAACTCTTTATTCGTTAAAAATAGAAAATATCCTTGTTCAATTAAACTGCCCCTTTAGTGGCAAAAGAAAAAAGGGATTTACCCTTATTTAGGTAAGCCCCTTAGTTAACCAAGAAAAAGCATTTTATTAAAGATTCGCACCTGATTGTTGATTTACCACCAAACCTTACTTGTAAGCGGACTTGGAATGATGTAAAAGCTCTCTCTATCCCTGTTAGAGTATGTACAATACAAATTTTGCTAACACCTTACATATTTCCGCTTGAAACCAAGCTTCCCTCTATCTATCTCCTTTTGAATATTCTCCGATGCGAGCAGGATGCTGCTTTTTTTCTTGTCCCTCCTGATTTCGACTGGTCCTACAGCCTTAGCGGTTTCAACCACCTTTTCATGGAGGGGTATATATGAAATTCCGACTGTGTACATAAAATTATTCATAGCGGATTTTGTTCGATCAGGAGAATTATGTATCTTATTTTTCACCTGATCAAGCATACTGGCAATCTTGATATCGCTAAATTCAGCGTCAGGGCGATTGCCCAAAAGCCAGCAGTAACAGCTCCAACCTGCCGACATTCTAAGTTCTTCATCGCTTGCGATCCATCGATCTGCAACACCTTGCGCAAATTCGGTTTCTGCTAAAGTTACTGCAACCACATAATCTGACAGCATATAAAAATACGCCGCATCTATCCACCGCTCAAAATCTGCCTCAGTCATTGTCATTGGGTCAGCAATGATGCCGGCAAAATACATGGCATCATAGTTCCCAGTGGCGTATAGCTGATCTGCTAAAGGCTGATTTTTCTTGATTTTCTTTGCGATCGGCTTCATTGCCCCTGTAGCTACCCCAAATAGCGGCTCTTGTGCCCCATTGCTTATGTAAGTCTTTTTAATTCGTTCCTTGCCGAGCGCTTCCAGTTCCTGCATAACCATTTCGAAATCCATCGTTTTGCTTTTCCTCCCTTTATAAACGTACCGACTGCCTATTAACATTTAAGCATATTTTCTTTATCATACAATGTTTTAACTTGATGAAAAAGCTCAAAAACAAGCATTCTCAATTTCTGTTTTCCAGATGATTCGTTGATAAATTATATAAAGTGCCTGATTCCTTAGAGAGACCACAAAAGTAATTCCATAAATCAATGATATCTGCATAAAAGTCATCATCATATTTTGGATCTATCACTATTTGAGAACGGTACTCTTTTTCTAAACATTTTTCTGAAGCTAAACTCTTTATTTCATCTCCATCAATATCCCTAAGAATCCAAATTCATACATTATGTACTTCCTGTATTTCAAATGAATTTTTGTATTTACATTGAAAAATCTTGCTTCCTAACATAACAGCCATTTCACTAAGGAAATGGCTGTTTTAATTAATTAGAGCACCTTTCAGCATAAAAACTTATTCATCTAAATCGATATATCTGAATTTATATCATATTTTATCAATTGTCGTCGGTCATAGAACTTCTCAAAAATAATCCCCATTAGATAGTAAAATATTAGACCAAAACAAATATGAATGAGTGTAAACTGAAATCCAAAAGAAGAAAATTCATATACAACAACTGGTAATTTTGCAGTTGTCCAAACTCCTAAAAAAAATACAATGTAACGTATTCCTGCTCCTTTTTTTAACAAAAGTACTGCAATTGGAAAAGCTACATAGAGGGGACCAGCTGCAATTACACCTAATAATAGGGAGAACAAGATGCCATAGATGCCAGATTTTTCTCCCATATATCGAATTAGTGTTTCTTTCTCCACCCATTTATCAAGCAAACTTACGAATATTAAGACAGGAGGCAGTAGAAATAGCATATTTAAGATACTGTTTCCAGTTAATTGAAATGCCTTCCATCCCAGCGTTTGATTAATAAAAGTAAGTATAATGAGCCCAAATAATAATATGAAAAAGAAACGATATTTTCTTATTTCATTCATATCATCACCACCCAAATAATATATGCAAAAATTAGAGACATTAATATTCCAGCTGCATTGCGAGAATAAGCAAAACTTCGACCAAATAATTTTTGTTCCATAGGTAAAGTTACTATTCCGACTGACATCATGGTAGACATTAATGCAGCTACTTGTGGGAGGCCGGCACCATTTTGGACTAACGTATCTCCAAGAGGAAATACAACAAAGCTTGGAATTAGTGCAACAGATCCAATTATTGTAGAATATACAATACCCATCAATCCAGATTCTTCTCCAATTATTGAAGAAATAAAGGATGGTGTTAGTAAAGATAATGAAATTCCAACGAAAAGCATAACTAATAAAATATCAGGTAATATATTACGAAACATTTTCCATGACTTTAATAGAGCATCTTTTGTTTTATTTCTATCCTTTATAAAAGAAATACTGGTAAGAATAATAGCTATGGTGTAAAGGATAGCACCATTAATCATGATTAGACTCCTTCCATACTTTATATTTGTTTAAGAAAAATGATAAATTCTTAAGTTTTGTTTCAATATTTATTTGAAATTCTTCTAATTTTCTTTTTCCAACTTCAGTAATTTTGTACATCTTTATCGGCTTATCTTGAACAGATGTATCCAAATAAGACTCAACAGCCCCTTCTTTCTCTAATTGTTTTAGAGTGCGATATAATATGGAACTATCAATTGGATTGATCGGAAGCTCTTCCTCACATTTCTGCAAAAGTTTCCCTCCATAGCTATCTCCCTCTGTTAAAAACAGTAAAAGAAATGCACCTGTATGCCTTCCTGTATGTTTCATAAATATCTAACCTCCTAAATTAAATGTAAAATAGCTTTTCACATAATAACCTTTAAACGTGTACTGTTATTAACATCACACTGTTAATAACAGTATAGTGTTATTAACAGTATATGTGGGATATATTGTAATTGCAACTAAAAAAGCAACAAGTTTTTTTCTTACTGTTAAAGTATATTTAATTGCAAATACTTCAAAGAATTGTGAAAGTCAAAAGTTTAACACCGTTACTTAAAATGAATCAAAAAAGCCGACTTCCGTGTTTGGAAATCGACTTAGGAATGTGGATTTTTTTATATCATATGGATCCGTGAGAAACGACTAACGCTTATTTTTTAATTCTTTTATATATAACCAACCATCACTAGCTATTTCAAATACTGGATAATAATCACCCCATTCATTCAGTACTTTGTTAAAGATGTAACGTTTAACATCTGCATAGTATTTTCGATTTTTGGGTTGTGTAGAGTTATCACCATGTGATCGACAATTGTATAGATCTTCGTCAACACAGTGAAAATTACTAATCCCTATCAATTTAAGAAGAAGATATCGATCTTGTTCAAATCGCCCCTGATAAGGATCATCGTTTTCAAATCCACCTACCTGACGGACGGCTTCCGTACGGAAAAAACGAGGATATACCATTGGTCCGTACATAAGGTAATCGTATTTATCCTGAAATGAACGGTGTTTTTGGACAAATATTTTTTTCAATTCTCCATCTCTTTCTCTCCAATTAACTGTGTTTGAATAAATCAATGAAGTCTCCTTTGGTTGTTCCTCCATTTCTTTTAAAAGCACTTCTAATGTTTGTGATTCGATCCAATCATCGGAGTCTACAATAACAAAATAAGGGGTATCGATCATACTTAATGCCGTTTGTAAGACTTTTCCCGTTCCTTGATTTTTTGGAAGTCTTACATGTTGAACTCTTTTGTCGGATGTAAATTTCTCTATAATATCAGCTGTTGAGTCCGTTGAGCCGTCATTTACAATCATCATTTTCCATTCTTTGAACGTTTGGTTTAAAACACTTGTGATTGCTTTTTCAATATATTTTTCTCTATTATATACAGGCATGACTACCGTTACTTTGTCGTTAGGAATTTCTTCAATTACTGCATGCACAGGAGTTAAACATGTTATTGTGGATTCAATAGGTTTTAGCTCTTTTATAAATAACCAACCATGTTGATCGACTTCAAATACTGGTTGATATTGGTCTCCCCATTCTTTTAACACTTTCGTATACACATAACGTAAGACATCTGCAAAGTATATTCGATTTTTACTTTGAGTTATATTATTGTCATGGATTCTTAGATTATAAAGATTTTCATCAACCCAATGGAAATTACTAATGGCAATCAACCGGAGCAGAAGAACCCTGTCCTCCGCATAACGTCCTTTATAAGGATCATCAGATTTGAATCCACCTACTTTACGAACTGTTTCTGTACGAAAAAAGCGAGGATACACCATTGGTCTATACATTAAAAAATCATATTTATCCTGAAATGAATGGTGTCTTTCAATATGTCCTCGTTTTAACACTCCATTTTTGTCATGCCACCAATTTGTGTTTGAATAAACCAGAGAAGTCTCATTTGGTTGTTTCTCCATTTCATTTAAGAGCACTTCTAATGTTTGTGGTTCGATCCAATCATCGGAGTCCACAATGACAAAATAAGGGGTATCGATCATACTTAATGCCGTTTGTAAGGCATTTCCCGTTCCTTGATTTTTTGGAAGTCTTACGTGTTGAATTCTTGCGTCAGATGTGAATTTCTCTATAATATCAGCAGTTGAGTCCGTTGAGCCATCATTTATAATCATCATTTTCCAGTCTTTTAATGTTTGGTTAAAAACGCTGGTGATTGCTTTTTCAATGTATTTTTCTCTATTATATACAGGCATGACCACTGTTACCTTTTTCTTAGTCATATTTCCAATAACCTCCCTTTTTATTTTAAAATTAGACTTTCGGAGATTAAATCCTTAAGGATATTCCATTGATCACATTTTTATTGTTTTACTCGAACTTGGTTTCCTTCGAATATATCTGTGATTAAACGTTAGCCGATTGATCCCAGCAGTTTTAAATCCTCCTAGTTTTTTCATCCCACTCTTTCATTGGTCTTTGAGGTTCATTCCTGGTCTTTCATGTCCGCTAATGTATGTATACGTACTGGTGATATAGCGTGAACTAAACAGATGCCTATTTTCTTTCCACACGAATCTATTACTGGTATGATGGGCAACCATCGCAATATAAGATACCTTTTGAATGAACTCCACTTATGTATATTTCTGCAAGTTAAATTTACTTTTGAAGCTTACTTTGGTGAATTAT
Organism: Peribacillus alkalitolerans; assembly: GCF_010882125.1. Lineage (GTDB taxonomy): Bacteria > Bacillota > Bacilli > Bacillales > DSM-1321 > Bacillus_BN > Bacillus_BN alkalitolerans. Next base: position 17,123 of record NZ_JAAGVZ010000019.1, on the reverse strand, counting down.
ACATAATTGAAAGAAAGGCATTATAAAAATGAAGACTATTTTTGCTTGTAAAGGGATCCCTCTTAAGTAGTTTTTCTGAAATTATAATTCAAAATGAAACACAGTATGACTAATAATTTGGTATATAAAAACATAAAGACTCGCCGAAATGGCGAGTCTTTATATAATTTATCGCAGAGAGAATCGGCACATTGTTCAACCAAAGCCCCCATTTGTTTGTTTAAGTGAAATCATTCACCGTCTCTTTTGCACCTTAATATAACTCGATTAACTAAGTGTTGTTCCAGAATCCGGTACAATACAAAAAGACGCCTTCTTATTCAAGAAAATCGCCCGATTGTTGAAGATCAATGCCTAAAATCCCATAAGATCCTTTACATGTTCTGCGTTCTCTTTAGATGTTAGTTTTTCGAGTAATAAAAATGCAACATCAAAAGCTGTACCTGGATTTGAAGATGTGATAATATTTCCATCCTGAACAATTAAATCACTTTGTACAACTGCACCGAACTTCTTTAACTGCTCTTTTCGTTTACTCGTTGAATGATTGTATGTGGTGGCTTTTTTATCTATAAGAATTCCGCTTTTGCCAAGTGCTAATGATGCAACACAGATACTAGCAATAGGCTTCTGATTGGCATAAAAATGTTGAATAACATTTAAAAATGGAGTACTGAAAGCATCCTCGTAAAAGCCAGCTTCTTCAAATCCTCCTGGAATAGCTAGTGCATCAAACTCATCTAGTTGAATATCATTGACCGTTTTTTCAGGTATGACAGTAAAATTCCATGTACAAGTTAATTTATTTCGAAGACCGACTGTTACCACCTCAGTTGATCCATCTCCCTCCCATTTATTCCAACCTAGCACATCTGTAAATACACTAGCTTCTACTGCTTCAAATCCGTCAGCTAATAATAATAATATCTTTTTCATATCTTAAATCGCCTCCTGATACCTTATATTATAAAAAAATAGAAGGCTCATAAATAAGTTTAAAAAGGATTTTTGGTTGTTTAGCTTTGATAAATTAAGAATTTAGGTTAATCTTTTTTATAAAAAAAAGCTGGATATTTTATGGATCAAATTGATAAAAACATCGTGAGGATATTACAGTCAAATGGGCAACGAGTTCGAAATAAAGGCTTCATACAAACAAAAGGGAAGCCTTTTAATGGATAAGATTGAATAAAACAACCTAGAATCCGATTTAAAGGAGAAAAAAAAATTCTCTCTTTTCATGCTGCCGTAAAAATTTTTTCCTTCAATCGAAAAAACTATGAATCACATTCCAACTGAAATGTAATCCATAGTTCCTTAAGTTAATGACATTGATTACCAAAACAGTTAATGGTGTACTTACCCTAACTGGCTTTTAAATGCTTTATTGGCAAAGAAGTAAGCTATGACCATGATTCCGACGCACCAGGCAAGCGCGATCCAGATACCGTTGCCAACAGACCCATCATACAAGAGGGCACGAATCGCATTCACGATTGAAGTCACGGGCTGGTTCTCTGCGAACGCACGGACAATTTTAGGCATGGTTTCAGTGGGGACAAATGCCGAACTGATAAACGGCAGGAAAATCAGCGGATACGAGTAGGCTGTCGCACCTTCCATAGACCCCGCTGTCAATCCGGGAATGACCGCCAGCCATGTCAGCGCCAGCGTAAACAACCCAAGTATCCCAGCTACCGCAAGCCAATCCAGAATACCAGCGCTGGAACGGAAGCCCATCAAGAGCGCGACTAGGATAACCACCACGAGAGTAAGCGCATTGGAAACAAGCGAGGTCAATACGTGAGCCCACAATACCGACGAGCGCTTGATGGGCATGGTAATGAAACGCGCCATCAGCCCACTCTTCACATCCGTAAACAGCCGCACAGAAGTGTAAGCGACGCCGGATGCAATAGCCATCAGCAAGATTCCCGGTAATAAATAATTGACGTAGTTGTCCGTGCCTGTCTTTATGGCGCCACCAAATACGTAGACAAAAAGTAGCATCATCATAATCGGCGTAATCGCCACGGTGATAATCGTATCCGGGCTACGCATGATGTTGCGCATTAAACGCCCTAGTAGTACCCCAGTTTTGCTTTTCATTTACATCTCCTCCTTTTTGCCGATGATCGCGAGGAATATTTCCTCCAATGTCGGCTGCTTCTCGATATACTCCACTTTCGCTGGCGGGAACATCTCTTTGAGTTCGGTAAGGGTACCGGTCGTGATGATTTTTCCGCCATGCAGGATGGCGATACGGTCCGCCAGTTGTTCGGCTTCCTCCAGGTACTGGGTCGTCAGCAGTATGGTCGTGCCGCCTCCGGCAAGCTCCTTGACGGTATCCCAGACTTCAATCCGCGCTTCGGGGTCTAGCCCTGACGTCGGTTCGTCGAGAAAAATGACTGCTGGCGTCCCGATCAGGCTCATGGCGATGTCAAGCCGGCGCTTCATCCCGCCCGAATATTTGTCCGCCCGGCGGTTGGCCGCATCGGTCAGGCTGAATCTTGCGAGCAGATTGTCGGCGACTTGAGCGGGATTGGAAACTCCCCGCAACTTGGCGATCATCATCAGGTTTTCCCGCCCGGTGAGCATACCGTCTAAAGCTGCGAACTGCCCTGTCAGGCTGATGCTCTGGCGAACATGATCCGATTGACGCTTGACGTCAAAGCCGCAAATACCTATTTCGCCGCCATCGGCCTTCATAAGTGTCGAGAGGATGTTGACCGTCGTCGTCTTGCCCGCTCCATTTGAGCCCAGCAGTGCGAAAATTTCACCACGCCGCACTTCAAAATCCACCCCCTTTAAGACTTCCTTGTCTTTAAAGGATTTTTTTAACCCCTTTACAGAAATCGCTGCATTGCTCATACTTTTTTCCTCCTTATTAAAAGCGCCTTGCGGAGCTAGATTGCCTATACTCTACTACTTAGTCTAACTGATAATCTGTATAACTTACTACCAGGTTGAAAAAATAACTGAATAGCGAAGGTGGCAATTCACATTTGTAACCTGCTATTCAGTCGGTATTATCCCTTGAAATTATTTTTTTCCAATCGCTTCATGATACTCTGATTCAAATCTTCACGATACTTGGCAACATAAGTTTTAGCGTTTGCTACAAGTTCGTCGGCAAAGGTCGCCACGTCGGCCCCAGTGATTTCCAGCACTTGTCTGCCTTCCGCTGCTCCGGCTTCGAACAACTCGATTAATTCATACTGAATGTGCAGCATATCCATCCCGTTGCCCGCAGTGAAATTCCACATGTAGTTTTGAATTTTCTTAAATACAAACTGGTAGTCCTCTGGCAAGGCTTCAACCCGTGACATCATCATCTTATACTCTTTTTTATCACCAATCATTTTTTTGAACATTTCCAACATGTTATTTGTCCTCCTTTTTTATAAAGCTAATCAAGACACTCCCAAAATATCCGATAGATTATCTTATGAAGCTAGATTGATTTTAAGACGTTGATTTTTGATGATACAAAATTCCATTTTTTCCAAAACAATTCAAGTTCCTGGCGCCCAGCGTCATTAAGTGTGTAAAACTTGCGGGGCGGTCCCATATCTGACGGTTTCTTTTCTATGTTCACAAGTTCTTTCTTTTCTAATCGCACGAGGATGGTGTAGACCGTCCCTTCCACGACTTCGGTAAACCCAAGCTCGTTCAGGCGGCGGGTAATCTCGTAGCCATAGGTTTCATGGCGGCTGATGATTTCCAGCACGCAGCCTTCCAGCGAACCCTTTAGCATTTCAGTTAAATTTTCCATGTTCAGAGCCTCCTTTACTTTGTCTGACTTATATTCAGTATAACTTAGTACTAAAGAAAATTTTTACTTAATAGCTTTTGGATATCACGCTATTAAGTATTGCTTATTACAAGTATATCGTATCACTGAGTAGTAGTGGTGTCAACTGTTTTTCTTAAAAATATTTCGATACTCATATTAACGGCTATGCAACACCTTCACACATTGATTTTTAAAAAAGCCGATCTCCACATTTAGAAAGTCGGCCATATTGATGTATTGAGTGGAATTGGATCAGTAACTATCATTTTTAAGTATGCACCATCGAAAAAGTTGGATTCAACTTTTGTCCCAATGGAAAGATTGTGAGACATCGCTCTGGTATCCACTGGAGAGGTGCTACTAATTAAATCTGACGTATTCAGCAATTACAATATTTCGATGTACCCTTCTGTTCCATGCACGCGGATCCGCTGCCCATCTTTTATCAGTTTGGTGGCATTTTCCACTCCTACAACTGCTGGTAAGCCATATTCACGTGCGATAACGGCTCCATGGGTCATTAGTCCACCAACTTCGGTGACTAGGCCTTTTATGGATACAAACAATGGTGTCCAGCTGGGGTCAGTAAAGGTGGTGACTAATATATCTCCATCTTCTAAATCAGCATCTTCCATGTTTAAGATGACACGTGCTCTTCCCTCTATAACTCCGGAAGAAACAGGTAGACCTACAATAGCTTCGGCTGGGAGATTTTCTCGTTTGTACTCACCTGCAATGATTTCACCATCAGATGTGATAACACGTGGGGGAGTTAGTTTTTTATAAAATTTGTACTCGTCTTTTCGTTTGCTGATGATCTGGTAATCCAGTTCATTTGTGCGTACGACTTCGTGAAGTTCTTCAAAAGTGAGATAGTATATATCTTCTTTTTCATATATAACGTTGGCTTGTAGGAGTTGGTCGGTTTCTTTCAGTAAAGCCTGTTTATAAACGAAGTAGCGATTAATCATGCCGTATTTTGGATATTCACGATAACCGATGAAATTCCGGATTAAGTCAATCATTCGTTTTGTTTCTTTGGCTTTTTGTTCACCATCCGGTAATTGCTTCAATCGATCTACTAACTCTTGTTCTTTTTTCAAAGCTTCCTGTCGCCCTTGCTCAAACTTCCGATTGCCAGCATTAGGCTCAAAGTTTTTGATGTTACCCAGAATCATGGGGATAAGTGTAGTTGGTTTTTCGCTCCAACGAGTTTTAGTAATATCGATTTCTCCGACACATCTCATTCCGTATTTGTTAAGATAAGCGTAGATAGTGTCATAGGTTTCCTGCCCACCATCAAATTTAACCAGTTCATCCAAAAAGTTATCATCTTTTACGTGTTGTAAATAATCAATTACTTCTGGATAAGGACGAATCACATCTGCGACATCCATTAGCTCCAGACCCATTTCCGAAGTAATATTGTTTGGTACAGATTGAGATAGCGTGTCTGCTACGTTTTTTTCACCTAACCACTCGTTTATTTTTTCATTGATCCATGATGAAGCATCTATAGCAGCCATAAATACAGCTGAACTTTGTGGGTCAAATAAAATCTTCTTTAATTGCTGGATATCTTCTAGAATAAAATCAAATAAATCTGATCCTGATTTAGTTTGGATGTTTTGTTTTAACTCTTCTATCGATGTTTGACTCCTCTTAATCAAATCTGAAACGATTGTCGGTTCGTTTTCGATTTGTACTTGAGAATCCGCAGACGACACACTTTTTTTGCTTTTATCGGAACTCTGTTCTTGCTTATCATTTGGTAAAGAATTTATGAAATCTCCTCGCTCTATAATGGTAATGAGTGCTTCTTTTATGAGCGGATCGTGTTGTCCCATGGCTTCTAATAACATTTTTCTGTTGTCAGGTGAAGCCAGCCTATGAGTAACATCAACAAACAGCCTTCCACCAGCTTTAAACCTGGGTCCAAAAGATGTTAACTGGAATAAAGACATTCCCAATGGTTTCAAGGGGTCGGTCATCATTTGTTGATGACCGACAGATACATAGACGTGGTTTTCTTGATCATTCGCTTCAGGGATGGGGTATAAAGTCGTGATTGGACGACTCTGGACGATATAAAATGTATCATCAACCAAACACCATTCGATATCTTGTGGGCAACCAAAATAAGCTTCGATCTGTCTTCCGATGCGTGCTAGTTCTAAAATCTGTTGATCATTAAGTGTTTGTGCCTTTTGATGATTAGGATCGATCCGTTTTGTCTCTGTTCCGCCTTCTTTGAGTCCATAGATAGCCAATTTCTTGGTTGCTATCATCTTATCGACGATTTTATCTTCCTGTACTTTATAACAATCGGCAGAGACCAAGCCTGAGACCAGTGCTTCTCCAAGTCCAAAACTGGCATCGATGGATAGTAGCTTTCGGCTAGAAGTAATCGGATCCGCGGTAAATAAAATCCCTGATGCCTTTGGGAAAACCATCCGTTGAATGATAACGGATAGATACACTTGGCTGTGGTCAAATCCGTTTTGCATACGGTAGATTACCGCGCGATTCGTAAATAGGGAAGCCCAGCATTTGCTGATATGCTGCAAGATGGCTTCTTTTCCGATGATATTTAAATAGGTGTCTTGTTGGCCAGCAAAAGAGGCATGTGGTAAATCTTCAGCAGTCGCACTAGAACGCACTGCATAAGCATGTTCATCACCAAGCTGGGAGAGATAGTGAGTAACTGCTTTCACAACATCGGAAGGAATTTCTACTTCCATAATGATTTGTCGAATTTTCCTGCTGATTTCAGCAATTTGATCTCGATCTTCTATTTTTAGCATGGTTAATCGATCCAACAAAGCATGATAAGTTTCGTTTTGTTCGATGACTTTTTGATATCCCACTGTAGTAACACAAAAACCTTCTGGTACTTGCATTCCTTCTATTTTTGATAATTCCCCTAAATTTAACCCTTTTCCGCCAACGAGCATAAGCTGCTTTTTTTCCATTTCCTGAAAACCGAGAACCAAAGAACTCATTCTACATCTCTCCTAACCATTAAGGTTCTATTGATTTTAGCAGTAGTAAATGAGAATAAAAAGTCTATATTTACCATTTTTTACATGATATAATTAAATTAGGAAGAGTTATATTCACCCATACTGATAAAGGTGTGAAGTTGATTTCCTTTTAGAACTAACTGCCCCAATAGTTCAATAACCGAACGAGCGTTAAATTCTTGCTATTTGTATCGCTTTTGTTAATGCCTCTGCTAATTGACCTGATTGAAGTTTATTTCCTAAAGAAATAGTATCTAATCCACTATAGCCGTTACCTTGACGCTCTCTTTCAAATGGAGTAACCGTAAATCCTCCATTTACTAAACTCCACCCATAGCTGATAAATTTTTTGTTTTCTGTAAACTTTTTATAACTATTTATTTTTAGGTGACGCTGTAATACTGTCTTTTTATTAATGGATGGTTCTTCTTTATGACACATTATTAAAGCTGACAATGCGATTTTCTCAAGTTCCTTATTCGAATACGGTGGCTTCAATTCGATAAATGTGTCCATTTCCACAATTCCCCGTTCAGTATCACAATTTGGGACAAAATATAGAATCCCAGAGGAAACATCTACATAAATGTTTACTAACGTGTACTCCATACAAAAAATCTCCATATTATCACCTTCTCCAACTAAATGATTCAACCGCACTTAAACTATTTCTTTCCTTCTCGTTTCTTAGCTGTGATTTTAAATAATAAAGTACTACTGCATATATGGATCTGTAACATAAGCTCTTCAAAAACCTTTACACCGAACTTAATTCAAGTGCATATCATGCCTATATGCTCAAGTTAATATATAAGAGGTGAAAAAATATATGGTTTCTTATATGGATTATACATCTCCATCAGTTCAATACACTTTTGACGTAAATAAAAATCCTTTGTTCATAAAAGATAACAACAACTTTATTAACCTATTAGGTGTAAAACAGTTAAATACACTTGAAAATGTTTCCCTGCTAGATATTTTCCTAAGTACAAATAATGTTGTAGAACCACACTATCACCAAAATGCAGCAGAACTTGTATATTGTATTTCTGGTTCTGCAACTGTATCGATGTTGAATCCATTTACAAAACAAATACTCAATTACACGATTACTCCTGGGCAAGTGGCTAATGTTCCACAGGGTTGGTGGCATTACGAAGTAGCTTTAATGGATAACACTCATCTTCTAGCGATTTTTAACGCACCAACTCCAGAAGTAATTTTAGGATCGGACATTTTGAAATTTACGCCTTCAAAAATCATGTCTCATACCTATTGCATTGACGAACATCAATGGAAACAAGCAATTGAACCTGTTAAACCCTCAACATATATAGGTCCATACAAGGATTGCAACAGAGAAATGGAAAACATACCTCATCAAAACATAAATCTTCAGCCACAATATATTCAACAATACCCACAGACTCAATATGTTCAACAGTATCGACAATATTGGGGTTAAAGGATGTCAATATTCAACAATTTGCATGGTAAATCCATGCCTTTTCGCATTTATATTCCTTCTTTAAGAAAACTGCCTCGTTTGTTAAAAATGACAATTACTAATATGAGTACTTCCTGTCCAGTTGGTCTACTTATTTTTATAGGAGTTCTAAAATTTTTTTCGTTTGTTTTTCATTACTAACTTATTCCTATTTCAATAAAAAAAACGATAATCCTACTGGATCACCGCCTCCGTTTGCTTAATACAAATAATTAATTAGTTAGTATAGAATAATAAAACTTCACATTTTGAAATGCAGCATTTAACTCAATTGAATTTTCTATTGTATAGTAAAATGCAATCCCTGCAAATATAGCAATTATTGCACTACTCCCTTTAAGAACTTGTTTATTCTTTTTGTAGAGTATGATGGTTATTAAACCAACGATTAATAAATATGATGCAGCTATAATTATTTTTAATATTTTCATGTTAATTTCCTCAACCGCATTCCTAAAAAGCTCCAACGCTTTGATGTTATCCTTATTCTCTGCGATAGTAGATATGTTATCTTGATACCCAATTTTCCATGTAAATGTGTTTTGTTCTTTTATTACAGTGTATTGATAACCTACTGCTTTTCTTTCACCTATAACAAACGGTGAGAATGCAGATACAAATGGAGCAACTACTATATAACATAAAATGATGATAGAAAACATGACTAAAATCTTCTGTTTCAAAAGCTAATCCCCCTCTTATCATGGGAAATGTTGTTAATTCCTAAACACTCATTTATAGTTAAATTAAATAAAGTTTATTACCCTAATTTTTATTTAAAAGGAGAAGAACAAATGAAACTAGGTGCATTTTCTGTAAGTTTAAACGTAAAAGACATTAATATTTCCAAGTCATTCTACGAAAAACTAGGATTTCAAGCTTTTGGTGGTGACATAACTCAAAATTGGCTTATTATGAAGAATGAAAATTGTATAATTGGGTTATTCCAAGGAATGTTTGAAAAGAACATTCTAACCTTTAATCCAGGATGGAATGAGAATGCCGGAAATCTCGAATCATTTACAGATATTCGGGAAATTCAAAAACAACTTAAGGCAGAAGGAATAAAAATGCTCTCTGAAGCAGATGAAGCAACTAATGGACCAGCACATTTTGTCATTGAAGATCCAGATGGGAATCAAATTCTTGTAGATCAACATCGCTGAAAAAAAAAGAAGATAGCGGAACCTGCCTATAACTATTAACATACAAGATACATATTATTAATTCTGTAATAAGGAGCCTTTCCCCAATTAAAGTGGATAACTAAATTGGACGAAAGGCTTAAATATCCTAAATTTCTATTCATTCTAATACTTTCACTAACTTGCCCCGTTTGTTTATTAATAACATAACTAAAAAAGCATTAATCCTTTATGCCACCGATTACTAAATATAGTTACAACACTATAACTCTTCCGTTTTTATCCTTCACTTATACTATCTAATACTTCTTAAATGACTTATAGTATAATATTGCAGAATTAGATATAGTCTATATCCCTTTTATTTATGAGAGAAAATCTTGAGGTTTCCAATCTTTCGGCTTTATGTTCTTATTCATCCATTTCTTTTGTGGTGATTGGTATGGGAAGGTGGCGATTAAATGATTATTGTGCCAGCTTGCTGCTCCGGATCGAATCATTTCATTGAGAAGGATTTGAATAAATTCTTCTGGCTGAAGCTGGAAAGAGTAGCGTGCAAAATCTTGGAACCAGCCACACTTTAATAAGTAGTTATCGATTTCTTCTTTTGCTAATCCGTTTTTAATGATTAATGTGAATGAAAAAATCCTCTTGCATGCATGCCATGAAACTTTTTCTGGCATCCTAAGCCACTTTTCAAACCGTTGCCTTGCTGCATCAATGGCAGCTAAGGGATCCTCTATTTGAGGTCCATGTCCAGAATATGCCTTTTGAATCCGAAGTATGGACAACCGATCCAAACTTTCTATAGATCGTTGAATAGATGAAATACCCTCTCGGAAGATATTTAACCATCCGATATCATTTTTGTGAAAAAGATCCCCGCAGATTAATATCATATCTTCTGGCTCATATAAGGAAATATGCCCTAACGTATGCCCCGGTGTGTGGATAACTTTCAAGGTTCTAGTTCCTGTATGAATCTCATCGTTATCTGAAAGCTTTGTATCGACTCGATAAGGTTCTACAGGCTGATCTAACCATTCTGCACTACAGGTTTCAGGGTCGCATGAATTAATTAAATCGGCTTCCCATTTATGGGCTGCAACCTTAACCCCATAACTTTTTTGAAGATGAAAATTGCCTCCTACATGGTCACTATGATAGTGCGTGTTTACTATAAGGTGTAATTCTTCTGGTGAAACGCCTACATCTTTAATTAATTGATCTGTATCTTTCGCATCACTTCCAAAACCAGAATCAATAAGAATCGGTAGCTGATCCTTAATAAGAATCATGTTAGCACTTGGAAATTTTCTTTCGAAGAAAATAATACTGGTTTTCTCCATAAGTTCTACCTCCTTAAGACTACACATTTATAATCGAACAAAGAAGAATTTCATTATTTCAATTTTATTGTTTGCCCCAAGAGGTTTGTAGCTAAAAGAACACTACACACGACATCGGTATTAATTCGAACTGTTTGAGAGGGTATATTAAACAATTCTGCAACAAGATTGAATAATTCTTCTTCAACTAACCTGCACTTTTTCTACCATAGACACTTAAATCATAATTCAATATAAAAAGCGATAATCCTTCTGGATCACCGCATGTGATAGTTGAATTAGATCAATTCAAGAAAACAATAAATTCACTGTTATTAGGCCTATAATTGAAATTCCATATAGTGACCAAGCAATTCTCTTGTTACCTTTTGGCACTTCTTTATTTTTAAAAACTTGAACAAATTTGTATGTTAAAAATACAAGTACAACAATTGAGATTACCAGTACTTCGTTCATTTATTATTACCTCATTTCATTCCAACAAGATTTCCAGGTGATTGCATACTACTAACATACTGCCCGTTACTTAAAGAATAAAAGGGATTACCGAAGTAATCCTAAAACATAAACTCTTTACTGTGTTAGTTAATTGACTTGTTAAATGGTTTGTTCTTTCATATCATCGTGATTTCTTGATTGAGGGTAAATCAATTCATTATAAAAGGTCGCTAGAGATGTAGAAATATAAGGTGCAAGCCATAGAATTCCAATTCCTAGTGTAAATATACATAGAATCCCCCAGCCTATGAAACTCAAGTTCAACAAAAATAATTTAGTCTTAAATCCCTTCATACGAATCTTACTCTCATTTATCGCTTCAAGTACGCTATATTCTGGATGATCTTTTAATAGGAAGAACGTTTGGGAATATGACAATGCTCTAATGATTCCTGGAATGATAAGTAATATTGACCAAAGTAAGGTGAAAACTGTAATGACTATAGAAGTAAAGATAAATTTTATCGCGATCTTTATTTCTTTGTAAATTAGAAAGATTTCTAGTATTCTTGGTTTTTCATACCTACTGATACCTAGATACAACCAAGACGTAGAAACGGTTACTGGAACTAATAAAAAAGATAACGCCATACCAAATATTGTTGTAGGCAGTGGGACACCCTCATGATCCACCCACTTTGAAAAGCCTCCAGTATAATAGATTTCAAAAATCTTTGTTGGAATAAAATTTAGCAAAAACAAGTAAAGTTCCGGTAGTATGGCTAGACCCCATTTACCACTTAAAGCAACCTTTGCCTCGTGTTTAATTTCTGATATAGACATTTATACCCTCTTCTCCATATTTTCTATTCATTCCTTGAACCTGACCCTTTAGCTCAAAAAGAATAAGCGATTCTCATATCCAAGAAACGCAAACTTCATTAACTATATAAAATATTCCTTATAGTAAAAAAATGTAGCTATCAATGAAACTATTGTATATATGATTGCTGTGTAGAATGCAAAAGAAGGATTAAATGTAGATTTTTCTTCATCAATTTTAATACCTGTTTGTGCTTGTACTTGTAAACGTATTTGGTTAGATGTAAATCCACCTGAAGAGGAAAAAAAGTGAATAATAACAGTTGTAATTAGGCCAGTAATAAATGAAGAATCAATAAATTTTAATCCTACAAATGTCGCGAGATAATTAATCAAAACAATTATTATTAGTGTAACAATACATACTATAAATTTTTTCAAAATATCACCCCTATATTTTCTAATACGGAGAATATTTTAAAAAGTTCCAAAGAATTAAAAATTTTCCTTTTTATGTAAAAAATAATTCCCTTCTTTCACCCTTTCAATCTCTTCCAGCAATGAATATCCTTACTAACCTCCCCCCTATAGTAATAAATTGAAACGAATTTCATGCAACTGTTGCTTTAAAACGAATTTCTCTCCATTATCTGTTACAACATTTTTTTATTGGACTATCCTTCCCCGGTAGTAGAAAAAAAGCTTAAATGACAGTGTGAATCTGAAACCTGTTCGGTGAACTATGATTAATTAATTTTCCAAAATCAAACTTTGGAAAAGAATCTTAACAAAGAAAAAGACACAGCCAATATATTTACTGTGCCTTTGAATCCTTTTGGTTTCTTCCAACATAAAATACAGAACATAGAAGGAAGACTGTTCCTAAACCAAACCCTACTATCATTGAATAGTCAAAAATATTCTTTAATGCTAAACCACCCGTAATTGATGCGACAAAAAACATTAGAAACATTACTGTATAGTTCTTCTTCATTTATTTACATACCTCCCTTCCACAAAGTTTAGAATATGATCCTCCATTATTCCTTCCCTATTTAGGCGAATACTTTTTTTCTTTTCATATTTAAATAAAGGAAAAACACTAAAGTAATTATAAAAATTGAGATTTGTATAAATAAATTAATTGAAAATGTCTTTTCAGTAATAAAATGTAATGTAATCCAGGATACATAAAAAACCGATGAAGTAAAAAAAACTGTCATTAGGATAACAATTTTTATCTTTAGGTAAATCAAATTTCCATATAAGAATCTAATGTATAAATAAACAATACTCCCTATAACTATAGCTATGATAAAAAAATACTTTAAATCAAGAAAGATATCTTCCTCTGGATAATCGGATATGAATAAATTTACAACCCAAACAAGATGCAGCATCATATTGATTGAAATTAGATAGAAAAAAAATATTATATCAACCAAAATTAAGACTACCTTTAATTATCCGCTCAGTTTCTTTCCTTGCATATTTCCTCCACAGATCCTTTATACAAAGTAACTGTTAATAATAATCAGTATGAAACAGAAAGATATAAGTTCTTTTTTTATTAGTCTTCATTATTTTTATACTTTAAAAGATTAATGATTTCGTCATTTTGCTTTGTAATTATTTTTAAGCTATTCTTTATTTCTTCTGTTGAATCTGTAATCTTCTTTGAATCTTTTGCTAAAAAAGGGAGATAGTAAACCAAAAAAACAATACCTCCGAAAAGTAACAGTGGAGGAAAGATTCCTAGAAAATCCATTTTCTTCTCTCCTTTATAAATAATTTAGAAAATTATCCCATATGAGTAATGATAATCCTTATTTAACAATACTGCCCCTTTAGTCAAATAAACAAAAAGACCGCTGCAGCGATCACCTTCATTAACTCATGCCCCCGTTAACTCAAGAACATTCGTTCGCAAAGTATGTATTATTAATCATGTTTTCTGAGGCGATAATTAGAATATTTTACGAATTAAATTTTTCTCCAAATGGAATATCCGACCTTTTCAAAAGCATTCCTCATTGGTAAGTTGTTAATATCTGTATCAGAAAATATTCGCCACACACCAATAGATTTTAGAGTTTCAGTCGCTTCTTGTAGAAGGTCAATTATATATCCTTGACCTCTATGTTCAGGCAATACTCCAATGTAGTGGATTGTCCCTTCCACCAATCCATCTCTTTCGCTACCTTTATAGACTACTGGTTGAGTAATTCCGACCACGGTACCTTCCAAGTATGCTATCTTCCACCAATCCTTCTTATATACGAAGTGGTTCTCATCCACTGACCAATATTCATCTACTAATTCTTCAATTGTTGCTTGTTTATCAAGCAATCTTTGATCCATAGAATCTAAAGATCCTATTATAATCTTTCCGATATTTTCTTTAAATTCTTCCTCTAAATCTTTAGTTACCTTCTTAAACTGTAATCTGCTTGTAATATGTTTTATAGGTTCTTGTCCCTCTAGAAAATATGGGATTTTTTTATAATCTCTTTCCATTTAACCATCCTTTTCTATTAATAAAGTTTTAGCTTGGTACATATTGTAATTCTTCTCTACTCCCTAGGAAAAAACCTCTATCAATGTGTACAGATTATTAATTAATCTGCACCGTTCGTCCAATAAGAAAAGCCGCCAATGGGTGGCAGCCAGTTAAAAATCAAGTATCAGTTAGTGTAATAAATTAACCAATGTTTTGGTCCTTCTTTGCTTTTTTCATTTTATCATCTGACAATTGTACGTTTAAAGGACTTCAAGTAGCCAGTTGTGTAGCGTTTGAGCAAGTTCTTTCCGATGATTGAGATAGTGGTGGTCAGTTTCAAACACTTTCGATTGAAGATGATTTGCTCCTGCCTGTTTAAGAATTTCGACAAGCGGGTCGTGAAAAAATACTTTAGGTAGTTCTTCATCCAAATCTGCCGCTGTAAGGAGGATTTTTCGTTCGAGAAGTAGAGGTGCGAATAAGAACGTATTCCACTCGTTTTGATTGAAACGTACTTCTTCCATGATTGATTCGACCGAAGCTCCGTTCAAGAAAAACGCACCTTCTTTTAGCACCTCTCTTATTTGCGCCTCAAATGAAGGATCTTGTTCCACCATTTGCGCAAATAAACCGAAATTGGCTCCTGAAAGAGAAGCAACTGCAAGAATGGATGGTTCCATAGATGCAACTTTCAGGGCTAAAAAGCCACCAAAGCTATGTCCGATTAATCCAATACGGTTTGGATCAATGTGATTTTCCTTTGCCACATCACTTTCTTTGAGATACTGAAGGGCTGAGCGTACGTCTTCGATTGAATGGCTAAATGAAAACGAACCTTGACTACCCCATGCTCCGCGATAATTTATGACAAGTACATTCCAACCTTCCTGTTGAAGTTCAGAAGCTAGATCGAGATTCATCATCCCCCCAGGAAATCCATGTAATAGAACAACGGTTCCATGAGGTCCTTCCCCTTCTGCAAGATACATTCGTCCAACAATGATATCGTCTCCACTAGGGATTTTCAGTAACTTCAACATACTGTTATTTATTTGTTTACCTTTTTCCAATCTTATCCCTCCGCCTGTTTTCTTTTAACATTTGCTTCATTTTGTTTATCGACTTTACCCAATTATCCTCCCAATAATCTAAGCAGTCTGGATAATTTCGATATAATAAGTCGATTTCGACGCTTTTGTTTCCTCACCTAAAAGATGAAACTTCATAAACTCACCTCTAGATGGTTACAATTCTTCATTTCAAGTTCAAAGTCCTTTTTCCACCTGCCCCTTTACTACGATAGAAGAACGTTATTTGAATTCAATAAAATAGAACGATAATCCTTTTTGATCACCGTCCCCGTTAGCTTAATCAACCTTAATGAATAACTTCATTTTTATTAGTACTTATAGGCAATTTATTATTCTTACTTCGAATACCAAACCCTAAAGCAATTGCAGCTCCTATACAGCTTGATAGGCAACCTACTAGCAAATAAATGGATGGATCTGATTCACCAATTAATACAGAAGCAATTCCCCCAATTGCCGGGAAAAGAGCTACCATATAACCACTTTTTGCTCCTCCAATTTTTTCAACAAGTTTTAAATAAAATAGCCATGCCATAAAAGATGCGATCAAAGTTAAATATAGCAAAGCAGATAAATAGGTAATGGATGTTGGTAGTATCATTTTTTGTCCTTGGAACAGTACAATTGCCCCCATTAAAACACTGCCAACAGTAAAACCAATGGAATTTGCATAGATAGGGTCAACCTTTCGATTAGCATTCCTTGCAGAACTGGCATCTCCAATGGCTGTAAGTATCGTCCCTAACAGAGCGATCATAATTCCTTTTAAATCAGTAAGTCCTTGGGAATTATTAAGGGTGGGATAGATAAGGACACATACACCAAATACTCCTAGAATTCCCCCAAGTAAAATGCGAGAATGTAATTTTTCTTTTAAAAAAACACGGAGAGCAATAGGAGTCATTATCACTTTTAAAGAAAAAATCAATGTTACAATTGCAGCAGAGCTCAAAATGGTGGCGTAATAAAGGCATAAATAACTTAATGCAAAGTTACAAACACCAAACACAAAGATATAGGGGATATCTTTTCTTTGTGGTCTCCCCTTTGGTTTTAGGAAACAAACAAGAACAAAAAATAGAAAAGCTGTCATAACTAAACGGTAGGTTAATGAAATTTCCAAACTGACCGGTGTTCCTTGAATTTTCACAGCAATAAAATTAAGACCCCATACAATTAAGCAGAATATGTACATAAAGTTTGTCATTGTATTACCCCTTCTGTTTTATATAAGATATTAATAACTTTTCAGTAAGTAATTTTAACATAAATTAACAGTTCACCTTATGCGATTAAATTTTTATAATTCTTGTTAAACTAGACTGCCCCGTTTGTTCAAAAATGATTTCAAATCGAGTAGGAGGCACGTTACCGTGCCGACCTCTCACACCACCGTACGTACCGTTCGGTATACGGCGGTTCGAAAGTTTATGTAATTACTAAAGACAA
>NZ_JAAGVZ010000018.1 GCF_010882125.1 Peribacillus alkalitolerans | reverse complement strand
ATGTATTAGGCACGCCGCCAGCGTTCGTCCTGAGCCAGGATCAAACTCTCCAAAAAGTGTTTGACTTGCTCATAAAATGTCTTATTTAAAAGACTTAAATTTAAACGTTGACGTATTGTTTTGTTTAGTTTTCAAAGAGCAATTTTACTTCGTCGCCCGTAAGCGACTTTTATATAATAACAACTATTCAATTCACTGTCAACAAGTTTTTTCGAAGTTAATTACTTCTTATTTTTACGTTTTGTTATCAGCGACGTTAATAAATATACCAGGCAATTATATCTTGAGTCAATATGTTTTTCTAAAAAATTATTTTGGCATTTTATTATTCTTCTTTGGATAGTTTTTAGTTCTCATGTATTTCAGGCATTCCTTATGTGGTGCTACTCTTGTAAATAGATTAAAGAGAATTTTATACCTTTCTTCCATTGCCCTTTTTACTATATGATCAATCCGGTTATCTTGTAAATCAAATAATATTTCATCCATTTCTCTCTTTAACAAATACTCCATTTCTTTTTGTTCCTTTTCATTAATTAGAAATCCAATCATATGGGCACCTCGATATTTTTTTACTATTTTTTCCACATATTCATTTTTTATGAAACATTTATTTTACATTCAGCATATCCGATATTTTCTCGCATACATTTGTGACAAGGAAACTTTGGACGAGGTGGTTGTATGAATTTATTTTATATAGTGAAAGCAAAAAAACTTAAACAAATCCTATTGATTGGTGCACTTGCTTTTATTACAGCATGGATTTTTTTTCTGCAAAATACTATCAACTCTCCCGTATTTTCTACTGCCAATGGACCAAAAGCAGTATATAAAGGAGAAAAAGACATTGCATTGACATTCAATATTGGCTGGGGGGATGAAAAAGCCGAACCGATACTTGATCAATTGAAAAAGCAAAATGTGAAAGCCGCTACCTTTTTTCTTTCTGGTTCATGGGCTGAACGTCATCCACACATTGTCGAGAGAATTGTGAAAGATGGCTACGAAATCGGGATGCTGGGCTATAACTATAAGGATTACTCTGTTATTGAAGACAAAGATATTGTGCGTGACATTTCAAAGGCTCAAGAAGCATTTAAAAAGCTCAATATCAAAAATATCGAATTGTTACGTGCTCCAACTGGGCACTTTGATAAACGTTTACTTGAAATAGGAGAAAGATTTGGCTATACCGTAGTACACTGGAGTGTTGATTCAAAAGATTGGACAAATCCAGGGGTAGAGAATATTGTTTCAAATATTGAAAAAGCAAAAAAAGGAGATATCATACTCCTTCATGCATCTGACTCAGCCAAACAAACTGTTGTTGCTCTGCCCTCTATTTTACAAGCAGTGAAATCTAAGAACTTAAAACTTGTTACCGTTTCAGAAATGATCGCCAATACCTCTGCAAAAAGCGAGGAAATTAAATAAAAACAAAAGGACTATTCCGAATTAGGATAGTCCTTTTGGGTTTAAGCATTTATTTACTTTTTTTTGCAGCCAATTCTTTTTGTGACTTTTCATTAAGACGGGCAAGGATCAATAGTTGATAAGCATTACATACCAGTAACGGAATTAGCATAAAGAATAACCAGCCCTCATCGTTAGCACGTAATACAGGAACCCACTCAATGACAGTGACCACAATCATAAAAAATAATGATGGAATAAACGCATGATGATTGGTTTGCTTCATTTTAACGTAAGCTACCACTAAGCCTATTATCAAGACTAAAGCTGCCAAACTTATATAAGGAAGAATACTTTCACCGTTTCCAAAAGCAATATAACGAAGATAAACAAGATCAAATATAACAAATGCAATTAGTACTAGTTGAACCCAATTCCATAATCGCTCTGTTTTAAAAATTCCAAGTCCGAACCGATGAATGGTTAAGTATGCAAAAAAACCCATTTGACTGATTACACTAAAAATCAAACCTACACCTATAAACCATAAGAAGGTAGTTATAACCTCGCCAGTCGAAAATGGGGAAAATAAATGTTCAAACTCTTCCCAGCGTGCAATAAAACCAACAATACCTGCTGTTAATCCACCTAAGAGTAATGTGGAAAAAAATAAACGAACTAAATTCCTACTAGTCAAAGTAAAGGCCTCCAATAATCATTATCACATCTATAGATTGTACCAACCAAATTTTTAAAAATCTACAATAATCACCAACGAATAAATTCCTTTGCAACATTTCATATTAATAGTAGAGATAAGTGCGAAAGGAGCATCTAGAAATGACAAAAAGCACTTCATTTATTACCATTACCATTTTAATCTTCATTCTAGCTGGATGTAATCAACAAGAAGCTGGCGCAGGAAAGGCGGATTATGAAGAAACCAAGAAAATGGTTGTCGATATACTAAAAACGGATGATGGAAAAAAAGCGATTCAGGAAGTTATGTCAGATGATAAGATGAAGAGCCAATTAATAATGGATCAGGCGGTTGTGAGTGATACCATCGAAAAAACTGTAATATCTGAAAAAGGGAAGGATTTCTGGAAGAAAACTTTCAAAGACCCTAAGTTCGCTTCAAGTTATGCGAAAAGTATGGAGGAAGAACATAAAAAATTATTGAAGGAATTAATGAAGGACCCTGCGTACCGTGCAACATTGAATGAAATCTTAATGGACAAAGAAATGCAAAAAGAAATTTCAAAGGTTGTAAAAAGTAACGAGGTCCGAGAAGAAATGAAAAAAACCATGATTGAAACCTTCTCTAGTCCGTTATTTCAAGCAAAGATTCAAGGGATATTACTTAAAGCAGCAACTGAACAAGCAGAGGGAAAAGAAGGTGGAGGTAAAGAGAAATCTGGTGGTGGATCTGATGGCGGAGAAGGTGGAGGAGACCAAGGCTCAGAAGGTGGACAATAAAGATTAGCCACTAAATTTGTTAAAAAGTAAACCCTCAATCCATATTTGGATTGAGGGTTATTTAGTTAATTTAGGATACCTACTACTTTTTGTGCAATTTCTTTATATATTTTTCCTAGCTTATGGTCTTCAGCATAGATGGAAGGAGCAAAATCTTCATCGTTCCAATCAGGCTGTTGTAGTGGAAGCTGTCCTAGTAACTCTGTTCTTAGTTCCTCGGCAAGCTTCTCACCGCCACCTTTACCGAATACATATTCTTTTTCTCCAGTAACTTCACTTTCAAAGAAAGACATATTTTCGATTACACCAATTACTTCATGATCTGTACGTAGAGCCATTGCACCTGCTCTAGCAGCTACGAATGCCGCTGTTGGGTGAGGAGTGGTTACGATAATTTCTTTACATGACGGAAGCATTGAATGCACGTCTAGTGCTACGTCACCCGTACCTGGAGGCAAGTCCAATAAAAGATAATCTAACTCTCCCCATTCAACCTCTTGGAAAAAGCTATTTAACATTTTTCCAAGCATTGGACCACGCCAGATGATAGGAGCATTGTCTTCAACAAAAAAGCCCATTGATATAACCTTTACGCCAAATCGTTCAACTGGTATGATTCTTTCTCCCCGAACGACCGGTCTCTTCGTGATTCCCATCATATCAGGAACACTAAAGCCATAAATGTCCGCATCAATAAGGCCCACTTTTTTTCCGAGCCTTGCTAATGAGGTGGCAAGGTTAACTGATATGGTAGATTTCCCTACTCCACCTTTTCCGCTTGCGATGGCAAGAAATGTTGTTTTGCATTCAGGTGATAATAATCCCAAATCCTTTGTAGGTTCTGCAATACGATGTTTGGATAATTCTTCCTCACTTAATGCATTAAAACGGATTCCTACTGATTCAGCCCCAAGTTCCTTTAGCAGCTCAACAATTTTCCCTTGAAGTTGTAATTGTTCCGCCGTACCTGTCTTAGCAATCGCAATTTTTACACTAACATAATTTTTTTCAGGCTTAATTTTGATTTCCTCAATACCATTTGTTTCAAGCAAACTTTTATGTAGGAATGGATCATTCAATCCACTTAATAATTCTTTAATCCTCTGTTCAGTCAACATACGAGCACCGCCTTAATGTATTCGTTTCCAACATCAGTATACCATATTTCAGCAAAACTTAGAGTATCCTAAGCTTTTCATTGATCAACAATTCTAACTTTTCAAATAGGGGATTTCTCTCAACGACGATTATTCCTAATAGTCCCCTGACATCAAGTTACTTCATTGATGATTGAAATATAATCAAAATACCTTGCAATTCAGCAAGGTATCAATGACTAATTTTCATTTTCTATAGGCAATGTAAAAACAGCCGATCCTTTGTCATCTGCCTGAACATATTTTTTCTCTGTAAAATATCTCATAACACCTTTATAAATAGAGGCAGCGATTTGATTTTGGTACACTTTACTTGTTAAATTATTACGTTCAACAGTATTCGATAAAAATCCAACTTCAACCAAAACACCAGGCTTTTTCGCATATTTCATTAAGTAAACATTCCCAATTGGTCGTGCTTCTCGTGTGGTATTGCCTAGATTATCTCTCAATTCCCTTTGAATGAACTTGGCAACTCTTTCATTTTCTTCATATCGTAAACTGTAGAATGTTTGTGCCCCACTCCATCTAGACGAAGGAAATGAATTTAGGTGGAGACTAATAAATAAATCCGCTTCCGATTCATTGATAAGCTCAACCCTTTTCCGTAAATCTTCTCTTTTCCTATTACGAATTCCCTCTGTGTCTTCCCTCGCTAAATCAGTATCTTTCTCCCTAGTCATAATGACTAAAGCGCCTTGTTGCTGAAGATAATCCCGAAGTTTTTCCGTTACAGAAAGAGCAATTTCTTTTTCTACTACACCTGCTGCATCTGCACCACCATCAGGACCCCCATGTCCGGCATCTAAAATGATAACCTTTCCAGTAAGGGGCAAATTCCAAGAATCCCATGAATCATCATCTATAAACTGAAAGGTGACAATCAAAAATAAAATGATGATTCCAATGGCGATAGATGTAAATTTGAATTTCCTCAACATTTTCTAAAACCCCTTCCATACCCTATACATTAAAAAATGTATGGGACAGGCGTAGGTTTTAGAACCTTTTTAGAAAATAGAAGTGATTAATGCAAACGGAGCTTAAAGCGTTTCTTTCCCTTCTCAAATCCATCATGCCACCAGCTTTCTACATACTGATCACACTGATAATATAAAGACTCATTATACAAATCTTGGTCACCGAGCTTACCCCAGTACAAGATAAAATTAAATAAAGTATCTATTAGATGCTTCTTTTCTTGTTCGCATCTTCTATTGACGTCTTCTAACGATTCACCATAATAGCCAAACTTACTATAATTAGCACCTAACAAAAATGCTTCAATGGCCACATCGAAACACCCTTCCTCAAGAACTTGAGAAAAAGAAATACCCAATTTATGATTCCCAAGCAAATAGGTCTGAACACGCTCCTTTAACTGCTTTGGAGATAGTTCCCGCAATACCTTTCGCTCGTATTTAATTTGCTTTTCCTTTCGCCTCTCTTTCAACCCTGTAACCACATTCATCATATATTTACACCTCATTAAAGGATATCAGCAATAGTACTGACAAATCGTAGCAATAATTTGATGCTCGACAAGTCTGATTGAAAGTAGTTTTTGATTAGGTGAGTTCCCTAATTCTCTAAAAGGACAAATTACAGACTGGCAAATATTAATATGGTTTAGAAAGGAGAAGCAAGGAAATAGTAAAAACCCTGATATAAAAAACAGGGCTTATACCAAAAAATAAATTGGTGTTTTAAAATGGTTTCCATTTCAATTGTTCTGCATTTTCAAATCGTTCTTCCACATTGCGCCAGTTTACAATATTCCACCAGTTTTCCACATATTCCGCTCGCTTGGTTTTATATTGTAAGTAATAGGCATGCTCCCATATACGTCAAGGACTAGTAGTGGGATTGTATCCCACTGGATCAGTACCTGATGCTTTTCTGACTGATTACTCAGTTCCTTTCCACTAGTTTCCTTTCATAACGTATGAGTTGAAAATAAGTTTAATTCTTTTCTCCATAATAAAAAGACTCACAACCCGATGGTTAAGAGTCTTTGGTTTTTGTTATTTACAGGATCATGACCACCATTTATGCCACATATGGTCATTAGATCCACGGACAAAGCAATCGATGCGATTTGGTCCCCATGATACAGCGGCTGGTGAAGATCTTACACCATTGCGCGGTGCTCCTAAATCCTCCCATTCACTCCATCTTGAACCGTCCCACCACTTATGCCACATCCGATTATTATCACCGCGTACAAATACATCTAAACGATTTTGCGCCCATGAAGAGACTGCAGGTGCATTCTCAAAACCTACACGTGGAGCTCCAAGATCTTCCCATTCGCTCCATCTTGAACCGTTCCACCATTTATGCCATAAGCGGTCATTTCTTCCTCTGACAAAACAGTCAATCCGATTTGGTCCCCATGAAACTGCGGCTGGGGAGTCCCTGAGTCCGCCTTGTGGTGCTCCAAGATCTTCCCATTCACTCCATCTTGAGCCATTCCACCACTTATGCCACATACGATTGTCGTCCCCTTGTACGAAACAATCTAGACGATTTGCCTGCCATGAAGCAACCGCTGGTGATCCCTTAAATCCTTGTCGAGGTGCTCCAAGATCTTCCCATTCACTCCATCTTGAGCCGTTCCACCATTTATGCCACATCCGGTCCCTTTCTCCTCTTACAAAACAATCGATGCGATTCGGTCCCCATGAAACAGCAGCAGGCGAATCCCTTAATCCTCCACGAGGAGCTCCAAGATCTTCCCATTCACTCCATCTTGAACCATTCCACCATTTATGCCACATATGATTGTTTTCTCCCCGAACAAAACAATCTAGCCTATTCTGTTGCCATGAAGCGACAGCTGGTGCTCCTTTAAAGCCTCCACGTGGGGCACCTAGATCCTCCCACTCTTTCCAGCTGGCACGCCAATCTTCCTCTTGATAATATCCCTCCCAAGGTTGATATTGAGGATAAATGTTTTGAGGAACAGGGTAATACTGAGGATCAGAATAGTTATTACGATAAGGATAACTGTTAGAGTAGTAAGGGTAATAGGACTGATAAATATAAGGGGAGTTTCTTTCATCTAAATTATTTAAATATCCATTTTGGTTATATTCGTAATGGATACCATATTGTTCATTTGGATATCGAAAATGCATATCACTATACCTCCTATTGATGTTTCAAATTTATCATATGTGTATAACATCAATAGGAGTAAGTCCACCTGAGGTCATCACTTATCCACAAGTTATGTAGAGTATTTTTCAAAAAAATTACGGTACATTCCAGCAGCAATCAGAATGTATACCGTAAAGATTAGCATTTGCCTGTTATTGTAGGAAACAACGTCAAAAAGCCCCCAAAGAAATTGTGCTAAAATAAACGTATTGGACAATTAGCTAGACAATTATCGAGTCCAAACTTACACTTAAGTACACAAAAAAAAGACTCCCAACCAAATGGTTGAGTGTCTTTGAAAACGTAAAGATTAACGTTTTGAGAACTGAGGAGTACGACGAGCGCATCAGTAGTGCTCACTTTTGAAACAGTTCCTACTTTTTGAGGACTGATTTTTAGACTGAAGTTTCCTCCAGCATCTGCTTGTCCTGATGCAACTACCACATCATTGTTTTTCACAACAATATTTGCATTCGCATCTGCTTTACCTGTACCTATAGTATCATTGTCGTCAATTTCATTAACGATTGTTGCTTTTATTTACATTTACTTCATTTGAAATCCCAGCGTTCAAACCATCTGTGACTTTCACTCTAAACTTGTAAGAAGTTTTAGCTAACAATCCAGTCACTACTGCATGGTTAGAACCTATTGAAACTGGTTGTACAGTTCTCGCAGTACTCCATGTTACACCATTATCGCTAGATTGCTCAACTTTCACATCAGTTGCATCGACAGCAGCTAACCAGCTAAGTGTAGCTGTATGACTAGACTTCGACGAATTTTTCAATGTGTTAATAGGTGTTGCGATTCCTAACTTATTGAAATAATCTGTAGCGTACTTACCTTCAACTTTTTCTTTCGGTGAAACTGTCGCATCTTGGTTCGATTTGTATAAATTCTTAACGAGATAATTCATATCCGTTGCATTGACAATGCCATCTTGGTTCAAATCTTCAATTTTGAACGTTACATTATCCTGCTGACCGAATTTATTCGCTACTTGCTTCACGTCGAGGACATCAATAACGCCATCCCCATTCACATCACCTGCAGCAGCTTCAGGCTGTAAACCACCTACCCATTTATACGCTCCGATCTCCTCGCCCCAAGTGGTTTTATTGGCTAGATCCACCCTTTGGATGCTCTTTAGATACCCAGGAGCCTCTACCACAATATCGTACGGATTTTTTGATAACGGAATATTCTTCACACTGAAATAACCTTGTGGAGAATCAAGTGTTCCTGGGTATTTCTCTCCAGTAGAACTTAGAGCGTACACTTTTGCTCCAATTTTCGATAGGTCTTTATCCCATATACCATAGAATGGTTCAAGACGTAAAACTGACTCTACATAGGAATGCTTTGGTATAATTTTATAGCTATTTATTAGATTATACGAAGTGATGGTTGTTGGCGTAGATTCCCCAAACTTCGTGTAACTAAATGTTTTCGTATTTTCTTCAGCATCCATTGTATCGTAAAGAATGGACCAATGATCGTCTACTAGCTTGAACGTTACATCAAGGAATGCGATGTCGCCATTAATTCCTTCGAATCCATCGCCGCTAATATGAGCCCCTGCATTGACGGTATATTTAGACCAGTCATAAATTGGATGTTGTTTCACGACAGGTTCGTCAACTGTTACTGTCAAACCGTTTTTCTCGGCATAGTCATGGAACTCTTTATTTACTTTTACATCTACAAATTCAAAGTTCTTGTAGAATCCAACGTCATACGTTCCAGACATCAGTTTTTCAACATTATTCAAACTTAACGTCATCGTTAACGTATCATTTTTGTACACTTTCTTTTTGTCGTAAGTAGGCACTACATAAGGCGTACCTTCCTTAACAAAGGCATAAGGATAAAATTCATTCAATAAATGAGCATTTGATGCCTTATCCATTGGGAATAAAATGACGGTTGTCCCCTTCTCAACCTCTTCTTTCGTTATGCCAAATTTCACGTCTCCGTTATTTTCAATCGGAAAATCTCCATCTGGGAATACTTTCTGATCTTGATAATACCAAAGTAGGTTAGAAGATTGTGTCATCCCAAGTGGCGCTAAAAGATTTGCCCCTTCATCATATACATTGGCGTGAATCCAAAATGCATTATGAGCATTTCCGTTAATGGTTTCCTGTGTAAAGTCTGAATCTTTCACCTCGTATACACCTGGAGCTCTATCCTTAAATGTCAGTTTAGGTAGTGTATTGTCTACAACAAACACTTGCTCCTTCTCGTATGTCTTACCGTCTGCATCTACTGCTCTAAATTTCATTTTATATTGACCTTCTGGTAATGTGGCTAGTGGTGCATTCATATCTGTTTTCTCTTCTTTTGGATCGTCAATAAACGGATAATAATATGGGCTGAAATTTAGAAATAAATCTTCGTCTAGCTGTGCATTTTCAGCATCGATAGGCATTGGACTACTGCTTCCAAGCGGACGGCCATCCTTGGCATAAATTAACGTACGAACGCTCTTAACAGGGCTATTTAATTTAAATGTCAAAGCTCTAAAAGGGCCTTCCAAAAATGGGTGAAACGGATCCCACATCACCGTGCTGATGGATGGATTAGATAGTTCCATAGAGTTAATCCCTTTATCCACTACGCGAACGGCGAACGGCAAACGATAGCTTTCTTGTGGATTTACATGATTGACAATATTCACGTATCCTTCGTATCGGCCCATTTCTGCTGTTCCTGGCACACGAATGGCCGCTGTCAAATCAGCTGATTCTCCTGCTGCAACCGTAATTGATTGTACCGATGTCGTCATTTCTACCTTATTGGACACTGCGTCAAGAATTCCATTTTTAGCTTCCGAATATACATAATGGATATCAAATTCTTTTTGCTGGGCACCTTTATTTTTAATAACGATTTTTCGACTTTCTTCATTCATATCTTTTTCTTTTCTATAGATCGTACCATAAGCAATGGAACCTGTTTCTTCGTCAATTGTGACGATTGAACCATTTTGATCAATGTTTTGTGTTTTGTCCATGACTTTAATAGATACATCTGCGTGAACTGCTTCTTTTACATCCACTAATCCTGCTCCTACTTCATATACAGAATAGTCGCTAGATAACTTATCCGCTGTATTCATTAACGCCGCTTTCACATCAAATGGTGTGTAGTCTGGATGTGCTTGTAAAATAAGTGCTGCAATACCCGCTACATGAGGCGTTGCCATAGATGTTCCAGAAATACGAGCGTAAGCTGATGAATAATCAATACCTTCTTCTGGACTATGAACGTATTCTGGATAGGTGGAATACACAGATACACCCGGCCCCACTACATCAGGTTTAATGTCATAGTTTTTCGTAGTAGGCCCTCTTGAGCTGAAATCAGCTAGATGATTCCCATCCGTTACAACAGAACCTATATTACTAAAAGTAATTGGAGAAGATACTGCTGCTTTTAAACGTTCTCCATCCTCTTTTGTGATACGGAACGCTGGAATAAAGTTTGTATCTTGTGATAAATAACTGTCGATTTTACCATCTACATTGTTATAAATAATAACAGCAGCTGCACCCGCATTTTTCGCGTTTGTAACTTTGTCCACAAATGAGTGCGTTCCACGCTCCACTAATGCGACTTTTCCTGCTAAATCGAGTGGTTGACCATTCTCGTCTTTGTAATCGTCCTGTCCACCTAATCCAACAAAGACGATAGGATACGATTGGTTCAATAACGTATCTAAGTTATCTTTAAAACCTTTTCCTAACAGCATCATGTTGTCAAAGTTTTCACTGCCAACAGTCGCCGACGCTGTAGGGATCCCCATTGGGAAGTCGCTTGCTCCAACAGTAATGCCTAGTGCCGCTGTCCCTGGTGAACCAAGCGTTTTCTCTCCTGAACCTGCGTTTCCTGCTGCAATGACACATGTAACACCAGCAAGTGTAGCATTATTAATCGCAACGGACTCTGCAAGTAGCGGGTCATTCAGTTGAACACCTAGTGATAAGTTGATGACATCCATTCCATCTTGGACCGCTTTATCAATACCACCAATAATGCTGCTTGAAGATCCACTACCATATGGACCTAATACACGGTAACCATATAAATCAACATCCGGAGCAACACCTAAAGCCGGATAATCAACCGTATTTTCTCCTTGACCTGCAATCGTACCTGATACGTGAGTACCATGGGAAGTATAATACTTCTGTTCACCATAATCAGGTTCGCCTGAATTTAACCAATCTTGATACGTCGTCTCCATTGGGTCAGCATCATTATCGACAAAATCCCAACCCTTTACCGCTGTTTGTTCCACCGTCGTTGGATCTTCTCCATCTGTTTTACGATATCCTTTATATACATTCTTTAAATCTGGATGGTTGTAATCAATACCTGTATCAAGGACACCGACTTTAATTCCTGCACCTGTAACGCCTTCTGTATGCAAACCTTCAATACCTGGAAGAGGAATGGAATTCTCTTTCAACGTATTTGTAGAAGTATTTTGCGCAGACACATTTACCTTCTCTGTCCGCGAAGTCGTAGTTGTCGATTGTGCATTATCTGCTTTCAAATTATTAGCATTGGAGCCTTCTGGTCCGATTGGATCAATTTTCACAACATGATCATTAAAAATTCGGTTGACTAAGCCTGACTCTAATAGTTTTCCAACATCTGTTCCCGGAAGTGTCATTGCTACTCCGTTGAACGCATGCTTGTATTCTTGAGTAATCTGAATTTTAGGCTGTGAAGTAGTATTAAACGGAGTGATTGCACTAACTCCTGCTTTTTGCCTAGCTTTTGTTTGAACAAAATCTTTAAACTTTTGATGCGTATCATTGACCGCTTTAGTAGCGTCTTTTAACGAAATTTCGTCTCCAGCTATTTGCTGCTGAAGGACTGCTACTTTTGCTGGTGCTTGTTTAAATTCTACAATTACGCGAACGGGCTCAGGGCTGCTGAGGTTGATTTGTGGAGAAATTTTTAATTCACTCTCAGTGCTAATTTTGTTCATTGCCTCTAACTGCTCTGGTGTTAAATTAAATTTCCCTGTTAGAGATTGACTACCTGAAACCTTACCTTCAATAGTGCTTGGGATTGAATTTTCTGCCATAACATTTAATGGAATGACTGTAGACATAATTAAACAACTTAATGTTGTCTTTATCAGATTTTTTTTAAACCTATTTTTCCCCAAATTCCTCTCCCCCTGTACGAATGTTTCTTTTATTAAAATATTTAGATAACTATTACATATAGTAGTTGAGGTTTTTGGCATAGTAAATTGGGGGAATTTGATGTTGAATTGTTAAAAATTGAAGGATTTTATCGCTTAAATGAATATATAATTCTAACTTTTGTTGATATATTAATGTTTTACGCTATCGAATCTTGGGGGAATTTACGATAAAACGTTAGAATGTAGGAGGAAATGATAATTTTCAGAAATTAGTAAATAGTGGATTTACGAGGCTTTATTCGACAAAAATAATAAAGAACTATAGTTTACAACAAAAAAAAAGACCCCCAACCAAAATAGTTGAGAGTCTTTGAAAACGCAAAAGATTAACGTTTTGAGAACTGAGGAGCACGACGAGCACCTTTAAGACCGTATTTCTTACGCTCTTTCATACGTGCGTCACGAGTTAATAAGCCAGCAGCTTTTAATGCTCCACGGTATTCTGGATCAGCTTGTAATAATGCGCGAGCGATACCATGACGGATAGCGCCAGCTTGGCCAGTGAATCCACCGCCGTTTACATTTACAAGGATATCGTAGCTTCCAGTTGTTTCAGTAGCAACAAGTGGTTGCTTAACTACAAGGATTAAAGCTTCGAATGGGATATATTCATTGATTTCACGACCGTTGATAACGATGCGACCGTCGCCTGGTACTAAACGTACACGAGCAACAGAGCTCTTACGACGACCAGTGCCATAATATTGAACTTGTGCCAAAGTAGTTACCTCCTTAAAAATTATCCGCGTAATTCATATACTTCTGGTTGTTGAGCTTGTTGCTTGTGCTCAGGACCAGCGTATACGTGTAATTTTTTGAACATTTGACGACCTAAAGAATTCTTTGGAAGCATACCTTTGATAGCAAGCTCCAACATTTTCGTTGGGTAGTTAGTTCTCATTTCAAGAGCAGTTCTTTGCTTAAGACCACCAGGGAAATTAGTGTGACGGTAGTAAATCTTGTCAGATAATTTCTTACCTGTTAAGTGGATTTCTGAAGCATTGATAATGATTACATGATCACCAGTGTCAACGTGTGGTGTGAAAGTTGGTTTGTTTTTACCACGTAAGATGGATGCTACTTCACTAGCAAGACGACCTAAAGTTTGTCCCTTAGCGTCAATAACGTACCATTTACGATCGATTTCATTTGCTTTCGCCATGAATGTCGTACGCATTGTTTTACCTCCTAGAAAAATCTGTTCGATATATTTATTTTCAATCACAATAAACTTCCGGGGCTTATCGTGGGATTAAAATACATACCATATTATATTATCGCCTTGTACCCCTATTGTCAAGCGAATGTTACACCAGGAATAGTTGTCATGTGATTTTTTTTCAAAAAAACGTTTTTCGCATGCTTTAATAAAAAACTTCCCATAAAAACAGTCCCTGTGCTGGCGCTGTCTTACCTGCCCGATTACGGTTCTTTGCTTCTAGTATGTTAGGTAAATCCTCCGGCTCTCGAGCGCCAGCTCCAATTTCTAGCAAAGTTCCCGTCAAGATACGGACCATATTATATAAGAATCCGTTCCCCCTGTAGCAAAGGGTTAATTGAGATTCATTTTGAATACATTCAATATTCATGATCGTTCGGACTTTATCCTCCACATCTGTTTTAGCAGAGCAAAAACTAGTGAAATCATGTGTACCAATCAGATAGGAGGAAGCTTGGACCATTCTATTCACATCAAGAGGATATGGGTAATGAAATGCATAGTTTCGATTAAATGGATTTCTTTCCTTACTTAAATCGATATAGTACCGATATTCCTTTCCTTTTGCATCAAACCTGGAATGAAAATGGTTATCTACTATTTCAACATCCATTACCGAAATATCCTCAGGTAGCGTTGAATTCAATGCTTTCTTCCAATTGGCTGGTAGAATCATCAGGTTCGTATCAAAATGAATGACTTGTCCTTTTGCATGGACTCCGGCATCCGTTCTACCAGAAGCAGCTATTCGAACTGTTGATCCTTTGTGAATGTGCTTAAGAACTTTTTCGAACTCGCTTTGCACAGTTCTTTTATCCACTTGTACTTGATAGCCAGAAAATAAGGTACCATCATAAGAAATTGTACATTTTACTCTATGCATACATTCACCCATCAATTTCTCATTAAAATAAGCAATGCTGTTAAAACAAGCATTGACATCAAGAGGATGGAATCATATTTTCCCCATTGAAGCAGTCGATATTTGGTTCTTCCTTCTCCACCTCTGTACCCTCTTGCTTCCATTGCAATCGCCAACTCTTCTGCCCGTTTGAAAGAATTCACAAAAAGTGGGACAAGCAAAGGGACGATTGATTGGACCCTCTCTTTAATCGGCCCACTCGTAAAATCCACTCCACGGGCAGCTTGAGCTTTCATGATTTTATCCGTTTCTTGCATAAGGGTCGGGATAAATCGCAAGGAAATTGACATCATTAATGCCAGTTCATGCACGGGTAGCTTCCACTTCTTTAATGGATTTAATAATTGTTCCATTCCATCAGTAATGGATATGGGGGTCGTAGTTAAAGTCAGTAACGATGTAATTAGAATAAGAAATGTGAAACGCATCGATATAAAAATACCTTGGCGAATCCCACCCTCGTATACCTCTAGCCATCCAAGCTTATAGAGCAATTCTCCTTCTTTGGTGAAAAACACATGAAGCAGGAAGGTAAACAAGATTAACCACAATATTGGTTTTAAACCGTTCACTAAGAAACGAAGTGGAATTTTAGATAACAACAGAACCACCACGGTAAATAAACCTAGTATTCCGTATGTCACAGCGTTATTAGCAAGAAATACTATACAAACAAAGAAGAAGACTAATAATAGCTTCGATCTAGGATCAAGCCGATGAATGATAGATTCTGAAGGGACATAACGACCAAATATCATTTTATCCATCATGGTCGATTCCCCCTTTGTAACACTTGTCCAATTTCTTTTGCTAAAGACTCTACGGTTAGACAAGGCTGATCGAATCGAATGCCCATCTCTTTCTGAAGGGTCAGCTGGAAACGGACTGTTTCTGGGACATCCAAGCCAAGTTCCATTAACTGTTCAGGCTGAGAGAAAATATCATTAGGGGTTCCCTTTTTAAACACTGTTCCTTGATGCATAATGACAATCTCATCCGCATACTTCGCAGCATCTTCCATACTATGAGTTACAAGTATCGTAGTGATTCCATGCTTTTTATGAAGATCAGCAAACATGTCCATGATTTCTTGGCGTCCTCTAGGGTCAAGTCCAGCGGTGGGTTCATCTAAGACGAGGACCTCTGGTTCCATGGCTAACACGCCTGCAATGGCTACTCTTCTCATTTGTCCTCCTGATAAATCAAACGGAGACTTTTCAAGGATGGCTTCTTCTAATCCGACTTGTTTTAAGGCTGTACGAGCAAGCTTCTTAGCTTCTTCTTCAGATACACCAAAATTCATTGGACCGAATGAAATATCTTTTTCCACCGTTTCATCAAACAACTGATGTTCAGGAAACTGAAATACTATTCCTACTTTCTTTCTAATAGGCTTTAAATGTTTTTCCTTTTTACCAGCCTCAATTGTTCGATCGCCAATCACCACTCTGCCTTTAGTAGGTTTTAAAAGACCATTTAGATGTTGAAGCAAGGTAGACTTACCTGAACCCGTATGTCCGATTATAGCAATGTATGAACCTTCTGAAATGGCCAAATTCACATCATAAAGGGCTAAACGTTCAAAAGGGGTATTTGCCTGATAACGGTGCTCTACATCTTTCAGTTCAACTTGCATAGCTCACTCACCAACTCTTCTTTCGATAAATACCGGTTTGATTTTAATACCCCTTGTTCTAAAAGCTGTTTTGAAAGTTTGATGGAAAATGGGATATCAAGGCCAAGCGAAACCAATTCTTCGTCTAACTTAAAAATATCAGCTGGTGTGCCTTCCTGATATTTCATTCCACGATTCATGACGATAATACGATCAGCCTTAGCAGCTTCCTCTAGATCATGAGTGATCGATATGACCGTTAAGGATTTGTTATTCATCAGTTCTCTAACGGTTTCAAGTACTTCTTCTCTACCCCTAGGATCTAGCATTGATGTCGCTTCATCTAAAATAATAATGCTAGGTTGAAGGGCTAACACCCCAGCAATGGCTACACGTTGCTTTTGACCACCTGAAAGATGGTGCGGCTCTTGATTGAGAAATTGACTCATCTTAACTTTGGAAAGTGATTCCATAACACGTTGATTCATTTCTAGTTGTGGAATCCCTGCGTTTTCTAAACCAAAAGCCACATCATCCTGAACCGTCGTTCCAACAAACTGATTATCAGGGTTTTGGAAAACCATTCCTACTTCTTTCCGTATATCCCAAACCGTAGTGGAAGACAACTCCATTCCTTTAACTCGTATCTTACCCTTTTCAGGAAATTGAAGACCATTGAGAAGTTTTGCCATCGTGGACTTACCTGAACCATTATGCCCTACAATAGCCAGCCATTCCCCTTCAAATACTGATAATGAAACATTAGTCAAAGCATATCCACTTTGACCTTCGTATTTAAAATAGACCTCTTCAACAGTGACAAGCTCTTTCTTCATAAGATCATCCCCTAAACTCAACTTAGCTATATCTATTCTCATCTATATTTTTGACAATATAAAAAAACGCTGCACCCCTCCTAAAGAAACATACATTCCTTAGTTGAATAGCAGCTTCATTCAGATTCCTCTGAATATCGTATAACTCTTTCCGATTGAAAGAGATAGGAGGGGTACAAGAGCTAGACGCGAAGCATAAATGAATATGCAGCCATCGTATCACTCAATGCGTATTTCTTATTATGGAAGTCTGACGTACACTTCCAAGTAACAAGTACTCTACCATGTAGAATACCTATTAAAAAAGGGCAAAGACAAGTTAGTTATAAACTGTCCCCGCCCTTTTAAAGAGTTATATTAAACTAACTCAATAATCACCATTGGAGCTCCGTCTCCACGACGAGGACCCATTTTCATGATGCGAGTATATCCACCTTGACGCTCTTGGTAGCGAGTAGCGATATCACCGAATAACTTCTGAACTGCATCTGTACCGTTTTCAGCATCAGCCACTTCATGACGAACGTAAGCAGAAGCTTGACGACGTGCATGTAAGTCACCACGTTTACCAAGAGTGATCATTTTTTCCACAACAGAACGAAGTTCTTTCGCACGAGTTTCTGTTGTTTCGATACGCTCATGGATAATTAGGTCAGTAGTCAAATCACGAAGTAATGCTTTACGTTGTGCGCTTGTGCGTCCTAACTTTCTGTAACCCATTGAGAGATTCCCTCCTTTGTTGAAGTCATTATCTATTTAGTCAACTTAGTCGTCTTTACGAAGACCTAAGCCTAGCTCTTCAAGTTTCGCTTTCACTTCTTCAAGTGATTTACGTCCCAAGTTACGAACCTTCATCATATCTTCTTCCGTTTTATGAGCAAGCTCTTGAACGGTATTGATTCCAGCACGTTTTAAGCAATTGTAAGAACGAACAGAAAGATCTAGTTCCTCAATAGTCATTTCAAGAACTTTTTCTTTTTGGTCTTCTTCCTTTTCAACCATGATTTCAGCATGTTGAGCTTCATCAGTTAAACCGACAAAAATGTTCAAATGCTCTGTTAAAATCTTGGATCCAAGTGCTATCGCTTCTTTAGGACCAGTACTTCCATCAGTCCATACATCAAGCGTTAGCTTGTCATAGTTTGTCATTTGGCCTACACGTGTATTTTCTACTTGGTAGGAAACACGTGAAACTGGAGTATAGATAGAGTCGATAGGAATTACACCAATCGGTTGATCCTCTCTCTTGTTTTGGTCTGCTGGAGTATAACCGCGTCCACGACGAGCAGTTAAACGCATACGTAAATGACCGTTTTTGCCAATAGTGGCAACGTGTAAATCAGGATTTAAGATTTCCACATCACTGTCATGTGTAATATCAGCAGCCGTGACAACTCCTTCACCCTGCACATCAATTTCTAGCGTCTTTTCTTCATCGGAATAAATCTTAAGAGCTAGCTTTTTCACATTCAGAATAATAGAAGTAACATCTTCTACGACGCCTTCAATTGTTGAGAACTCATGCAGTACTCCATCTATCTGAATAGATGTGACAGCGGCACCTGGGAGTGAGGATAATAGGATACGACGCAAGGAGTTACCTAGAGTTGTACCATACCCACGCTCAAGTGGCTCGACGACGAACTTACCGAACTTGGCGTCATCGTTGATTTCAACCGTTTCGATTTTTGGTTTTTCTATTTCAATCATTCAATAAACCCTCCTTCAAAACGTCAAAACCTCGGCTAGTGATCAACTAAACACTAAACTAACCGAAATTCCCCATGTTTACTTTCCCAATTGTGCGCAACAACTGAATTAATCATTCTGTAATAACGCATAGTTTCTATCATATCCCATTATTGACAGGGATACAAATTCTATACAGAAAAATTAAACACGGCGACGTTTTGGTGGACGGCATCCGTTATGTGGAACTGGAGTAACGTCTTTAATAGCTGTAACTTCTAATCCTGCAGCTTGAAGTGCACGGATAGCAGCTTCACGTCCAGAACCAGGTCCTTTTACAGTTACTTCAAGAGTTTTCATACCATGTTCAATCGAAGCTTTAGCTGCAGTTTCAGCTGCCATTTGAGCTGCGAATGGAGTAGATTTACGAGATCCTTTGAAACCAAGAGCACCAGCACTTGACCAAGAAAGAGCGTTCCCGTGAGAATCTGTAATCGTAACAATAGTGTTATTGAAAGTAGAACGGATATGAGCGATACCAGTTTCAATATTCTTTTTCACACGACGCTTACGAGTATTTGTTTTACGAGCCATGAATAAGTCCCTCCTTTACAGATTATTTTTTCTTGTTAGCTACAGTACGACGAGGGCCTTTGCGCGTACGAGCATTGTTTTTAGTATTTTGACCACGAACAGGAAGACCACGACGATGACGAAGACCACGGTAGCAACCGATTTCCATTAAACGTTTGATGTTTAATGAGATCTCACGACGAAGATCACCTTCAACCTTCAACTTGTCAATGCTTTCACGGATTTTGTTTAATTCATCCTCAGTCAAATCGCGCACACGAGTATCTTCAGAGATACCCACTTCTGCTAAGATTTTTTGAGCAGTGATTTTTCCAATACCATAGATATATGTTAAAGAAATAACAATACGCTTGTCACGTGGAACATCCACACCAGCAATACGTGCCATCTAGAGTGCACCTCCTTCAGTATTAACCTTGTTTTTGTTTATGCTTAGGGTTTTCACAAATAACCATTACTTTACCTTTTCTACGAATAACTTTACATTTTTCGCAGATTGGCTTAACTGATGGTCTCACTTTCATTGATACCTAACCTCCTTATACAGATCGGAGTGTAACCAGATTTATTTAAATCGGTAAGTGATTCTGCCGCGAGTTAGATCATACGGTGAAAGCTCTACTGTGACTTTATCACCAGGTAGAATGCGAATGAAGTGCATGCGGATTTTACCTGACACATGAGCTAGAACAGTATGACCATTTTCTAATTCTACCTTAAACATTGCATTTGGCAAAGTTTCTTGAACAGTGCCTTCGATTTCAATTACATCATCTTTTGCCATGATTTACGTCTCCCTTCTTTAAAAGACAAAAAGTCTCTTTGCTACCTTCCAACCTCAACCTATTTTGAACATTATAGAGAATTAGATTTTGGTCAATATTTCATAACCATTTTCAGTAATTGCAATAGTATGTTCAAAGTGAGCACACATTTTCCCGTCAATTGTTACAACAGTCCAATCATCCTCTAAGGTCTTAACGTATCGGCTACCTGCATTCACCATTGGTTCAATGCATAACACCATACCAGGTTTTAAACGAGGACCTTTATTTGGAGGACCGTAGTGAGGAATCTGAGGATCCTCATGTAAGTCTTGACCGATTCCGTGTCCAACATACTCTCGAACGATCGAGAACTTGTTTTCCTCCACATAGGTTTGAATGGCATGGGAGATGTTTGAAAGACGCACGCCTGGCATAGCTTCTTTCAACCCTCTATATAAGGACTCTTCGGTTACATCTAAGAGTCTTTGCGATTCTTCATCAATTGATCCAACAGCATACGTCCAAGCGGAATCACCATGATAGCCGTTATACTTCGCACCGATATCGATACTAATTATATCACCTTCATTAAGGACTCTAGCACCTGGAATACCGTGTACCAATTCATTATTTACAGAAGCGCAAATGCTACCGCGAAAACCATTATATCCTTTAAAAGAAGGAATTGCATCATGTTTACGAATAAAGCTTTCGGCAATTGCATCCAGCTCTAATGTCGTGATGCCAGCTACGATATGTTTTTTTAACTCTTGATGAGTTAAAGCTACAATCTTACCAGCTTCACGCATGATTTCGATTTCGCGCGGGGTTTTACAAATGATCATTTGCGCAATCCCCCAAGCAGTTCTTCGATATCTGTGAATACTATATTAATATCTTGCTGACCATTGATTTTACGTAGATAGCCTTTATCTTCATAAAATGATAAAAGTGGCTGCGTTTGCTTCATGTTAACTTCAAGGCGGTTTTGAACCGTCTCTTCATTATCATCTGCGCGCTGGTAAAGTTCTCCACCACAACGATCACAAACCCCATCCTTCGCAGGTGGATTGAATACAAGATGATAAGTAGCACCACAATCTTTACAAATACGACGACCTGTTAGTCTTTCCATCAGGATTGACTGATCAACATCGACATGGATGACGAAGTCGATTGGTCTTTCCAATCCAGAAAGCATGTTTTCCAAAGCCTCTGCTTGAGCAACAGTTCTAGGGAAACCATCTAATAAGAAACCGTTTTTGCAATCCGGCTTAGCAAGCCTTTCACGAACAATACCAATTGTAACCTCATCAGGTACTAAAGCGCCTTGATCCATAAAAGATTTTGCTTGTAAACCAAGTTCCGTACCATCTTTAATGGCTGCTCGGAACATATCTCCAGTTGAGATATGAGGGATATTGTATTTTTCAACAATCTTTTCAGCTTGAGTACCTTTACCTGCACCCGGTAGCCCCATTAGAACTAAATTCATTTTATTTCCCCCTCAAACTCTATAATGGGTTAAGGGAACTGGCTGTTCCCAAAACCAATTATTTTATAAATCCTTTATAATGACGCTTAACTAGTTGAGCTTCCAACTGCTTCATAGTTTCAAGAGCAACCCCAATGACAATCAGTAAGCTTGTGCCACCAATTTGTGCAGATTGTGGAAGTCCAGCGAACTTAATGAAGAAGACTGGTAGAACAGCTATTAGTGCAAGGAATAATGAACCCACAAACGTCAAGCGATATAACACACGAGTTAAATACTCTTCAGTGTTCTTCCCTGGACGGATACCAGGAACATAACCCCCTTGCTTCTTCAAGTTTTCAGCAACTTGTTCAGGGTTAACCTGAATAAATGCGTAGAAATATGAGAAAGCAACGATTAAGGCAATGTAAAGGATCATACCAACAGGCTTAGTATAGTCAAACGTACTCGTTATCCATCGAGTAACATCGTTTGGACCAAAGAACCCAGCAATTGTTGGAGGTGTAACAATGAATGATATCGCAAAAATAACAGGAATAACTCCTGCTGCATTCACTTTTAAAGGTAGATGGGTAGATTGACCACCTGTCGTAGAACGACCGGTTGCAGCACGTTTAGCGTACTGAATCGGTATTTTACGTAGTGCTTGTTGGATGAAAATAACACCAACTAAAATCGCAAGAACTGCAAGGATGATAAGTACAACCGTTACAATTCGTAGGAATAACTGATCTCCAGCATTTTCAAACTGTTGCGCGTAGATTTGGTTAGCCGTTGTTGGAATACCAGCTACGATACCAGCAAAAATGATGACCGAAATACCATTCCCAACACCCTTTGATGTAATTTGTTCACCAAGCCACATCAAGAATGCTGTTCCTGCAGTTAAAACTGTTGCGATTAACAAATACGTACTGATACCTGGTTTTTCAATTAACATACCACCAGCCATGTTATTAAAGCCGTAGGACATTCCAAGCGCCTGGATAAAACCTAGCACAATTGTTCCATAGCGGGTA
Organism: Peribacillus alkalitolerans; assembly: GCF_010882125.1. Taxonomy (GTDB): domain Bacteria; phylum Bacillota; class Bacilli; order Bacillales; family DSM-1321; genus Bacillus_BN; species Bacillus_BN alkalitolerans. The sequence continues at coordinate 44,141 of NZ_JAAGVZ010000018.1, read as the reverse complement.
AACTGAGCTAATTTGCGGCGACCTACTTCACCTTGCTTGGACCATTCAGTGAACTTAGGAACAACATCCATTTGTAACAACTGAATGATAATCGATGCAGTAATGTACGGCATGATTCCCATTGCAAGAATTGAGAAGTTCTGTAAAGCACCTCCGCCAAAGGTATTCAGTACTCCGAATACACTTACAGCATCTTGGGCTTTTAGGAAGTCTGCATTCACATGTGGAACCGGGATAAAGGTTCCAATGCGAAATACTATTAACATTAATAGGGTGAATAATATCTTGTTACGGATTTCACCCACGCGCATAAAATTGGAGATCGTGCGAAACATTAAATCACCTCAGTTTGACCGCCAGCAGCTTCGATAGCTTCTTTTGCAGCTGAGGAGAATTTGTGAGCTTTGACAGTAAGCTTTTTCTCAACCTTACCTTTAGCAAGAATTTTGATTCCTGCTTTTTCTTTCTTCACAACACCTGTTTCGATCAATAAAGCTGGAGTTATTTCAGTACCATCTTCGAAAAGATTCAGAGTATCTAAATTAACAACAGCGTAGTCTTTACGGTTAATGTTCGTGAAACCGCGTTTTGGAAGACGTTGGAATAAAGGTGTTTGACCACCTTCGAATCCAGGACGTACTCCTCCACCTGAACGTGCGTTTTGACCTTTATGACCTTTACCAGCTGTTTTACCATTACCAGACCCGATGCCGCGACCTTTACGTTTGCGTTCTTGACGGGATCCTTCTGCAGGTTTTAATTCATGAAGTTTCATTTTGGCACCTCCTTGTTAAGAGAAAAATAGAATTATTGTTCTTTGACAGTAACAAGGTGAGAAACCTTATTAATCATACCGCGAATCGCAGGGTTATCATTATGAACAACTGTTTGATGCATTTTTCGTAAACCAAGCGTATTTACTGTCACGCGTTGATCTTCAGGACGACCAATCAAGCTGCGAGTGAGGGTAATTTCTAATTTGTTTGCCATTTGATTTTCCCTCCTTATCCTAACAGTTCTTCTACTGATTTACCACGTAATTTTGCTACGTCCTCAGCACGTTTTAATTGCTTTAACCCGTCCATAGTAGCACGAACCATGTTGATTGGTGTGTTTGTGCCAAGAGATTTAGAAAGAATATCGCTAACACCAGCTAATTCAAGTACCGCACGAACCGGTCCACCAGCGATAACCCCAGTACCTTCAGAAGCAGGCTTCAAAAGGATCTCTCCAGCACCAAATTGACCAAGAACCTGGTGTGGGATTGTTGTATTTACCATAGGTACAGTAATTAAGTTTTTCTTCGCATCTTCGATTGCTTTACGGATAGCATCTGGAACCTCTTGTGCTTTACCAGTTCCGAAACCTACATGACCGTTTTTGTCTCCAACTACTACTAGTGCAGTGAAACGGAAACGACGTCCACCTTTTACAACCTTCGCTACGCGATTAACCGTAACTACACGTTCTTCAAGTTCTAATTTATTAGGATCGATACGACGCATCTTTATATGTCCCTCCTTTTTCCATTAAAATTCTAAGCCGTTTTCACGAGCAGCTTCTGCCAAAGCTTTCACACGACCATGGTAGAGGTAACCGCCGCGGTCGAAAACCACAGAAGTATAACCTTTTTCAGATGCATTTTTTGCGATTGCTTCGCCAACTTTTTTAGCTGCTTCGATGTTGCTTGTTCCTTCCAATCCTAGATTTTTATCTAGAGTAGAAGCACTTGCAATTGTTTTGCCGTTCACATCATCAATTAGTTGAGCATAAATGTGTGTGTTTGAACGGAACACATTTAAACGAGGACGAGATTCAGTTCCAGAAAGTTTAGCACGAACACGTGCATGTCTTTTCTTACGAACAGAGTTTTTATCCTGCTTCGTAATCATTTGGGTCACTCCTTTCGTTTACCTATGCGGCTTACTTACCTGTTTTACCTTCTTTACGACGAACGAATTCGCCTTCATAACGGATTCCTTTGCCTTTATAAGGCTCTGGAGGACGAACACCGCGGATGTTAGCAGCTAAAGCTCCAACGCGCTCCTTGTTCGCACCTTTTACGATGATTTTAGTGTTTGTTGGAACTTCAACTTCAAGTCCAGCTTCTGGCTCGATCTCAACAGGGTGAGAATAACCAACGTTCAAGACAAGTTTAGTTCCTTGTTTTTGAGCACGGTAACCGACACCGATAAGCTCAAGACCTCTTTCGAAGCCTTTAGAAACGCCTTCAACCATGTTTGAAAGAACAGCACGAGTCGTACCATGTAAAGCACGGTGGATCTTTTCATCAGAAGGACGAGTGATTGTGATCAAGTTCTCTTCTTGGCTGATTGTAATATCTGTATTAAAAGAGCGAGTTAATTCGCCTTTAGGTCCTTTTACAGTGACTGTGTTGTCGTCTGCAATTGTAACTGTAACTCCAGTTGGAATTTCAATTGGTTTTTTACCTACGCGAGACATCTAGTGCACCTCCATTCGTGAAAAAAATTATTACCAAACGTACGCTAATACTTCTCCACCAGCTTGTTTAGCACGAGCTTCTTTATCAGTTAAAACTCCTTGAGAAGTAGAAACGATTGCGATACCTAAACCGTTAAGAACGCGTGGAACATCTCCTGCTTTAGCATATACACGTAAACCAGGCTTACTGATACGTTTTAATCCAGTGATTACACGCTCGTTATTTGCACCGTACTTAAGGAAAATACGGATGATACCTTGTTTGTTATCTTCGATTAACTCAACGTCGCGAACGAAACCTTCACGCTTTAAGATTTCAGCAATTTCTGTCTTAATCTTAGAAGCAGGGATTTCTAGCTTCTCGTGACGTACCATGTTCGCATTACGGATGCGAGTAAGCATATCTGCAATTGGATCTGTCATGACCATTATATTTTACCTCCTTCCCAAACTCGGGTTTTACCAGCTAGCTTTTTTCACGCCAGGAATTTGTCCTTTATATGCAAGTTCACGGAAACAAATACGGCAAAGCTTAAACTTACGGTATACAGAATGTGGACGTCCACAACGCTCACAACGTGTATATTCTTGTACTTTAAACTTCGGTCCGCGCTTTTGTTTCACGACCATTGATTTTTTTGCCACGTTTACGCCTCCCTCTTTTATCGATTACTTCTGGAACGGCATTCCGAATTGAGTAAGTAATTCACGAGATTCTTCGTCAGTATTAGCAGTCGTTACGATAACGATATCCATACCACGAACTTTGCTCACTTTATCGTAGTCAATTTCAGGGAAGATCAATTGTTCTTTTACACCTAATGTATAATTTCCACGGCCGTCAAATGCCTTCTTAGAAATCCCACGGAAGTCACGTACACGTGGTAAAGAAACAGCTACTAACTTGTCTAGGAATTCGTACATGCGCTCGCCGCGAAGAGTTACTTTCGCACCGATCGGCATACCTTCACGTAGACGGAAGCCAGCGATTGATTTTTTTGCTCTTGTAATCATTGGTTTTTGACCAGTGATTAGAGTTAATTCTTCCACAGCATTGTCTAAAGCTTTTGCATTAGCAGCAGCGTCGCCAACACCCATGTTGATTACGATTTTCTCAATCTTTGGAGTTTGCATGATGGATTGGTATCCAAATTTGCTCATTAGAGCAGGAGTAATTTCTTTTACATACTTTTCCTTTAGGCGGTTCATGAATAGTACCTCCCTTCGTTAATGACTTATTTATCTAAGGATTCACCTGATTTTACAGAAACACGTACTTTTTTACCATCAACCGTTTTGTAGCCAACACGCGTTGGAGTTCCAGTTTTAGGATCAATCGGCATTACGTTAGAAGCATGAACAGCTGCCTCTTTGCTAATGATTCCTCCTTGAGGATTAGCTTGAGATGGCTTTGAATGCTTCTTAACGATGTTCACACCTTCAACCAATACACGGTTTTTCTTCGGGTATGCTTCAAGGATTACACCTTGTTTGCCTTTGTCCTTACCAGAGATGACTACAACTTTGTCACCTTTTTTTACATGCATTAGAGTCGCACCTCCTTGAAAGGCCTTTTACAAGTTTTATGCATTACAATACTTCTGGAGCTAGAGAAACGATCTTCATGAAATTGTTGTCACGAAGTTCACGAGCAACAGGTCCGAAGATACGAGTTCCACGTGGGCCCTTGTCGTCACGGATAATTACACAAGCATTTTCGTCAAATTTGATGTAAGAACCGTCAGGACGACGTACACCTGATTTAGTTCGAACAACAACAGCTTTTACTACATCGCCTTTTTTAACAACGCCACCAGGTGTTGCTTGTTTTACTGTGCACACGATGATATCACCGATGTTTGCAGTCTTACGACCAGAACCACCAAGAACTTTGATAGTTAAAACCTCACGAGCACCTGAATTGTCAGCGACTTTTAAACGTGATTCTTGTTGAATCATGTACGAAACCTCCCTTCGGAATTAACGTAATCCGAACAGTTATATTAGATGATAACAGCTTTTTCTACTACCTCTACAAGACGGAAGCGTTTTGTCGCAGAAAGTGGACGAGTTTCCATGATTTTCACGATATCGCCAATTTTTGCTTCGCTTTGCTCATCATGAGCCTTGAATTTCTTAGAGTACTTAACGCGCTTACCGTATAACTTATGCGTTTTATAAGTTTCTACAAGTACCGTAATAGTCTTATCCATTTTGTCGGATACTACGCGGCCAGTGTAGACTTTGCGTTGGTTGCGTTCGCTCATTCAGCAAACCTCCCCTCTATTATCGATTGTTAGCACTGATCTCTCTTTCACGAATAACAGTTTTCATTCGAGCGATCGATTTACGTACTTCACGGATACGTGCAGTATTTTCAAGTTGTCCAGTTGCTAACTGGAAACGAAGATTAAATAGTTCTTCTTTTAATGATTTAGCTTTTTGTTCAATTTCGGCAGTGGTAAGGTCTTTAATTTCATTAGCTTTCATTTGATTCACCACCAATTTCTTCTCGTTTTACAAACTTACACTTAACTGGTAGTTTGTGTGACGCAAGACGTAATGCTTCGCGAGCGATCTCTTCAGATACACCTGCAATTTCAAACATTACTTTACCAGGCTTAACAACAGCCACCCATCCTTCAGGAGCCCCTTTACCGGAACCCATCCGCACTTCTAGTGGTTTAGCAGTGTAAGGTTTGCTTGGGAAAATTTTAATCCAAACTTTACCGCCACGTTTCATGTAACGAGTCATAGCGATACGAGCAGCCTCGATTTGACGGTTAGTGATCCAAGAAGCTTCTAGTGATTGTAAACCAAACTCACCAAAATGTACTTCAGTACCACCTTTAGCACGGCCTCTCATCTTACCGCGGTGTTCACGACGATATTTTACGCGTTTAGGCAATAACATATTATTTTCCTCCTTCCTCGGATTTCTTCTTAGTAGGAAGGACTTCTCCACGGTAGATCCAAACTTTCACGCCTAACTTACCGTAAGTAGTATCAGCTTCAGCCGTAGCATAGTCGATGTCAGCGCGAAGTGTGTGTAGTGGAACTGTTCCTTCGCTATAATGTTCAGAACGAGCAATATCTGCACCGCCAAGACGACCAGAAACCATTGTTTTAATACCTTGTGCACCAGCACGCATAGTACGTTGGATAGCTTGCTTTTGAGCACGACGGAAAGAAACACGGTTTTCTAATTGACGAGCAACGTTTTCTGCAACAAGTTTAGCGTCTAGATCAGCTTTCTTGATTTCAATGATGTTGATATGAACGCGTTTTCCAGTTAACTGGTTCAACGCTTTGCGAAGAGCTTCAACTTCAGTACCACCTTTACCGATAACCATTCCTGGCTTTGCAGTATGGACAGAAACGTTGATGCGATTTGCAGCACGTTCAATTTCAACTTTAGATACAGAAGCATCACTTAAACGTTTCGCGATATATTCACGAACTTTAAGATCTTCGTGTAAAAGAACTGCGTAGTCTTTATCTGCGTACCACTTTGACTCCCAATCACGGATGACACCAATACGCAAACCGACCGGATTCACCTTTTGACCCACAGATTACCCCTCCTTCTTCTCTGATAATACGATTGTAATATGACTTGTACGTTTATTAATTGCGCTTGCACGACCCATAGCACGTGGACGGAAACGCTTCAAAGTTGGTCCTTCGTTTACATACGCTTCAGTAACTACTAGGTTATTGATATCCATCTCGTAGTTATGCTCTGCGTTAGCCATAGCAGATTTCAAAACTTTCTCTACTACTGGAGAAGCAGATTTCGGAGTATGACGAAGGATAGCAACCGCTTCACCTACTTGCTTGCCTCGAATTAGATCAACTACTAAACGAACTTTACGAGGAGCAATACGAACTGTGTTAGCAACAGCTTTAGCTTGCATGAGATGCCCTCCTCTCATTAACGTCTTGTTTTCTTGTCGTCACTAGCGTGACCTTTATATGTGCGTGTTGGTGCGAATTCACCAAGTTTGTGGCCTACCATATCTTCTGTAATATATACAGGAACGTGTTTACGTCCATCATATACAGCGATAGTATGACCGATAAATTGTGGGAAGATTGTAGAACGACGAGACCAAGTTTTAACTACTTGTTTCTTCTCAGTTTCATTTAAATTCTCAACCTTTTTCATTAAATGATCATCAACAAATGGACCTTTTTTTAGGCTGCGACCCATGTGTGTACCTCCCTTCGTGATTGTTCTACGGTTCGGTTGTTGAACCGTAGCTCAACCCCGTTATTTTTTACGACGACGTACGATGAATTTATCGGACTTGTTTTTCTTTTTACGAGTTTTAGCACCAAGAGTTGGTTTGCCCCAAGGTGACATTGGAGATTTACGTCCGATTGGTGAGCGTCCTTCACCACCACCGTGTGGGTGATCAACTGGGTTCATTACAGAACCACGTACAGTTGGGCGCTTGCCTAACCAACGAGAACGTCCAGCTTTACCAATGTTAATAAGTTCGTGTTGCTCGTTACCAACTTGACCGATAGATGCGCGGCATGTCGCTAAGATCATACGTACTTCACCAGAAGTTAAACGAACTAGAACGTAACGTCCTTCTTTACCAAGTAATTGTGCAGATGTACCAGCAGAACGAACTAACTGTCCACCTTTACCAGGTTTTAATTCGATATTGTGGATAACTGTACCCACTGGAATGTTAGCTAGTGGAAGTGAGTTACCTACTTTAATGTCAGCCTCAGGACCAGACATAATCTCCATACCAACTTGTAGGTTTTTAGGAGCTAGGATGTAACGCTTTTCACCATCAACATAGTTAATTAGTGCAATGTTTGCCGAACGATTTGGATCGTATTCGACAGTGGCAACGCGTCCAGGTATACCATCTTTATCGCGTTTAAAATCGATAATACGATATTGACGCTTGTGGCCGCCACCTTGATGACGAACAGTTAACTTACCTTGGTTATTACGGCCGCCTTTTCTCTTTAGAGGAGCAAGTAATGACTTTTCTGGTTTGTCAGTAGTGATTTCAGCAAAATCAGAACTAGTCATGTTACGTCGACCATTTGTGGTAGGTTTGTACTTTTTAATCGCCATGTGTAATTCCCTCCTTCTCTAGTAGATTACGCTTCAAAAAATTCGATTTCTTTGCTTTCAGTTGTTAAAGTAATAATCGCTTTACGACGCTTGTTAGTATAACCAGCATGACGACCCATACGCTTATACTTACCTTTGTAGTTCATGATGTTTACTTTTTCAACTTTAACGCCGAAGATTTCTTGCACAGCGTCTTTAACTTGTGTTTTGTTAGCTCTTACATCAACTTCAAACGTATATTTTCTTTCACCCATAAGGTCAGAAGAACGTTCAGTGATTACGGGGCGCTTAATGATATCGCGAGCATCCATTATGCAAGCACCTCCTCTACTTTTTCAACAGCAGCTTTAGTCATGATTAGTTTGTTGTGAGCAACAAGATCTAAAACACTTAGGCCAGCCGCGTCTACTACAGTAACCCCAGGAAGGTTACGAGCAGATAAAGCAACTTTCTCATCTAGAGTATCAGTTACGAACAATGCTTTTGTATCTACTGATAAACCGTTAAGTACAGCTTTGAATTCTTTTGTTTTTGGAGCTTCGAAAGTAAGACCTTCCAAAACTAATAGGCTTTCTTCAATTACCTTAGCAGACAATGCAGATTTAAGAGCTAAACGACGCATTTTCTTAGGTAATTTGTAGCTATATGATCTAGGAGTTGGTCCAAATACAGTACCACCACCACGCCATTGTGGAGAACGGATAGATCCTTGACGAGCACGTCCAGTACCTTTTTGACGCCATGGTTTACGTCCACCGCCTGCTACTTCAGAACGACCTTTAACTTTATGAGTTCCTTGACGTAAGGAAGCTCTTTGCATAATGATTGCTTCGAATAAAACATGCTGATTAGGTTCGATACCAAAAATAGATTCGTTAAGTTCGATTTCGCCTTTATTAGAACCCTTTTGGTCAAATAATGTAACTTTTGGCATTTTCTAATGCTCCTCCTTTCCTATTAAATTATTTCGCTTTTACCGCACTTTTAACTTGAACTAAGGATTTTCTCGCACCAGGTACGTTTCCTTTGATTAAAAGTAGGTTGCGTTCAGCGTCAACTTTTACAACAGTAAGGTTTTGAACAGTTACTTGTTCTCCGCCCATACGTCCTGGTAAAAGTTTGTTTTTGAATACGCGGTTAGGCGCTACAGGTCCCATTGAACCAGGGCGACGGTGATAACGTGAACCGTGGGACATTGGTCCGCGAGATTGTCCGTGGCGCTTGATTGAGCCTTGGAATCCTTTACCTTTTGATACACCTGTTACATCAACAGTTTCGCCTTCAGCAAAAATGTTAACTTTGACTTCTTGACCTACCTCGTACTCGCCAAGGTTTACTCCGCGAAGTTCGCGAATGAAGCGCTTAGGTGCAGTGTTTGCTTTAGCAACGTGTCCTTTTGCAGGTTTGTTAGAAAGCTTTTCACGCTTATTATCAAAACCTAATTGGATCGCTTCGTAACCATCTACATCAACTGTTTTAACTTGAAGTACTACGTTAGCAGCAGCTTCTACTACAGTTACAGGGATTAGTTCGCCGTTTTCAGCAAATACTTGCGTCATACCGATTTTTCTTCCTAAGATTCCTTTGGTCATGAGTCACACCTCCTGAAATGTTTTAATTTATGGATTATAATTTAATTTCGATATCTACGCCTGATGGTAGATCTAAACGCATTAATGAATCAACTGTTTGTGGAGTTGGGTTCACGATGTCGATTAGACGTTTGTGTGTACGCATCTCGAATTGCTCACGAGAATCTTTGTACTTATGAACCGCACGTAGGATTGTGTAAACTGATCTTTCAGTTGGTAACGGAATTGGACCAGAAACAGCAGCACCAGAACGCTTTGCAGTTTCAACAATTTTCTCAGCAGATTGATCAAGGATTCTGTGATCATATGCTTTTAAACGGATACGAATTTTTTGTTTTGCCATTATTTTCCCTCCTTTTCGCCTATTTTTAAAATAGACAGTTCTCAGTGAAAATTTCCCACACACCGCCATGGCAAAGCGGCCGGGTGTGTCAGCAACCTCTCACTTCATCGCGGTCAAAGACCAACATTGTCTATTATACATAAAACATAAAGTAATAGCAAGTTAAAGTTAAAACTAAACTTAAATATAAATATTATCTTTATGTCGCACACTTTTTCTATTATACATACCTAATGTATATAATTCAAGTGAATGTTTAATAATAGAATTTCCCAATTGTGACGTGTTTCTTCTATTATATATTCACTTCTACGATCTATTGAATTTCTAGTAATTACCTTCATGGTTTTAAACGCAAAAAAAAAGAAGCAGAGAGCGTCCTCCCTGCTTCTTTAGATCAATTAATTATTCTTGGATTGTAGCAACTACGCCAGCGCCTACAGTACGCCCACCCTCACGGATAGAGAACTTAGTACCTTCTTCGATAGCTACTGGAGCGATAAGCTCAACAGTCATTTCGATGTTGTCGCCAGGCATAACCATTTCAACGCCTTCTGGAAGGTTACAGATACCTGTAATGTCAGAAGTACGGAAATAGAATTGTGGGCGGTAGTTTGTGAAGAATGGAGTATGACGTCCACCTTCTTCTTTAGAAAGAACGTAAACTTCCGCTTTAAATTTAGTGTGTTGTTTGATTGAACCTGGCTTAGCTAAAACTTGTCCACGTTCGATATCGTCACGAGAAACCCCACGAAGAAGAGCACCAATGTTGTCTCCAGCTTCAGCGAAATCAAGAAGCTTACGGAACATTTCTACACCAGTAACAGTAGTAGATTTTGCTTCTTCAGTGAAACCAACGATTTCAACTACTTCACCAACTTTAATTTGTCCACGCTCAACACGACCTGTAGCAACTGTTCCACGACCAGTGATTGAGAATACGTCCTCAACTGGCATCATGAAAGGCTTAGCGTTGTCACGCTCAGGAGTTGGGATGTACTCATCAACAGCGTTCATTAGTTCGATAACTTTCTCTTCCCAAGCAGCGTCTCCTTCAAGAGCTTTAAGAGCAGAACCTTTGATTACTGGGATATCATCACCAGGGAATTCATATTCAGATAGTAGGTCACGGATTTCCATTTCTACTAACTCAAGTAACTCTTCATCGTCTACCATGTCACATTTGTTCATGAATACAACAAGGTAAGGTACACCTACTTGACGAGAAAGAAGGATGTGCTCACGAGTTTGTGGCATTGGACCATCAGCAGCAGATACTACTAAGATACCGCCGTCCATTTGTGCAGCACCAGTGATCATGTTTTTAACATAGTCAGCATGGCCTGGGCAGTCAACGTGCGCATAGTGACGAGTAGCAGTTTCATACTCAACGTGTGCAGTTGAGATAGTGATTCCACGCTCACGCTCTTCTGGAGCAGCGTCGATTTGGTCGTATGCACGTGCTTCAGCACCACCAGCTTTTGCAAGAACAGTAGTGATAGCAGCAGTTAAAGTAGTTTTACCATGGTCAACGTGACCGATTGTTCCGATGTTAACGTGTGGCTTAGAGCGATCAAATTTAGCTTTACCCATTAGGAATTCCTCCTTGATTTTTAAAAGTAAGTATTTTTTAAATCGTATATGTTGCTATGAAAGCAGAGACCTGCTTTCATAGCTTACATAAGTAGTTATACTTTAATAAGAGGCGAAAATCAATTATTCACCTTTATTTTTTTTGATAATTTCCTCAGAAATGCTCTTTGGAACTTCTTCGTAGTGATCGAAGTGCATAGAGAATACTCCACGACCTTGTGTGTTAGAACGTAGGGATGTTGCATATCCAAACATTTCAGAAAGTGGAACCATAGATTTAACAACTTGTGCGTTACCGCGAGCTTCCATACCTTCTACACGTCCACGACGAGAAGTAATACCACCCATAATGTCTCCCATATATTCTTCAGGGATAACAACTTCAACCCTCATGATAGGTTCAAGAATTACAGGCTTACATTTAGTAGCTGCGTTTTTAAGAGCCATTGAAGCGGCAATTTTAAACGCCATTTCACTGGAGTCAACATCATGGTAAGAACCATCGAATAGTCTTGCTTTGATGTCAACTAGTGGGTAACCAGCAAGTACACCACGATCAAGAGAATCTTCAAGACCAGCTTGTACTGCAGGGATGTATTCACGTGGAACAACTCCACCTACGATACCATTTTCAAACTCGAATCCTTTTCCTTCTTCGTTAGGAGAGAACTCAATCCAAACGTGACCGAATTGACCGCGTCCACCAGATTGACGAGCGAATTTACCTTCGACTTGTGCGCTTCCACGGAAAGTCTCACGGTATGCTACCTGAGGTGCACCAACGTTAGCTTCTACTTTGAATTCACGTCTCATACGATCAACGATGATATCAAGGTGAAGCTCACCCATACCAGCGATGATAGTTTGTCCAGTTTCTTGGTCTGTGTGAGCACGGAAAGTAGGATCTTCCTCTTGAAGCTTTTGAAGAGCAGTAGACATTTTGTCTTGGTCTGCTTTTGACTTCGGCTCAACAGATAATTGGATAACTGGCTCAGGGAATTGCATAGACTCTAGGATTACTAGGTTCTTTTCATCACATAGAGTATCACCTGTTGTAGTATCTTTAAGACCTACAGCAGCTGCGATGTCTCCAGCGTATACCATTGAAATCTCTTCACGAGAGTTAGCATGCATTTGTAGAATACGTCCTACACGCTCACGCTTACCTTTAGTAGAGTTTTGTACATAAGAACCTGAGCTCAATGTACCAGAGTATACACGGAAGAAAGTTAATTTCCCGACATAAGGGTCAGTCATAACTTTAAATGCTAATGCAGAGAATGGAGCTTCGTCGCTAGAAGGACGAAGTACTTCCTCATCTGAATCAGGAAGAGTACCTTTGATAGCAGGTACATCTACTGGAGATGGAAGGTACTCAATAACTGCATCAAGCATTAATTGTACACCTTTGTTTTTGAAAGCTGATCCACAGATTACAGGATAGAATTCAACATTAACAGTACCTTTACGAATAGCAGCTTTTAGCTCTTCGTTAGTGATTTCTTCTCCACCAAGGTATCTTTCCATTAAGTCTTCATCAAGCTCAGCAACCGCTTCAACTAGCTTTTCGCGCCATTCTTGGGCTAATTCCATGTGTTCTTCTGGAATTTCTCGCACTTCAATGTCAGTTCCTAGGTCATTGCCGTAGAAAGTTGCGTTCATTTCTACAAGGTCAATGATAGCAGAGAATTGATCTTCAGCACCGATTGGAAGTTGGATTGGGTGTGCGTTAGCTTGTAGACGATCATGCAAAGTCTTTACAGAGTAAAGGAAATCCGCACCGATTTTGTCCATTTTGTTTACGAATACAACACGTGGTACACCATATGTTGTAGCTTGACGCCAAACAGTCTCAGTTTGAGGCTCAACACCAGATTGAGCATCAAGTACTGCTACTGCACCGTCAAGTACACGCAGGGAACGTTCAACTTCAACTGTGAAGTCTACGTGTCCTGGTGTATCGATGATGTTTACGCGGTGGTTCTTCCATTGTGCAGTAGTTGCAGCGGAAGTGATTGTGATACCACGCTCTTGTTCTTGTTCCATCCAGTCCATTTGTGAAGCACCTTCATGTGTTTCACCAATTTTGTGGATACGACCTGTGTAATAAAGTACACGCTCAGTAGTTGTTGTTTTACCAGCATCAATGTGAGCCATGATACCAATATTACGTGTTTTTTCTAAGGAGAACTCTCTTGCCATTGGGTCTTTCTCCTTCCTTATATGAGTTTGGTTTTATTATTATTTTTTGGATCCTACCAACGATAGTGAGCAAATGCTTTATTTGCTTCAGCCATCTTATGAGTATCTTCACGCTTTTTAACTGATGCACCAGCACCGTTAGCAGCATCAAGAATCTCGTTAGCTAAACGCTCAACCATCGTTTTTTCTCCACGAAGGCGAGTGTAGTTTGTTAACCAGCGAAGACCAAGAGTTGTACGACGGTCAGGACGCACCTCAACTGGTACTTGGTAGTTTGCTCCACCTACACGGCGTGCTCTTACCTCTAATACTGGCATGATGTTTTTTAGTGCTGCATCAAATACTTCCATAGGCTCTTTGCCTGAACGCTCTTGAATAAGTTCGAAAGCGGAGTAGATGATTTGTTGGGATGTACCTCTTTTACCGTCAATCATCATTTTGTTGATTAAACGAGTAACTAATTTTGAATTATAAATTGGATCTGGTAATACGTCTCTTTTTGCAACAGGTCCTTTACGAGGCATGTTATTTCCTCCTTTCAACGAATCTATATTGTATGGTTTGCTTTATTATTTCTTTGGAGCTTTCGGACGCTTAGTACCGTATTTAGAACGACCTTGCATACGGTTATTAACACCAGCTGTATCCAACGCACCACGTACGATATGATAACGTACCCCTGGTAAGTCTTTTACACGTCCTCCACGAATCAATACTACACTGTGCTCTTGTAGGTTATGACCGATACCAGGAATGTAAGCAGTTACCTCGATACCGTTTGTCAAACGAACACGCGCATATTTACGTAACGCTGAGTTTGGTTTCTTCGGAGTCATTGTACCAACACGAGTACAAACACCGCGTTTTTGTGGAGATGATACGTTAGTTTGAGATTTTTTGAAGCTGTTATAGCCTTTGTTAAGAGCAGGAGACTTTGATTTAACTTCCTTAGACTCACGACCCTTACGCACTAATTGATTAATAGTAGGCATTATTCTTCCTCCTTTCGCTAGTTGGTTCTAGTCCCACACATCCAGGTGGTTCAAAAATGAGCAAAAACAAAGTTTTTGCATTTTAACGCAAAAACAGTTTTACTTTTTAATTGCAACAGCTGCAGCTTTTACGTCGATCTTGCACGCTTTACCAAGCTTTTGCATGGAGTCAACATATGTTATGGTCACATTCTGTTCTGATGCTATTTTCACCAGGTCCGCCTTCAATTTCATGTCAGCGTCCTTTGCTATTATTAGCTCTGAAACTTCCTGATTCCTTAATGCGTTAGCTGTTTGTTTTGATCCTATAACAATCTCTTTCGCCTGTATGACTTTTTCATACGACATATGTCAATCCTCCAAAGGTACAGGATATCATAGGAACACCTTTGCAATAATAACACCTTTTATACTTACATGTCAACTATACCAAAATATTTTTTTGTGTATTTGTTAAAGATATAAGTTTCAAGGTTTAATTCATAAATACAAGACCGGTGAAAACACCGGCCTTGTATATTATTTATTCAACAGTGATAGCATCTTCATTTGATTCCTCTGCGAATACTGGAGTTGCTTTGCGGTAGCGCTGCATTCCAGTTCCAGCTGGTACTAACTTACCAATGATAACATTTTCCTTAAGACCAAGTAGCTCATCACGCTTGCCTTTGATCGCCGCATCCGTAAGAACTCTCGTAGTTTCTTGGAAGGATGCCGCAGACAAGAAGGAGTCTGTTTCAAGAGAAGCTTTTGTAATACCAAGAAGGATCGGTCTTCCTGTAGCAGGAATTTTACCTTCAAGAAGAGCATTTGTATTTGCATCTGTAAATTGGTGGATATCCAGTAATGTTCCTGGTAATACATCAGTTTCACCAGCATCAAGCACTCGAATTTTACGAAGCATTTGACGAACCATTACTTCTACGTGCTTATCCCCAATTTCTACCCCTTGCATACGGTAAACACGTTGTACTTCACGTAGCAAGTATTCTTGTACAGCAAGAGTATCTTTAATTTTTAATAACTCTTTAGGATCGATAGACCCTTCAGTCATTTCTTGACCACGAGCGATTTTAGAGTCGACAGTCACTTTAAGACGAGCTGTATATGGAGCTGTATATGTTCTAGATTCAACTTCACCTTGAACAACAATCTCCTGTTGCTTGTCTTTTCCTTCATTGATCGCAATTATCGTACCATCAATTTCAGAAATAACTGCTTGCCCCTTTGGATTTCTCGCTTCGAAGATTTCTTGAATACGCGGTAAACCTTGAGTGATATCGTCTCCAGCAACCCCACCTGTATGGAAGGTACGCATTGTTAACTGCGTTCCTGGTTCCCCGATGGATTGTGCAGCGATAATACCTACAGCCTCACCAACTTCAACCTCTTGGCCAGTAGCTAGGTTACGTCCATAACATTTCTTACATACACCATGACGAGTGTTACATGTAAATGCAGAACGAATCCATACAGACTGAATGCCAAGTTCTTCAATTTGTATCGCAAGATCTTCTGTGATCAATCCGTTTTCTGGAACAATAATTTCTTTTGTTTCAGGGTGTTTGATTGATCTTCTAGCATATCTTCCAATTAAACGCTCTTCAAGACGTTCGATGATTTCTGTTCCATCTCTCAAGGCTTCGACGCGTAATCCACGGTCAGTTCCACAGTCGTCATCACGAACAATTACGTCCTGGGCAACGTCAACGAGACGTCGAGTTAGGTAACCTGAGTCTGCAGTTTTTAGGGCTGTATCAGCAAGTCCTTTACGCGCTCCATGTGTAGAAATGAAGTACTCTAGTACAGTCAGACCTTCACGGAAACTTGATTTGATAGGAAGTTCAATGATTCGGCCAGCCGGGTTGGCCATCAGACCACGCATACCAGCTAACTGTGTAAAGTTAGATGCGTTACCACGGGCACCTGAATCACTCATCATAAAGATAGGGTTACGGTTATCCAAGGACTTCATCAGTTTTGCTTGAATATCATCCTTAGCAATACTCCAGATTGAAATTACACGATCATAACGCTCATCTTCAGTAATTAATCCACGTCTGAATTGCTTCATAACGTTATCTACTTTTGTTTGAGCTTCTTCGATAATAACATTCTTTTCCTTCAATACTACGATATCTGCCACACCAACTGTAATACCAGCTTTTGTGGAATGTCTGAATCCAAGGTCTTTCATGCGGTCAAGCATCTTAGACGTCTCAGTGATTTTGAAACGTTTGAATACTTCCGCAATAATGTTACCAAGGATTTTCTTTTTAAACGGCTCAATGATTGGTTGCGCCGCAATAGTTTCTTTTACGTTTTGACCCTTTTCAATGAAGAAACGCTCAGGTGTTTTCACCTCTAAGTTTTCTTTTGTAGGCTCATTGATGTAAGGGAAAGTTTCAGGAAGGATTTCATTGAATATCAACTTCCCTACTGTTGTCATCAATAGCATTTGCTTTTGTTCTTCAGTGAATGTTTGGTTATTTAAAGTTGAGGCATGTACTGCTACACGCGTATGCAAGTGTACATATCCATTTTGATATGCAATAAGTGCTTCGTTTGTATCTTTAAACACCATTCCCTCACCGACTGCTCCTGCTCTTTCCAGGGTTAAGTAGTAGTTTCCTAATACCATATCCTGTGATGGTGTAACAACAGGTTTTCCATCTTTAGGGTTCAAGATATTTTGTGCCGCCAACATAAGAAGACGAGCTTCTGCTTGTGCTTCAGATGAAAGTGGAACGTGGACAGCCATTTGGTCACCGTCAAAGTCCGCATTGTATGCAGTACATACAAGTGGATGAAGACGGATTGCACGGCCTTCTACCAATGTTGGTTCAAATGCTTGGATACCCAATCTGTGTAGAGTAGGGGCACGGTTCAATAGAACTGGATGCTCCTTAATAACAGATTCTAGTACATCCCATACATCAGGTGAAAGTCTTTCGATCTTTCTCTTAGCAGACTTGATATTATGCGCAAGACCTTTGCCTACAAGCTCTTTCATGACGAATGGTTTGAACAATTCCAAAGCCATTTCTTTCGGAAGACCACATTGGTACATTTTTAAGTTTGGACCTACTACGATAACGGAACGACCTGAATAGTCTACACGTTTACCAAGTAAGTTTTGACGGAAGCGCCCTTGCTTCCCTTTCAGCATATGGGACAAAGATTTCAATGGACGGTTACCCGGTCCAGTTACAGGTCGGCCACGACGACCATTGTCGATCAATGCATCAACAGCTTCTTGAAGCATACGCTTCTCATTTTGAACAATAATGCTTGGAGCGCCTAAATCTAATAAACGCTTCAAACGATTGTTACGGTTAATTACTCGACGATATAAATCATTGAGGTCGGATGTTGCGAAACGTCCACCATCTAATTGCACCATTGGACGTAATTCTGGCGGGATTACCGGTAGAACCTCTAAGATCATCCAAGAAGGTTCATTTCCAGAGTTACGGAATGCTTCTAACACTTCCAAACGCTTAATCGCTCTTGTACGGCGTTGTCCCTGTGCAGTCTTAAGCTCTTCTTTTAAGACCTCAACCTCTTTTTCAGTGTCAATGTCTGAAAGAAGCTTACGAATTGCTTCAGCACCCATTGATGCTTGGAACTTATTTCCGTATTTTTCACGATAAGCACGGTATTCTTTTTCTGAAAGAAGTTGCTTCTTATCTAATGCTGTATCACCAGATTCAGTTACAACATAAGACGCGAAATAAATAACTTCTTCTAGGGCCCTAGGGGACATGTCAAGGACAAGTCCCATACGGCTTGGAATACCTTTGAAATACCAAATGTGGGATACAGGAGCAGCAAGCTCGATGTGTCCCATGCGCTCACGACGAACTTTTGCACGAGTAACTTCTACTCCGCATCGGTCGCAGACAACGCCTTTATAACGAACACGTTTATATTTTCCACAGTGACATTCCCAGTCCTTTTGTGGACCGAAAATACGCTCGCAGAACAAACCGTCTTTTTCCGGTTTCAACGTACGATAGTTGATTGTTTCCGGTTTTTTCACTTCACCAAATGACCAAGAACGAATCTTGTCGGGTGAAGCTAGACCAATTTTCATATACTCAAAATTATTAACGTCTATCAAGGGGCCTACCTCCCTTATTATCTCCAGGTTATACCCTTAATGCCTATAGTGAAAGGTTATTTAACTTCTGTTTCCTCAAGAGGTACAGAGTCGGTTTTAATTTCCGGTTCTAATGATAAAGCATCCGCCTGGTGAATGTCTTCGTCATCTTCTGTATCACGCATTTCGATTTCTTTATCATCACTTGATAGGATTTTAACATCCATACCTAAGCTTTGAAGCTCTTTAATTAATACTTTGAATGATTCAGGAACACCTGGTTCTGGTACATTTTCACCCTTAACAATTGCTTCGTATGTCTTCACACGACCAACGACATCGTCGGATTTGACAGTAAGAATTTCTTGTAGAGTGTATGCCGCACCATATGCTTCAAGTGCCCAAACCTCCATCTCACCGAAACGTTGTCCACCGAATTGAGCTTTACCTCCAAGCGGTTGTTGAGTAACAAGTGAGTAAGGACCAGTTGAACGAGCATGTAACTTATCGTCAACCATGTGAGCAAGTTTAATCATATACATGACACCGACGGATACACGGTTATCAAACGGTTCACCCGAACGGCCATCGTATAATACAGTCTTAGCATCACGAGCCATGCCAGCCTCTTCAATAGTAGACCATACATCTTCCTCGCGAGCACCATCGAATACTGGTGAAGCCACATGGATTCCCAATGCACGAGCTGCCATTCCAAGATGCAACTCCAATACCTGACCGATGTTCATACGTGAAGGTACGCCCAACGGATTTAACATGATATCAACAGGTGTACCATCTGGTAAATACGGCATGTCTTCTTCAGGAAGGATACGGGAGATAACCCCTTTATTACCATGGCGTCCTGCCATTTTATCCCCTTCAGAGATTTTACGTTTTTGAACGATGTACGCACGTACTAACTGATTGACACCTGGTGGTAACTCATCGCCATCTTCACGATTAAAGACTTTCACGTCAAGTACGATTCCGCCTCCTCCATGAGGTACACGAAGAGAAGTATCACGAACTTCACGAGCCTTTTCACCGAAAATCGCATGTAGAAGACGTTCTTCTGCCGTCAGTTCTGTTACACCTTTTGGTGTTACTTTACCAACTAACAAATCTCCGTCTTTTACTTCAGCTCCGACACGGACAATTCCACGCTCATCTAGATTGCGAAGTGCATCTTCCCCTACGTTTGGAATATCACGAGTGATTTCCTCAGGTCCAAGCTTCGTATCACGAGACTCTGATTCATATTCTTCAATATGAATTGAAGTGTAAACATCATCTTTTACTAGTCGCTCACTCATGATGATCGCATCTTCATAGTTATAGCCATCCCAGGTCATGAACGCAACTAGTACGTTACGGCCTAATGCCAATTCACCCTTCTCCATTGAAGGTCCATCAGCAAGGATTTCACCTTTTACTACTCGGTTGCCAACACTTACGATTGGGCGTTGATTATAACAAGTTCCTTGGTTGGAACGAATAAACTTTAACATACGATACTTATCAAGATCGCCTTTTACTTCTTGTCCGTCCACTTCTTTTACACGACGAACCCAGACTTCCCTTGATTCAACATGCTCTACAATACCTTCGTGCTTACAAATTACAGCAGCACCGGAGTCTTTTGCAGAAACATATTCCATACCAGTACCAACAATTGGAGCTTCTGGCTGCATCAAAGGAACAGCCTGACGTTGCATGTTCGCTCCCATTAGGGCACGGTTGGAGTCATCATTTTCTAAGAACGGAATACATGCTGTCGCGGCAGATACAACCTGCTTCGGCGATACATCCATGTAATCTACACGGTCACGCGCTACAACCGTGTTTTCACCACGGAAACGAGCAACTACTTCTTCATCAAGGAATGAACCGTCATCAGATAGACGAACATTCGCTTGAGCCACTACGTATAAATCTTCTTCGTCCGCAGTTAAGTAATCAATCTTACCTGTTACTTTACCTGTTTCAGGATCCACGCGTCTGTATGGTGTTTCGATGAATCCAAAACGGTTTACTTTTGCGAAGCTGGATAGGGAGTTAATCAAACCGATGTTTGGGCCCTCCGGCGTTTCGATTGGACACATACGACCATAGTGAGAATAGTGAACGTCACGCACTTCAAAGCCTGCGCGCTCACGCGTTAAACCACCAGGTCCTAAAGCAGACAAACGACGCTTATGAGTAAGCTCTGCAAGCGGGTTTGTTTGGTCCATGAACTGTGATAACTGTGAGCTTCCAAAGAACTCTTTAATAGAAGCGATAACAGGACGGATGTTAATTAATTGTTGTGGTGTAATCGTGTTTGTGTCTTGGATAGACATTCTTTCACGGACAACACGTTCCATACGGGAAAGACCGATACGGAATTGATTTTGTAACAACTCACCTACTGAACGAAGGCGGCGGTTACCTAAATGGTCGATATCATCTGTATCACCAACAGAGTGAAGTAGGTTGAAGAAATAACTAATGGAAGCAACAATATCAGCAGGTGTAATATTCTTGATCTGCTCGATTACGTTTGCATTCCCAATAATATTAATTTCCTTTTCACCATCTACATCCCCAGGTGCGAAAGTTTTAATTGATTGAACACGAACATCTTCATCTACTACTCCACCTACAAGAGTGACATCTTTTGAACCAATGCCTGCCTCTAGATGCGGAATAATACGGTCTAGTGTACGACGGTCTAGAAGTGTTCCTTTTTCAACAATAATTTCACCTGTTTCAGGATCAACTAATGTTTCAGCAATACGTTGATTGAATAGGCGATTTTTAATATGAAGCTTTTTGTTGATTTTATAACGACCAACATTAGCTAAATCATAACGCTTTGGATCGAAGAAGCGTGACACAAGTAAGCTTTTTGCATTTTCTACCGTTGGTGGTTCACCAGGACGTAGACGCTCGTAAATTTCTAGCAATGCTTTATCAGTGCTTTCTGTGTTATCTTTTTCTAGCGTATTTCTGATATATTCATTGTCACCGATTAAATCGATGATTTCTTGATCAGAGCCAAAACCTAATGCGCGTAATAGAACTGTTACAGGAAGCTTTCTTGTACGGTCAATTCTCACATACACAACATCTTTAGCATCTGTCTCATATTCAAGCCAAGCACCACGGTTTGGAATGACCGTTGCTGTGAAGCCTCTTTTACCATTTTTATCAATTTTTTTACTGAAATACACACTTGGAGAACGAACTAACTGAGAAACGATAACGCGTTCTGCTCCGTTAATGATAAATGTGCCTGTTTCCGTCATTAAAGGAAAGTCACCCATGAATACATCTTGGTCTTTTACTTCCCCTGTTTCTTTATTAACAAGACGGACCTTCACACGAAGTGGTGCAGAATATGTAACATCTCGCTCTTTCGACTCTTCCACGGAGTATTTTGAATCTCCGAGGCTATAATCGATAAATTCAAGCGAAAGATTACCCGTGAAATCCTCGATAGGTGAAATATCCTGGAACATTTCACGTAATCCTTCATCCAAGAACCATTGATTGGAAGAAGTTTGGATTTCAATAAGGTTTGGTAACTCTAAAACCTCGCTAATTCGTGCATAACTTCTGCGTTGGCGGTGTCGTCCATACTGAACAAGTTGACCTGTCAACAGATTCACCCCTCAAATCAAGCATTATAAGGATCTATCATCTAAAGAAACATAAAATTTCCTTAGACAAAAAGAAAATGGTTTATATTTCAAAACCATATTTCACATAAAACGCACTATTATTTATATATTTTTCCCAGTTTAGCCAATTCTTATACTATTAATTTTAGGAAATAGCTAAAAATAGGCATAGAAAAGGAAAGTATATATATGCATTTTATAATACTAACATAGCAAAAAAATCAAGTCAATTTTTTTTAGAGAAAAGAATAAAATATCCTTTTTTCTTTTCCACTATCTCAACATTGCCAAAAATCTCTTCCATTTTCGCCATAGCCGATGGAGCTCCCTGTTTCTTTTGGATCACAATCCAAAGCTCCCCATCCTCAACTAAATGGTTGTAGCTTTCAGATAAGATAGAGTGAACCACACTTTTACCAGCTCGTATTGGTGGATTGGATAAGATAGCAGCATACCTGCTTCCTTCGATTTTTTCGTACACATTACTTTCGTGAATGTTTACATTCATAATCGCGTTAGCTTGGGCATTATGTTTCGCCAACTCAATCGCTCTATCATTTACATCTACCATTTCAACATGACGGTCAGGATATAACTTTCCAAGCGTCAATCCAATTGGTCCATATCCACACCCGACATCTAGGATGTCACCATCTACACCCTCAGGCATACTAAATGTTTCTATTAATAATCGGGATCCAAAGTCTACTTCATTTTTAGAGAATACACCGTTATCGGTTTTAAACTTAAGTGATAGGCCTCTAAGGGTGAAATCCCAATATTTCGGTCGACTTTCTATGTTTGGGTTTTTGGAGTAATAATGTTCTGTCAATGGATACTCCTCCTTTTGAAAGGATCATGTGAAGAGAAATCTTTTCGAAGAAAGATGGAAGAATTATATTGATTAAAAAAGCCCGCTGAAATCAGCGAGCTTTTAATTATGCGATATTACTTAACTTCAACGTTTGCTCCAACTTCTTCAAGCTTAGCTTTAACTTCTTCAGCTTCTTCTTTAGTAACGCCTTCTTTAATTGCTTTTGGAGTGTTGTCAACAAGTTCTTTCGCTTCTTTAAGGCCAAGACCTGTAAGTTCACGAACAACTTTGATAACTTTAATTTTTTGATCTCCAGCAGAAGCCAATACTACGTTGAATTCTGTTTGTTCAGCAGCAGCTTCACCAGCTCCAGCTCCACCCATCATTGCTACAGGAGCAGCAGCAGTTACACCAAACTCTTCTTCGATTGCTTTTACAAGGTCATTTAATTCTAAAACAGTCATGTTTTTAACTGCTTCAATGATTTGTTCTTTAGTCATTGTATTGTTCCTCCTTAGTTTTTAGGAAATTAGTTTTTGGTTGGTACATTTAGATGCTAATTTGTAATTATGCACCTTGCTCTTCTTTTTGCTCTGATACTGCCTTCGTAACAAGTGCGAAGTTGCGGATTGGAGCTTGAAGAACGCTAAGCAACATAGAAAGTAAGCCTTCGCGGGATGGAAGTTCTGCAAGAGCTTTAACATCTTCAGCAGAAGCAACGTTTCCTTCGATTACACCAGCTTTAATTTCTAATGCAGTGTGTTTCTTTGCGAAATCATTAAGGATTTTCGCAGGAGCAACTACGTCGTCAGCAGAGAACGCAATCGCATTTGGACCAGTAAGTGCATCATTTAATCCACCTAGTTCAACAGCTTCCGTAGCACGACGAGTCAAAGTATTTTTGTAAACTTTGAATTCTACGCCAGCATCACGAAGTTGTTTACGAAGTTCAGTGACTTCAGCAACTTTCAATCCACGGTAGTCAACAACAACTGCCGTTTTACTAGTTTTGAACTTTTCAGCAATCTCATTAACGATTACCTTTTTAGTTTCAATAGCGCTGCTCATATTTACACCTCCTGTAGATTTGCTTGAAACACATTTATACCGCACATTAGAAAGCCCTCATATCAAACATTAGACATGAGGGCAGTTAATTCCAAAACATAGTTCAATAACTATATATATCGAAATTACCTCGGTAGGATATTAAGCACTAGGCACCTACTGTCTACGGTACAAATGGTATTCATATTTATAACAACAAAACACATTATAACTAACATGTTTTAGCTTGTCAACAATTTGTTAATTATTTTACAGCTGTGAAAGTAGAAGCATCAACTTTCACACCAGGGCCCATTGTAGTAGTTACAGTGATGTTCTTCATGTAAGTACCTTTTGCAGCCGCAGGCTTAACTTTTAATAATGTATCAAAAATAGTTGTGAAGTTCTCAACTAGCTTATTGTCTTCGAAAGAAACTTTACCGATTGGAACATGGATGTTTCCAGTTTTGTCAACACGGTATTCAACTTTACCAGCTTTGATTTCGTTCACAGCTTTAGTAACATCAAATGTAACTGTTCCAGTTTTAGGATTTGGCATTAAACCTTTTGGTCCTAATACACGACCAAGTTTACCAACTTCACCCATCATGTCTGGAGTTGCAACGATTACATCGAAATCGAACCAACCTTGTTGGATCTTAGTGATGTAGTCAGAATCACCTACATAGTCTGCACCAGTAGCTTCTGCTTCTTTAGCTTTTTCACCCTTAGCGAATACTAATACACGTTGAGTTTTACCAGTTCCATTTGGAAGTACAACTGCTCCACGGATTTGTTGATCAGCTTTCTTAGGGTCTACGCCTAAACGGAATGCAACTTCTACAGTAGCATCAAACTTAGCGAAGTTAGCTTTTTTAGCAAGCTCTACAGCTTCAGTTACAGGGTAAGTTTTTTGAGTATCTACAAGCTTTGTAGCTTCAAGATATTTTTTACCTTTTTTAGCCATGAAAATTTCCTCCTAATATGTGGTTTTAACGGAATAACCTCCCACGAATAAAGGTTGCGAGTAATCATTTCAACATCGCAACCCCCGTAGCAAACATCAATCAATTACATGGATTAATCTTCAATGATGATACCCATGCTTCGTGCAGTACCTTCAACCATACGCATTGCAGACTCAACGTTTGCAGCGTTTAGATCAGGCATTTTAGTTTCAGCAATCTCACGTACCTTGTCACGCTTGACTGTTGCAACTTTTTTACGATTTGGTTCACCAGAACCAGACTCGATACCAGCAGCTTTCTTAAGAAGAACAGCAGCAGGTGGAGTTTTCGTAATGAATGTAAATGAACGGTCTTCGAATACCGTGATTTCAACAGGGATAATCAGACCAGCTTGTTCTGCTGTACGAGCGTTGAACTCTTTACAGAAGCCCATGATGTTAACACCAGCTTGACCTAAAGCAGGACCAACCGGTGGAGCTGGATTAGCCTTACCTGCAGGAATTTGAAGTTTTACAAGCTTAATAACTTTTTTAGCCACGAGACACACCTCCTTATAGTCCGTGATGTGGTAATAGGGGCATTACCCCTCCCACTCTTCACATTCTTTATATAAAAAAATAAAGAACTAAACAATTTGTTCAGGTCTCTAGAACGAGACATACTGACCTATGAAATATTACCACTTTTTCAAATGCATTTCAAGTTTTTTTGGATTATAATTTTTCCACCTGGTCAAAGTCTAGCTCTACTTTAGTGTCACGGCCGAACATATCAACCATGACTTTCAACTTCGCTTTGTCTTTGTCCAACTCCTCAATTGTACCTGTGAAGTTAGCAAACGGACCTTGGTTCACTTTGACAGTCTCCCCTAGTTCGAAGTTAACTTCAATTCTTCTTTCTTCCATGCCCATACGCTTAAGGATCATTTGAACCTCTTCTGGAAGAAGTGGAGTAGGCTTAGAACCAGAACCTGCAGAACCAACAAAACCTGTCACCCCAGGAGTATTACGAACTACATACCAAGAATCATCGGTCATGATGATTTCAACAAGCACATAACCTGGGAACACTTTCTTTTTCACTACTTTTTTCTTACCGTTTTTGATATCGGTTTCCTCTTCCTCTGGAACTACCACACGGAAGATTTTATCTTGCATCGCCATTGATTCCACACGTTTTTCTAGATTGGCTTTTACCTTATTCTCATATCCAGAGTAAGTGTGAACGACATACCAATTTTTTTCCATGAATTATAGGACGTAATGTCCTTCCCTCCCTGCCTTGTATTCTATCATTAGGCTGTGTATGATCTAGTTCGTTAACCTTATTGATATTGATACTATTCTCATTAAGTTTTTTAAACAAATAAAAAACCCGTATAACGGGCTTTTTTGAGTTAAATATTATTCTATCACTATTATGACTTTTTTTCGAATACCTTATTCATATTAATTGCAGAATATTATTTATGGAATCAAACGAATAAGTTCAGAAATGCCCAGATCAACAACAGTAAAGAACAATGCCATGATAACCACAGTCGCAAGTACAGTGATTGTATATTTAGTAAGCTCTTGACGCTTTGGCCAGCTTACTTTTTTCATTTCACGTACGACGCCGCGGAAAAACTCAGTAATGCGTTGCATGTTCGTAACCTCCAACCCTCAATGAATGCATCTATTATTCCAAATTCTAGTAAATCACTATTTGGTTTCTTTATGAAGTGTATGAGCATTGCAAGTTTTGCAATGTTTCTTTATTTCGAAACGTTCCGATTTAGATGCACTGGTGCTCTCCGTCGTATAGTTCCTTGATCCGCATTCAGCACAAGCTAGAATGACTTTAGATCGCATGTTTCAACACCTGCTTAATGATTCTTTTATGTCCATAAAACTGTACCATGGCTGTCTTTTAATGTCAATCGCTCATTTATTTACATTCCAACAAAGGAAATCGAAAAGAAAGACCCACTCGAACCCCATTGGATGTCAGGAAATAAATCGGACCTGATCCATTGTCCAACCATTCGAATAAGTCTTTATGATATTAAAGGTGTTCAATTATAAAGAGATTTCGCGCACCTCTAAATAACGTTCCAGTTTCCTCTTAACTCGTTGTAAGGCGTTATCAATTGATTTGACATGACGGTTGAGTTCTTCAGAAATCTCTTGATAGGATTGGCCATCTAGGTATAAAGCCAGTACCTTCCGTTCTAGGTCGCTTAATAGCTCAGCCATCTTCAGCTCAATGTCATCGAACTCTTCTTGATTAATGATTAACTCTTCAGGATCCATCACCTTGGCACCTGATATGACGTCCAGCAAGGTTCGATCTGACTCTTCATCATATATGGGCTTATCCAGTGATACATAAGAATTCAAAGGTATATGTTTTTGACGTGTAGCGGTTTTGATTGCAGTAATAATTTGTCTAGTAATACAAAGCTCAGCGAAGGCTTTAAATGAGGTAAGCTTGTCCTCTTTAAAATCCCTGATTGCTTTATATAAGCCAATCATGCCTTCTTGAACGATATCCTCTTTATCGGCACCTATAAGAAAATAGGTACGGGCTTTAGCACGAACGAAATTCCTATACTTATGTATCAAGTAGTCTAAAGCTTCACTTTCACCATTGTGCACTAGTTCCACAAGCGCATCATCTTCGAGCTGTGAATACCTGTCACTAACTTTGTTTCCAACCTCTGCAATCATACCTATCCCCCCGCCCGAAAACAATAGTTAGAATTATTATACAGTAGTGAATTTTCGGAAGTCAACCACTCAAAGTTTCCCTCGACGCCATTTTTCGAAAATTTCTGCAACTTCATCAGTAAGGGGGATCTTAGATACTGGTTTTTGAATAGTTTCGATTTTTACCGTTTTTTCTATTTCTTTATGGATGAGTTGGCATTCTATTAATAGTTCTCTCGCAGACTTGCGCAGCGCTCCTTGCCCAAAAATCGCCCATTGTTCAGTAAAATCAGAGGTTGCCACATGGACTTGGGTCTTGATGTTATTTAACTCAATGGCAAGCTTTTCGATTCGTTCATCGGCTGTCTCATTTTCTTTTGTGAAAATGACTTCAACCTTGTAGTTTTTATACTTCCTTTCAAGTCCCTGGACAAAGTGGGCATCAAAGATGACAAGAACTCTGAATCCAGTAAATGCTTGGTATTCCGCCATTATTTCGACTAGCTTATCCCTTGCTTCCGCTAGATCTTTATCTCTTAAATCTCGAAGCTGTGGCCATGCTCCTATCATATTGTAACCATCTACCAATAGGACGTTATTCATGATTAATTCCCTAGTGGTTTTCTTTTACGATAGACCTCATACATAAGTAAGCCAGCCGCTACAGAAGCATTTAAAGATGTAACTTTCCCCACCATTGGCATGTGAATCAAGAAGTCACATTTTTCTTTTAGAATACGGCTCATGCCCTTCCCTTCACTTCCAATGATGATTCCGATTGGCATATTTCCATCCAAGTTTCTGTAGTCGTCGCTGCCTTTAGCATCTGTACCTACAATCCAAAGGCCACGGTCTTTCAGTTCTTCAACTGTTCTGGATAAATTGGTTACTCTCGCTACAGGGATATATTCAATCGCTCCCGTTGAAGCCTTTGCAACAGTGGAAGTCAGGCCAACTGCTCTCCGTTTTGGAATAATGATGCCATGTGCACCTGTGGCATCGGCTGTTCTCATAATGGAACCAAGGTTATGAGGATCTTCCAGCTCGTCCAAGATTAAAAAGAATGGAGCTTCATTCCGTTTAGTTGCTACTGCAAACAAATCATCTAGTTCCGCATACTGATAAGCTGCCACTTGTGCGATGACCCCTTGGTGATTTCCTTCCACCATTTGATCAATTTTCTTTTTAGGTACGAATTGAAGGAATACCTTTCTTTCGTTAGCAATCGCAATGATTTGTTGCATGGATCCTTTTTGTGAACCTTCTGCAATCATGATTTTATTAATGTCCCGCTCAGATTTCAAAGCTTCAAGAACAGGGTTTCTTCCCATGATGATTTCCTGGGTCATTTTGTACTCCTCCTTTCTCATTTTCTATATATTGAATAGCCATATGAATGATTTCTTCCATCCTTACAGTAAGACTTGATAAAAATAGAAATCCTAACAATGCTTCGAATGCTGTACTATATCGGTACGTTTGAACGTCCGTATTTTTGGGCACAGATCCCGATTTGGCATTACGACCTCTTTTGACTACTGCAAGCTCCTCTTCAGACAATACGTTTTCTTCGATCAAGTGATGAATGACCTTGCTCTGGGCTTTCGCCGATACAAACCTTGTCGCTTCCCTATGTAGGAAGTTAGGTTTGACACCACCCTTTTGTACAAGGAAATGCCGTATATATGTTTCATATACAGCATCCCCCATATACGCAAGAGCTAAGCTATTAAGTAAAAGCGGGTTAATCTTGTTTTCAAATTGCATGCTTACCCTCTTTTCCATCTAGTACCTTGCGGCGTATCTTCCAAGATGATATTCATCTCTTTCAACTGATCGCGGATTTCATCTGAACGGCTGAAGTTACGGTCTTTTCTTGCTTGGTTTCTTTCTTGGATCAACTGGTCGATTTCTTCATCCAGTAACACTGATTCCTCTGTCAACGTTAATCCCAACACAGTGAACAATGTTTCAAATTCCTTTATAAAGGCTTTAAGGACTTCTTGATGCGTATTTTTCTCCAACAAGTAATGATTTGCTTGTTTTGATAAATCGAACAAGACCGAAATCGCGTTAGCTGTATTGAAATCATCATCCATTTCCACGATGAATTGCTGATGCAACTGCTCGATTTTCCCTAACCACTCTTCATTTGTAGTGGATAAGTCCGTAGAGGATTCTAATCGATGTTTTAAGTTTTGGTACGATGTTTTTAAACGTTCAAGTCCCGTTTTGGTGTTCTCCAATAATTCTTCACTATAATTGATAGGGTGCCTATATTGGACCGATAGCATGAAAAATCGTAGGAGTTGTGGGTCATATTTTTTAATGATGTCATGAACCAATACAAAATTCCCTAGTGATTTTGACATCTTCTCGTTATCAATATTAATGTATCCATTGTGCATCCAATATTTCGAAAAGACTTTACCAGATAGTGCCTCTGATTGAGCAATTTCATTTTCGTGATGAGGGAAGGCTAAGTCTTGACCCCCAGCGTGTATGTCCATGCTGTCCCCTAAATATTTCTTTGCCATTGCAGAGCATTCAATATGCCAGCCTGGGCGACCTTTACCCCATGGACTTTCCCAATAGATTTCTCCTTCTTTCGCTGCTTTCCAAAGAGCAAAATCAAGAGCGTCTTGCTTCTTCTCACCCACCTCAATGCGAGCTCCCGCCCTTAAATCATCAATGGATTGGTGTGAGAGCTTCCCGTATCCTTCAAATTGGCGAGTCTTGTAATATACATCCCCTTCTGACTCATAGGCAAACCCTTTTTCAATCAAAGCTTCGATAAATTCAATGATGATATCCATACTTTCCATGACTCTCGGATGAACATCTGCACGATTGCAGCCTAGTGCTGTTACATCCTCAAAGTAGGCATCAATAAAGCGTTGGGCTACCGTCGGAACATCTGACCCCAATTCGTTTGCCACTCGGATTAATTTATCATCCACATCTGTAAAATTTGAAACGTACTGAACGTCATAACCACGATATTCTAAATAACGTCTAACGGTATCGAATACAATAGGTGGTCTTGCATTTCCTATATGAATGAAGTTGTAAACTGTCGGTCCGCATACATACATTTTTACCTTGCCTTCTTCAAGTGGTTCAAACTCTTCTTTTTGGCGAGTCATTGTATTAAATATTTTTATGCTCATATTCCTTCTCCTTTCGATTCTGAAGCATTTGTAATTCCAGTTTTAACAGATGGATTTCAGCTTCTAACGCTTTAAAACGGTCTCCCGTTGGATCTGGTAAATCACAATGGTTTAAATCTCGCTCAACCCTGACCCCATCTTTGATGACGACTTTTCCAGGAATGCCTACAACCGTAGAATTTGCAGGTACTTCCTTTAGTACTACTGAACCCGCTCCAATTTTAGAGTTTTCCCCAACAATAATGGATCCAAGCACCTTAGCTCCTGTAGCGATTAGGACATTGTCTTTAATCGTAGGGTGACGTTTTCCTTTTTCTTTTCCTGTTCCACCAAGTGTGACTCCTTGAAAAACCGTAACATTATCCCCAATCTCGCACGTTTCTCCTATGACGACCCCCATTCCATGATCAATAAAGAAGCGACGGCCTATTTTTGCACCTGGATGAATCTCAATCCCTGTAAAGAAACGGCTTATTTGAGATATAATCCTAGCAAGGAAAAACCATTTCCGTTTAAAAAACCCATGCGCGACACGATGAGCCCATATCGCATGCAATCCTGAATAAGTAAGAATGACTTCTAAATAACTTCTGGCTGCTGGGTCTTGGTCAAATACAACCTCTATGTCTTCCTTCAACTTTTTAAACAATGTCTACCCCTCCCAACCGTAACCCTTATTTTTCTAAAAACAAAAAACGCCTCTGTCATATATGACAGAGACGTATAGTACGCGGTTCCACTCTGATTGAATCCATGACCTTTGAAAGTCGCATGGATTCCAACTTGAACTCGATAACGGATAGCTCCGCCTTTTCCTAGCGACCAATAGTCGTTCAGAAAAGGAACTCCGGGGTGCATTTCAAAACATGAGCGGCTTAGACCACTTTCAGCCGGTGATGGTCCTCTCTTGAAAGCATCATCTTTTTACTTCTCCCCATCTACGTAAACATATATAGATACTTACTACTATATTATATTCTTATTGATTTGTTAATGTAAAATACGTAAAACGCGATTTTTTATCTTTTCTTTTCCTAAAAGGGCGATTGCCTGTGGTAAATCTGGCCCATGAGTTTGCCCGGTTGTCGCAACACGGATTGGCATAAACAGCTTTTTGCCTTTTTGACCTGTTGATTTTTGGACAGCCTTCATCGCATTTTTAATTCCTTCAGCTTCAAAGCTCTCAAGCGCTTCCACTTCTTGCAGAAATGCCGTTAATACTTCAGGCACTTGCTCTTCTTCCAATACTCCCATCGCTTCTTCTTCAAACTCTACTTCATCCTTGAAGAATAGCTCTGACAAAGGAACGATCTCAGCGCCGTAGCTCATTTTTTCTTGATAAAGAACCGATAGATCCTTCACCCATTGAAGCTCTGCTTCAGAAAGATTTTCAGAAACCCTACCAGCCTTCACAAGCTGTGGAAGAGTTAATTTTACCAACTTTTCAATATCCAATTGTTTCAGATATTGGTTGTTCATCCAAGTCAGCTTTTGCTTATCGAACAATGCCGGAGATTTGGATAGACGCTTTGCGTCAAAGATTTGAATAAACTCTTCTTTAGAGAAAATTTCTTCTTCACCGCCTGGAGCCCATCCTAACAAACCAATGAAGTTAAATAGGGCTTCAGGAAGGTACCCCAATTCCTCGTATTGCTCAATAAACTGAATGATAGACTCATCACGTTTACTTAACTTTTTACGGCTTTCATTCACAATCAATGTCATATGGCCAAAGATTGGTGGCTCCCATCCGAATGCCTCATAAATCATCAACTGTTTTGGAGTATTCGAAATATGATCGTCCCCACGAAGCACATGGGAAATTTTCATCAAATAGTCATCCACTGTCACTGCGAAATTATAAGTAGGTGTACCATCTTTCTTCACAATGACATGGTCACCGATTCCATCGGATTCAAAAGATACTTCGCCTTTCACCATATCATCAAAGGCATACACCTTACCAGCAGGTACAGCAAAGCGGATGCTTGGTTGACGTCCTTCCGCTTCTAGTCTAGCGCGGTCATCATCCGTTAGATGACTGCATTTTCCGGAGTACATTGGCATGCCACCATCGACCGATTGTGCTTCACGCTCCGCTTCTAGTTCCTCTTCCGTACAATAACACTTATATGCAGAACCTTTTTCCAAAAGCTCTTTATAATATTGTTCATAAATATCATTTCGTTCAGATTGGCGATAAGGACCGTATTCACCAGGCTTATCTACACTCTCATCCCAATCCATTCCCAACCATTTTAGGTATTTTAACTGGCTTTCTTCGCCGCCTGCGATATTCCTCTTTTTATCTGTATCTTCAATTCGAATGATGAATTTGCCTCCAAAATTACGGGCAAACAAGTAATTGAATAGCGCGGTACGGGCATTACCGATATGCAAATGTCCAGTTGGACTCGGTGCGTATCGAACACGGATGTCACTGCTCATATATTTACGCCTCCTAAGCGATCATTAACTATATTTATGTATACATACACATTAAATCATTTTACCATTTCACTAATATAGAATAAAGATATCAAGCACTAAGTTTTTATTATCCAAAAGGATGTTTTCGTACAGCGAGAGGATGCTCGCTTTCCACGGGGTAGGAGGTGAGCATCCTTGAATAAACATTGCGAATGCATTTTCGAGGATTTCGCACCTTCCGCTCCGATCAACCTATTTATTAACCTTTTGCTATAATAAAACCCATTAAAAAACAACATCTTTTAGAAAAGGGCCCTCCCAAAATATCATTAAGACCTTTTTGTAATCAATACCGTTGCCTGAGAAGCGATTCCTTCTCCTCTGCCTGTAAACCCAAGCTGTTCAGTTGTTGTGGCCTTAACATTGACTTGGTCAATGGATGCTTCTAACAATTCAGCAATTCTTTCTCTCATTTGATCAATATACGGGCGCATTTTTGGTTTTTGAGCAATAATCGTGCAATCGATATTACCTAGTTCATATCCTTGATTCTTTACTAGTTCCCACACATGTGTTAGTAACTTGGCTGAATCTGCATCCTTGAAATGAGGATCAGTGTCAGGAAAATGCTTTCCAATATCCCCCGCAGCAATGGCTCCAAGGCAAGCGTCTGCAATGGTATGTAATAACACATCCGCATCCGAATGTCCCAATAATCCTTTATCATGTGGAATCGTGATCCCTCCAATAATAAGAGGTCTGCCTTCAACCAGCTGATGCACATCAAATCCTTGTCCTATACGAAACATCATCGTTCTCCTTTTTCACGTAATTTAATAATTGCCTCTGCAAAAAAAATATCCTCGGGCGTTGTGATTTTTAGGTTGGTATAGTCTCCCTCAACCATTTGAACCCGCTCACCTAGTCTCTCTACTAGACTAGCATCATCTGTTCCAAGATACCCTTCTTTAGCCGCTTCCTCATGTGCCCTTTTCAATACAGGAACACGAAAAGCTTGTGGCGTATGTACCGCCCACAAGCTTGAACGTTCAACCGTTTCCATGATGAGATGATCCTCAACCCTTTTAATTGTATCTTTTACTGGAACCCCTGGAATCGCGCTGCCTTGTTTAGAGGCAACCTCCGTCAGCGTAGAAATCATGGAATGAGTAATGAACGGACGAGCTCCGTCATGGACGAGTACTATATCCGTTTCTTCCACTTCCTTCAATCCATTTGATACACTGAATTGCCTTTCCTCGCCACCTGCAACCAATTTCGTTTTTTTCTTAATAGAAAAAGACTGAAGAAGAGCATCAAATGTCTCTTCTTCTGAGGGATTTATCGATAAAATGATTCTCTTACAATTCGGATCAGTATCGAACACTTGTAACGTATGAACGATGAGCGGTTTTCCATTCAGTTCAAGAAATAGTTTGTTTTTTCCTGCTTTCATCCGTTTCCCTTGCCCTGCTGCAGGTATCACCACTTCATATTCCATAACCGTTTCTCCTGTCGTTTAACAATTAATTACAATGCTTTTTCCAATAACTTGGGTTTGGCAAAAATCATTCTTCCAGCAGATGTTTGAAGAACACTCGTTACGAGAACATCGATTTGTTTGCCAATGAAGTCACGTCCATCCTCAACTACAATCATCGTTCCGTCATCTAAATAGGCAACACCCTGATTTTGTTCCTTACCGTCCTTAATGACAAGAACCTGCATTTCTTCTCCCGGAATGACCACAGGTTTGACTGCATTTGCAAGATCATTGATATTCAGGACTGGCACACTTTGGAATTCACATACTTTGTTCAGATTGAAATCATTCGTCACAACAATACCACCCATGACCTTAGCCAATTTTACCAGTTTAGAATCTACCTCTTGAATGTCATCAAAGTTCCCTTCATAAAATTCCACTTTAACAGTCAAATCTTTTTGAATTCGGTTCAGAATATCAAGGCCACGTCGACCTCTTGTTCGCTTTAACGCATCCGAAGAATCTGCAATATGCTGGAGTTCCTCAAGAACAAATTGAGGAATGACAATCGAACCTTCAATGAAGCCAGTTTGGCAGATATCAGCGATTCTCCCATCAATAATGACGCTAGTATCCAAAATCTTATAGGAGGTTTTTACAAGATCCTTACTTTCATCCTCTGACTCAAATCCTTTTTTCTTATTGCTTTTAGAAAAAAGATGTAACAATTCATCACGTTTTTTGAAACCCACTTGATACCCTAAATAACCAAACAATAAGGTTAATAGGATTGGAGCGACAGTGTTGACGATAGGGACTTGAATAGCATTTAGAGCATAACCAATCAAAAAAGCAACGAAAAGTCCGACAAGCAAACCAACGCTTCCAAAAATAATGTCAGTAATCGGAGCCTTAACGAGCAGCTCCTCTATCCATTTCATAAAATTCACCACATAATCAATTGACCAAAAAGTTAAAAGATAAAATATGATTGCACCTAAAATGGCCGTTACATAAGGATTGTTAATAAATGCAAGATCATCAGCGTTGATTAAAATCAATAATTCGGGTAATAGGAAAATACCTAATGTTCCCCCGACGATTAGAAAGCATGCTTGAATAATCCGTTTTAACATCCTTTCACCTCCTTTTTTTACTCATTATAAACAAATTCTCGAAATTGAAACCTACTACTACTATTTTTGTAATAAATAATCAATATGACATCAAATCGTTGTCCAAGCATAAATTATTTAAATTCACAAAACACATTTAAAATGCTCTATATGATAAGGCTAGCATTCTGTTAATAGAGGTGTCAACGAATGTCCATTACTAGTCAAAAACCGACAAATTTCCCCTTATTTCAACTGATTTTTAAGTTGACGCAAACCTTCTTTTATTTTTTTTGCCCTTACTTCCCCAATCCCCTCTACATCATCAAGCTCTTCTACAGATGCCTTAATAATGGTCGAGAAGTTTTTAAACTGATCTACTAAATTTTCAATGATTAAATGGGGCAATCGAGGGATTTTATGTAGCATTCGATAACCTCGTGGAGTAATAGACTCATCTAAATGAACATAGCCTGTATACCCCATTACCTTAAGCAAAGTAGTATCCTCGATGAATTCCTGTTGCGATAATTCCTGTAACTTGTTCTTTACTTCTTTTACTTGTCCTTGTGCATAATCTCGAATTATCAGCTCCTCTTCTTTTTCCAATGATGAAATAAGTTCAATCATTTGAAGCCGAATTAACCTACCTTCTATCCCGAGCTCAGTTAAATAAGAAAGGAGCTCACTTTTAATACGTAAAAACATAACAAAACGTTGCAGAACTTGGAGCAAATCTGAAAATGTCACAATTTCTTCAAATTCTAAATCACTTAAACCGTCAATACTCTCTTGTAAAACCGCCTTGTATTTTTCTAACGTCTCAATGGCCTGATTGGCTTTTGTTAGGATCACCCCAATATCCTTTAAGGCATAACGGAAATTCCCTTGATATAGAGTAATGACATTGCGTCGTTGAGAAATGGCAATAACCAAGCTTCTTGTTTCTTTCGCAACCCGCTCTGCCGTACGATGACGCATTCCAGTCTCTGTCGATGGAATAGCAGGGTCTGGAGCTAATTGGGCATTTGCCAGGATAATTTTTTCACCTGTTTCATTCAATATGATTGCACCATCCATTTTCGCTAATTCATATAAGAAACTAGGTGTGCAAGGGCAACCAATCTTGAAACCACCATCAACGATTGCCTTTACCTTCTCATTATAGCCAACTACAATAAGCCCCCCTGTATTCGCTCGAAGGACATTGTCTATCCCGTCCCTTAAAGGTGTTCCTGGAGAAACAAGCTGTAAAATGTCAGATTTGGCTTTATCTGTTCTTCTATCAGTCATATTATCCTCCTAAAGTAAACATTAATGCCTCAGCAACTGTGGAAACCCCTACAAGCTCTACACCCTTTGGTTCATTCCAACCCCCAAGGTTATTAGCAGGAAGAATCACCCGTTCAAACCCTAACTTAGCCGCTTCCTGAACCCTTTGCTCTATCCTGGAAACACGTCTCACTTCCCCCGTCAGACCCACTTCCCCAATAATACAATCCGTAGGCCTTGTAGGTTTATCCCGGAAACTAGATGCTATACTAACCGCGATGGCCAAATCAATCGCAGGTTCATCTAGCTTTACCCCGCCCGCAACTTTTAAATACGCGTCTTGATTCTGAAGCAAAAGCCCTACTCTTTTTTCCAATACGGCCATAAGGAGCGGAACGCGGTTATGGTCAATTCCAGTCGCCATCCTTCTAGGGTTACCAAAACTGGTTGGTGATATTAAGGCTTGGATTTCTACCAAGACTGGCCTAGTCCCTTCCATAGATGCCACGACGGTTGAACCCGAAGCGCCTTGTGAGCGTTCCTCTAGGAATATCTCTGAAGGGTTCTCCACTTCCTCTAAGCCATTTTCCTTCATTTCAAAAATGCCCATTTCATTTGTAGAACCGAATCTATTCTTTACAGCTCGTAAAATTCGATATGTATGGTGCCTTTCTCCTTCAAAATATAGGACGGTATCCACCATATGTTCTAGCAATCTCGGTCCTGCAATTGCGCCTTCTTTCGTAACATGTCCAACGATAAAGATTGCAATACCTCTTGTTTTCGCAATCCTCATTAGAGTGGCCGTACATTCCCTCACTTGAGACACACTTCCAGGCGCAGAGGTAACTTCCGGTTGGAAAACAGTTTGAATGGAGTCGATAATGA
Source organism: Peribacillus alkalitolerans (assembly GCF_010882125.1). Taxonomy (GTDB): domain Bacteria; phylum Bacillota; class Bacilli; order Bacillales; family DSM-1321; genus Bacillus_BN; species Bacillus_BN alkalitolerans. Next base: position 6,205 of record NZ_JAAGVZ010000018.1, on the reverse strand, counting down.
CCAGTTTGGGTTCGACATCCGTAATCGCTTGTTCAATGAAATCCATATCTGTCTCTGAATAGACATATAAATGGTCGGATACAGTCCCCAGTCTGTCTGCTCGTAGCTTGGTTTGTTTAACGGATTCTTCCCCAGAAATATAGAGTACTTTTTGCTGTTTTTGTGCCATTTGGGCAGATACTTGTAAAAGCAAGGTTGATTTCCCAATACCCGGATCTCCTCCAATTAAAACAAGCGAACCATTTACAATTCCTCCACCTAATGCACGATTCAGTTCTTTTAGGTCGGTATGCATTCTTGGTTCTTGAGATGTTTCAATTGCCGTAATGGGTGTGGCCTTTTGTTTAATACCAAGCTTCCCTGTATCACTATGAGCGAAGGCGCCTCTTCTTGCAGGCTTAATGACCTCCGTTTCTTCAACCATCTTATTCCAATCTCCGCAACCTGGACATTTCCCCATCCATTTAGGAGACTCATATCCACATGATTGGCAAATAAACTTTGTTTTTTTCTTTACCATGACTACTCCTTCTATGTAAAAGAATCATATTTCTTATGTGTAAAATTATAGATTAGTGGTGTCTTATCCTTCCACTTTTGGAAAGGTTCAAATAAATTTCTATTTAATAAGCAAAACTCGGCTGTAAAAACAGCCGAGTGGATTGAACTAATATTTCTAATTAAGAAGTAGTCGCTTCCTCAGCAGGTCTCACCTTGAATTCTCCATCCTGCACATCAATAATAACCTTCTTACCTTTTTCCACGTTACCTTTCAATAATTCTTCTGATAACTGGTCCTCGATATGCTTTTGAATTGCACGGCGCAATGGTCTTGCACCGTATTCAGGATCATAACCTTCTTCAGCGATTTTCTCTTTCGCTGCTTCAGATAGCTCAATATAAATTTCCTGTTCTTTCAAACGTTTGATCAACTGGTCTGCCATCAACGTAACGATTTCCTTCAAATGCTTCTTCTCTAGGGCATGGAAGACTGTGATTTCATCAATACGGTTCAGGAACTCTGGTCGGAATGCTTTCTTCAGTTCTTCCAACACTTTCCCTTTCATATCTTTATAGTCTTGACCATCTTCCTGAATGTTAAAGCCTACATACTTATTACGTTTCAAGGCAGATGCACCTACGTTTGAAGTCATGATTAAGATTGTATTTCTGAAGTCCACTGTACGGCCTTTAGAATCCGTCAATCTACCATCTTCTAATACTTGCAGAAGGATATTGAACACATCTGGATGTGCCTTTTCAATCTCATCTAGAAGTACGACAGAGTATGGTTTACGACGAACCTTTTCCGTTAATTGGCCACCTTCTTCATAGCCCACATAACCTGGAGGTGAACCGACCAGTCTAGACGTCGAATGCTTCTCCATGTACTCTGACATATCAATACGAATCATGGCATCCTCGTCACCAAAAATGGATTCAGCTAAGGCGCGTGCCAGCTCTGTTTTCCCAACCCCAGTAGGTCCTAAGAAAATAAATGAACCGATTGGACGTTTTGGATCCTTCAACCCTGCTCTTGCACGACGCACTGCTTTCGCTACAGCTTTAACAGCTTCATCTTGACCAATGACACGGTCATGCAATAGTTCTTCCATGTTCAATAGCTTCTCAGATTCAGTTTGTGCCAGCTTAGTAACTGGTACACCGGTCCAATTTGAGACAACAGTAGCAATATCATCCACAGTGACTTCGCTGTTTTCTTGTCCCTGCTTTTCTTTCCAAGTTTTTTTCGTTTCTTCGAGCTGCTCACGTAAGCGTTGCTCAGAATCCCGAAGTGATGCGGCTTTTTCAAATTCCTGGCTTTGGACTGCAGCATCCTTTTCCTTACGAACTTCTTCCAACTTCACTTCAAGCTCTTTCAAGTTTGGTGGAGTTGTATAGGAACGTAATCGTACCTTTGAACCTGCCTCATCAATTAAATCAATCGCTTTATCTGGTAAGAAACGATCAGAAATATAACGATCGGATAATTTTACAGCCGCTTCAATAGATGCATCGGTAATAGATACACGGTGATGAGCTTCATAACGATCACGAAGGCCTTGTAGTATTTGAATGGATTCCTGAACGGATGGCTCATCAACTTGGATTGGTTGGAAGCGACGTTCTAGTGCCGCATCCTTCTCGATATATTTGCGGTATTCATCCAATGTTGTTGCACCGATACATTGTAATTCACCACGAGCTAAGGATGGTTTTAGGATGTTGGACGCATCAATTGCACCTTCTGCTCCACCAGCACCAATTAAGGTATGGAGCTCATCAATGAATAGAATGATGTTTCCTGCTGCGCGAATTTCATCCATTACCTTTTTCAAGCGGTCCTCAAATTCACCTCGATATTTAGTACCTGCAACTACAGTCCCCATATCTAGTGTCATTACACGCTTATCACGTAGCGTTTCAGGCACTTCATTATTAATAATTTGTTGAGCTAGACCTTCTGCGATGGCAGTTTTACCAACACCCGGCTCACCAATCAATACAGGATTATTTTTTGTACGTCTGCTTAATACTTCGATTACACGCTGAATTTCCTTACTTCTTCCGATAACCGGGTCCAGACTTCCCTCTCTAGCAATCGCTGTCAAATCACGAGCTAAACTATCTAAGGTAGGAGTGCTAGCAGCAGAAGAAGCGTTTCCTTGATGTCCACCTGACTCATTGCTTCCAAGCAATTGTAGAACCTGTTGACGAGCTTTGTTTAAGCTTACCCCTAAGTTGTTCAACACTCGTGCTGCAACGCCTTCACCTTCACGAATTAAGCCAAGTAATATATGTTCTGTCCCTACATAGGAATGACCTAATTTTCTTGCTTCATCCATGGACAGCTCAATCACTTTTTTCGCTCTCGGTGTGTAGTGGATGGTTTGTGCTGTGTCTTGTCCTCTACCAATTAGATTTTCCACTTCTTTTTGAATCTTTTCGGCACCTAATCCTAAAGCATATAATGCCTTAGCAGCGATGCCATCACCTTCCCTAACAAGACCGAGTAAAATATGTTCAGTACCAATATTATTATGACCCAAACGGATTGCCTCTTCCTGTGCTAACGCTAAAACCTTCTGGGCTCTTTCAGTAAAACGACCAAACATCATATTTATTCCTCCTTACTCTTGTTTGTTATTCTCTAATTTTAATCTTTCTCGTATAAATGTCGCACGCCGTACATCGCGCTCATGAGGCCTTAGTGCACCTCCAGCATATTGTTGCAGAACGCCCGGCTGCGTTAAAATCATCAATTCATTTAGAATCGTATTGGAAATGTCTTTTATATATCCCAAGTCAATGCCTAGTCTAACATCGGATAAGCAATTTGCTGCCTCTTTAGATTCAATAATCCTTGCCTGGGAAAGAGTACCTAAAGAGCGAAACACTCTGTCTTCTAATTGTATGTTTGATGTTTTGACTAATGCTTCTCTAGCCAATCTTTCTCTCTCAATTATTTGTTCAACTACACTTTTCAGGTCTTCAATAATATCTTCTTCGGATTTACCAAGTGTCATTTGGTTTGAAATTTGGAAGAGATTACCCTCCGCTTCACTTCCTTCTCCATAAATACCTCTTACAACAAGACCTAGTTGATTAATAGCTGGAATAAGTCGATTCACTTGTTGGGTAAGCACTAACCCTGGTAAATGCATCATCACCGAAGCTCTCAGCCCGGTCCCAACATTCGTGGGACAACTAGTTAAATAGCCTCTTTTTTCATCAAAAGCGTAGTCCAAACGCTGTTCAATCCAATCATCCACTTGATTGGCCAAGGTAAGAGCTTCATTAAGCTGCAAACCAGATAATAAACACTGAATCCGTATATGATCCTCTTCATTAACCATAAGACTAATTTTTTCGTCCTCTGATAGGAAACATGCACCTTCCCGAGAGTGTTCTGCTAAATGAGGGCTGATCAAGTGTTTTTCAACTAATACCCTTTTTTCTAGTGGCTGAATATTATTCATCTTTACTGGTTCCAATAGTCCGAATTCAGGAGCATTTTCACGCATATTTTCCTCTAAAAGAGAGACGATTTTCCCTGCTTCTTCGTGACTATAAATGGTAGGGAATAAAAAATCCTTCAGATTTCGTGCAAGTCGGATTCTAGTACTTAACACTATATCTGAATTTGGACCCTCACCGTTCATCCAAGAGCTAACTGCTTTTTCTATGAAACGCTCTAAGCTCATTGTAACCCTCCCCCTTCTAGAGTTCGTTGAATATCTCTTTCCAGGGCTCGAATCTCGTCACGTAACTCCGCAGCTTTCTCAAATTCTTCTTGTTGGATAAGTTCCTTAAGATGCTTCTTCCAACTTTCTAGCTTCTTCCTTAAAGTAATGTCATCTCCTGTTCTTTTCGGTATTTTCCCTGCATGGACAACATTTCCTCCATGAAGTCTCTTAAGAATAGGATCCAATTGTCGCTTAAAGCTCTTATAACACTCTGAACAACCAAATCGACCGACTTTTGTAAACTGAGCAAAACTCATATGACACCCTTCACAAGTAACCTCATTATTAGAAGGGAGTGTACTCGATTTTTTGTGAAAAGCAGGCTCTACATTCAAAATACCCGCTAATAGATCATGAATAGAGAAACCAGATCCTCCATTAATAAAGAAAGTATCCCCTTTACCCTGTGCACAATGTTCACACAAATGAACTTCCGTTTTTTCACCATTCACTATTTTAGTAAAATGAAGGGTTGCAGGTCTGTCTTTACATTCCTGACAAATCATCGCAATCACCCCAATAGAGAGTTATTTATATTTTAGAGTTTCAAGCATCGCCTTTAACATTCTCGCCCTTAATTCATCCCGAATTGGCAAGTCGATATACAAAACGGAGCGATCCATCACACTCACCATCATTTTCGCTTCGCGTCTACTAATTATATTTTCGGCGACTAACCGATTGATAATATCTTCTGCACTGGATTGGGCAATTCGGGTCGAGGTAAGTGTCATAAGCTGATCAATTAAATGGGCATGGTCATACACCTTTACCTTCATGATACGGATATATCCCCCACCACCTCGTTTACTTTCCACAGCATATCCTCTCTCTGTAGTAAAGCGAGTGTTGATAACATAATTGATTTGAGAAGGAACACATTGAAATTTATCAGCAATCTCACTTCGCTTAATTTCAACGATTTCCTTACCACTCATATCTAATACTTGCTTCAAATAACCCTCAATAATATCAGATATGTTCTTCACTTCGCCCTCCTCCAATCATTAATCCTTGATTTAATATACAGTCAAAAATTCCATATGTCTGACTTTGACTATATTTGACTATTATTATAGGTGAATTAATTTCATTTTGCAATAAAGACGAATCAACAATTTTATTATGTAATTTTTGGTAAAAACTTGATTTATCTATCTATATTTCTACCCTATTCACACTGTTTAGAAACGTGATAATGAAAAAATTTATTGGAGATTTTTATTGTCATTTATAGAGTTTGTCTTAAGTTTTAGATGAAACGAAGTATGTTATCTGCATAAATAAAAGGAAATTAATCAAACAATGCCTTTTCTCTAAATTGACTAATTTTATTCTTTTTGAACAATATTGTTCATTTTAAAAATATTTCTTCCTTCCTCGAACCATCATGATTTTTTGGTTACAGCGAAGGAAAACGTAAAATAGCCAAAACTAAGAGGCCTGCCTCTTGGGGTTGTAGGACACTCTAAATAGAGTTACCCTCCAATATGAATTCAAAATACCTTAAGAGTTAGACAGGAGTTTTTCAATCCCAGGTTATTTTATAGCATAAGTGAACGATATCGTGGATTTTGCGTGGAAAACGATAGTCATGGGAACGGTATTTTTGCAAAAAATCCCGAAAGTGAAGGGTAAATTTTCAAAAGTGAAGGGTATTTATGACTAAAGTAAACGATAAAGGGGCCCTTCTGAATGATAAAAGAAGAAAGTGACAGATAAAATGAAGAAAAAAGGAAAGCCATATTGTTTTCAGGGTTTCATTTAATGACCTTTGTTCATTCGAGGCTCTGATAACCTTTCGGTTATTTAAAAAAGAACAAACAAAAAAGACCAGCTCTTCAGCTGATCTTCTTCTCTTGCCTGGCAACGTCCTACTCTCACAGGGGGAAACCCCCAACTACCATCGGCGCTGAAGAGCTTAACTTCCGTGTTCGGAATGGGAACGGGTGTGACCT
>NZ_JAAGVZ010000017.1 GCF_010882125.1 Peribacillus alkalitolerans | reverse complement strand
GTTAACATGTTCATCACCTAAAAGAATAGTATTACTTTCATTATATAAAAAAAAGACCGTAGGCAAATCCCCTTTTTGGGGGATTTGTCTACAGTCTGAAAGGACCTCTCCTATAGGAGTAGGTCCTTTTTGTTATATGATTTTTCCAGTTAGCCCTTTTATTCATTCATTAAGTGACGATAGATCGACCTCAGAATATTGTAGATCAGAGCTTTTCGGAATTCGTAATTCTAGAGTGCCGTCTTTAAATTGGGCAATTGCCCCTTTTTTCTTCACAATGCAAGGTAGTGTAATAGTGTGTTTATCATCACTTGAAGGAAATCCTTCAATAATGGCTTTATTGGATGTATGGTAAATCTTTATACCTTGGAGTGATTCAGATTTAGAAACAGGGATTCTGACAAACACATCACTGTGTGTCTCGAAGACTTCGGAATGCAATTCATTTTGCACCACTGTATTTTGCCCAGAAAAATTCCAGCCATTTGTACTGAATCCGCCTTGTTCAGATTGACCGCTTCTTGATTGATTGATCATTTCTTGAACATTTTGGGGAATAACATTAGAGAACAAACCTTGCATGTACCCTTCCATGTCTTGAGGGTTCATTTTATTTGGCATGTTTTTCATCTGCTTCTGAAAAGGGAAAAGCAAATTCCATGGAATCATCCAAAAAAACCTCCTTCCTATAGAAGATTTGGATATGTTATCATATGCATTTAATTGCCCACTCGACATAATTAGTTTATGGTTTAGGTCCGATTGTAAATGAAACAGTGTGCGAATTGTTCTTTTTCTTAAGGGCAATCGTTAATATTCCGTTTTCGTACGTTGCATTAATCGGTTTAGGATAAAAAGAAAAAGGAATGACCAAACTTCTCTTAAAAGGTCCGATGTGACGTTCAGATAGTAGAAGCTTTTCCTGTGGTACTCCATATGGAAAAGGAACTTGCCCATCGATATTTAAGGTTTGCCCAGTAAAATGAATATTGACGTCTTGAGGATTATGGATTCCAGGTATTTCGATATGGATAAAACCGTGTTCTGGCGTTTCGTATAAATCAATGGTTGGATATTTCTTTGGCATGATTTTTTGAAAATCGGTCCAAAAATGATCACCTAACACTTGTTCAGCTTTCTTTTGAAGAGATTCCCATTCTTGATGATTGCTATCGTTTTGATTTTCATTCGTCATAATCGTAGCCCCCAAATAAATTGTTTATTCATTATATGAGGTGTGAAAAGTCAATTATTCAGAATGGTTAGAGTCATTCACATATTAAACAAAAAAGCCAAGTCATATGACTTAGCTTTTAGCTTCACTTTGTGAAAATTTATGCCTTTGTACATATAAAAGCCTCAAACTTAGGCTCATGGCGCCAACTGCGAGACCAACAATCAAACCAATCCAGTATCCATAAGCCCCAAGATTCGAATAGGTTGCAAAAGAATATCCTGTTGGCAAGCCAATGACCCAGAATGATACAAAAGCCATAATAAAGGTGAAATTAACATCTTTATAACCTCTTAATGCGCCTTGAATCGGAGCCATGATTGCATCTGAAAGCTGGAAAAACAATGCGAAAATTAAAAATTTCGCAGTCATGGTTACTACGGCTGGTTCGTTTGTATAGATGCCTGCAATCTCTTCCCGAAAGAAGAAAAGGACGATACCAAAACAAAGGGAAATGCCAACCGCGAAACAAATCCCTATTAAGCTATAGGCTCGAGCATCCTTAAACCGTTTTCCTCCAACCTCAAATCCAACGACAATCGTCAAAGCCATAGAGATACTTAAAGGAACCATATAGACAAAGGATGCAAAATTAAGTGCAGCTTGATGAGAAGCTATAGTAATGGTATTGAAATCACTCATCAATAGTGTGACCGCTGAAAAAATACTCGTTTCAAAGAAAATGGAGAAACCGATAGGGACACCAATTTTGAATATGGCCTTCCACTCTTTAATCGAAATCGAATAAAGCTTTGAAAAGATATTAAAGGAAGCGAAAGGTTGATTTTTCTTAATGACAAAAAATGCAATTATAGTGATTAACCAATAGGTGATTGCAGAAGCATATCCTGAACCAACTCCACCAAGTTCTGGCAAACCAAATTTCCCATAAATCAGAAGATAATTAAACAATATATTAATCGGAAGGCTTAATAATGTAATAATCATTGAAACACGAGTTTGACCAAGTGCGTCAATGAAAGAACGTAAAACATTATAAATGAACAAAGGAATGATTCCGAAAGAAAGGGCAATTAAATAATCATGTGCAATCATCCTGACCCTAGGTTCAAGGCTCATTCCATTCAGAATTGGATTTAGGACAAATGAGCCTATAATTAAGATCACAACTGCCATAAGAACGGATAAATAGACACCTTGGATGACTGAAAATGGTACATCCTTCTTTTTACTTCCGCCGATAAGCTGAGCAACGATAGGTGTAATTGCCAGTAATATGCCGCTTAAACCGGTATATACAGGAATCCAAATCGAACTCCCAATGGAAACGCCTGCTAAATCAGCAGAGGCATAATTTCCAGACATGACTATATCAAAGAAATTCATGGAAAATAAACTTAGCTGTGTAACCAGGATAGGAAACATGATTTTCATAAAAAGAAGGATTTTTTCTCTCGGACTATAAGTTATATTCATGTGATTGACCTCAAATCTCTGTATTTCGGAGTACGAAGAATTATAACATAAAACATGGATGTAGGATTACTTAAATGGTTTTTTAGTTAAGTAGAATACAAGTAAAATGATTATCATAAAAACTATTTTTCTCTCATACAAATGTTATGGACAAGCATATATAAGGGAGAGAAAAAATATGGCGTATCAATATTCAAAGGGTTGGTATTTACAACAATTAAAAGAAGCAGGTATAACGAAACATCCTGTTGAGAGAAAAAAGCTGGAACTCTATCGTACCTTTGTAATTAGAAAATTATATTTTGACACAATTGGAAAAGGTAATTAAATAAGTCATTAAAGGCCAATCGGATTCTCGATTGGCCTTTTTCATGTTAGAGGCACTCGATGAAAACTTTTTTAATAAATTTTTTATTATTTTTCTGAACGAATTTTTGAGTTGCGCGTCTAACGTATAGAACTAAAGGAGGAGAAACAATATGAATGAAATACAACAAGCTTTTGAATCAATAAACTTTTTAATTATTGCCCCAATTTTACTCTTACAATTAATTTTAATGATCATAGCATTGGTGGATTTAATTAAGATCGATCAAACTAAAGGTCCTAAGGCGTTATGGGCAGTTCTAATTCTTGTAACAGGAATCATAGGTCCAATCCTTTATTTGATCATTGGAAGGAGGCAATAAGATGGCTCTTCTTCATGTCAGTAATTTAAGTAAAGCTTATAAAGGGAATAGAGGAGTAAATACCTTATCATTTACCCTTGACCAAGGAAAATGCATAGCGTTGATTGGCCCTAATGGTGCTGGGAAAACTACAACCTTGCGAATGCTTGCAGGATTGTTGTACCCATCAACAGGAAAGATTGAAATGATGGGTATGGAGCACGGTAGTGATATTCGAGCCTATATTGGATACCTACCACAATTCCCAGTCTTTTATGATTGGATGACAGGTTTTGAATTTTTAATTTATGCTGCCGAGTTAACAGGTATGAATGGTAAGGAAGCGACTTATCGTGCTGAAGTGTTAATGAAGCGGGTTGGATTAGAAGACGCGAAGAAAAGGAAAATCGGCAAATACTCAGGAGGAATGAAACAAAGGCTTGGGATTGCACAAGCCATTATCCATAAGCCGAAGTTACTCATGTTAGATGAACCAGTATCTGCATTGGATCCTTTTGGCCGAAGAGAAGTCCTTGATCTTTTATTGGAATTAAAACAAGAAATGACTATTTTATTTAGTACACATATTTTAAATGATGCCGAGGAAATTTGTGAGGATGTTTTGTTCTTACATGATGGGAATTTAGTGGAACAAGGCTCAATCCAAGAATTAAAAGAGAAAAATCAAGTTGGAAAAATTAAAGTGGAGGCTAGTATCGAATTAGCCCAGTTTGTTGGCCCGTTGAACGATAGCGGAATTTTTAACGATATCATTGTCCAAGGAAAGCAAGTCATTTGTGAGACTGATGCGATATTAGCGGGGCGAAAAACCATTTTAGGCTGGGTCCTCGAAGCTGAAATTCCTGTTGTGAAAATGGAAGTATCCAACTTAGACCTTGAAGATTTATTTATGAAGGTGGTTAAGCAATGAAGCAATTATTTACTCTTGTTCAAAAAGAATGGCTGGAAATGGTACGGAATTATCGAATTATTTGGGTTCCAATTACCTTTATTCTAATCGGCTTAACCGACCCAATTACAACGTACTTTTTACCTGATATTTTAAAAAGTGCTGGAGGTCTGCCAGAGGGGGCGGTAGTCTCAATCCCAACTCCAGCTGCCCCGGAAGTTTTCTTTATGTCATTGAATCAATATAACCTCTTAGGGATCCTTGTTATTGTTTTGTTGAATATGGGAAGTGTTTCAAATGAAAGAAAAAGCGGAGTAATTTCGATGATACTAGTCAAACCGGTTTCATATGTGAACTTTATATCTAGTAAATGGATTGCATCAATCATTTTAATCATTCCATCTATTATTTTAGGCTCTCTATCAAGCTGGTATTATACCTCGATATTGTTTGGAAAAATCCCGTTTGAAGAATTTATCAACAGCGTGTTAATCTATTCAGTTTGGATCTTATTTGTTATAAGCATTCTCCTTTTCTTAAATAGCTTTCTTTCTTCATCTATGATGATTGGATTTATCTCTGTTGTCATCATTATGATTATTAATCTTATCGGGGGTTTATTGTCTAAACGAATGGCTTGGAGTCCAGGCCAATTATCTTCGTATGTTGGAGAATATTTGGTTTCAGGTCAGTTTTCAGAGTATCTAATTGGATCTCTCGCCCTTACATTGTTATTAACGTTTATATGTTTCCTAGCTTCTGTCTTTTTATTTAGAAGAAGTATAGCAGAATAAAGAGTTTTCATTAAGAAAGTAACCAATCGATGGCCGATGTATGAGCTACTGGATTGGTTTTTCTTTTTTATTTCTTTAGGGATGTTCTAGCATATATTAATGAGAGACCCATATATTTGGAAGATAGATTGAATTATCGAAGGGGAATTTTGATGAACATCCGACAGCATTATATAAAAACCTCACATATTCATCTGTCCGTTGCTAAAATATCGCTCATATTGTTGATAATCGGATTATGCACATTAATATATTTCAGAGTGGACAAGATTGTTCTTTTATCCTTGGTCCCATTTTATTTCATTACCATTTTCTCTTTTGCTTTCTATCGAATGAATAAAAATCGGTCATCGCTTGTTCACCTGCCGGATAGAGATGAGTTGTTATCTCTTTTAGTGCAAGACGACTTGGTTTTAGTTTTTCTTCCCGCTCCAACATTGCGAATGCAATTTTACCATCCGATTGGCTCATTTTTGGGTGAGTTAAGAGATCATTCTCTTGCATGGTATTGGTGGTTAATCCCGAACATGATATCATTTTGGCTACCAAAGAAATATATTTTACTAGATAAGAACCAAAAGGTCGTTGCTAGCTTTAAAGTATATGCTAAAAACGAGAGAATGGAGATTTATAATGAAAGTAAGAAGCTAATCGGTACTTATTATAGTGATAAAAAATTTCTTTGGACTAGTACTTCAGGTATTTTTTACAATAAGGTTGAAAATCCTTCTGTTAAAGTAAACACCATGGTTATGGCACAGGAATTTACGTTAGAGAGAGTCGATGGAGCTAAAATAGGAAAACTTTCAATTGGATGGTTACCTTCAAATTGGAGCGAACGGTTCAACTGTAATTCCCCAATTATCCAATTTTCCTCTTTGGCTAAAAAAGAAGAAAGAATTTTCGGCTTAGCATACTGTTCGTTATTATTCCATCACCAGAATAATTAGTTCAGAATAGGAAATTTGGCTGATTCCACTTCACTATACCTTTAAATGATTTCTTTGCTATAATAGATAAAAATTCTATGATATTGTGGTGATAAAAATGACACTATTAAGAGAAATACTAGAGCATAATCAAAATTTTGTTGAGAATAGAAACTATGAAGAGTTTAAAACGGATAAGTTCCCAGATAAACGAATGGTTATCATTAGTTGTATGGATACCCGTCTTGTCGAACTTTTGCCTAAAGCAATGGATATAAGAAACGGTGATGTGAAATTCATAAAGACTGCGGGTGCAGTCGTTTCACATCCTTTTGGTAGTGTAATGCGTAGTATAATCGTGGCCATTTATGAGCTAAATGCAAGTGAAGTTTTTATTATAGGCCATCACGACTGTGGAATGGCGTCAGTAAACGTAGAAAGCCTTCTTGACAAGGTAACTAATCGAAATATCTCTAAAGAGACCATTAGTATTATAGAAAATTCAGGTTTCAATATAAGAAATTGGCTACGTGGCTTTGATGATGTTGGACAAAGTGTAAAAAATAGCGTGGATATTGTGAGAAATCATCCACTTATTCCTAATGACGTTTATGTTCATGGCTTAGTAATCTCTCCTACTACAGGAAAACTGGATGTAGTAGTGGATGGGTACGAAACAAGCAAATAAAATCATTCTTCTTTAATCAAATTCAACACAAGTATAGACATATATAAATAGAATGGATAGTACGGGAGGATGCTTTATGCAGTTTAATCTCATCAAATGCCATGGTTCAGGAAATGATTTTATAATTATTGATGAATATCATCAGGATATTGCTTTTACTGAAGAGGAGCGCGCTCTCCTTGCAAAAGGTTTATGTGACAGGAATAGATCCCTAGGTGCTGATGGGATATTGTTTTTCCAAAAAAGTAAGAAAGCCGATGCAAGGATGAGGGTATTCAATTCTGATGGATCTGAAGCTTCAATGTGTGGTAATGGACTCCGTTGCATCGCTCGTTATGCATTTGAAACACTTCATCATGATAAGTTGCAAATTGAGACCATGAAGACCATATTGACTGTTGAAAAGGTTACAAGCATATTTGAAGATATTCCAACGTTTAAGGTGCAGATTTCACCTGTTTCGTTCCATGTAAAGGATTTGCCTTTACAAATCGAACAAGATACTCTAATAAATAGCGAAATAGTTGAGCTTTCAGATAATCTTCGGTTTACAGCGTTGGCAGTACCCAATCCACATTTAGTAGCTATTGTTACATCTGAACAGCTTCAATCTAATTTACAATTAGAAATTGCTCAAGTTGTTAATGGTCCAAATAAGCTATTTCCTGATGGAGTAAATGTAAGTTTTGTTGTACCTCTTGAAAAGGGACATATTTTTGTCCGAACTTATGAACGTGGGGTTGGTTTTACCAATGCATGTGGAACGGCGATGTCTGCATCTACCTTAGTAACATGTCTGCAAGGGTATAATGACTTTGAGCAAGACACACATGTTTATAATCCAGGCGGAAAAGTTAAATGTGTGGTTCATAAGGAAACCAATAAATACAGTATCGATTTGATTGGAAATGCAACTTACTTATATAAAGCAGAAATTGAAGTTGAGCCTACGAATGCAGTTGATGCAATAATTCTTCAAAAAGAAGAATTTACTCGTGAGACTGAGCAATATGAACGTTTGCAAATGGATGTTTCTGAGTTCCTAGAAGGAAAAGTAGCGCTTTAAACAATAAAAGGCTACATATGTTGTTCATAATCCACTTGGTATTGAAGGATTCAAAAAAGAATTAATATTACGGTTCCTTTAAAGGGTGAAATCACTATGATTTCATCCTTTTTAGATTTGTCTATCTTACTAGCTCATTGTTGATTTGGAACTATGTTCATTGGGTGCACCTCTCGCTGCAATCAACTAGCAGGTTTAACAGAGCCTAAATTTAAAATAGTGTACATAAAGCCAATTCTCCCGAACATACTAAACATATGTTCGGGAGGTGTTGTGTATGGATGATAAAGATTATCAAAAAATTTATAATGAATACAAACAACAAGGGGAAGATCAAGCTCAGAGGGAATTAGGAGAAGAAACCAACTCTGGTGTAGAACAAATTGTTGCAGTTCGAAAAAATGAAGACGATGATATCATTGCCTTTAAAACGAATAGCGGAAGAGAATTAGATTATATTTCGGCTCTGGATGAAGCAAAGGCAGGTAAGTTAGCACATTTGGATGTATTCCATAAGTATGGTAGAGATATTATACGTAGTGAACCGGATGGGATTAAAGAAAATAATTTGGATAATTTACCTTCGTTTTAATTAGATAACCTATACAAAAGAGAAAGTAAAAAAATTACATTTTCTTCAGATTGTCGACAAAAGGTATCGAGAGTACGCTCTCTCGATACCTTTGACATTTTTGATTTGTATTGTAGAAGATAAGGTTGATTTCCACTCCAGGCGCTTGCTTTCCGGGGGGCGTTCGCCGAGCCTCCTCGTCGCTACCGCTCCTGCGGGGTCTCGCCTGTAACGCTAATCCCCCAGGAGTCAAGCGCCTTCCGCTCCAATCAACCAGTGTCCTTGAAAAATCAACTTAAAAACCTGTTCATTAAGCTTAGCATAGATCGAATGCCAAACACATATTGAACCCCGGAGAGGAAATCAACTTCTCTAGTTCTTAGTTAACTTCTTTCATTGTAAAAGAAAAAGACTGTAGACAAACTCGAAAATCTTCGAGTTTGTCTACAGTCTGAAGAGAATGCAAAAAATTTACATTCTCTTTTTGATTAATGATTCTGATACCTTTTATTTAAGATTCTTCAATTTCAAAAGGTCAATAATCTCTTTAAAAGGTTGTCTTTCTCTAGCCCTATCCAGCTTAGAAAATGGACAGCCCATTTTTTTTATCCTCTCATAGATTGTTTTCAGGGTATAATTCTCTATTTGAATTCCTTCATTTAGCTCATGCCAGAATAGTGGGGCTGCAACTCCAGCAAAATCATTTCCCCTTGGTGAATAGGGAGCAATGATTGTTTTACCTTCAGCATGCTGGACAAAATCTAGATAGAGTTTGTTCCCTCTGTTTTTCTTTAATCTCTCGACTGTGAAATCGTCCGGTTCGGATTCTAATAGCCATTGGCTTAAAAAATCAGTAAACATCCTGGTCTCTTCGTATGTGAAGGTGTCTGGTTGGATGGGTATATGGATCTGTAAACCTCGATTACCCGAGGTTTTAATGAAGCTCTCCAATTTTAAACCATCCAATGCTTTTTTTATAAGAGTCGCTGCTTTAACTGCCAATGGAAACTGATCTTTTGTTTCAGGGTCTAAATCAAGAACGATTTCATCGGGCATAGTACTGCCTGCCTTTTGATACGGGACATGAAATTCGAGTGACAATTGATTGCTAAGCCACACCAAAGTCTTAAGATCATTGCAAAGTATAAAGTCTGTTCCACCTTCAGTATAGGTTTGGACAAAATCTGGTGCATAGTCTGGACAGTTTTTTTGAAAAAATCTCTCATCACCTACCCCATGGGGATAGCGAATAACTGTTAACGGTTTGTCAGTAAGGAATGGAAGCATCCAACTGCTCAAATTTCTCATTTGGTCGAGATACTGAGATTTTAGAATAGGGATGGTAGGGTAAATCGGTTTGTCAGGTGAAGTGACACTTATTAGGTCTGAGAAAGTGGCACTGTTCGCGATGAACTCCTTCCAAGTACATTGGTCAGCCCCCTTTTCAAATTGGAATGAGACAAATTCTGGTTCTCGTAATTCTTGATCAAAAATATGTAAATATTCAACGGTCATCACGATAGAAGGTTCGATATAAAAAACTTCTCCAATTTGCTTATATGCGTTTGCCATTACCGCTTGTGAAAGGGTAGTATGTTCCTGTTGTGTTAAGCCATTTTTACACCTGCCAATGATCTCCATTTCATTGTTATGGAACACGCCTATATCAAAATAACCATTCTCACGATTATAGGAATAAAGAAAACAATCTACACTTTTTTTGTTTTTTATTTTTAACCAATTTCTTGTCCTTACTCCTTCTTCCCATAAGCTATCCGCTCTCTTCATTATCATTCCTTCAGCATCATGCAGTACAAGCAATTCCCATAACTTCAGGTCATCTGAATCATAAGGAACATATTGTATGAGTTGATTTGTATTAGGGCCTCTATCAGTTGAGAGATGTTGTGTCTCAAACCATTTCAGTAAGGTATTTTTACGTTCGGTTAAAGGTACATTGAAAAAGGTTTTTCCGTTCAGTTCTAGAAGGTCGAAACACATGAATTGACAAGGGGAATGAGTGGCTTCTTTATTGATCGTATCTTGTTTCTTCAATCTTCCTCGATACTGAGTTTGAAGAAAATCACTTTTGTAACCATTGCTTAGCCAGACAATCTCGCCATCAAAAATGGCAGAATGAAAAAATGAACCGAGTAGACAAGCCACAGATTGAACTAGTTCAGGGAATTCGTGACTCAAATCCTTCCCATTTCTACTCAAAAGCTTAATTCCGGCTTTTGAAACAATGAGAAGGCAACGAAAGCCATCGTATTTTGTTTCAAATAGCCATTTGCCGGTTTTCGGAACATCCTTTACTGCTGTGGGTAGCATAGGTTTTAGCTTCATGTAATCTATCCTCCTTCTTATATCATTTTTCTCAAAAATAATGAGCCTTACACTTTCCAAAAGTTATGATGTTTTTTAAAAGAGAATTAGTAAGATAATAATGAAAAAAAGTAGGTGTTCATGATGCATACGATGTGGAAAGGAAGCATCAGTTTTGGACTTGTTAATATTCCTGTAAAACTCCATGCAGCAACCGAAGATAAGGATATCTCACTACGAAATCTCCATAAAGAGTGTCACGCTCCTATTAAATATGAAAAGGTTTGTTCTGCATGTGGGAAAGAAGTGGAAAAAGAGGAAATCGTACGTGCCTTTGAATATATAAAAGGGAAATATGTAGTGATAGAAGATGAAGAACTTGAGAAATTGAAAAAGGAAAATGAAGATAAAGCAGTAGAAATCATTGATTTTGTGAAGTTAGAAGAAATTGATCCTATTTATTACAACAAAAGTTATTTTTTGTCGCCAAATGAAGGTGGAGGAAAGGCATATAGTCTATTAAGGAAAGCTTTAGAAACGTCAGGAAAAGTAGGGATTGCTAGAATAGTCATACGTACAAAAGAACAGATCGCTATCATCCGTGTTATGGAAAATACTTTGTTAATGGAAACGATCCATTATCCAGACGAAGTTCGCTCCTTTCAAGATGTACCTAACATTCCTGCTGGTGATAATGTTACCCAAAAAGAATTGGATACTGCGATAATGCTGATTGACCAGTTGACAGAAGTTTTCCAACCAGAAAAATACAAAGATGAATATAGAACCTCTCTAATGGAATTGATTGAAAGCAAAAAGAATGGAGAGACTGTCACTGCTAAGGAAACAGCTGCTAAGCCTACGGGTAATGTAACTGATTTAATGGCGATGTTACAAGCATCCATTGATAAAACAAAACCAACAACAGCTAAACCAACAACAGCTAAAAAAACGACAAGGAAAAAAACTACACCAAAAGAAAAGAAACAAGCTTAATTTCTGTTTATTTGATGGATTGGCAGGGAAGCTTCTTTGTAAACCGTTAGGATAAAAGGTGATAGTAATGGGGAAAAAACTGAAACGGAAAAGAATTCAGTATGGGATATTTATCATTAGTTTACTAAGCATATATTCGATCGTTTTCTTTAATCTTGTTGACGAGCTTCGGGAAAATGAACTAGAGCAATTCGATTCGATGATTATAAACTTTATCCAAAGTCATGTTTCTGAACGATTAACAATCCTAATGAAATTTTTTTCTTACCTTGGTTCTGTGAAATGGATAATTGCTATTGTACTAATTGTATCAATCATTTTGGTGATAACACGTAAGAGTAGATATGCATCCTATTTGATCATTTCATCTGGAATTGGTGCATTATTTAACTTAGCATTAAAATGGCTATTCCATAGAGAGAGACCCGATATATTTCCCATCATCATTGAACAAGGTTTCAGTTTTCCAAGTGGCCATTCTATGGGATCATTCATATTATATGTGTCCTTGGCTGTCGTTTTATCAAAGATATCTCGGTACTATATCCTCGAAGTAGTAATAGGAATAGTATTTGGTTTTTTGGTTGTATCGATTGGGATAAGCAGGATTTACCTAGGTGTCCACTATCCAAGTGATGTGATTGCTGGTTTTTCGGCTGGAGGTCTTTGGGTTACTATTTGTGGACTAGCATTGAATTATTATGAAATTCGAACTAAGCAGTATGTTCCTTACTATGAGAGGAAAATGAGAGTAAAAAAATAAGATTAAACAAAACCGTGGATATACCCACGGTTTCAGATTGTCGACAAAAGGTATCGAGAGTACGCTCTCTCGATACCTTTTGTCATTTTTGATATGTATGGAAGACGAAAAGGTGGATTTCCGCTCCAGGCACTTTCTTTCCGGAGGGCGTTCGCCGAGCCTCCTCGTCGCTACCGCTCCTGCGGGGTCTCGCCTGTAACGCTAATCCCCCAGGAGTCTAGCGCCTTCCGCTCCAATCAACCAGTGTCCTTGAAAAATCAACTTAATAACCTGTTCATTAAGCTTTATAAATCATCCTTATAAATCATCCTTATAATGTTTGGCTGGTCACTCGTTATGATTGGAATATTCATTCATTTCTCAACTCAATTTAAAGACTTCTTCAAGTCATACGAACAAAAAGAAAACAAAGAATAAAAAAATTCGCCCTATTAGGACGAAGAGTGAGGAAATCTTTTAAACAATATATAGACGAATTCTGAAAGTTTCGTCTATATATTGTGTACCTATTGTATCACGGCAATCTAATGTAGTGCAATAGTCTATCTTTTACCAATACTGGTAACCATTTTGAAGTTAATATAGGATAGGGCTTTACAGCTATTTTGTCTAAAAATAAGAACAAGTGTTCTTGTTTTGTGGAAATTTATGCTATAATTAGAAGAGTAATAGAATCGTCTTTAATGGTCGGCCGACTCCTTTGAAAGGAGGTGAGGCCATGACAATATTTGAAGCTCTTATGGTTATGTTTTCTTTTGCCACATTACTTATTTCCATTCTAGCTTTTCATAATAAAAAATAGACCTCCTGATTAATGGAAGAGGTCTATTTCTTGGCAAAAGTCGATTTTTAAAGATCTTTATTCTATTACAATCCGAAGTTGTTGCAGCAACTTCGGATTCTTTTCACTTTATGAAAAATATAAATTGGAAGCAGAGAACTAAGTCGAAGTAGCCGAAAATTTTAGAAATATAGAATACATGTAACTAGGCATCGTGAGCGTTAAATGGACTCTAGCCAAGTTTTCTATAAATGTTGTTTCTTATTTCTCTTACATAGATTACCATAAAGCTATATATATGTCACGAGCTTCTCACGAATGACACTTAAATTAAGATAGATCTTCGAATTTGGAGGAATACAAATGAAAAGCCTCATGAACCTTAGTATCGGAAAACCAGCCAAACATATCTTTACTTCAGGTGAAATTGTGACCGGAATTGTAAAACAATCTGTTGAGCAAGCCAAACTTACTTATGATTGCTTTGAAGGAGATGGAGTAGCTAATACAGATTTTCATGGAGGTCGGGATCGGGCGATATGTTTTTATCCGTATGAACATTATCAATTCTGGAATTCCGAATGGAAGACGGAATTGACCTTACCTGCCTTTGGTGAAAATGTGACAGTCAAGAATATGAAAGAAGATGAAGTCTTCATTGGTGATATCTATCGTATTGGTGAAACGGAGGTATTGATCACGCAAGGTCGAATTCCTTGTGCAACCATCTCACAATATAACAATTTACCTCCTTTACTAAAGCGGATAGTTGAAACAGGATTCACTGGATATTTTGGAAAAGTCCTTAAAGAAGGAACCATTCAGAATGGATCTGAGATTCAGTTGTTAGAGAGAAAAGACCATTCAATCAGTATTCTTGAAGCTAATCAAATATACTTTCACGATAGAAAAAACTATTCTAGAATGCAACAATTGTTGAATGTGCCAGACTTAGCTGAAGCATGGAAAGAAAATATCAAAAGAAGATTGGAAGCTTGATCACTTTAACTTTGTTAGTGTAATTTATCTATAACAGTCTGAGTTGATTGAAGCGGGGGTACTTACTTACTCCTCGAAAATGCATTCCCATTTCCTTCGTGCGGTGTTTAATCGAGGAAGCTTTTTCAATGGCATGCTGAATAAAGGAGGGAAGTGGGACACCCCACAGGCTGTAACGCCGAGGTGGCTCCCTTTCCTCCCCACGGAAAGCAAGTGCCTCTCGCTGCAATCAACGGGCAAACGAAAAGAGCCTTTCTTTTTCTACAAACCACAAATGAAACGATGATAAATCCACATTAGACATGATAAAACCACAACATCTATGGGATGATTTATATTTATTATCAAAAACTGTTTGTATGATATTGAAATTAACGGAATATTCATGTAAAGTGAAGGTTATTAAAATTATATAGAATTCTTATCAAGAGAAGCGGAGGGACCTGGCCTAATGATGCTTCAGCAACCTGTACAACCGTACAAAGGTGCTAATTCCAGCAAGCATTGCTTGAGTGATAAGAGGAAGATAAAAAGGCTTCTTCTTTTGAAGCCTTTTTTGTTTGCTTGGAATGGTTAGAATTCGATTTCACTACTAACTTTCAAAGATACATAGAGAAATTTTATAGGGGGGGTACCATGGATTTCAGAGAAGAGTTATCAAAGAGAATTTTGATTGGTGATGGAGCAATGGGAACTCTTCTTTATTCAACTGGCATCGACCATTGTTTTGAAGAATTGAATATCATTTCACCAGATAAAATCGAACAAATTCATAAGACGTATGTGGCGTCAGGATCTGATATCATTCAGACCAACACTTATGGAGCAAACTATTATAAATTAAAGAGATATGGTTTAGAGGATGAGGTCCAGCAAATTAATCGGCAGGGAGTGATAATTGCTAGAAAAGCAGCCAACAATCAAGCATTCGTGTTCGGCACTATCGGGGCAAGCAGAGGGTTAAGGAAAAATGACTTAGACCTATCAGAAATTAAGCGCCAATTCAGAGAGCAGCTTTATGCCCTGTTGTTGGAGGATCCAGATGGTATTTTACTAGAAACTTACTATGACTTAGAGGAAATAGAAGCAGTACTTGCAATCGTAAAAGAAGAATCGAACCTTCCTATCATAGCGAATATTTGTCTTCACGATATGAAGTATTTACAGAATGGTATGCATGTAAGCGACGCATTAATTAGACTGGAACAATTTGATGTTGAAGCGGTTGGATTAAATTGTAGATTAGGACCGCATCATATGATCCGATCACTAGAAGAGGTACCCATTCCACAAAAGTCAGTATTATCGGTATATCCGAATGCGAGTTTGCCAGATTTTCTAGACGGGAAATTAACTTACGAACCCAATCCGGATTACTTTGGTAGCAGTGCCATTCAGCTGGTTGAACAAGGTGCCAGAATCATAGGCGGCTGTTGTGGGACGACGCCTCTTCACATCGAATCAGTGAAAAAAGCGCTAGCTGGAAAAAAACCAGTTCTAGAGAAAATTGTAAAACCTAGGAAAATAGAAATTTATAATTCTTCCTTCGATGACAATGGACCATCTGTCCTAAAAAAAGGCAAGACTGAACGAACAATCTTAGTGGAATTAGATCCACCAAAAAAGTTAGGAATAAGTGATTTTCTTCAAGGAGCCAAGGCACTGATTTCAGCTGGTGCAGATACTTTGACGCTTGCGGACAATTCGCTTGCATCACCCCGTATTTGTAATGTGAGCCTATCTTCAATTTTACAAGATAAGCAGAAGATTAAACCGATTGTCCATATAACATGCCGTGATAGAAATTTAATAGGATTACAATCACATTTAATGGGACTTCATACTCTAGGGTTAAATGAGGTACTCGCAGTGACTGGAGATCCATCCAAAATTGGAGATTTTCCTGGGGCCACTTCAGTTTATGATTTGTCGTCCTTTGATTTGATTGGGCTGATAAAACAATTCAACGAAGGTCGTTCCTATAGTGGTCAATCTCTTGGTCAGAAGACGAACTTTCATGTTGCAGCGGCATTTAATCCAAATGTGAGGTACCTTCACAAAGCCGTTGAAAGGATGGAAAAAAAAATAGCCTGTGGAGCGGATTCATTTATTACACAACCCATATTTTCCATCCATCAATTAGAAGAGTTACATGAAGCTACGAAACATATAGATGCTCCTATTTATATTGGCATCATGCCATTGACGAGCTATAAAAATGCGGAATTCCTTCATCATGAAGTGCCAGGTATTCAACTTACGGACCAAGTAAGAAAGGCTATGTTTTCTGCAGGAAATGACCGAAGACAAGCTGAGATTGAAGGATTGGCGATTGCAAAGGAATTGATAGATGCAGCTTTGGAAAAGTGGAAGAGCATTTACTTGATTACTCCTTTTATGAGATATGGGATGACCGTAAACCTAACAGAATATATACGGGACAAAGACAAGCAAGAATTGAAGGAGGAACGTCAATATGCAAGTAAGCTTACTTGAGGATCAACTATCCAAAAAAATATTAATACTTGATGGTGCTATGGGAACGATGATTCAACAAGCTAACCTATCCGAAGCTGATTTTGGTGGGGAAGCTTTAGAGGGATGCAATGAATACCTTACCATAACCCGTCCAGATATTATCAGTGACATCCATGAACAGTATTTGTTAGCGGGTGCGGATATTATAGAGACCAATACATTTGGGTCAACAAGTGTTGTATTAGAGGAGTATGGTCTTGAAAAACAGGCATTCCAATTAAATGTTGATGCGGCCAAGCTTGCGCGGGCAGTTGCAACCCAATACTCTACTTCTGAATGGCCAAGGTTTGTGGCGGGGGCAATCGGACCTACTACGAAAACGCTGTCTCTTACTGGTGGAATTTCTTTTGATGAGCTTACCTTAAGCTATAAGGAGCAAGCATGTGGATTGTTAGAAGGTGGGGTCGATCTTTTTCTGGTAGAAACCTGTCAAGATATGTTAAATGTTAAGGCGGCTTTTATCGGGATTGAGGAAGCCTTTTTAGAATACGAACGAAAAGTACCTATCATCATATCTGGAACAATTGAACCAATGGGAACCACTCTTGCTGGCCAGTCCATTGAAGCATTTTATATTTCCTGTCAGCATATGAACCCACTTGCGATCGGTCTAAACTGTGCAACTGGTCCAGAATTCATGGCTGAACATATCAGAAGTCTTGCAGAAATTTCATCAGCAGCAATTAGCTGTTATCCGAATGCAGGACTACCAGATGAAGAAGGAAATTACCAAGAAACAGCCAAATCATTGGCAAAAAAAATCAAACAATTTGCAGATCAAGGATGGATCAATATTGTGGGTGGATGTTGTGGAACAACACCTACTCATATAAAAGCTATTTCTGAAGCTATGGCTCAAGTCAAACCTCGAAAATTATCTAAACAGATTAAAACTAACATACATATGGTTTCAGGAATCGAACCCCTCCAGTATGATGATTCGATGAGACCGTTATTAGTGGGAGAGCGCACCAACGTAATCGGGTCAAGAAAATTCAAGCAGCTAATTACGGCTGGGAATTTTAATGAAGCAGCAGAAATTGCACGACATCAAGTAAAGAAAGGTGCACATGTAATCGATATTTGTTTAGCGGACCCTGATGGAGATGAAGACGGGAGCATGGAGCAGTTTATCACCGAAGTGGTCAAAAAAGTAAAAGTGCCGATTGTAATTGATAGTACCGATGAAAAAGTGATGGAAACAGCTCTAAAAAAGACGCAAGGAAAATGTATCATCAATTCAGTAAACCTGGAAGATGGGGAAGAGAAATTCCATAAAGTTGCGGGGTTGGTCAAAAAGTATGGGGGTGCACTTGTAGTCGGTACCATTGATGAAAAAGGAATGGCGGTTACAGCTGAAGAAAAACTCGGAATTGCCACTAGAAGTTACCGGATATTAGTTGAAGAATACGGATTTTCACCAACAGATATTATTTTTGATACATTGGTTTTCCCGGTAGGCACAGGGGATGAACAATACACAGATTCAGCTAAGGAAACAGTTGAGGGAATCAGATTAATCAAAACTGCATTTCCTTCCTCCTTAATAATACTTGGAATAAGCAATGTTTCGTTTGGATTACCTCCACGAGGTCGGGAAATCCTTAATGCTGTGTTTTTGTATCATTGCGTCAAAGCAGGTTTGGACTATGCCATCGTAAATACTGAAAAACTTGAGCGTTTTGCCAGTGTTCCTCCTGATGAGATAAGACTCTCAGAGGCATTGCTATTTGAGAATTCAGAACCCAACTTGCAAGCTTTTGTTGCGCATTTTAGAGATAAAAAAGAAACCAAACAAGTATCACAAGAGAAATTGCCGGTAGAGGAACGATTAGCAAATTACATTATTGAAGGAACAAAAATTGGACTAGTTGAAGATTTGGATGAATTGCTTGCAAAACAGGTTACTCCTTTAGATATTATCAATGGCCCATTGATGAAAGGAATGGCAGAAGTAGGTCGCTTATTCAATGATAATAAATTAATTGTAGCTGAAGTTTTGCAAAGTGCTGAAAGTATGAAAGCGGCCGTAGCACATTTGGAGCCGTTGATGACAAACGATAAAGCCTCCTTACATAAAGGGAAGATGCTTTTGGCAACAGTTAAGGGGGATGTTCATGATATCGGCAAAAACCTTGTAGAAATCATTCTTTCAAATAATGGTTATGAAATAGTTGATCTCGGTATTAAAGTCGCACCTTCTACATTAATTGAAGCAGTGAAAAAACATCAACCGACTGCCATTGGTTTATCAGGACTATTGGTCAAATCTGCACAGCAAATGGTTATCACTGCCATGGATTTGGCGCAGGAAAGTATTCAATTGCCAATCGTGGTTGGAGGGGCAGCCCTTTCAAGGAAATTTACGACAGGAAAAATAGCACCAGCATATGACGGCGAAGTCCACTATGCAAAGGACGCAATGGATGGGTTGCGAATTATGAATGAGATTCATTCAAGCACAAGGAACTCATTAACAATTAAGAAACAACCTTCTGTTATTGAAAAAATTGAGTGGGTACGTCCTTCTGAAAATCATTTAGTTAAAAAGAGCAGTTTGCCAGATCATGAAGTAAAAAGACCGTTACATTTAGAACGACGGTTGTTTAAAGATATAGCATTAGAAGAGGTCATTCCATATATCAATCGTCAAATGCTATATGGGCATCATCTGGGGCTAAAGGGGAAGGTAGAGCAATTACTATTAGAAGGGGATCCTAAAGCCCAATCGATCCATCTTTTAATAGAAGAATTACTTCATTTCCTAAAACAATACCAACCTTTTGCTATCAAAGCAGTCTATCGGTTTTTCCCTGTCCAAAGTGAAGGAAACCAACTTCATGTTTATCCTACTGATCAAAAAGACTTGCCTTTACAAACTTTCGATTTTCCTAGACAACAGTCAGATCCGTTCCTTTGCTTATCTGACTATGTTAAAAGCATTGAATCAAATCAAATCGATTATGCTGGATTTTTCGTCGTTTCAGCAGGTTCTGGGATACGTCAAAAAGCGGAAGAATGGAAGCGAAATGGAGAATATTTGAAAAGCCATGCGATACAAGCATTGGCTCTTGAAATTGCAGAAGGAACTGCAGAATATATTCACCAAAGGATGCGTGAAGTGGCTGGAATCTCGGATGATCCTAATATGACCATGAAAGAAAGATTTGCGGCAAAATACATTGGCCAGCGCTTTTCCTTTGGGTATCCAGCATGTCCCAACTTAGATGATCAGGAAAAATTGTTCGAACTCATACAACCTCAAGATCTTGGCATTACCCTTACAGATGGCTGCATGATGGAGCCTGAAGCATCCGTATCAGCCATTGTATTCAGTCATCCGAATGCACGATACTTTAATGTAGAGAGATAATAAGGCTTTGTTAAATTAGAAAAAAGACTGTATTTTGAACTGCACCTCGAATGTTATGTCTAACAAATGGGGTGTAGTTCAATTTAATCAGTCTTTATTTTTTTATCTGAAACTTTATTTTAAGTGCATCCCTTCACAATGATAATGTCAATTTAAATTTGAAAAAATAGTTTCATTTAAAAGAGTTCTTTTCCAGTAAAGTAAATTTGTAAATTTTGTGGGAATATTCTGTTCATTATAAAAACTACCGAATATAATTTATGTATCAATGGTCAAGGAGGAATTACAAATGAAAAAGATTAAGAATCAAGCCATTCAAACATATAGGGGAGGAACACTATCTAAAAAGTAAACGGTGTACCCCCTAATATGTGTTTAATTAAATAACACAAAAAGGGGTATCTTATGGATTTTCCAGTAAAAAAATTTTTATCTTATTACAAACCGTATTTAAGGTTGTTTCTTTCCATTTTGGCAAGCGCCTTAATTGTATCTTCCTTGTCTTTATTGTTTCCTTTGCTCGTACGCTATATTACAAAGGATGTACTTGAAGGAGACTTGTCCACGGCACTTAGTAAAGTGTTTTGGATTGGAGCATTGATGATTGTACTGGTCCTAATTCAAAATATCGTGAACTATTTTGTGGATTACAAAGGTCATGAAGTTGGTGCGCGTATGGAAAGTGATATGCGTAGAGAGTTATTCGCACACATGCAAAAGCTTTCTTTTAGTTTTTACGATAGGGAAAAGACTGGTCAGCTAATGTCTCGAATAACAAACGATCTACTTTTGTTATCTGAGCTTTATCATCATGGACCTGAAGATTATGTCAAATATATAGTCCGTTTCGTAGGAGCATTTTTCATATTGTTCTTTATTAACGCATCATTAGCTATTATCGTTTTCTGTTTCCTACCATTGTTAGGAGTCGTTTCTTTATATTTTAATAAGATAGAGAACAGGGCATTAAGGAGAAACAAAGAGAGAATTGGTGACGTAAATGCACAAGTAGAGGATAGTCTTTCAGGAATCCGCGTAGTGAAATCCTTTGCCAACGAGCACGTAGAAATCGAAAAGTTTAACATAGAAAATAATCGTTTCCTAAATAGTAGAAAAAAATTTTATAAGACAGAAGCGAATTTCTACAATGGAATTGCAACGTTAATCCAATTGATTACGATAACTGTCATTATTTTTGGTAGTGTCAGTATTGTTAACAATACGCTAGATTTAGCGGATTTGATCACTTTTTTACTATATATAAATTTTATGATTGAGCCTATTCAAAAACTGACTCATATGAACACCCAATTTCAAGAAGGAATCACAGGCTTTCAGCGCTTTATGGAAATCATGAATCTGAAGCCGGCAATCGAAAACAAACCGAATGCTGTTACTTTACAAGAAGTTAGAGGTGAAATTGAGTTTAAAAAGGTTTCCTTTCGCTATGATGACCAATTGAACCATGTCCTGTTAAACATGTCGCTTCATATACATCCAGGAGAGTACGTCGCGTTAGTTGGTCCGTCTGGTGTGGGAAAAACGACGTTATGTTCTCTCATCCCTCGCTTTTATGATGCTACGGGTGGGGATGTGTTAATAGATGGTATTGACGTTCGTAATATCGACTTACATTCTTTAAGAAAAAAAATTGGGGTTGTACAGCAGGATGTTTACCTTTTTTCGGGAACAGTGATGGAAAATATCCGATACGGAAACCCCGAAGCCAGCGATGAAGAAATTATTGCAGCAGCGAACCATGCCAATGCCCATGATTTTATCATGAGCTTCCCAAACGGCTATCACACTGATATTGGTCAACGAGGAGTCAAACTTTCAGGGGGTCAAAAACAGCGACTTAGTATAGCGCGTGTTTTTTTAAAGAACCCACCAGTTCTTATTTTAGATGAAGCAACTAGCGCATTAGATAATGAAAGTGAAAGTTTTATCAAGGGATCACTTGAAAAGTTAGCAAAAGGTCGAACAACTATCGTCATTGCCCATCGTCTTTCTACTATTAGAAATGCACATCGAATCATAGTTCTGAGGGACGACGGAATTGTGGAACAAGGTACGCATGATGAATTGCTTGCAAACGATGGAGCATACGCTAACCTTTACTCAAAACAGTTTGAATTAGCATTATAAATCTATACATCGGCTCTCTTTTTTAAAAAAAGGGAGTCGTTTTGTTTTTTTCTTCTTTCACCCCATTTTTCCAATCAGCAATCATATTAAATAATTGGTAGTGGATAAAAATAATTTCCTTAACAAAAAATATGGGTATTAAAGAATGGAGGGTACTATGGTTAAGGGATTTGTAGGCTTTGTACTAGTATATTTTCTATTATTAACAGTTAATGTTGAAGGCTCTTCCATATATGATGGAACTACTATATTAAAAGATCAATCAAAGTACAGGAAGGTGGCTTATCTTACATTTGATGATGGTCCATCATTGAATACAGTTCCTATACTGGATATATTGGATCAAGAAGGAATAAAAGCTACGTTTTTTGTAATGGGCCACGATTCCACGTATGCGATGAAGGGGTATAAGGAAATTATTAAACGGGGCCATGTTCTTGCATTGCACACATACTCACATGACTTTACGAAAATATATCGATCATCGAGTCAATATTTTGAAGACCTTCATAAATTAGAAGATTTTCTATGGAAAAACTTTAGAGTGAGATCCAATATTGTAAGGTTTCCCGGTGGATCCAAAAATATCTCAAGCAGGCAATACGGGCCATATAATATCATGAGCGATTTAGAAACAGAATTAGAAAAGAAGGGTTATCGAATCTATGATTGGAATGTAGACTCTAAGGATGGAATCAGTCCTACTATTTCTGAATATACCATCCTTTCCTCCGTTTTAAGAGGTGCGGCAGGAAAACAAACGGCAATCATCCTTTTACATGATATTAATGAAATGAAGAATACCGTCAGAGTCCTTCCAAATATGATTACAGCTTTAAAGGAGCAGGGATTCGAGTTTGAAGTCATTTCTGAAGATGTAGAACAAATGCAGTTTTAACTACCATATTTCGCTTTTCCTCAAAAGATTTTCAATTAAAGACACTATTTAAAAGGTTAAGATTCTGTCTATAATTGAATTAATGATAAGTGTAGGGAAAGGAGTAATACAATGCCTGATATCAGTATGGAAGAGTTTTTTGAAATTAATTCTGTGACGCCTGTCGATGTACGGTCACCGATTGAATTTCAGGATGCACATATTCCAGGTGCCATCAATGTCCCGCTATTCAGTGATGAGGAAAGAGCCGAAATAGGAACGATTTACAAGAAAAAGGGTTCAAAGGAAGCTCAATGGAGGGCAATGGAAATTGTATCACCCAAATTACCAAGCCTATTAGCCCAAATAAAAGATTTACAGATGAAAGGTGAAATTGTCCTCTATTGCTGGCGTGGAGGTATGCGTAGCAAATCAATGGCAATGTTTGCTGAAATGGCAGGTGTTGAGTTGAACAGATTAGTTGGTGGATTTAAAGCTTTTAGGGAAAAGACCCTTGAAATCATGCCAACTCTAGTACCTAAAAAAGCATTTGTCTTACATGGGCTAACTGGTGTCGGTAAGACGAAAATATTGGAAAACCTAAAGGGAAAAGGTCTCCCTGTTTTGGATATCGAAAAGCTAGCAGCTCACAAAGGATCCATTTTTGGAGATATTGGAGAAGGAAAACCGCACAATCAAAAAATGTTCGATGCATTATTATTTGATGAATTACTTAAATATCGTGATTTTGCATATGTACTCCTTGAAGCTGAAAGTAAAAGAGTAGGCCATGTAGTGATTCCTGAATTTCTGCTTAACCTAAAGGAAAACGGAACCCATATTATTGTTGAGACCGAAATGGAGATTAGAGTTGAAAACACATATTCAGAATACGTAGAACCATTTCAAACCCTTCCTATATTTAAAGACATCATTTCTGAAAAATTAACCATACTTAACAAACGAATTAAATCAATGGAAGTAAAGCAAAAAATAGAGAAGGCCATTCTTACAAAAGACTATAAAACATTCATTCGATTATTATTTAGTGAATATTACGATTCTCGGTATACACATGCCTTTTCTTCTTACCACGGAGTTATGAGTCTAATTAATGGTAATGATACTGAACAAGCTACTTTAGAAATTGTGAAAATTATTAGCAACACTGCCGAAAATGATACTGTTTTAATGTCAGTATAGAAACATCTATCTTCATGATGGATGTTTAATTTTTTAGTGCGAATTTTTTGAAACTTTTTGGTTAGTGTGGATTTGTCGAATTGGGTAAAAAGATTGGGAAAAAAAATTAAAAAAAATGTCGATATTTTGAACAAGAACTAAAAAAAATGGTAATATAGTTTTGGAAGCGGTTTATCCTTTGTATTTTAGAATAATTATTTATGTGAAATGCTATTGCTAAATAATTTGAAAAAAACTGTTAATTAATTGCTGTTTAGGGTACATAAACAGTGAAGGATATTCGTATCCAACATATCAATTTCTGTTGGGGGTTTAGTGATGACCAACTTTCATAATAGTAACCCATGGAAGAGCTTTACAGGTCCAAACTTGGCATATGCACAAGAGCAATATGACATTTTTGTCGGTTCACCTGAATTAGTCGATGAAGAAATGAGAAAGTTCTTTGAACAATGGGGTGCCCCAGAATTCGAAGAAGAATTTGCAAAAAACACAACTGGAACAATGCAATACAATGTTCCAAACAGTCCTGCTATGATGAAAAAAGTTATGTCAGCAATGAAATTAGCTGAACATATTAGGGCTTATGGCCATTTGGCGGCTAATATTTATCCGTTAAACAATGAGGCAGCAGAGCCAGAGCTTCTAACACTTGAAAAGTACGATTTAACGGAACAAGATTTACGATCTATTCCTGCTTCACTTATTTGCCAAGATGCTCCTTCGAATGTAAAGGATGGCCTTGAAGCAATTAAGTATTTGAAGGAAATGTATACGAAAACCATCGCTTTTGAATTCCATCATGTTCATGATTTGAAAGAAAAAGAATGGTTAAATAGCATGGTTGAATCCGGAAAAATGTTACCGAATTTAACGAACGAACACAAAAAGAACCTGTTAAAGAGACTGGCAGAAGTTGAAGGGTTCGAAAAATTCCTACATAAAACATTCGTAGGTCAGAAGCGATTCTCAGTAGAGGGATTAGATACATTGATTCCAATTCTAGATGAATTGATTTCAGAGTCTGTACAATATGGAACTCAAACGGTAAATATTGCTATGGCACACCGTGGACGTTTGAACGTCCTTGCCCATGTATTAGGCAAACCTTATGAAATGATTTTCTCTGAATTCCAACACGCTCCAAACAAAGATTTAGTTCCTTCTGAAGGTTCCACTGGGATTAACTATGGCTGGAGTGGAGACGTGAAATACCATTTAGGTGGAGACCGTCAGATCAAAGAAGAAAATACTGTAAAAGCAAGATTGACTCTAGCAAATAATCCAAGTCACTTGGAATATGTTGGGGCTGTTGTGGAAGGTTATACTCGTGCTGCACAAGATGACCGCAGTGAAACGGGCTATCCTGTTCAAGATTTCACAAAGTCGTTGCCTATTATCATTCATGGCGATGCTGCTTTCCCTGGTGAAGGTATCGTGGCTGAAACATTGAATTTAAGCAGATTACGTGGATACCAAACGGGTGGTACAGTTCACATTATCGCGAACAATATGATTGGATTCACGACCGAAAGTGAAGATTCTCGATCTACCAAGTATTCAAGTGACTTAGCAAAAGGATATGAAATCCCAATCGTCCACGTTAATGCAGATGATCCAGAAGCATGTCTGGCAGCAGCTTACTTGGCAATACTTTATCGTAAAGAATTCAATAAGGATTTCTTAATCGATTTATTGGGCTATAGACGATTTGGTCATAATGAAATGGACGAGCCATTAGTGACTCAGCCATTGATGTATTCTTTAATCCATAAACATCCGACCGTTAAAGAGCTTTATGCAGAAACTCTTGCTAATAACGGTGTGGTACCTAAGGATCAATACTCTACTATTGAAACTGAAGTAGGATCGAAGCTTTCAGAAGCCTATAACAAGGTTGCTGATAAGAAAGCTGAAATTTCGATTTTAATTGATCCGCCAGAAACAGTTGAACATGGTATCCCTAAGCTTAAGACAGCAGTAAGTCTAGATGAGCTTAAAGAAATCAATGACGGTTTGTTGAAATGGCCAGAAGGTTTCAACGTATTTAAGAAACTTGAGAAAATCCTTTCTCGTAGATTGGATGCTTTCAAAGAAAATGGTAAAGTTGATTGGGCTCAAGCAGAAACATTAGCTTTTGCTTCCATCTTGAAGGATGGTACGCCAATCCGCCTATCTGGACAAGATTCAGAGCGTGGAACGTTCGCACATAGACATATTGTATTGAATGATCATGTTACTGGTAAGAAGCATTCTCCATTACACACGTTACCGACTTCAAAAGCATCTTTCGCTGTTCATAACAGTCCATTGACTGAAAGTGCTGTATTGGCGTTTGAATACGGTTATAATGTTTTCTCTCCAGAAACATTAGTATTATGGGAAGCGCAATATGGAGATTTTGCAAACGTAGCGCAAGTAATCTTTGACCAATTCATTTCAGCAGGACGTGCAAAATGGGGTCAAAAATCAGGCTTAGTAATGCTTCTTCCTCATGGATATGAAGGACAAGGTCCAGAACACTCGAGTGCAAGGTTGGAAAGATATTTACAGTTAGCAGCAGAAAACAACTGGACTGTAGCGTATTTATCATCCGCTGCTCAATATTTCCACATTCTACGCAGACAAGCTGCGGTTTTGAAAATGGAAGAAGTTCGTCCACTAGTCTTAATGACACCAAAAAGCTTGCTTCGTAACAACATGACAGCATCTTCACCTGAGGAACTAAGTGAAGGTGAATTCAAGCCATTTATCGAGGAAAAAGGGTTTGGCGAAAACAAAGAGTCAGTGGAACGTGTTGTATTTAGTACTGGTAAAATGGCTATAGACTTAAGTGAAAAGTCTACGACAGAGACTAATACTGATTGGGTACATCTTGTTCGTCTTGAAGAAATTTATCCGTTCCCATTCCAGGAAATTCAAGACTTACTTCATACTTTCCCTAACTTGAAGGAAGTAGTATGGGTACAAGAAGAGCCTAAGAATATGGGAGCATGGAATTTTGTAGAACCTCGTTTCTCTGCAGCTGTTCCTAAAGGTGTAAACGTAAGTTACATCGGAAGAAAAAGAAGATCCAGCCCTGCAGAAGGAGATCCATTGGTTCACAAAAATGAACAGGCTCGCATCTTGACTGAAGCATTTTCAAAAACAACAAATTAATAGACTCACTTAAAGACATGTAAAGGGGAGACCACCATGGCCGAGATATTAGTACCTGAATTAGCAGAATCCATTTCCGAAGGAACCATTGCTCAATGGTTGAAAAAACCAGGTGAATTTGTAGAAAAAGGCGATTACATCGCTGAACTTGAGACTGACAAAGTAAATGTTGAAATCATTTCAGAACATAGTGGTGTCATTTCCGAACTATTAAAAGAAGAAGGCGACACTGTTGCAGTTGGTGAAGCAATTGCGATTGTTAGTCAAGGTGGGGAAGCTCCTGTAAGTGCACCTGCAGCTTCAACTAATCCTTCAGAGCCAGTAGCATCTTCTGCTGAAACAGATCAAGTTAAACAGGGAGAAAAGGAAGCATTGCAACAATCTGCTTCAACGACTCCTCAAGAAGAAACGAATAAAGGTTTAGGTAGACCAATTGCATCACCTGCTGCTAGAAAACTGGCTAGGGAAAAAGGCATCGACCTAAACGAGGTTGCTGCTCGTGATCCACTAGGCAGAATCCGTAGAGAAGATGTAGAGACTGCTGGTAATGCACCTGTTAGCAAGCCTGCTACTATTACTGCACCAAAAACTGAAAAGCCTGCAGAGAAAAAATCAGCTGCTGAGCAATTTACAAAACCGGTTGAAGTGGTAAAAATGTCACGTCGTCGTCAAACAATCGCGAAAAGATTGGTAGACGTTCAGCATACTGCTGCGATGTTAACTACATTCAATGAAGTAGATATGACTGCTATCATGGAATTACGTAACCGTAGAAAAGATTCATTCCTTAAGAGTAATGATGTTAAGCTTGGCTTCATGTCATTCTTTACGAAAGCTGTTATCGGCGCATTAAAGAAATATCCATTATTGAATGCAGAAATTCAAGGTGATGAATTAATCATCAAGAAGTTCTATGATATCGGAATTGCAGTTTCAGCTGATGAAGGCTTAGTTGTACCTGTTGTTAAAGATGCAGACAAACTTGGTTTTGCAGGCATCGAAAAAGCAATCGGCGATTTAGCTACAAAAGCTAGAAACAATAAATTAGCTATTTCTGATTTAACTGGTGGAACATTTACGATTACTAATGGTGGTACTTTCGGTTCTCTTATGTCCACTCCAATCTTGAATGCACCTCAGGTAGGTATTCTAGGTATGCATAAAACTCAATTGCGTCCGGTTGCAATTGATGCAGAAAGAATGGAAAACCGCCCAATGATGTATATTGCTCTTTCTTATGACCACCGTATTGTCGATGGTAAAGAGGCAGTTGGATTCTTAGTAAAAGTGAAGGAACTTCTAGAAGATCCAGAACAACTATTACTCGAAGGTTAATAGGAAAGCGCACTTCATGTCGTTAATAAAAAAACCCTTGTGGAAGGTAATCTCCACAAGGGTTTTTAGTTTTTTATGGTATATTTTTAAATAATAATAGGCTATGTTAAAGCTCCATATTGACTTGCTAATATGTTGATTGGATCGGAAGGCGCGAGTCTCCTCGAAACTGAATTCACTTTTCCTTCGTGCAGTGTTTATTCGTGGATGCTGTTTCAATGACCTGCGGGAAAAGGGAGACCCCACAAGCGCGAAATGAACGAGTAAGCTCCCAAATGGCCAATTGAAAGCGGGAGCCTCACGCTGTATTCAACAGGCAAGTTTACCAGAGCCTAATAAAAATGATAAAGAGGAGGGGTTAGTTTCTTCAAATTCGATCACATCGTACACTTTATATCTCAGCAAGATACGATAAAGGCAATTAATCTTTTTTCAAAATATGGACTTGAAGTAAAGCCAGGAGGGAGTCACAGTGATTGGGGAACAAGGAACCATCTACTTTACGCAAATTTGACTTATGTTGAATTTCTCCAATTGGAAGACACTTTAAAAGCCAAAAACTCCAATAATCCATTAATAAAACAACACCTTCATGATGTACAATTTGGGATAGGTATTGGTCAAATTTGTATTCGTGTTCGTGAAATAGAAAAGCTTCAGCACAAATTGCATGATCTCGGATTGAATGTAAGTGACATTTATCCAGGAAAAAGAACCCGGACGGATGGGAAAATCATTCAATGGAAAATGCTTTTCATAAACCAGGATTTCAATGAATACTTGCCATATCCATTTTTTATAGAGTGGGAAGAAGATGACAATCTTCGCATAGAGGATTTTCTACAGAATGGAATACTTGGTCCTACATCAAGAAAGAGGGAGATATCTACTGTCTGGTTTGCTGTGAAAGATATTCAAACAGTAGCAGAAAAATGGAGACATTTACTTGAAGGCAATATATTGTCCTTTGAAGATAAGGAATACGGTATGGATGGATTAGAAATAGACGTTCAGAGCACGAAAATACGTTTTGTATCTTATGACTCGTTAAAGAAATCTTCTTATTTTACAGTCGAACATGGCTGTGAGCGTCCTTTTCTAGTTGAACTTAGTAATGGGAAAGATTTAATCCATATAAATGGTGGCTATTATCATATTTGATGTATCATTTTACTGAAATGAGCTACCTGGCTAATTTTGTAGAAGAAATCTGGCCAATAAATAATGACTTATTATAAGAAATCGTTTCTAAGTCCAAGAAACGATTTCTTTTTGTACAAAAAAGAAACTGTCAAAGTTCAAAGCTTGAACTGAACATTCAATTGTCCTTTTAGTAAAGAATTACGAATGTCTTCACTAGTAATCGGAATTTCCTTCTTCTTCATATTTTTTCTAATCTCGTCTGTAAAGACACCGTCTTCTATTTGATTTGCAATTTCTATTAAAAGCTCAACATCTGAAAAAGAGTATTTTCGAAATCCCGTTTCAGATCGATCTGGGAAAATAAGCTTACGTTGTTCATAATATCGAATTTGACGCTCAGATAGTCCAGTTAGTTCACTCACTGTTCCTATGGAAATAACTTTTTTCTCTTTATAACTACGGTCAATCATATTCATATGACTCCTCCAAATTCGAAACCTATGATAATAATTTATTCATATTATTATATTCTACCTCAAACTATAGAACTCCTTTTTTAAATGTTAGGTTATTTTACAATATATATATTATTATTTTAGTATTCCATTCCAAATGTTACCTTTTTAAAAAAAGTGTGTCAGACTATCTGACATAAATGATGACCGAAGATATCAGAAAATTTATACTAATGAAAATAGTGTAACTATTCGTAGGAGAAAAAGCCTACATTAGTTAAAAAGCTATTAGCAATTATTCTATGGAAAATAGGGGAGGGTTACGATGAGATTTAAAAAACCATTTTCACTTTTGCTAGCTGGAAGCTTAGCAGTAGGGTTACTTGCGGGGTGCTCATCAAAAACAACAACAGGTGAAAGTAGCGGTGGGAAAAGCAGTGTAATTGAAATTGCAACCCAAAGCCCACTATCTGGCGGTAGTGCAACATTGGGTGAAGCTATCAAATTAGGTGCGCAATTAGCAATGGAAGAGCAAAAGGACAAATTCAAAGAACTTGGATTCGAATTGAAGCTTGTACCTTATGATGATCAAGGAGACCCTAAGAAAGGGGTAGCAAATGCCCAATTGATTGGATCAGAAAAGGATATTATCGCTGTAGTTGGTCATTTGAATTCAGGGGTAGCCATCCCATCATCTGAAGTATATGAAAAATACAAGATTTCAATGGTATCCCCAGCTAATACGGCTGTAGAAGTTACTGAAAGAGGTCTAAAGACAGTAAATCGTATCGTTGGACGCGATGATTCCCAAGGACCAGCTGGTGCAGAATATGCTGTTAATTCATTAGGAGCCAAAAAAATCTTCGTCATTCAAGATAAAACGGCTTACGGCTCTGGGTTAGCTGATGCATTCAAAAAAGGTGCAGAAGATTTGGGAGCTGAGATTCTAGGATTTGAAGGTATTACTGTTGGTGAAAAAGACTTCAATGGAGTGCTAAATCAGATCTTAAACAAAAAGCCAGATTTAGTCTATTTCGGTGGATTGTATTCTGAAGGTGGATTGTTAATTAAACAAGCACGTGAAAAAGGAATTGATATTCCATTCATGGGTGGAGATGGCCTAGATTCCTCTACATTAGTAGAAATCGCTGGTGATGCGGTAAAGAATACGTTCATTACATCCGTTGCTGGTGACTCCACTAAAACAGATAAAGGTAAAAAATTCTTAGAAGACTACAAAGCTAAGTACAATAAAACGGCAGAATCTTATTCCGTTTATGGCTATGATTCAATGGGTGTTGTTTTAAAGGGTATTGAGGATGCAATTAAAGTAAATGGCGACAAAAAACCATCCCGTGAGCAAGTGAGAGATGCAGTCCGTGCAATCAAAGACTACGAAGGTGCACTGACTAAGGTAAGTTTTGACGATAAAGGGGATAATGAGTTTGCGAAAATCTTCCTTTTCAAATTTACTGAAGCAGCATACCCAGCTACGTTTGAAGGCGAAGTTGGAGCTCAATAAACAATAAAAGGGGTGAAAGGGTATATATCTCGACCGGGAATATACCCTTTTCCACTCTATCTTTGGAGACTAGGAGGTAGCTTATGCTGAACGAAATTCTACAAACGATCCCGCAAGTCTTGATTGATGGTCTTACCCTAGGTACTGTCTATGCGGTCATTGCATTAGGTTACACGATGGTGTATGGGATATTGGAATTAATCAATTTTGCACATGGTGAAATTTTTATGACTGGAGCATTTATCGGAACAGCCATTTTACTTGTATTAACAAGTATAGGATGGGTATCTGCTGTTCCTGCGATTGTAATGCTAATTACAGTTTTGTTGTTAACTGCATTTTTAACAGGATTGATTGGAATGGGGATTGAAAGGGTAGCATATAGACCCTTACGTAATGCACCGAAATTAATCCCATTAATAACTGCTATTGGTATTTCCTTTCTGCTGCAAGACCTCATTCGTTTTATTGCTGAATTAAAAAAGGGTAACTATATTGTTACTGGTCCAAGTATGTTTACAGATCAGATCCTGATCAAGACATCGTCAATTAGCCAAATATTTAACGATGCCTCGATCAAGAGTTCATTCCTGATCGTATTAATAACAGCAGTTATCATGATGGTTTTGCTGGACATTTTTGTGAATCGCACAAAATGGGGCATGGCGATGAGAGCTGTAGCTCAAGATAGGGAAACTGCCTCCTTGATGTCGGTTAATGTTAACAAGGTAATTTCATTGACGTTTTTCATTGGTTCAGCGCTTGGTGGTGCCACTGGCGTATTATTCGCAGTACAGTACGGAACAATTGATCCGTATATAGGTTTTATTTTAGGATTGAAAGCGTTTACTGCAGCTGTTTTGGGTGGTATAGGGAATATCCGTGGAGCGATGCTCGGAGGCCTTCTTTTAGGGGTACTAGAAGTTTTCGCATCTGCAAACCTGACACTAATGTCTGGAGGAGTTTTTGGGTCCGAATACAAAGACGTATTTGCTTTTGCTATCTTAATCATTGTTCTTATCTTTAAACCAGAAGGCTTATTAGGTAAGCCAGTCGCTGAGAAAGTGTAGGTGGGACCATGAAGCAAATATGGAATTCATACAAAGATAACAAAATGGCCCAGGGAATATTCTTATTTCTATTTATAGGAGTGACTTCTCTAAGTCTTTTCTTGGCACAAAAATCTGTGACTGCATTTTTACTTTTACTTTCATCATTATTAATGTTGTATTTTACAAACTTTAAAAATGGGACAAAATGGATAATTGCTGGAATTATTCTTGTATTCCTGCTCCCTTTCACAGCATCGAATGGTGAAGCGTATCAATCATACATGGAAGTAGCAACCCTGGTTGGAATCTACATATCAATGGCGTTAGGCTTGAATATTGTAGTTGGAATGGCTGGCCTACTAGACCTAGGATTTGTCGCATTTTTTGCAGTTGGAGCTTATACATATGGAATATTTGCGACTGCACAAGCATCAAATTTTATGCCATTTGGTACGTTCCCGTTATCAGGTACAAGCTTTTGGTTTTTCATCGTAATAGGCTGTCTTGTTGCTGCACTGTTCGGTGTGCTTTTAGGAATACCTGTGCTTAGGGTTAAAGGTGATTATTTAGCAATTGTAACGTTAGGGTTTGGAGAAATAATAAGGATCGTCTTTAATAATTTAGATCGACCAGTAAATATTACTGGCGGAGCGATGGGGATACCATCTGTTACCCCTCCTAACTTATTTGGGATTGATTTTCTGTATCCAAGCCAGTTTTATTACATCGTATTAGTGATTATGATATTTACAATATTTACTGTTAGAAGATTTGAACACTCAAAACTAGGTCGTTCATGGAAAGCAGTACGTGAAAATGAAATAGCCGCCCAATCGATGGGGGTTCCGTTGGTTAAGACAAAGCTTATAGCCTTTGCAATCGGGGCTTCATTTTCTGGGATGATGGGAGTTGTTTTCGCGG
Organism: Peribacillus alkalitolerans; assembly: GCF_010882125.1. Classification (GTDB taxonomy): domain Bacteria; phylum Bacillota; class Bacilli; order Bacillales; family DSM-1321; genus Bacillus_BN; species Bacillus_BN alkalitolerans. Next base: position 34,111 of record NZ_JAAGVZ010000017.1, on the reverse strand, counting down.
CAAAACAAACATTCGTGGATCCAACGAGTTTTACATTGCTAGAGTCAATTACCATCCTTGTAATGGTAATCCTTGGCGGCATGGGTAGTGTACCAGGAGTAATTTTAGGTGCAGCGGTAATGACGATTCTAAATCTTCAGGTGCTAACTGAAATGACAAACTGGTTGAATGAGCTAAATATGTCAGGTGCATTTACCATCCCTGATGCCTTGTCCCCTTCAAAGATGCAACGCTTTATATTTGGTGCCTTATTAATCATCTTTGCTTTGTACCGACCGAAGGGTCTATTGCCGGCGAAAAACAAAGTGTTTGACGAAAAGGAATTACAACAAAAAGTGAACATCACCGAGGTTCCACCTTTAGGTACACAAAATGAAAAGGCGCAAGTATAGGGGGGATTAGGTATGCATATTTTAGAAATAAAAGATTTAACCAAAAAATTTGGAGGACTTACTGCAAATCAGGACATTTCCATGAAGGTTAAAAAAGGCTCAATAACGGCAGTAATCGGACCGAATGGAGCTGGTAAAACTACTTTTTTCAATATGATCACAGGAGTCTATGAACCTACTTCTGGTTCTATATTATTGGAAGGAAAAAAGATCGAAGGATTAAAGCCACACGATGTATCACGTAAAGGGATTTCTAGGACATTCCAAAACATTCGACTGTTCAATGAGATATCAGTGATTGAGAATGTACTAGTGGGAATGCATACTCATCTTAGATCAGGAATTGTAGGGATATTATTCAACCTACCATTTACTAGAAAAGAAGAGAAATTAGCAGAGCGAAAAGCATATGAATTGTTAAAATACGTGGGTCTTGAATCATTTCTAAATGAAAAGGCTTGTAACCTGAGTTATGGTGCTCAAAGAAGACTTGAGATTGCTAGGGCTCTAGCTGCTGAACCTAAAGTTCTTCTTTTGGATGAACCAGCTGCGGGAATGAATCCAAAAGAAACAAAAGAGCTTACGGATTTAATTAAAAAAATGAAAGTAGAGTTTGATTTAACGGTTATTTTAATTGAACATGATATGAAATTGGTTATGGAAATATCAGAGCATATCGTAGTGCTAGATCATGGGGAAAAAATTGCAGAAGGCCAACCGAAAGATATTCGGAATAACCCTAAAGTAATAGAAGCTTACTTAGGATCTGGCGCTGTTCATGCAGGTTAGGAGGACATCGATATGCAAATGTTGGAAATGAAAAATGTTGAGACATTTTATGGTGGGATTCAAGCATTAAAAGGAATAGATATAAAGGTAAACAAAGGTGAGATTGTTAGTTTAATAGGATCTAATGGTGCAGGAAAATCAACCACCTTAAAATCTATTAGTGGACTTGCCAAGGTGCAAAAGGGGTCTATACTTTTCAATGGGGTAGACATCACTAATAAACCTGCACATGAAACAACATTAATGGGATTAGCCCATGTGCCTGAAGGCAGAAAAATTTTTCCTAGGCTGACTGTAAAAGAAAACCTACTGATGGGTGCTTTTTCAGTAAAGCAAAAAAATGTGATTAATGAAAGATTGGAAAGGGTATATCAGTACTTTCCTAAGATAAAGGATCGACTTGAACAAAAGGGTGGAACCATGAGTGGTGGTGAGCAACAAATGCTAGCCATCGGAAGAGCATTGATGATGAAACCAGATTTATTAATGCTAGATGAACCATCAATGGGATTAGCTCCTATTATTGTTGAGCAAATTTTTGAGATTATTAAGGAGCTTAACGATGAGGGTATTACAATATTGCTAGTTGAACAAAATGCTTTCCAGTCTCTACAAATTTCTCATAGAGGCTATGTCATCCAAAATGGGGAAATAAAGCTCCATGGAAGAGGCATGGATTTGATAGCGAATGATGATGTAAGAGAAGCATATTTAGCATAGTTCCAATTGTCATGAACAGTGATATTCCACATTTAATGGGTATTAGACTTATCAAACCCATAGTGTTGGAATATCACTGTTTTTAAATTAATGCTTATAACGTTTCATTATTGTCCATATTATGGATATGTTTAATTAATTTTCCATAGTTGGAGGATAACATGAAACTTTTAAAAGGGATCTGTTTATTTCTTCTTTTTGTACCGTTACTTATATCTTGTAGTCATGGAACGAAACAGGAAGATGGAGAACTAGGTTTTAATAAACAAACACACGAAGAAAGTCTTCAGGAAAAGGTTCGGAAAAGACCTTTATATCTTTTGTTGGTTGGAATTGATTCAAGAGGGGAAAAACAATCACGGTCGGATTCAATGATAATTTTACAATATGACGGACGTAATAATTCGGTCAAGCTGGCTTCATTGATGAGGGATAGTTATGTAATGATTCCATCAATTCCTAATGGATCCGTCCAAAATAAGCTTAATCATGCTTATTATTTAGGTGGCGAAAAGTTGTTGCGTGAAACGGTTAAGCAAAATTTTGATATTTCCATTGACCATGTAGTCACGATTGATTTTCAAGGTTTTGCTAAAATGGTCGATTTACTTTCCCCTGAAGGTATTGAGGTGAATGTGACAAATGAAATGATTGACGATATGGGGTTCCATTTACAGCCTGGAAGTCAGTACTTACATGGAGATGAGTTATTAAAATATGTGAGATTCCGTCATGATGGAGAGAGCGATTTCGGAAGAGTAGCAAGACAGCAAGAAGTATTAGTCAAAATTAAAGAATTACTCGTGCAACAATTAAAATCAACTGAAGGGATTTTAGGTCTTCCAGGTATTGTGAATGAGGGTATGGGGTATATACAAAGTGACTTGACAAAAAGCCAAATAATCTCCCTATCTGCCAAAATATTATTAGATGGAATCGATACTGTTGATACAATAAGAATTCCCGTTCAGGAAAGCTATACAAATGAAACATATGACCACGCTGGAGCAGTCCTCCAACTTGATTTTGAGAAAAATGTGGAGGCACTGGCAAGTTTTTTTGATTTAGAAGAATCAGGTAAAGATAACACCCCATCGAATCCACTTTAAGGTATTCGATGGGGTGTATTTTTTGATAGCAGGAATTGTAAATAGTTTTCATTCTATTCGATGACTGCCCACATTTCAGGCGGATTTAATTCATATACAGATTCGTGACGATCCATCACCATATTGATGATGAACTCTCTACGTAAAGTTGCAAAGTCTTCATGATATTGTTTAATATACTCGTTTAATTCCTTCTCAGGATATTTTCTACCCATCTCTAAACCTTTTGCTAAGTGGTATAACACAATTAATTTCTTTTTCCTTTGAGATGGGATGTTTTTCAACTTCCCTTCTTTTGTAAGGAAATTTTGAAGAATGGATTGGTGTTCGGATAATTGATCTTTTGGCATACTTTTCTTTTCCCCTCCGTTTAATTTGTTAGGCAAAGACAAAGAGTACTGTTCGAAATCTTTGGCATTAAAATGATAATAAATTGTGTTTTTTTCTCTTTTTTCATGGATGATATTTGCTTCTTTTAACTTGGCTAAGTGATGGGAGATGGTAGGTGGACGTAATCCTAACATTCCTGCTAATGCTGCGTTATGCTTTGGTCCGTGGGAAAGTAGGATACAAATACGGATTCTAGTCGCATCACCCATAACTTTGTGGAAATTTACGATTTTGTTTAATTGCATGACAATCCCCTTTATTTAGATGTGTATCTAATTAGATAGTAATCTAATTAGATGAGTTTTTCAAGCGCTAAAATCTTTTTAATTTTCAATATAAGGAGTATAATGAACAAATCAAATCAAGGGAGGCTAGTATGGCAACGACACATGTTTTTACCAAAAAGGAAGAGCTCGTCAATGCAATCACTCATGGTATTGGAGTAATCCTTAGCATTACTGCATTGTTTTTCTTGATCATCCGTTCTGTGTCTTTTGGGACCCCATGGCATGTTACTACCTTTATTATTTATGGAGTTAGCATGCTATTGCTTTATGTATGTTCCACCTTGGTGCATAGCTTCCCGCCAGGAAAAGCGAAGGACATTTTTGAAATTTTTGACCACGCTGCCATATATGTATTTATTGCAGGAACATATACACCTTTTACTTTGATTGTCATTAACGGTGCATTAGGATGGACACTGTTAGGGATTGTCTGGGGAATAGCATTAGTAGGGATTGTTTTCAAAGCTTTTTTCGTGAAAAGATTTCTGTTCCTCTCAACCATTCTTTACGTTGTCATGGGTTGGCTAATTGTCATAGCCTGGAACCCGCTGATTACAACGATGCCATTGGCAGGACTTCAGCTATTGGTCACAGGGGGAGTAATGTACACTGTCGGTGCTATTTTTTATGTTTGGAGGGGTTTCCCTTTTCATCATGCAATCTGGCACATTTTTGTGATTCTAGGCTCTATAGCCCATTTCTTTTCAATATTAAATTATGTATTACCCATCACATTGTAAAAGGCTAGGGGATAAACTCTAGCTTTTTATTTTTGTTTAAGAATTTTCTGACTTGTTATATAATGGAATTCTACATATTTAAATAATCTAGGGGGTCTATATGGAGCAGGTTGTTGAGCAGATTTTTACAGAGTCCATTATTTCGCAAGGTGCAGAACTGTTTAATTTAGAGCGCGATTCATTGAAGAAAATCGGAGAATTTGAAAATTATATTTTTTCTGGAATAAGAGATGAGGTACCTGTCGTTCTCCGTTTCACTCACAGTAGCCATAGATCACATGAGCAGGTAAAAGCGGAAATTGATTGGGTAGATTACTTATTTAAAAATGGGATTTCCGTCTATGAACACTTTCAGTCGAAACAAGGGGAATTATCTGAAGCTTTAATGGCCGAAGATGGTACACAATTCTTTGTTTGCTGTTATGAAAAGATGCCAGGAGCAAATTTAAAATGGAGCGATTTTAAAGAAAATCTAACGCTGGTAGAGCTTTGGGGAGAAGCAATCGGTGGTATGCATGCCGTTACAAAAAGCTATCAAGTAAACCCAGGTGTTGCGAAGAGACCAGAGTGGGATGAAGAAGATTTGTTGGACATTGAAAAATATATACCAGATGTAGAGCAGGATATTCTAGAATACCGAAATAGAATACTTGTGGCGATTCGTGAATTATCTAAAAATGAGGAAACTTACGGATTAATCCATTCTGACCTTCATTCTGGGAATTTCCATTATCACGAGGGTAAATTATTTTTATTCGACTTTGATGATAGTTGTTATCATTTCTTTGCCAGTGATATCGCGATTCCTTTATACTACACATCTATGGCAAAGAGTTTTACAGAATCAGATGGGTTGGATGACTTCGCAGCAGAGTTTTTAACCTCGTTCCTAAAAGGTTATAATAAAGCACATACAGTTTCAGAAGAGGTAATTCAATCGATTCCTCTATTCCTTCAATTGAGGGATATTGTGTTGCTATCGGTCATATACAAAAAGTTCGACATGAACAATCTATCTCAAAATCAAAAGAACTTTTTTGAGAGTGTTCAAAAAAGGGTTAAATCCCAAAAAACGATTGTCCAATTATAGGAAAAAAAAGCGAGGCTTACACCTCGCTTTTTTTTCGCTTAAAGCTTATTAAAATGGCAGACTAGTATAATGACTTCGTAGAGACCATTTCTTCGCAAATCGGCGAGTGATCATATTTCTAGGCTGCTAGTTTTTGATCGGTTTTTGGTAGTAATCTTGCTGATGCAAGTCTGTTGCGGACTAAAATTCCAATCCATGAAGCAAGAGCGGCTTTTACAAGTCCACCAATAATAAATGGAGTTAAGCCTCCTGCAATCGCTGCTTCCCAAGAAAGCGAAGCGGCAAACTTTAACCAAGCAGTTCCTAATGCTAACGTTATGACCATTCCAATCGTGTTAGCAATCATTGCATGGACAAAAGTGAATTTTGTTTTTTCTAAGTAATACCCAATGATAAACGCAGTTGGAATAAAGCCTACTAAATATCCTCCAGTCGGGCCTACTAATTTAGAAATGCCACCAGACATTTCAGCAAACACAGGGATACCTGTCGCCCCGATGAACAAATATAACAAAACGGATAAAGTTCCGTATCTTGATCCTAAGATCGTAGCGGCTAAACCTATGGCTAATGTTTGCCCTGTAATCGGAACTAAAGGTAATGGAATAGTAAACTGAGCAAATACTCCAATGATAGCTGCAAATAATGCGGTTAAAATTAATAATTTCAATCTTTCACGTTCTTGGTTCACTATGTATACCTCCTGTCGTTTATGTTAACTCAATAATAATGTTAGTTAACATATTTAGTTTAAAATCGTCACATAATTTTGTCAAACAGTTTTTTAGAAAAGTAATTTAGTTTAATAAAGTTTTAATGCTTCAAGTCGTAATCGTGAAACAAGCTTCTTTTGAAAATAAAGGCTACTCCAATATCGGGATAAAATTATCCTATCCATAATGGAAAAGATTAACTATAATAAAAATGTATTATTCAGAAAATTATAGGAGGTACATTATTATGTTAAAAACACTAGTCGGCTTTATACCCTTGTCAGGGGTGACTGTAGTAAACTGACATTCATACATGCACTCCTGCTACTAACAGAAAAACTAAATAGGGTAGGAGAAACTAAATATGTTAAAAAAGAATTCTTTAGGTGCTCATAATAGTCGGATCTTATTCTGGGTTCAATTTTTTGGTTCAGCTAGTTTTTTACAACCTGTAATAACCTTGTTTTATATGCAAAATGGTTTGACCGAAAGGGAGATATTTTGGTTAATCATGTGTTGGAGTGGTGCAGTCCTAATTTCTGAAGTCCCAACGGGCATATATGCTGATAAATTTGGACCAAAAATATCCTTTATGACTGGAGCTATAGTTAAGATCTTAAGCTTAGCGTTACTTTTGGGAGCGGACTACCAAATACTCCTTTTTCTTAGTAGCCTTTTAAGTGGGTGTTCAGTAACGTTCTTTTCAGGGGCAGATGAAGCACTACTATATGAGTCTTTGAAAAAATCGAATGACGAAAACAAAATGGACCGCGTAATGGGGAGAATTTCTTCTGCTACTTTCATTACTTCCTTAGCTACCGTTCTAATAGGGGCGTTTCTGGCAAAAAACCTTACCGAAGGCCAGTTTGATTTACTCATTTACTTGGGAATGGTTTCTTTCATTTTTGTTTTCGTATTATCAGCTTTTATTATTGAACCTAAAGCAGAAATACCTTATAGGGAAAATGCATTCAGCCATGTAAGTGAAGGGTATCGAATAATAAAGAAAACACCTGAATTATTCCTTATGTTCATGAATCTTACATTGGTTTTCATTCCGGCTGCCGCTGTGTTCCAAAATTTTGACCAACCATTGCTAAACTCAGGTATTTCAGTAACTGGGATTGGGGTAGTATATTCTATTGCAGAGATCATCGGGTTTGTCGCCACACATCGTTTAGATTGGCTTCTGGATCGTGTTTCAGGGATGAAATTGTTCTTTATTACGGGACTTGCAGCAGGAGTATCGCTTTTAATCATCTCACAACTAGGGAATAAATCACTCATTGTAATCTTATGTTTTTTGGTACTTCGTTTTGTAAGTGCAATCCGTTACCCAATTTATTCTCAAATACAGAATGATCTTATTCCTTCACATGTTCGGGCTACAACCATTTCATTATTATCGGTCCTGGATTCAATTTGCGACCTTATCATTTTTGGTAGCTTGTCAGGCATTGCGGTATTTGGGCTATCCCCGATTTTCCTGGTATGTGGGATTATTGCCATCCTAGCATCCTTCATCCCTATAAGGAAGGCAAAAGAGTCAATCAAAAACAATTTAGCAGTTTAAAAAATAGCAGCCTTCTCCCTTTAGTTATAAGAGAGAAGGCTGCTTGTATTAACTATGGATAAACCCTATTTGAGCATTCCAAAAAATTTACCTTTTAAATAAATTGATAATCAGACACTTGTCTCAATAAATGTTATTTTAATGATTTTTTCTGTTTTAGTGTCAAATTCAATAGTAATGATTACACCAAATTCTTTATTATTTTGTTTTAATAATAATTTAAATCGCTCGAATGATGACTTTCCTGTAGTAGTTCTTCCGATATGAAGATAATCAAAGATTTGTGCCTTTGGATATCTTTCTTGTGTTTTCTTCATAGCTAAAACTCCCCACTTAGCATAGGAAGGAATCGGTTTTTGATGTGCGATTGCCACATTGTTTAACTTCAGAGGATAGACTCCGCTTGACCAAATACATAATGACACAAAAATTCCTATGAATAATTTTCTCATATATATACCCCACTTTTATTGATAATTACTAAATAATGACTTATATAAAGTTGTTATTACATACTTAAGTAGAGTACTGTTTAAGGGGTAAAATAAAAAATTTCTATACCTGTGGACACTTCAAACCCCTTAATTGGCCACCAATTTGGATCATTTTACTAGTTAGCGTCTTTATTTATAACAATTTCTATACCCATCATTTTATTTATGATTTCCGCTGGGTTTTAAAAGTGCTCATTTTATTGGTTTTTTATCGTATATCATGACGATCTCAAATGGGAAAAGGTAGAGATTGGGAAGAATAAAGGGAAATTTATTGTAAACGATGCAGGGGTATTGATGATGAATTGGAAAGATGGGAGACTACCATTATGATATTACTTATTACACTATAAATATTAAAAAAGTGAATAAAGAGGTATTGATTGATACAGCGGAATCCTTTGAGTAACAGATCTCTTATAAATAGTGTTTTGTCGAAAAATCGATATTTTGAGATTTTCGAAAGTATTTTGGTCATTTCGAAAGTATTTTTCTATTTTCGAAAGTATTTTTCAGTTTTCAAAAATAAAATCTTACATTTCAAAAATAAGTGGGAGCCAGGTCTTGCTTTCAATAAGGAATAACCACTTTAACAGGGAAGCGAAGGAACAAAATACGGCCCAATAGTACAAAAATAACACTTTTCATAACAACAATAACAGGTTTTGTTATAAAAACACTAAAATTTCAGACAGACAATATAAATCGGCGCTTTAAGATTAGCTTCTTGACCTCAAAAATATACCCCTATTTATCCATTTTCGGATAAATGACTTGAAAACAACGAAATTGATAGCGGAAATGATCAAATAATATGGATTCATCGTTAAATTGGTAGTGATCAAGAAATGATATTAACATATCTTCATCTGTAACTGTGTCAAAAATCCCTGAAATATAGAAGTGATTTTTGAACCGTGAAAATAAATGTGATTGATTCATGAAATCCATGATATCTTCAACTTGTTGAAGCTCCATACGACAACAACTCCTTAAAGCTCATTCTTTCCAAATGGATAATTGTTAATCGATATGAAAGTATGAAAACCGTTAAAATTCCAATTAGTATGTATGACAATTTTTTAAACAATTGTTTATGTATGTTAAAGCGCGTCTCCCCTCGGAAACCGAGTACGTCTCAATTCATTTTACACGCAAGTTTAAAAATACTAATTAAATAAAACCCCGAAGGAACGATCCTCCGGGGTTTTGTCCATGTTTAGCTATACATTTCAGCAACTTGTGCTTGTAGATTTTTATCTGATAGGTATTCGTCATATGTGACTTGTTTATCAATAATACCCTTAGGTGTGATTTCGATGATTCGATTCGCAATGGTTTCGATGAATTGGTGATCGTGTGAAGCGAAAATCATCGAACCTTTGAAAGCGATCAAGCCATTATTCAAGGCTGTGATAGATTCCAAATCCAAGTGGTTCGTAGGCTCATCTAGTAGCAAGACATTTGATCCACTTAGCATCATTTTAGAAAGCATACAACGAACTTTCTCTCCACCGGAAAGAACACTTGCTTTTTTCAAAACTTCTTCTCCAGAGAAAAGCATTCTTCCTAGGAAACCACGAAGGAAGCTTTCGCTGTCATCCATTGGGGAGTATTGACGTAACCAGTCAACCAATGTTAATTCGCTACCCTCAAAGTACTCTGAGTTATCTTTTGGGAAGTATGCTTGGGAAGTAGTGATACCCCACTTGTAAGTCCCGGTATCTGGTTCAAGTTCTCCAGCCAAGATTTTGAATAGGGTAGTTTTCGCAATTTCATCACGTCCGACGAAAGAGATTTTGTCTCCCTTATTCATAATAAAGCTTACGTTATCTAATACTTTTACTCCATCAATTGTTTTTGAAATTCCTTCGACACGAAGCAAGTCATTTCCAATTTCACGTTCAGGAGTGAAGTTTACATAAGGATAGCGACGGGAAGAAGGCTGGATATCATCAAGGGAGATTTTATCCAATAACTTTTTACGTGATGTCGCTTGTTTCGATTTAGATGCATTGGCACTGAATCGAGCAATGAAGGCTTGAAGTTCCTTAATCTTTTCTTCTTTCTTCTTGTTAGCGTCCTGAGTAAGCCTTTGTGCTAACTGGCTAGATTCGTACCAGAAATCATAGTTCCCGACATAAACTTTAATTTTACCAAAATCTAAATCTGCAATGTGCGTACATACTTTATTCAAGAAGTGACGGTCATGGGATACTACGATTACAGTATTTTCAAAGTTGATTAAAAATTCCTCTAACCACTGAATGGCTTTAATGTCCAAGTGGTTCGTAGGCTCATCCAGTAGTAAAACGTCTGGTTTGCCGAAAAGTGCTTGAGCTAGTAATACTTTTACTTTGTCTCCACCATCAAGTTCAGCCATTTTTTTATAATGAAGTTCCTCTGTAATTCCTAATCCTTTTAGTAGGATAGCAGCTTCAGATTCCGCTTCCCAACCGTTCAGCTCGGCAAATTCGCCTTCCAATTCAGCAGCACGAATGCCATCTTCATCGGAGAAATCCTCTTTCATATAGATCGCGTCTTTTTCTTTCATAATGTTGAAAAGACGTTGGTGACCCATAATGACTGTTTGTAGAACTTCATGCTCTTCGTATTCGAAATGGTTTTGTTTTAATACAGCTAAACGTTCATTAGGTCCTAGTGAAACATCCCCTGATTGTGCCTCGAGATCACCAGAAAGGATTTTTATGAATGTGGATTTTCCTGCTCCGTTCGCACCGATCAATCCATAACAATTTCCCGGTGTGAATTTTATATTTACATCTTCAAACAGTTTGCGATCACCAAATCGCAGACTGACATTTGTAACTGTAATCATTTAATTAATTTCCTCCAAACAATTATTACTACAGGAATTTCCGCACTCATTGTTAAGTTTTTTTGTTACAAAGGTGGATAATACCTTAAAATTCCCGTGCTTTTGGCTATTGTAATTATAATTTTTATATTGACATCATGCAAGGAAAGGTTTTATCATCTCATACTTTTATCGACTTTAAAAGTGAAAAGGGTAAATCGAAATTTTCAAAAAATATAGGCATAAGTACAAGCTTTCTAAACGAAGGAAAATAAAATAGTAATATATTACTATTAGGATGTGAATGCTTTGATTAACTGGAAGGTAAGATTCAAAAATCCTACTTGGATGATTACCGTTGGTATCCCAGGTACGTTACTACTTGTACAGATGCTTTTGTCCTTTATTAATCAGTTTATTTATCCAATCGGTTTTACCATAACAGATGACGCAATAAATGGATTTATGAAGATCATCAACTTATTTGCAGTAATTTTCCTTGGTATAGGTGGCGTAATTGACCCTACTACTAAAGGAATTAGTGATAGTGAACGAGCAAAGAATTATACAGAGCCTAGGTAAGTTTTTTGAACCATTCTCTTAGGGGTTTTTTAGGAATTAAATGAAAAGATTTGAAACTTTTTCCTCGTTTGTTTCGTTTAATACTATAGAGATTATCTTTGAGGAGGGGGAAGAGATGAAAAAAATAATGGGGGTTCTTATGACTATTTTGATTTTCATTTTTTTGTCCTCCTGTTCAAGCAATTCAAGCCAGATGAAAAAGGAAAATATCCAAATCATTGATGAAAATTTGAAATTGAAAGACAAAATTATCGAATTAGAAGAGAGAATTAAAGAATTAGAGGATGAAAACAATCTGTCAAAGAATGGCTGATAAAAACTGTTACACCAGCTCAATGGTGCTAACAGTTTTTTTAGTTGATAAATGATTTGCAGGTTGAGGTTTTCATTGATTTTATTTTACTTTGAACCATTTTTATCTATTTATTAGCAGCTGATTTTCTTTTCTATTATGTGCCTTATTTACTTAAGGTGTACAGTAGGAATGTTATCCTTTTTCAATTATAATAATTAATAAATATACATCGTATTATAAAAGGGGAGCTTTCAATGAAAAATACCATAGTGGACCATGTGAATGAACTGAAAGAAGATTTCTTGGGAATCAGTCAATACATATATGAACACCCTGAACTTGGAGATGAAGAATATCAATCTTCACAAAAATTGATGGAGTTTCTTAATGATCATGGATTTCAAGTGGTGAAGGGGATAGTGGGCAGGGAGACTGCTTTTAAAGCTATATTTGATAGCGGAAAACCTGGTCCGAATGTTGCTTTCTTATGTGAGTACGATGCTCTTCCTGGTATTGGTCATGGATGTGGTCACAATTTGATCGGTACTATGAGCATGGGAGCCGGAGTTGCCTTAAGTAAAGTCTTGGAACATACAGGTGGGAAAATAACGGTACTTGGAACACCAGCAGAAGAGACGAACGGTGCGAAGGTTCCAATGGCCGAACAAGGGATTTTTGCCGACATAGATGCGGCTTTGATGGTCCATCCTTCCGGCGAGAGCTATGAAAGCGGAGAGTCCTTGGCGATGGACGCTTTGCAGTTTGAATTTTTCGGTAGAACTTCACATGCTGCAGCTTCCCCGCATGAAGGGATAAATGCTTTGGATGGGGTTTTACAGTTATTCAATGGTATTAACGCGTTACGTCAGCATGTTAAGCAGGATGTCCGCATTCATGGAATCATTAAGGATGGAGGCACTGCAGCAAATGTTGTACCTGAATATGCAAGAGCTCAATTTTATATTCGATCAATGGACCGACAGTATTTAAATGAAGTCGTAGAAAAAGTAAAAAATATAGCTCAAGGCGCCGCTACTATGACAGGTGCTGAACTAAAGATAAGTAACTACGAGCTTAGCTATGATGATATGAAAACGAATCATGCACTTTCCTCTGCGTTTACTCATAATATGAAATTGGCAGGTGTAAACGAAGTATTGCCTGCAAAAGATAGTTATGGAAGTATTGACATGGGGAATGTAAGCCAAGTCACTCCAGCCATTCATCCATATATCGGTCTTGGGAAACCTGATTTGATTGCCCATACGAGAGACTTTGCTGAATTGACCGTGTCTGATGCAGGTAAGATTACTTTGCTTCAAGGAATCCAAGCGCTAGCCTTTACAGGATATGATGTTTTGACAGATAAAGATTTATTAGCAGAGATGAAACGAGAATTTCATCAAATAGTAAAAGGGTTAAAATAAGGTGAATCGAAAACATCCTTGACTTGAATAGTAAGACTTGGTATTTTTAAAAGGAAAGCTATCCCTTAATCAAAAGGAGAAATGTTATATGTTAGGTGTCGTTCTTAACTAACCGTTATTTTTATACGGAATTTCCATTCTACAATACATTAAAAAGGTTAATTTAAACCTTTATTTGTGTTGGGCTTCGAATGGGATGTTAAGAACAAAAGCACTGCATATAGCAAGGTAATCCTTCATGACAAGTTTATTTGTCATATTCAAAAAGGGGATAGTCGGATTATAAACCTTGTCTATTAACCGCAATGACTTAGTTCATTGCGGTTTTTTGCGTTTAAAAAAGAAGAATGTTGCAAGCGAAGTTAAAAATCAGCAACTTTTCGTTTTAATTAAAAACTGTTTTGTAAAGTTTGCTACTTTTTAATGAATTTTAACTTTAACAATCTGAGTTGATTGTAGCGGAGGGCACTTGACTCCTACGGGAAAAAGAGGGAAGTGGGAGACCCCACAGGCGGTTAACGCCGAGGAGGCTCCCATCCCTCCCCGCGGAAAGCAACGGACAAACTTTATAGGCTAATAACAACAATCTATGGAAAAAAGCTTTATTAAAAGCACGTCAGATGATTTTAATAAATTAAGTTTCTGGAGGAACGAACATTGAACGATCAAACATTTCAAGTATTAGAATTCATAAAAATTAAAGAAGAAATAAAAGAAATCACAATGACACAAGAAGGAAAAACATTTATTGATAACATGCAACCTTCATACAATTTAAAACAAATAGAAGCATGGCTAGATGAAGTTGAAGAAGCGAAAAGAATCCTTGCTATTTCTTCTTCTGTACCTGTTTCTGGATTAGATGGAATGGAGTCCATCAGAAATGGTCTTCATAAAGGGGTAGCACTTAGAGTCGATCAGTTAATGAAGATTATGCTTTTTTTAGATAGCTGTGAAAAAATGAAACGGTTCATGATTGATAAGGAGTATGTCGCCCCAAGGGTTTCAACCTATGTAGCAGGGATAGAAGATTTATCTTCCCTAGCAGAGGAAATTACGAGGTGTATCCGTAATAACAGAATTGATGATTATGCCTCTAAAGAACTTTTACGTTTAAGGAAACAAATTGGAATCGTAGAAGATAGATTAAAAGAAAAAGCAGAAGCCATGGTCCGATCAAAGAAAATTGAATCATTTCTTCAAGATTCAATGGTCGTGATCCGGAATGGAAGGTACACGATACCTGTCAAAAAAGAGTATAAATCAAAAGTGAAAGGTAGTGTGCTTGATGTTTCTGCGTCAGGTTCAACCCTATTCATAGAGCCCGAGGAATTAATGTACTTTCAAGCAGAGCTTGAAGGTCTAAAGAGTTTAGAGGTAATGGAAGAGGAGCGTATTCTCTCCTATTTGACCGGTTTAGTTGAAGAACAGGATATGAAAATCAAGCTTGCGATGGATATTATGGTGACATACGATGTCCTTTTCGCTAAAGCAAAGTATGCCTTAAGAATTAAAGCCAACAAAGTACAAATCAATGATAGACATTACATTGAATTGAAGAATGCAAGACATCCATTATTAGGAGACAAAGCATTTCCATTGAATCTAGTTCTAGGTGAAGGGACAAATGCTCTATTAATAACAGGGCCAAACACTGGCGGAAAAACAGTCACAATCAAAACTGTTGGCCTGCTAGCTTTAATGATTCAGTGTGGTCTACATGTCCCGGCAGATCTTGATAGCCAAATTAGTATCTATCAAAGAATCTTACTTGATATTGGGGATGGCCAGAGTATTGAACAAAACTTGAGTACTTTTAGTTCGCATTTGAAAAATATCATATCCGTATTAACAGAAACGAATGACCATAGTTTAGTGCTTCTAGATGAACTCGGATCTGGTACTGACCCAAGGGAAGGGATGGGCTTAGCTACAGCGATCCTGGAAGAGCTATTTAAAAAGGGGTGTACGCTACTTGCGACCACTCATTATAGTGAAATCAAAGAATTTGCTGAGTCAACAGAGGGGTTTATTAATGGTTCAATGGAATTTGATTTGGAAACGCTGCAACCGACCTATCGGCTATTATTGGGAGAAGGTGGAAGCAGTCAAGCATTTGCTATTGCATTGAAATTAGGGATGCATCCGACAATCATTCAAAATGCCCATTCCTATACGTATAAAGAAGATAAAAATTATGATTACTCCATTTATGGACACGATATCAAGGAGCTTGAAAAACAGTTGGCACGTAATAAGTTTGCCCATTTTAGAAAACAGGAAAAGAAAGTGCCACTAATAGAACAGTTTCACATGGGCGACAACGTGTTGATTACAGCTACAGGAGAGTTTGGAATAATTTATAAGGGTCCAGATGAAATGGGACAATATATCGTCCAAGTCAAAAATGAAAAACGAGAATATCCTTATAAACGACTGAAACTGTATATCAAAGCTTCAGAAATGTATCCTGAGGATTATGACTTTGATATTATTTTTCAGTCTAAAGATTATAGAAAAAGCAATAAACAATTATCGAAAGGTCACGTTGAAGGGATGACTATTGAAAGGGAATAGTGCAATTTCTCTTTAACCAATGTTGGAATGAATAGACACTTGCTTGACAACAATGGTAACAACAGCTATACAGTTATGGTATAACATGGTACAGTATAAAACAGTGAAAAAAAAAGGAGGTTTGGCAATGACGAATTTATTGCCCGGTACGGTTGAAGAATTGCTTGTAGACCGCCAAACCGATTTTGGGTATTTTTTGACAAATCGAGTGGAAGATGTTCTTTTACCTAATAGGGAAGTTGAAGGCGAGATTGAAATAGGAGACTGGATTGACGTTTTTCTATATCATGATAAATTAGGCAGGATAACTGCGACAATGAAGATACCAGCTATTACTGAAGAAGATTATGGATGGGCTGAAGTGGTAGGAAAGCAAAAAGATTTAGGAGTGTTTGTCAACATTGGTTTGAGCAAAGACATTCTTGTTTCGAAGGATGAGCTTCCTTTGTTTACAGAATTATGGCCTAATTCTGGGGACCAGCTGTTTGTGACTTTGAAGCGGGATCGTAAGGATCGCTTATTTGCGCATTTAGCTTCAGAGGATGCCATATTATCCAACCTAGGGAAAAAGCCTAAAGAGAAGTTGTACAATGCCACTCTTACAGGTAGAGTTTATAAATTAAAAAAGGTTGGAACTTATGTCATTACAGACGAAGGGTATAAATGCTTCATTCACGAAAGCGAAAGGCCAGTGGAGCCTCGTTTAGGAGAAAAAATCAGCGTCAGAATCATTGACCTAAAGGAGGATGGCAGCTTAAATGGATCTCTGCTTCCATTCAGTAAGGATAAAATCGATGATGATGCTGAAGTAGTCTTAACCTATTTGATTGGAAGAGGTGGGGCGATGCCGTATGGCGATAAGTCCGACCCAGAGATCATCAAGGATTTCTTCAATATGAGCAAAGGTTCCTTTAAAAGGGCACTAGGCAAATTGATGAAAGAAGACAAGGTATATCAAGAGGATGGCTGGACCTATACGTCGGATCGTAGATAAACTAAAAGGCAAGCGCATTAATATTAGCGCTTGCCTTTATTTATTATATTTGAAGCTTTTTTATTCACCGGAAGCTTTTTTCATTTCTGGTTTTTGTTTTTTGACAAATGGCATCCACCAGTTCCAATCACCTAAAAGCTTCATTAATGCAGGTACAAGTAGCATGCGTATAATAGTTGCGTCTATAAAGATCGCCAAAGCAATTCCAATCCCAATTTGTTTTACAGGAACAACGCCAGTAAATGCGAATGCCCCAGTTATTACAATCATGATTAGGGCGGCTGAGGTAATAATTTTACTTGTAGAAGCTAGGCCAGCTGCAGTTGCTTCATCGTTATTACCTGTCTTTAAATAAATTTCATGGATTCGAGATATTAAAAATACTTCATAATCCATACTTAGACCGAATACTAAACTGAACACAAAAACCGGAAGGACGAGCGCAATATCAGTTTGGGCAAGACCGAAATGTCCTTCTTGGAATAACCAAACAAGGATTCCGAAAGTAGAAGATAGCCCAATAACATTCATTATAATAGCTTTCAATGGAATAATGATTGAACGGAACCCAACCATTAATATGAGGTAAGTGGAAATCAAAATGATCGCCATTCCAATAGGAAGCTTCTCAAAGATTTCATCAAAAATTTCTTGATTAAATTTTACACTTCCTCCAAATGTTAAAGAATAATCCCAATCCTTTTTGCTCCAGTTCCTGATCCAATCTTTTGCTTCTTCAGAAGTGTCTTGTTTAGAAAGGGTAACAGGCAAGAGCAGCTTTTCCTCATTTATGAATTGCTCCATTACAGGTTCAAGTGATTGTTTGATTTGTGGATTTTTTAAAGCCATTTCTAATTCATTACTAGTCTTAGTTCCGCTATAGCTATACAAAGATTCAACTTCCGTAACGATATCGTCCTTTTTTAATTCGCTCACAAGATTCTCAAGCTCTTTTAATCCTTCAGAATTTACCCAGGATCCCTTTCTTTCTGCAACTACATAAACGGTACTTGAATCCTTTTCAAGGAACTCGTCTTGGATAATATCCAATGCTTTTCTAGATTCATATTCCTTAGGTAAAGAGTCTGAGTCAGGAATGGCTAATCTGATATTTTGAACTGGAAGGATTCCAATAACAAGTATTGTTATTGCAAATAGTGTGATGATAATCGGTCGTTTCATTACACTCTCAGCGAATTTTCTCCAGCCATTCGTACCAGATTTATTAGGTTTAATTAGCATGCCTTTATTCAGTTTATCACCTAAAAGCAATAGAAGGGCAGGCAGCAAGGTTAAAGAAGTAATGACGGCTAGGGCTACTACCACCATTCCTCCAATGGCTACTGTCTGGAAAATGTCAATCTTAATGACCATCATTGCAGCCAGACCAATGAAGACGCATAGCGCAGAAAATAGTATTGACCGTCCCGCAGTCATGACTGTTTTTCTGATTGCTTCAAATTTATTAGTACCCGTATATTCTTCACGGTAACGGTTAATGAACAATAAAGCAAAATCAATGCTTAATGCGAGGCCAACCATTGGTACAACATTTAATAAGAAAATAGACAGATTCAAAGAATCACCAAGCAAGGTCAAAATGCCAAATGAAGATAAGACAGTCACAGCACCAATGATAATGGGTACAATCGATGCTACAATACTTCCAAAAGCAAATAACAGCACGATGATTGCTACTGGGAGCCCGATAAGCTCAGCTCTTTTTAAATCATCCTGGCTTGCTTTGTTCATGTCTTCCCTTATTACAGGAGCGCCGGTCACCATGGTGTGGTCATACTTTTCCATAGTATCTCTAACTTTTTCTACCTGAAGGGACATGTCGTTTTCAGATTTATCGAATGAAAGAATGGTATATGCATATCCTTCTTTATACAATTTTGCATGGTTTAGAGGGGATTGAATGGATTCTGTAATTTTTAAATCGGAAAGATCTTGTATAGCAGTGTCAATTTCATTTTTAAAATCCGTTTCAGATTGATTTTTTTCCTTTTGGAAGAGTATCAGAAGACTGGACTTTGGTAAATCGAAAGTATCTGATAATTCCTTTTGGACTAAGTTGTAATCGCCATCCATCTCAAATCCATCACCATTTAATTTAGTTGGCAGTTGTATGGCCAGATAGGAAAGGACTACAGCAAGTATAAGCCATAATGCAAGAAGTGGTTTCCTTAGAGTGACCACTATAGACGAAAGTAGTTTCATTTCATGCTCCCCTTTTATTTAGCAGTCATCCTTCATTATCTAAAAAAAATCTAAAAAGATAAAGTATAAAGTTATGGGAAAGATAAGTTGGGATTTCATTCATAATTCATGTAAAAATTGCATATGCTATCTCTATGTGGCAAATGCGTGTCACGAATAAAGGAGGGCACTTGCAATGTATTTTTCTAAAAAGCAACAGGATTTTGAAGAGGTCATTATTGAAAATACAGTCGTTTTTTCATGCATTACCGATACCTGCAATGGCTGGATGAGGAAGGAATTTGCTACAGATGCTTTACTTTGCCCTTTCTGTGGGAATGATATGGTAGAAGAAGTAAGAGAGCTGCCTCGTATAAAATAATAGGAAATACATAGTAGGATTCGACCTTAATTTTTAGGTCGAATTTTCATTTTTCTGACAACTCGTCATTGCATCGTCAAACGTCTGTTACTTTTGTAATATAATTATTACCGTGCTGTTCTTTGGATTTCGCATATACATGATATGATTGTCTCCGTTAGCTAAAAACGAGCGGAGGTAATTACATGAGAAAATCAATACTTACAATAGCTGCGTTAGCAACGTTCACTTCTATCGCAGGTCGAGCGAATGCGGAAGAAGTAGTTATTAATAAAGGTGATACTTTATGGGATTTATCTAAACAACATGGAGCAACTGTAGATCAATTAAGAGGATGGAATGGATTAACTTCCGATTTGATAAAAGCAGATGAAACGTTAATTATCGCACCTGAAGAAATCTATACAGTAGTTTCTGGTGACTCATTATGGAGCATTGCTGAAAAATATAATGTGACAGTTGATCAAATCAAAGACTGGAACAATCTTAAATACGAGCTGATCGTAGATGGTCAGAAGTTAGTAATATATACAGAACAGGCACCAAAAGCAAAAAAGAAGCCTGTAGCAAAAGAAAATACTGCAGCTAAAAAAGAAGTTAAAGACCAAAACCCTTCAGTAAATGAACCTGCAGCAAGCACTACTGCTGAAACTGCAGTTAAAGAAGAAAAAGTTGTAAAAGAAGTTACTGTAACAGCTACAGCTTATACTGCCGATTGTGAAGGTTGTATCGGGATAACAAAAACAGGTGTTGACCTCAAAGCTAATCCGGACAAAAAGGTCATTGCTGTAGATCCTAAAGTAATTCCACTAGGTTCAAAGGTTTACGTTGAAGGTTATGGTTATGCCACAGCCGAAGATACGGGTGGAGCGATTAAAGGTAAAAGGGTTGATTTATTCATTCCTTCTGAAGACGCAGCTTTAGCTTGGGGTAAACGCCAAGTCGAAGTGAAAATTCTTGACTGAGGAAAAAAAACTTATTATATTACTCCTATAAACGAGTCTTTAGAAACTATTCTAAGGCTCGTTTTTATTTTTGGCTCTTTTCTAAAGATTTGTTGTTTTTAATTGGTTTTGTTGAAGCAAACGGTTAATAAACAGGTTGATTGGAGCGGAAGGTGCGAGACTCCAGCGGGAGCAGCGGGACAGGTGAGACCCCACAGGCGTAAAGCGCCGAGGAGGCTCACCGCCCGCCCCGCGGAAAGAGAGCATCCTGAAGCGGAAATCAACCACTCCCTTGGTAAATAGCACCAAAGTTTACGAAAACAGCCTTATTTTTCCATAAGGCAGGGTAAACCTTCGTTAAATACACACAATAATTGCCATCATTTAATATTTGCAGTCATTATGACAAAAAATGTTTAATGTTTAAAGAGATTCTATTACAATCAAATTATTCATGTAAAAAGGAGGCGCATAGATGGAATCATTTATTTTATCATTTAATCCAGTCTTAACATTAATAGCAATAATATTGACATTTATGGCGGCCTTTACGTCTTTAGATTTATTAACCCATATGCATCATACAAAGAGAAATAAAGGCTTTTTATTTTGGGGTGGTGTTTCATCCATTTCCATTGGAATGTGGATGATGAACTATTTTGGCATTCTTGCGATAAATATTGAGTATTCACTTGACCAACGATTAGTGGTATCAATAATCTCCATGGTTGCAGGATTTTTCTTAGCAGTGATTGCTTTTTATTTCATAACGGATGGAGTCCAAAAACAGCATAGGCTCTTAATAGGAAGTGGTTTTTTAACAATTGCCATATTCATTTCAAACATCCTTGGATTATATTCTGCTAACCTAGGGGCAACGTATCATTACCCTATCCTTATTGTGTCGATCATAATCGTATATGCCTTGGTTTACCTATCCTTTTGGGCACTGTTTTTTTCTAAAATTTCATCTCAGGATCTCGCTTGGTATAAACCGTTGGCTTCTTCGATATTAACGAGTGGGATTGTCCTCGCTTTTTTCCTATTAGTTAAATCCTTGTATTATGGAAAAGTAGACGGGATATCTCAAAATGTAAACAAACTTCCATTTTCGAGCATTGTCTATTTGTTCTTATTTTTAATGTTGGTCATTGTGGGTAGCTTAATTTTTACCAAAATGATGACTAGTAAAAAGAACGCCAATGAAATCACAGAAAATCATTTAAAAGATACATTAAAGGAATTATCAGATATCAAATCTGCCCTTGACCAAGCGGCTATTGTGGCCATTACTGATGAAAAAGGAATCATTACATCTGTAAATGATACCTTATGCCAAATTTCTAAATATAGTAGAGACGAATTAATTGGTCAAAATCATTCCATTTTGAACTCAGGATATCATTCTAGGGAATTCTTTAAAGAATTATGGAAAACGATTCATGCTGGAGATGTATGGAAGGGCGAAATTCGGAATAAAGCAAAAGACGGAAGCTTTTATTGGGTGGATACCACCATTGTTCCTTTCGTTGATAAAAACGGAAAAATATATCAATATTTAGCGATAAGAAATGATATTACAGAACGTAAGAGAACAGAAGAAATCATTTCACGCCAGGAAAAGCTTTCTGTTCTTGGGCAAATGGCGGCTGGTGTTGCACATGAGATTCGAAATCCACTTACTAGCATGAGAGGGTATACGGAATTTTTGATACTAGATGAAACGTCATCTGAACGACAGGAGTATTTGGAAATCATTATAGATGAAATTGAGCGTGTAAATACAATTGTTGAGGATTTTATGCAACTAGCTAAACCAATGAATTATCAATTCCAAGCAAAACCGGTCATGTCCATTATACTTTCCACCTTGGACCTTCTTGAAATAGAAGCCAGTAAGAAAAATGTTCAATTTGAATTAAAAACGGTTGATGAACCTCTTTGGATTAAATGTGAAGAAGATAGGATTAAACAAGTATTTTTAAACATTATGAAAAATGGAATTGAAGCAATGCCAAATGGTGGAGACCTTTCAATAAGGATAAGCAAAATAGAAGATCATGTCCAACTATCCTTCACAGACACAGGAAAAGGAATTCCACAGGATCAATTATTAAAAATAGGAGAACCATTCTTTACGACAAAGAAAATGGGCAACGGCCTTGGGATGATGGTTTCATTTAAAATCGTGGAAGGACATGGGGGTCAAATCCGAATTCAAAGTGAAGTGGGGAAAGGGTCTACATTCATTTTAACGTTTCCATTAATACAACCATAAAGAGGAAACAGGAGTAAGAACGACTTTTTCGGGTAAGTGAATGACAATCAAGATAAAAGGAGGAAGAAAGCTTATGCTTTGGACTCTTATTGGAATCTTGATTGTTATTTGGATTCTTGGCCTTGTATTTAAAGCTGCTGGTGGCTTAATCCATATCGTATTAATTATTGCTGTCATTTTATTTATTATGAATTTTATCAAGCGAAGAAGATGATAGAAAAAGGATGACTAAAAAACTTTGCTAATTGTGAAGTTTGAATATGAGTCATCCTTTTATTATGGAGAAAAAGAGAGACTGAATCCAATTCTATTATGAAAATCGGATTCAGCCTGTTCCATGTGGCTTTAATCTAAGTGTTTAACAAACCAATTTTTTATATGCTCGACATGGGCTATTTTCATCCAAGGCTTTCCACTTCGAGAAACCTCATGATTCTCATTTGGGAAAGTGACAAGTTCAACTTCTTTCTTTAATCTTTTTAATGCTACAAAAAATTGCTCAGCCTGCTCCAGAGGACATCTATAATCCTTTTCACCGTGCAATAGTAATAATGGAGTTTGAACATCCTTTGCATATTTTAACGGAGAGTGATCCCAAAGCTTTTCGACGTCATCAAAGATGGTGCCGTCAATTTGCCATTCGGTAAAATAGTATCCAATATCACTCACTCCATAAAAGCTGATCCAGTTGCTGATACATCGTTGGGAAACTGCAGCTTTGAAACGGTTTGTGTGACCGACAATCCAATTGGTCATGAAACCACCATAACTTCCACCAGTAACAAACTGCTTCTCTTTATCGATAAATGAATATCTTTCAATAGCAGTATCAATAGCCTGCATTAAATCTTTAAAGTCGTTTCCACCATAATCACCACGAACAGCATTTACAAATTCTTGACCGTATCCAAGGCTCCCACGAGGATTAGTGTATATCACAACAAAACCCTGGCCTGCGAGTGTTTGGAATTCATGATAGTACGTATTACCGTACATCGCATGGGGCCCTCCGTGAATTTCTAGTACAACAGGGTAGGTTTTTCCTTCTTCAAATTCTGCAGGTTTAATCATCCAACCTTGAATAGTAAGCCCATCCGATGTAGTAAAAGTGAACTCGTCAGCAGAACTGATTAGTTTATTTTGAAGAATCTCTTTATTGGCGTTTGTAGCTTGATTTAATTCTTTATTCTCAAGATCAAAGGAGTATAGGTCGCCTGGTTCGGTAGAAGAACTAATACAGAATATGGCTTTTTGGGTTTCTTCATGAATCGAGTATCCGTATATATGTCTTCCATCTGAAAAGATTGGGGTAATATTGCTTGCCAAGTCGGTATAATGAAGGTTTGTTGATCCCTTTTCTGTTGCAAGGAAATATAAGCCCAGCCCATCATTGCTCCACAAATATCCTGGAGCAGATGCCCCGATTTGGAAATCTCCAATAGTAAAATCTCCGATACTCAGATCCAAATCACCTGTTAGACAAGTTGTGGAGCTTGTTTCAACATGAAACACCCATAACTTTGAAATTGTAGCGTTGAAATATTGTAGCCCGTGACCCAAATAGGCTATATATTTCCCATCCGGGGACCAAATTGCTTGGGAGTAATAACCTTGCGATTCCACAATTTTTTGGGATTCTTTGCTTTGTAAATCCATTACATACACATGGTAATGGAGGTTAAAATCCGGTTCCTCTTCAAGGCTAGCAGTAAAGGCGATATGAGCCCCATCAGGACTGAATGAAGAGGGGGTATAATGGAATTCATCATTTGTAAATCTTTCGAACTCATCCGTTAGAACATTGATGAGGACTAACTGCGAGTAGGAATCATTCATGTATCCTGAAGCATCTGACTTATATCGTAATGCTTTATAATGGTCCACTTGTGGTTTCTTTTCTTCCTTTTCCTTCTCATCGAACGATTCATCTACCTTTAGCGAAGTGCTACTAAGCAACAAGTTAGAACAAGGAGACCATACGATGGAAGAAGCCCCTTTAGTGAATTCTGTCACTTGCTTGGCTTCGCCTCCAGATGTTGACATTACATAGATTTGATTCTTTCCTGAACGATTGCTTAAAAATGCAAGTGTTTTTCCATCCGGGGACCAGCGAGGTGACGTGTTTCTATTTTTGCCTTGGGTCCAAGAAACTATTTCGCCACTTTTCATAAAAAGAATATGAATATTCGACACATATTTATTATCTTCTTTATCCATTTCAGTCTGTACAAAGGCCAACTTCTCACCATCGGGAGAAAATTGAGGATCTGTCACTGATTTCATTTTTAATAAATCTTCAGCAATAATGGTCTTTTTCATTTATGAACCTCCTAAACTATTTACTTCATATATTTCGAGAATAGAAATAAAAATCCTGCGGTTTCAAAAACTTTTATTATAGAACTTTGAAGAAGGTAAAATGTTCCTATCTAAAAATCATAGTAAATGTGTTTTGTTTTAAAAAAACGGGTATAGAAGAAGAAAAGATATAAAGGAGGAAGATGAGGATGAATATGAATAAAAGTCTAACCCCCATTGTTGCTTTAGGCGTAGGAATAGCTGGCGTATCATATCTATCAAGGAAAAAAAATCGTGACAAAACATTCTCGTTGTTCACTAGCCTAAGGAATAAATACTTCCGAAAACATGAAGGTCCGGTCACCACACAGCAGTTGATTGAAAAAGGTGGCCATCCAGATCCCCATGATATTGAAGATAACAAGATGGTAGAAGAAGGAGCTATGTATAGTGTTCATTACTATAACAAAAATGAACAACAATAAACTATTTATATTGGTGTTGAATCCAACCTAGCCTAGAATCTCTAAACTACTGAGATATAGGCTAGTTTTTTTATTTAAAAGGAATTTAGTGGGGAATTTGTCCAAAAGAAAAAGGACCCTTAATGATCCTCGAGTAGGAAGTTTATTAAACGAAAGCAACACGCTCTCAAATTGTAAAAAGCATGGTCAACAAGTTCTTGATCTTCGTGTTTTTCTTTCTTTTCGTCATAATTGTTTGGTCTAGTACAGGCAAGGGTTTTATTGGAATACCAAGGTTTTTTTGATTTTGTTCTAAAGATTCTATACGTTCTTTTAGTTTAGTAATTTGTTCATGTAATTCCTCAATTTCGCTGCGGTGCTGCAAAAGTTGATAGGAAACAACTGAATCAGCTTTTTGATCAAGTTTTCTTTCGAGTTCCTCCATTTTTACAAAGAACTTCTCCATGGTATCATTCCCTACCATTTGCTTTCCAGTTCCTTTGCGTGGTTTCTTATTTACCTTTACATCCTGTAGCAAAACTCCATTTTGTAGTTGTTGATGAATAAGTCTTAATTCTTCTACGTCATCTTTTTCAAATAAAAAATGTCCCAATTCATTTCTTTTAAGGTCTAGATTAAGCTGCTTAACCCATCGTTGAACGGTTTTTGGAGATACTTTAAGAATTCTTGAAACAGTCTTTGTATTCACATTCCATTCCCCCTTTTAAAGTAACATTCTCTGTAATACCCCATTATTCCTATGCATGTGACATAACTAGTTCTATTTCGGCAAATGTAGTGGAAAAACTACTTTTATTTTGAAGATGTCGATTTTCCTATGATTTTTAACGACTCATTAAACCATATTGCTCAGCTCATTTCGCGAAATTCACCTTCTTCTATAAGGCTATTTGATTAATTATATTATTTTTAAAAATTTTCTAAAAAATAAGGTGACAATTCAAAAAATGTTGTTATATAATACAAACAGATAAAGTAAATCTGTATTATAACATTGGTTGTTTGAAGGGATGTGGCTTGGTTCATGAAAACAGAAGCAAAAGGCCTGCAAGTGACAGGACCTTTGAAAAAAGGCTACGAAGAAATACTTACTCCTCAAGCTTTGCAATTTGTTGAAAGTCTCCAAAGTAAATTCGGTGAAAAGAGAAAAGAGCTATTAGAAAGAAGAAAAGAAATCCAGGAAAAAATTGATACAGGCATTTATCCGGATTTCCTCCCCGAGACAAAACATATTCGTGAAGGTGACTGGACGGTTGGTCCGTTACCACAGGATTTGCAGGACAGAAGAGTTGAAATTACAGGACCGGTTGATCGGAAAATGGTGATTAATGCATTGAATTCCGGAGCCAATGTATTTATGGCTGATTTTGAGGATGCAAATTCCCCGACTTGGGAGAATTGTATCGAAGGTCAAATCAACCTTCGGGATGCAGTCCGTGGCACGATTCAATATGTAGCGCCAAACGGAAAAAAATATGAGCTGTCTTCAAATCCTGCCGTTCTAAAAGT
The DNA here is from genome assembly GCF_010882125.1 of Peribacillus alkalitolerans. Lineage (GTDB taxonomy): Bacteria > Bacillota > Bacilli > Bacillales > DSM-1321 > Bacillus_BN > Bacillus_BN alkalitolerans. The sequence continues at coordinate 7,023 of NZ_JAAGVZ010000017.1, read as the reverse complement.
TCGTCCACGAGGATGGCACTTAGAAGAAAAACATGTTTTATTAGATGGCACCCCTATTTCCGCAAGTCTTTTCGATTTTGGTTTATTTTTCTTTCACAATGCAAAAGCATTGATTGAGAAAGGTAGTGGACCATATTTTTACTTGCCTAAAATGGAGAATCATATTGAAGCACGTCTATGGAATGATGTTTTTGTGTTTGCACAAGACAGTCTTGGAATCCCACAGGGGACGATCAAAGCAACTGCTTTGCTAGAGACGATTCTAGCATCCTATGAAATGGATGAAATCCTTTATGAACTTAAGGAACATTCCGCAGGCCTGAATTGCGGCAGATGGGATTATATCTTTAGCTACTTAAAGAAATTCAAGAATCGTGAAGAAGTCATTCTGCCCGACAGAGCTCAAGTGACGATGACAAGCCCATTTATGAGAGCGTACTCATTGCTAGTGATTCAGACTTGCCATAAAAGAAATGCACCAGCTATCGGTGGGATGGCTGCCCAGATACCTGTTAAGAACGATCAACAAGCTAATGAAGAGGCGTTTGCAAAGGTGGCAGCTGATAAAGAGCGAGAAGCTAATGATGGTCATGATGGAACATGGGTTGCACATCCAGGCATGGTTAAAACTGCAAAGGATGTTTTTGATCGGTTAATGACTACACCTAATCAAATTTACAGGAAGAAAGAGGATGTTCAAGTATCAAGGGAAGACTTGATAGAAGTGCCTACTGGTAGCATTACTGAGAAAGGACTTCGCATGAACATAAACGTTGGTATTCAATATATCGCTTCTTGGTTGAATGGGAGAGGGGCTGCGCCGATTCACAACCTAATGGAGGACGCTGCAACGGCCGAGATTTCCCGTGCTCAAGTCTGGCAGTGGATACGCCACCCTAAAGGGATCCTAGATGACGGGAGAAAAGTGTCTCATGAACTAGTCAACAAGCTTCAAGTAGATGAGCTTTCGAAAATCTTAGGACAAGTGGGAATTGAACACTATGTTTTAGGTCGCTATGAAGAAGCGGCTGGATTATTTCAACAACTGATATCCCAAGATGAATTTGCCGAATTCTTAACGTTACCGGCTTATGAAAAATTATCATAATAGGAGGAATGGGAAATGAGAGAAGAATTAGCGAAAAGATTAGAAGAGAATTGGAGAACGGATGAAAGATGGTATGGTATTACACGTCCATACAGTGGAGAGGATGTTGTAAGATTAAGAGGTTCTGTACAAATTGAACATACATTGGCGCGTCGTGGGGCAGAGAAGCTTTGGAACTACCTCCATACAGAAGATTTCATCAATGCACTTGGCGCCTTAACAGGTAACCAAGCTATGCAACAAGTAAAAGCAGGGCTGAAGGCGATTTATTTAAGTGGTTGGCAAGTCGCTGCAGACGCGAACCTTTCAGGTCATATGTATCCTGACCAAAGCCTATATCCTGCAAACAGTGTTCCGCAAGTCGTAAAACGCATTAACCAAGCATTACAACGGGCTGATCAAATTCATTATATGGAAGGAAAAGAAGACATTGATTGGTTTGCGCCAATTGTGGCAGATGCTGAAGCTGGCTTCGGTGGTCAATTGAATGTTTTTGAACTGATGAAAGGCATGATTGAGGCTGGTGCGGCTGGTGTACATTTTGAAGACCAACTATCGTCAGAAAAGAAATGTGGGCATCTTGGCGGTAAAGTACTACTGCCAACACAAACAGCTGTCAAAAATCTAATTGCTGCTCGTTTTGCAGCGGATGTCCTTGGAGTACCTACTGTATTAGTAGCAAGAACAGACGCAAATGCTGCTGATCTGATTACGAGTGATGTCGATCCTTATGATGCTCCATTCATTACTGGAAACCGTACACCTGAAGGATTCTTCGAAACGAAGGCTGGGTTGGATCAAGCTATCGCAAGAGGTTTAGCATATGCACCATACGCTGACTTGATTTGGTGCGAAACTTCTGAACCGAATATTGAAGAAGCGCGTCGTTTTGCTGAAGCAATCCACGAACAGTTCCCAGGGAAATTATTAGCTTATAACTGTTCACCTTCCTTCAACTGGAAGAAAAAACTGGATGATAAGACAATCGCTAATTTCCAAGTAGAGTTAGGTAAGATGGGATACAAGTTCCAATTCGTAACTTTAGCCGGGTTCCATTCTCTAAACCACAGCATGTTCGAGCTGGCAAGACAATATAAAGATCGCGGAATGGCTGCATATTCTGAACTTCAAGAGGCAGAGTTTGCTAGCGAAGTTTACGGATATACGGCAACTAGACATCAACGTGAAGTTGGAACAGGTTACTTTGACGAAGTTGCTCAAGTCATCTCCGGGGGTATGTCTTCAACTACTGCATTAAAAGGATCAACAGAGACTGAACAATTCACTGCAACTGAACAAACGGTTGAACAATAAATAGGACTAGAATGAAAAAGCAAGCTACCATGTAATCTAATAATTAGATTCATGGTGGCTTGCTCTTTTTATTGGCTGTTTACCAATTGCTTGAATCGTTTGATAAATGCTTCTGATTCAATACGAACTGATACCAATGGGGGATTATGAATTTTCATGGATTCAAAAGGTTGTCCAATCCACAGGATTTGATCGTCAAAAATGATATAAGGAAATTGTACATTTTGGTTAAACGTGGTGGTATATTCTATTATATTTTTTCTTTCATTTAATAGAGTGACCCACTGATCATTTAGTGTTTCACCATTAACCCCTATGATGATAGATTGTTTGGCTAGTTTTATATCCATTTTCAGAGTGTCTAAATTATGTGAATGAATCCATTTCACACGAGGGTGTTGATGCTTGATCCATTTCCCGATTGCAGAATGAGGCACTCGTTTCTTTTGATCTAACTGATGCATGATCAGTTTCCGGACAGTGTTGTTCATATTCATTCTATCCTTCATAAAAGAAACATCACTGACATGTAGAAATTTTCCTCTTGATCGAGTAATGGCGACATTCAGTAGTCTATCACTTTCAGTACCTGTCAAAAGCATACCTGGTTTTTGAAAAGGGGGAGCATCAACTGTATCGAACACAATGGCATCGCGTTCACTACCTTGAAACCGATGGACCGTTGCTGAAATGATATCAGCTTCTTGTTTCTCTTTAAATAGAAGGTCTTCAATTAGAATATCCATGCATTCTGCTTGGATTCGATAGGGTGTGATATAGCCAATCGAGGTTGTACCACCTTCTAGTAATTCTGTAATTAATTGAAATGATATGAATAGTTGCCAAACATTCCACCTAGATTTTGATATAGGATCGATAGAAGCAAACGTGCCTGTTCCACTAGTATCTATGAGTACGGAAGCCGTATTTGGGAACGGAAACCTATTTGCTATTCCTTCTCGTTTTTCTAATACAGAGGAATGATCAAAAACCAAAGAGTGATAAATATGTTTATTAGTGAAAGATGAAATTTGTGGATGCATCCTTCTTTGTTCAGATAATAAGAGTAATTGAGGATGAAGTTTTCCTAAATGGATGGATTCAGTTACACCGGCTTCTAGAAAAATGTCTTGTCTTAGCCATTGATGGACCAATGGATGTCTGCTTTGTGCTATTGGAGGTAACTGTTTAAAATCTCCACAGACAATTACTCTCTTACCTAGAGAAGCCGCAAATCCTATATAGGGAATATAGGCCATGCTTGCCTCATCAACGATGACTAAATCAAAGTCCTGATCATAAATGGTGCTATCACTTGCAGCTTTTGCTAATGTAGTCCCAATTATTTTGGCATCCTCAAGGAGTTTTTTCTCTTTTCGACGTAACTTCTCTTCTAATCCTAAAATCTTTTGTTCCATCTGTAATAAATCTTCGGTATCACGTCTGTTAGTGGAAAATCCTGAATCCCGTTTGATTTGTTCTCTTTGAACCTTTAACTTTTCTAAATTCGAAGTAAGGTTAGGTTCTGTTTCAGTAAGTAATTGAATGGAAGTCACAGGCTCATTTAAGGCCAAATCATTCATGTTTGTATTTCCATAACGTAGCACAGTTCCTGATTTAAACTTATCTTTTCTCAAGAGGAATTGAAACGTTTCATATATTAAGACATCAACTGCACTATTACTGTTCGAAAGGATTAGTACCCTTTTGCCTACTAAATATTTATTGGCTGCTACCCTTGCTAATGTATAGGTTTTTCCAGTCCCAGGTGGCCCCCATACATAGGTAACCGCATTACTTTTGGATCGAATGAAAAGCTGTTTGACAAAGCTTTCATTTGTAGAATTAGGAGTATGCTTTGTTTCCTCAGCAGGCTTTAACGTGTGATGGACTCTGCCTCGTTTCTTTTTATCCTTCTTTATTTCTTCCAATCGGTTGGATAATTCCTCTAAGAGTTGCCAAGGATCATATACAAGGAGGGCATCTGATACTGTATCACCAATGGTTTTCTCTAAAGTCAATACGATGTGATTTCTATCCGATGATACTAGTTTTGCTGAAAGTTCCATATGTCCCCATTGAATGATTACATTGGTACCAGGAGGTATTGAAAGAGGCCGAGCTGTTTCAAAAAAATAAGAAAATCCATCGGTAGAGGATAAGCTAACACCATTTATTAGTCGATATTTACTGCTACCTTTATTTTTTATAAAGCTAATTTCTATTTGAAGGGCTTCTTGCCAATTTGAAATAATCTGTGCTGTTTTCATAGTTATCGGTACCATTCATTAAGGGATTAATATCAACATACTATTATACTGATAAGAAAATAAAATGGCTATTCAATGGTATAAAATAGAATATTTAGTTTATTTTCTTAGCAGAAAAAGGTAAAATATATGAAGATGAAGTAAAAAAGGAGACGATACATATGAGTAATTTCAAAGCAAATCTTGAAAAATACGCAGAACTGGCTGTAAAAGTAGGGGTAAACGTTCAACCTGGACAAACTTTAGTGGTGAATACCACATTAGATGGTGCTGAATTTGTTCGTCTTGTTGCGAAAAAGGCTTACGAAGTAGGAGCAAAAAATGTAGTTGTAAATTGGGCTGATGATGAGCTAAACCGTATTAAATATGATTTAGCTCCAGATGAAGCATTCACCGAATACCCAGAGCATCGTGCAAAGGAAATAATCCAGTTAGCTAAAGAAGGAGCAGCTTTTATTAGCATCGTTTCTTCAAGTCCTGACTTGTTAAAAGGAGTTAAAACTGAAAGAATCTCTAATTTCCAGAAAGCTGCAGGAACTGCTTTAAAAGAGTATAGGAAAATGGCGCAATCGGACAAAGTAAGCTGGACAGTCATTGCTGTACCTTCACAAGGTTGGGCAGACATGGTGTTCCCAAATGAGCCAAAAGAAGAGAGAGTATCAAAGCTCTGGGATGCCATTTTCACTGCTACTAGAACAACAGAAGATAATCCTATCGAAGCATGGAAAAAACATGATCAAAAATTACACGAAAAAGTCGGTTATCTAAATGAAAAGAAATACGCGAAGCTTCATTACAAAGCTCCTGGTACAGATTTGACAGTAGAATTACCAAAGGGTCATATATGGGTAGGTGCTGGAAGCATCAATGAAAAAGGGCATGAATTTATGGCAAATATGCCAACAGAAGAAGTATTCACTGTACCTTTAAAAACAGGTGTAAATGGAACGGTATCTTCCACAAAGCCTTTAAGCTATGGCGGAAATATCATTGATAATTTCTCCATTACATTTGAAAATGGAAGAATTGTAAGCTTCAAGGCAGATGAAGGCGAAGAAGTATTAAAGAGATTGATTGAAACGGATGAAGGCTCTCATTATCTTGGAGAGATTGCACTAGTGCCACATCAATCACCAATTTCTGAATCCAATATTTTGTTCTTCAACACTTTATTTGATGAAAATGCATCCAATCACTTTGCGATTGGAAGTGCATATGCTTTCTGCATAGAAGGTGGAAAGACGATGACTCCAGAACAATTAGAAGAAAACGGTTTAAATGAAAGTTTAACTCACGTTGACTTCATGATTGGCTCTCCAGAAATGAACATTGACGGAGTAACTGAAGACGGCGAAACTCAGCCGATCTTTAAAAACGGGAACTGGGCATTTTAATCAGGACATATTTATTTTGGCTAAATAAAAACGGGTAGGGACTCAAAGGATTCCCTGCCCGTTTATTGTTGCTATGAAAAATATTCAATAGAATGATTGATTAGCTACTAAGAGATGAGATTAAAAAACTTAGTAAAGCATTCCATCCTACCAGTATCAATTTAATAAGAATGGAGATTACCATGATAATTAACAAACTTGATTTCAATGTTAATGGGTTAAAGTATATAGTTAGATCTGCAATCGAAAAAGATGCAAAAGCATTGTCTGAATTAAGGTTACAGATTGATGGGGAAACCGAAAATCTGGACAGAGAAAAAGGGGAGGCGTTCATCGATATCCCAGGATTTGAACAGATTATTAAAACGGACACTGAGAGTACTAGAAATATATTTTTAGTTGCTGAAGTTGACGATCGGATTGTAGGATTTTCAAGATGTGAAGGAATTTATTTAAATAGATTTTCTCATAAAGTAGAATTTGGAATTGGAGTATTAAAAGACTATTGGGGATATGGTATTGGGAAAAATCTTTTAAAAGAATCTATTTCTTGGGCTGATTCCAACGGGATTAAAAAAATCACATTGAATGTACTAGAAACAAATGAAAAAGCCATACAGCTTTACGAAAAGCTTGGATTTGAAATTGAAGGGATATTAAAAAAAGACAAAATCCTTGCTGACGGTAAATACTATAACACGATCATGATGGGAAGATTTAATGATTAGTGGTTTATTAATTTGGTAAGTCAATCAACGTACATATACATAGGGACCCTTCTTGAAAGTAAATCAAGGGATAAACACAAAGTGCAGGAGAATCTGAAAAAATCTCCTGCTTTTTGGTGTGCCAGGCATGTTCATCAACTAGGCGGTGAAAGTCCGCTATGGGCGTTGGGATATGCGAACCATTAGCCAAAAGCAAGGGTGTCCATAGC
>NZ_JAAGVZ010000016.1 GCF_010882125.1 Peribacillus alkalitolerans | reverse complement strand
TAACTCGTCGCTACCGCTCCTGCGGGGTCTCGCCTGTAACGCTAATCCCCCAGGAGTCAAGCGCCTTCCGCTCCAATCAACCAGTGTCCTTGAATAATCTACTTAAAAACCTCTTCATTAAGCTTTATTAATCATCCTTAAGCAACTTTCCATGTCCAAGTTGCCAGTTTCTTTAAATTCATGGATGCAAACGTAAGCATCGCCTGCATGGACAATTTTTTAATCTTCTTAGGGTTGTCCAACGCATACCATGCTTTTTCTTCGCATCCGCAAAGACCCGTTCAATCGTTTCCTTACGCTTTGCATATATTTGTTTAATTTCATCAAAATGTCTTAAATGGTTTGCTTCTTCTACGTACTCTTCCCAAATATGACGTTGAATAAGCTTTTGATGATTTTTACTCTCTGTGCATTGGGATATGAATGGGCACTTAGTACAAATCGAAGGATTCGATTTGTACTGACGGTACCCTTCCTTCGTTGTATACTTTAACACTTCATTTTGTGGACAGATATAACAATCGTAATGTCATCATAGACGTATTCATGTTTAGGAAAGAAACCTTCCTTTGTTTTAGGAAGAGTGTAAGGAAGAACGATTAACATTTGATGTTCCAAAAGAAAATACCTAATCGCTGGTGTTTTAAGCGATGACTCCTGCGGGAAAAGCGTGAGACTTGAGACCCCGCACGACCGTAGCGAAGGAGGCGGCTCAAGCCACGCCCGTTTAAAGCGTTCGCCCTTCGCTGCAAACAACTTCTCTAGTTCTTAGTTAACTTCTTTCATTGAAAAAGAAAAAAGACTGTAGACAAACGAGAAATTCTTCGAGTTTGTCTACAGTCTGAAAGGATGACTCAAAAAGTCATCCTTTTTATCATTTATCCTTCATACTTTCTAAAAAAAGATCAAATGCTTCCAAAACTGCTACGGATACAGTCTTTGTTCCTGACATCACTTCATTTTCGAGTTTTGGCAATGAGTTTTTTACCGATGGATTATGGAAAAAAATCTTATTTAGATGTTCTTTTAGCAACGTTTGCATCCATTCTTTTACTTGAAGTCTTCTACGTTCTTGAAATACACCGATTTTTTTGGTTTTCTCGACGAATTGCAGGATGATGTCCCATAGTTCTTGAATTCCTTCACCTGTTTTGGATGAACATGTATATGCCTCAGTTTGCCAGCCTTTTGTTGCAGGCTGGAGAAAGTGAAGGATTCGATTAAATTCTTCCTTTGTTTTCATTGCAAGGGGCTTATTACTTCCATCTGCTTTGTTGATGACTACTCCATCGACAAGTTCCATGATTCCTTTTTTCATGCCTTGTAGCTCATCTCCAGCACCAGTCAATGCCAACAGTAGAAAATAGTCCACCATCCCTCTAACTATAGCTTCACTTTGTCCGACACCTACAGTTTCTATAAGTATGATATCGTATCCTGCTGCTTCGCATAGCATCATCGTTTCCCGAGTTTTCCGATGAACTCCTCCAAGGGTACCTTCAGAAGGTGATGGACGGATAAAGGCTGACTGATTTTTTGCCAGCTCTTCCATCCTAGTCTTATCTCCGAGTATGCTCCCTCCAGTCACAGAAGAGCTTGGGTCTACAGCCAATACTGCAACCTTATATCCCTGTGAACATAGGAACATGCCAAAAGCTTCAATAAAAGTGCTCTTTCCAGCACCAGGGACACCTGATATACCGATTCTAATGGATTTCCCCGTATGAGGCATTAGGTGCTGCAATAGATTTTGGGCCATATCAAAGTGCTTGACAGAGTTGCTCTCTACTAAAGTGATAGCTTTACCTAAATGCGTACGACTTCCTTCTAAGACCCCAACAGCCAATTTTTCGAATTGGAGATGATCTTCTATCTGATTCTTTTTTACAAATCGATTTGAAGCAGTCATTTGGTTTGTTGTTGTAGTCATTTCTAGCCCTTTTTTTATAGAACTAGCAAAGGAGGCATTACCATCTGCCCATTCAGGCTTTCTTCCATCATTCATTAGATCGACACTTCCTCGTAGCCTAATCTTGTGTAAATTTCTTTAAGCAAGATTTTGGCTGAGTGTGGAATGACCGTGCCCGGTCCAAAAATCGCTGCTGCGCCATTTTGTAACAAGAATTCATAGTCTTGAGCTGGGATAACTCCACCTACAATGACTACTATATCTTCGCGACCGAGTTTTTTCAGTTCATTAACCAACTGTGGAAGCAAAGTTTTGTGACCTGCAGCAAGTGAACTCATTCCAATTACATGAACATCATTTTCAACCGCTTGTCGGGCAGTTTCTTCAGGTGTTTGGAAAAGTGGTCCGATATCGACATCAAACCCTAAATCGGCATAAGCTGTTGAGACTACTTTTGCACCTCGATCGTGGCCATCCTGACCCATTTTAGCCATAAGAATCCTTGGACGTCTTCCCTCATTCTCAAGGAATTCTTCTGTCATTATTTTCACTTCTGCAATTTCGTCATTATTGGAATACGATGAGCTATAAACTCCACTTATAGAACGTATAACTGCTTTATGGCGCCCTGCCACTTCTTCGATTGCACTGCTGATTTCACCAAGCGTCGCTCTTACTCTAGCGGCATTTACTGCGAACTCGAGAAGGTTGCCTTTACCCGTTTGGGCAGCTAGTGTTAAAGCTGATAATGCATCTTTAACAGCCTCCTCATTACGGGACTGTTTTACTTGTCTCAATTTTTCAAGTTGGCTTTGACGAACTGCTGTGTTATCAATTTCTAATATTTCCAGTGGATCTTCTTTCTCTAATCGATAAGCGTTTACACCTACAATTGTCTCAACTTTTGAATCGATTTTTGCTTGACGTTTTGCAGACGCTTCCTCAATTTTCATTTTTGGCAACCCAGTTTCGATAGCCTTTGCCATTCCACCAAGCTCTTCAATTTCCTGGATATGTGCCCAAGCCTTCTCTACTAGTTCATTTGTTAAAGCTTCCACATAATACGAACCTGCCCATGGGTCAATAACCTTTGTTATCCCTGTTTCTTCTTGAAGATACAATTGAGTATTCCTTGCAATACGAGCTGAGAAATCAGTTGGCAATGCAATTGCTTCATCTAATGCATTGGTGTGTAAAGATTGTGTATGCCCTAAAGCAGCTGCATGAGCTTCAATTAGCGTACGGGCCACGTTGTTAAATGGATCTTGTTCTGATAAGCTCCAGCCGGAAGTTTGTGAGTGTGTTCGTAATGCCATTGATTTATCATTTTTCGGATTAAATTGCTTCATTAGTTTTGCCCAAATAAGTCTTGCTGCCCTCATTTTTGCAACTTCCATGAAATAGTTCATTCCGATTGCCCAGAAGAAGCTTAACCGTGGAGCAAATGAATCGATATCAATGCCTGCCTTCAAGCCCGTACGGACATATTCAACACCATCCGCTAAGGTATATGCTAATTCGATATCTGCAGGGGCACCCGCCTCTTGCATATGATATCCGGAAATTGAGATGCTATTGAATTTAGGCATATATTTGGAAGTGTATTCAAAAATATCAGCGATGATTTTCATAGACATGTCTGGAGGATAAATATATGTATTCCGTACCATATATTCCTTCAATATGTCATTTTGAATTGTACCTGATAATTTGTCTTGGCTTACCCCTTGCTCCTCAGCAGTCACGATATAAAAAGCCATAATTGGCAGCACTGCACCATTCATAGTCATCGATACTGACATCTGGTCTAATGGAATTCCATCAAATAACGTTTTCATATCTAAAATAGAATCGATTGCAACTCCAGCTTTCCCGACATCTCCGACTACACGTGGGTGGTCTGAATCATATCCTCTGTGGGTTGCAAGATCAAATGCTACAGAGAGTCCTTTTTGCCCCATCGCCAAGTTTCTTCTATAAAAAGCATTCGATTCTTCAGCAGTTGAAAAACCTGCATATTGTCGGACTGTCCATGGCCTATTTACATACATGGTTGGATAGGGTCCTCGTGTAAATGGCACGATACCCGGTTTATGATCTAATTGTTCCAAATGATTTCGATCACTTTCACCATAAAGAGAATTAATTTTTATACCTTCATTCGTTTCAAAAAACAAATCTTCCATCTGTTCATTAGATATTGCTTTTGCTTGTGATTGGCTTTTACGGACATTAATAGAATGAAAATCTGGTCTTTTCGCCATTTAGTTCACCCCCAAATCGTTCATGATGCTAGAAACAAGTTTCGGTACGTGTGACTTAATATGAATGTAATCCTCTATCCCTATATTCATGAGCTTATTGTGAAGGTCATCTTTTTGCCTTCCAGCCACAAATAATTTTTTCTTTGGAAAAACATTCTTAAATGCTTCTGCGATTTCAACGGCCATTTCTTTATAGTCATCATCAGCACCACACAAGACATAGTGTGTGAATCCTGAAGCTTGCACAAAAGCAATGACTTCTTCAACAGTAAGGACTGAAGAGCTTTCTTCTGTTGATACACCACCAGCAGCAAGAAAACCTTTAACAAAATCCAGTCTAGGTTTATGCGATTTCAAATCTTTCAGTAAAATGCAGCCGACTTTTACAGGAGAAGCAGAATGGATTTGATGATCATATGCTTTCTTTCTAAGCAGCTCAAACTCTTCTGCCCATCTTCTTGCTACAATTGGTTCAAAGCTAACCGTAGAATCTGTAGCACCAATAATTGGTTTTTTCTCAACTATCTCAGGATAATAATCAGTTGGATTTGGATAAACGTTAGTACCAATTAAACTTTCTTTTCTTGTCGCTAAGTTTTCTTTTTTAAGAGTAAAGACTTTATTAATTTCTTCTTGAATAAAGCCTTGTTTTAAAGCCTCAGACGTCCCACCCAAAGAGTCAATTTGCAAAAAGAGCTCCCATGCCTTTTCGGTTAGCTCTTCAGTCAAGCTTTCAACATACCAGGATCCTCCTGCAGGATCTATTACTTTATCCAATAGAGTTTCATGCTTCAAAATCAACTGCACATTCTGAGCAATTCGTTCAGAAAATGCAGAGCTATTACCAGTAGCTTTATCGTATGGATAAACCTCCAATGACTGTGCACCACCTACGACTGCAGCAAATGCTTGATTAGTGGCACGTAACATATTCACGTGAGGATCGTAAACGGTTTGTGTAAACATTGATGTTTCAGCATGAATATGCATTCTGAACGCTTGCTCAGTTGAATTGTACGCTTCACCAATCATGGACCAAAGTCTTCGACCTGCACGAAGTTTTGCAACGTTCATGAAAAAGTTATTATCGATGGAAAAAGAAAAATAAATATTGTTAGCAATTTCAGAAGGTGAATATCCATTTGCAATTCCTGCTTCGATATAAGCAGTAGCCTTTGATAAGGAAACAGCTAGCTCTTGAACGGCATTTCCTCCAGCATTATGGACATCACTACCTTTGACTAAAATAGTTCTGAGATTTGGTTTCTCCTGATATTGTATTTGTGCATCCCTTACCCAATTATTCAGGGATGTTTCATTATCAGACGGCATATTGCCCGAATTCATGATACTTGAAAAATAGTCTTCTCCAATAAAACCAACTAATTGATCCTTAGAAAACCCTTTTTCCTTAAAGTAGTTAGCTAATAGTTCAATGAAATTATTTTGATTATTAGACAAATCAATAAAAAATGGGAGATTGCTTGCATCAATCTCATCGAATAATTCTGCAATATCCTCTACCTTTGAAATCGAAAGACCTCTTAATGATAAGGAAATGACATTTTGCCCTCTTTTAATAGCATTCTTTAATTTTTCATTTATTTGCTTCAGTGAATCTCCTTCAATGGCTTGTGAAATTAACCATGGTTCCACTTGATATGGTATATCAGAAATACCCCTTGTATACGGTGATTGACCTGGATTTTCCAAACCTACTGTATTATCTTCTTTCGTATACAATGGCTTCAAATCAATACCTTCATATGTATGACTGTAAAGGCTTTCTAGTTTTTTCCCCTTAAGGCTTTCTTCCGCCTTACCCTTCCATTCATCTAGGTTAATTTTAGGGAAGCTAGTTTCTTTTATTTCGTTAAGCTTCATTGTAATCGCTTTCTATTTTTATTCCAGGCATGCTTTTCACCTGAAATATTCCTAGTTGGTAATCTAGGATAACAAGAAAGCTTCCCTCCCCTCATATTGACAAAATTAAATTAAAATTCAAATAGTATATACAATTCTATTCTAGTATAACCTTAACCGACCTGCAAAGGATTTATATAAAAATAGAGAAATCTCAAATATTCCCAAGAAGAGTACTCTCGTCACAACATAGAATTTCATTTTATTGACTTTTAATATTATATTCCTAATTTGTCGGATCTCCCAATACCTACTACTGGCTTCCGCCACTTCTTTAATCGCAAGAGTAACATTAGATAAGTGTAGGTATCTACATTAAAGTGCTTGATAAACCTACTTCAGTGAGGATAAAATGCCGATTTTCCTAGAAAGTGAAGGGTAATTTTTCAAAAGTGAAGGGTATTCTCCCCTAAAGTGAAGGGAAATAGGGGGTGAGTGATGGGTATCGGTTGGTAAGTGCATGAAAGATTGGCCAACTTTAAATAAAGGCTCTTATCGCATAGATTGTTGTTTTAGACTATAAGTTTGCCCGTTGCTTTCCGCTCCAGGCACTTGCTTTCCGCGGGGAGGGTGGGAGCCTCCTCGGCGTTACCGCCTGTGGGGTCTCCCACTTCCCTCTTCTTCTCGCAGGAGTCAAGTGCCCTCCGCTACAAACAACTCAGATTTTTAAAATTAAATTTCATTAAAAAAGCAACAAACTTTACGAAAACCGCCTAAATAAAAGTGGACGTTTAATATAAAGTTAATGAAATGAGAACACCATTCATACATTTTTAACATCATTTCTGCTTGAAAGCCAATATTTAAGATGAATTTTCACTGTTTTCTGAAGGATCCCTTCGTTTATTATCGAAACTGGAAGATTTACTTTCGAAACTGGAAAAATACATTCGAATCCCGAAAAATACAATCGAACCGGCCAAAATACATTCGAAAATCCCTATATATCGATTTTTCGACAAATCATCCCAAAACCCTTAAAAAAATCATTTATTGGAGGAAACCAAAAAAGCGCTCCAAAAGCCAGTAATATACCGACTCTCAAAGCGCTCTCTAAAGATTAATAAATTGAAGTGTTTTCTTTGGACATATTTTCGATAATCTCTTTGACACGTCCTAAGAATTTACCACAGACTAGGCCATCAAGAACACGATGGTCTAAGCTCATACATAAGTTAACCATATCGCGTACTGCAATCATGCCATCAATGATGACTGGACGCTTAACGATTGATTCAACTTGTAAAATCGCAGCTTGAGGAAAGTTGATGATTCCTTGAGATTGGATAGAACCAAAGGATCCAGTGTTGTTCACTGTGAATGTTCCACCTTGCATTTCTTCAGACTTCAACTTACCTGTGCGGACTTTCCCGGCAAGCTCAGTGATTTCACGAGCGATCCCTTTAATTGTTTTCTCATCTGCATTTTTAATAACAGGAACGAATAATGCGTCATCTGTTGCCACTGCAATTGAGATATTAATGTCTTTCTTCTGGATGATCTTATCTCCAGCCCACATAGAATTAATTTGTGGGTATTCTTTTAATGCCTGTGCTATCGCTTTAACAAAGAAAGCGAAGTATGTTAAATTATAACCTTCATTTTTCTTGAATCCAGCTTTTTCTGAATCACGGTATTTTACAAGGTTTGTAGCGTCCACTTCAATCATTGTCCAAGCATGTGGAGCTTCGTGCTTACTGCGAAGCATGTTAGTAGCAATCGCTTTACGAACACCACTTACAGGGATTTCTTTATCACCAACAGCTGTAGAGATATTGATTGGTTCAGGTTTAGCCTTTGGAGCTGCTGGAGCGCTAACAGGTGCTTGTTGTGCAACTGGAGCTGCCGCTTGTGGCGCTTGGGCAACAGGAGCACTAGCAGCTGTTGGAATATTGCCAGACTCAATGATGCTTTGCAAATCTTTACGTGTAACGCGTCCACCCGCACCTGTACCTTTTACTTGAGAAAGGTCGATACCGTTCTCTTGAGAAAGTTTCAATACGGCTGGTGAGAAGCGTCCATTATTTAATGAACCTGCTTCAGCGGACGGGGCAGAAGGTGCTGCTGGAGCTTCCGTTTTTGCCGCATCTGTTGCTGTTGTAGGAGTTGTAACCTGAACTGCTTCTGCACCTGCAACTTCAATAGTACAGATGATTTCACCTACTGCTAAAGTTTGATCGTCCTCTGCCAATAATTCTTTTATTACACCTGTAAATGAAGAAGGAATTTCCGCATTTACTTTATCAGTCATAACCTCTGCGATAGGGTCATATTTGTTTACGTGATCTCCTGGAGCCACAAGCCATTTGCTGATTGTGCCTTCTGTAACACTTTCACCAAGCTGTGGCATTGTCATTTGTTCAATAGCCAATGCTGTAACCTCCCTGAATTAATATTCCGCTAATTCTCTCATAGCTTTTTCTACTTTATCCGGATTAACCATGAAGTATTTCTCCATAGTAGGCGCATAAGGCATAGCTGGTACATCAGGTCCAGCAAGACGCATAATCGGAGCATCTAAATCAAACAAGCAACTTTCAGCAATAATTGCTGCTACTTCACTCATAATGCTTCCTTCTTTATTGTCCTCTGTCAAAAGTAATACTTTTCCAGTTTTTGAAGCTGCTTCTATGATTGCTTCTTTATCAAGTGGATATACCGTTCTTAGATCAAGTACGTGAGCAGAAATTCCATCGCTAGCTAATTTTTCAGCTGCTTGAAGTGCGAAGTGTACACATAGACCGTATGTAATAACAGTAATATCTTCACCTTCACGCTTTACATCCGCCTTACCAATTGGAAGTACATAATCATCAGTAGGAACTTCCCCTTTGATTAAACGGTAAGCACGTTTATGTTCAAAGAAAATTACTGGATCTTCATCACGGATTGCAGCTTTTAATAGTCCTTTTACATCATAAGGAGTAGAAGGCATGACAATTTTTAACCCTGGTTGACCAGCAAATACCTTCTCAACCGATTGAGAGTGATATAAAGCTCCATGTACTCCACCACCGTAAGGAGCACGAATTACCATCGGGCAACTCCAATCGTTATTTGAGCGATAACGGATTCTTGAAGCTTCAGAAATAATTTGGTTAACAGCCGGCATGATGAAATCCGCAAATTGCATTTCCGCAATCGGTCTCATCCCATACATAGCTGCACCGATACCAACACCTGCAATAGCAGATTCAGCAAGTGGAGCATCAATTACTCGATCTTCACCAAATTGATCATATAGACCGTGAGTCGCTTTAAATACGCCACCTTTTTTTCCAACGTCCTCCCCTAAAACAAATACACGGGAGTCTCTTTCCATTTCTTCACGAATGGCCATTGTTACTGCATCAATATATGAAATTACTGGCATTCTTCTTCCCCCTTACTTATCACCGTATACGTATTTCAATGCATGTTCTGGTTCTGCGTACGGTGCATTTTCTGCGTAATCCGTTGCTTCATTAACGATTTGCATTACTCCATCGTTAATGCTCTTTTCGATTTCGTCATTCATAATGCCAAATTCTTTTAAGTATGCACCAAATGTAATAATTGGATCTTTCGTTTTAGCTTCAGCTACTTCATTCGGAGATCTGTAAGCTCTGTCATCATCATCACTGGAGTGAGGCGTTAAACGATAAGAAATCGTTTCAACTAAAGTTGGCCCTTCTCCTCTTCTTCCACGATCAGCAGCTTCTTTTACTGCCTTATATACCTGTAATGGATCATTTCCATCTACAGTCACACCTGGCATTCCGTAACCAATCGCTCTGTCAGATACGTTTTCACAAGCTAATTGCTTTTCGATAGGAACAGAAATTGCATATTTATTGTTTTCACACATAAAGATGACTGGTAACTTATGAACACCTGCAAAGTTAGCCCCTTCATGGAAATCACCTTGGTTACTTGATCCTTCACCGAAAGTAGTGAATGTTACAAGGTCTTTGCCTTCCATTTTACCCGCAAGAGCAATTCCTACCGCATGTGGAACCTGAGTCGTTACTGGAGAAGAACCTGTTACGATGCGGTTTTTCTTTTGACCGAAGTGACCTGGCATTTGACGTCCACCAGAGTTTGGATCTTCTGCTTTTGCAAATCCAGAAAGCATTAGTTCCTTAGCTGTCATGCCGAATCGTAAAACAACACCTACATCTCGGTAATATGGCAATACATAATCTTTTTCTTTGTCCAATGCGAATGCTGCACCGACTTGGGCAGCTTCTTGTCCTTGACAAGAAATAACGAATGGAATTTTACCAGAACGGTTTAATAGCCACATACGCTCGTCGATACGACGGGATAGTAGCATGGTTTCATACATTTCTAATAGTGTCTCATTGCTAAGACCTAATTCTTCATGACGGTTTTGTACCATGAATTTCCCTCCAACTCAAGGATTATCTAATATTATTTAAAGGCCGTTTTCGTTTACGCTGTTGCTATTTAGCAAGTGAGGAGTGGTTGATTTCCTCTTCAGGCTGCTCGCTTTCCGCAGGGCGGGCTGTGAGCCTCCTCGGCGCATCCTGCGCCTGTGGGGTCTCACCTGTCCCGCTGCTCCCGCAGGAGTCTCGCACCTTCCGCTCCAATCAAACTCTCTACAACGTTTTGCTTTTAAAAACCTACTCGGAAAAATAACAATCTTTAAGAAACGAGCCTATTTAAATTAATTTTTAATTAAGAATGAATTGCCAGTCCATCTACTGCTAATGCAGCTTCCCCGATTGCCTCGGATAATGTAGGGTGAGGATGAATCGTATGGGCAACTTCCCAAGGAGTCGCATCCAATACTTTCGCAAGTCCTGCTTCAGATATCATATCTGTTACGTGTGGACCAATCATATGAACACCAAGGATGTCATCAGTATCTTTGTCAGCTACAATTTTCACGAAGCCATCAGATTCACCAAATACTAAGGCTTTACCGATTGCTTTGAATGAAAATTTACCAATTTTCACATTGTGTCCTTTTTCTTTTGCTTCATCTTCAGTTAACCCAACACTTGCAGCTTCTGGAGATGAGTAGATACATTTTGAAATCAATGTGTAATCTAGCTTGTGCGGCTTTAAGTTAGCGATATGCTCAACAGCCGTGATACCTTCGTGAGAAGCTACATGTGCAAGTTGTAAGCCACCGATTACATCACCAATTGCATAGATATGGGATTCTTTTGTTTGGTAAAACTCATTTGTAACGAGATAGCCCTTATCTATTTCGATAGTAGTATTTTGTTCAATACCAATACCTTCAACATTAGCTTGTCGACCAACTGAAACAAGCATTTTTTCAGCTGTGAATGATTTGACATCATTTTTCACTTCAGCCTGAATTACGACACCTTCACCTTCACCTTTTTGCAATGTTTCTGGCATTACTTTTGCACTTGTCACAAAAGTGATTCCTTTTTTCTTTAGCACACGCTGCATTTCTTTGGAGATTTCTTTATCTTCAGTAGGTATGATGCGGTCTGAATATTCAATTACAGTTACTTCAACGCCAAAGTCATTTAACATTGAAGCCCATTCTATACCGATGACTCCTCCACCAACAATAATGATTGACTTTGGTAAGGTTTCCATCGCCAATGCTTCATCAGAAGTCATTACATATTTTCCATCTTTATCGATATCTAATCCTGGTAGTGTTCTAGGACGAGAACCAGTAGCAATGATTACGTTTTTAGGAATCAACATTTCATTCTCAGAACCATCGTTCATTTCTACAGAGATGGTGCCTGGCATCGGTGAAAAAATAGATGGGCCGAGGATTCTCCCCGTTCCCTCGTATACATCAATTTTCCCTTGCTTCATTAGATGTTGAACACCACGATGCAATTGGCTAACAATTGTTTCTTTACGCTCTTGCACCTTTGAAAAATCAAGTGAAACTTCTCCTGCAATTACACCGAACGCCTCACTATTTTTCGTTTGATGGAAAACTTCTGCACTTCTCAATAATGCTTTTGAAGGGATACATCCTTTGTGAAGACATGTTCCACCCAATTTCCCTTTTTCTACGATTGCTGTTTTTAAACCAAGCTGTGAAGCACGGATTGCTGCTACGTATCCACCTGTACCTCCACCTAGTATGATCAAATCATATTCTTGAGCCATTTTGTCCCCTCCTTATTTCGTTTCGGTTACTTTAGCGTTTGAATTTGGATATACCTTCGCTTCCTCTTCACCGCGAAGAACACGCAATGCACCTTCTGTTAAGGCCTGTAACTCATCTTCTCCTGGTTGAACAATTACATCTGCAATCCAATTAATTCTTGAGGAAATATCGGCTACAAAATCTTTCCCATATGCCAAACCACCTGTAAGGATTATTGCATCGACTTTACCTGCAAGAACAGCACTAGCCGATCCTACTTCCTTTGCCACTTGGTAGGCCATAGCTGAATAGATTTTCTTTGCTTCAACGTTTCCATTAGTAATCATCTTTTCAACTTGAACAGCATCATTAGTTCCAAGGTATCCAACTAATCCACCTTGGCCAACTAACATTTTCATTACTTCTTCACGATAATAATCACCTGAGAAGCATAACTTGACTAAATCTCCAGCTGGAACTGTTCCAGCTCTTTCAGGACTGAATGGACCATCTCCATTCAAACCGTTGTTTACATCAATGACTCTTCCGTTCTTATGGGCACCGACTGTAATTCCACCACCCATATGAACAACAATCAAATTTAAATCGCTATATTTTTTGTTTAGCTCTTTTGCAACTCTTCTTGCAACCGCTTTTTGATTCAATGCATGAAAAATACTTTTCCGTTCGATTTTTGAAAATCCAGAAATTCTCGCAATATCGTCCATTTCATCAACCACTACAGGATCTACAATAAATGAAGGAATATTTAGGCCTTGAGCAATTTCATATGCCAATATACCACCAAGGTTAGAAGCATGCTGTCCATTAAAGCCAATTCTTAAATCATGAAGCATTTGATCATTTACGGAATATGTACCGCCTTCAATTGGCCTTAGTAATCCACCCCTACCACAAACCGCGCTTAATTTGGAAATATTGATTCCTTCCTCATGCAGTGCTTCAAGGATGGTGTTCTTTCTAAATTCATACTGATCAATGATATTTTCGAAAGTACCGATTGTTTCTGCATCATGTCTAAGAGTTTTCTCCATAACGGACATTTCGTTATCAAATACACCGATTTTCGTAGATGTTGATCCGGGATTAATGACAAGGATGCGATGTTTTGTATCTTGCAACTTCTAAACCTCCAATATTTACTACCAATTTCTTCTTTATCACGATTATTAAGACTAAGAGCCAGGTGTTCTTCGCTTGCCCATATTGAATTTTCAAAAGATGACTCTTCAATATAGTCAACAAAAGACACCTGGCGCTTTCTTCATTTTAAGCTCATTTTTCATTTACTCTTTTTAATTTGCATGGGACCATGCAAATTAATACTAATTAACGTTGGTTTAAGATATGTCTTGGGTTTTGTAAGAATTGACTACGTGAATTTCTCATTCTTTCGATTCTTTCTTCTGCCATACGATCTGCAGCTACATACGTTGGAATGCCGTCACGTTTTGAGATTTCAATAACTTTCTCAATGTTATTGTAAATCCCTTCAACTTTCTTCAATGCACGATCTTTGTTATATCCATAAAGCTCGTCAGCTACGTTAATAACACCACCAGCGTTAATTACATAATCAGGAGCGTAAACGATACCCATTTCATGGATGATGTCACCATGCTGTGTATCTTTTAACTGATTATTTGCAGCTCCAGCGATTACTTTTGCTTTTAATTGTGGAATTGTTTGGTCATTGATCGTAGCACCTAATGCACATGGTGCATAAATATCGCAATCTACACTATAGATTTCATTAGGCTCAACAGCTTTTGCACCAAACTCCTCAACAGCTCTTTGTACAGCCTCTTTGTTAATATCAGTAACGATTAATTGAGCTCCTTCTTCGTGCAAGTGACGGCAAAGGTTAAAAGCTACGTTTCCAACACCTTGGACAGCGATTACTTTTCCTTCTAGTGAATCCGTACCGAATGCTGCTTTAGCAGCTGCTTTCATTCCACGATACACACCGTATGCAGTCACAGGTGATGGATTACCTGAAGATCCGAATGCAGGAGAAATTCCTGTTACATAGTTTGTTTCTTCATGGATTAAATCCATATCAGCAACAGTCGTACCAACATCTTCAGCTGTAATATAACGTCCGTTCAAACCTTGGATATATCTACCGAATGCACGGAACATTTCTTCGTTTTTATCTTTACGAGGGTCTCCAATAATAACTGTTTTCCCTCCACCTAAATTAAGTCCAGCTGCTGCATTTTTATAAGTCATACCTTTTGCAAGACGTAAAGCATCTTCAATTGCAGCTTCTTCTGATTCATATGTCCACATACGTGTTCCACCAAGCGCAGGTCCAAGAGTAGTATCATGGATTGCAATGATCGCCTTTAACCCGGATGTTTTATCCTGACAAAATACAACTTGCTCGTAATCGTATTGTTCTAAGTACTTGAAGATTTCCATATTGTGTATTCCTCCCTAAGATAGACAACTAAATGTTTTTATATTTAGACTGGTGGAACGCTTGGCGTACTAACCAGAAGTATAACCTTATTTTTGTTTTCTTGCAGTTGAGCATACTGCCAATGCAAGTGAATATAATTTACTTTCTGCTGAATCAGCTCTCGAAGTTAACACGATTGGCGCTTTTGCACCAGCAATTACTGCTCCAACTTTAGCATTTGCGAAGTACATCAATGATTTGTATAAAACATTTCCGACTTCAATGGTAGGGACAACCAAAATGTCCGCAACACCCGCTACATCACTCTTTATTCCTTTATGATGGGCTGCCTCTAGAGAAACTGCATTATCCAATGCAAGAGGACCATCAACAATGCAATTTTTGATTTGACCTCTAGCGCACATTTGAGACAGATTCGCTGCATCCAATGTTGCCTGCATCGCTGGATTGACAACCTCTACTGCGGCCAATGGGGCTACCTTCGGTGTTTCTACACCCAATGAACGTGCTACATCGACTGCGTTTTGAATTATTTGGGCTTTTTGCGTTAAATCTGGAGCAATATTCATGGCAGCATCAGTTACGAAAAGGAGACGATCATATCCTCTCACTTCAAAGGCTGCCACATGAGAAAGAACCGAGCCTGTCCGCAGACCGTATTCCTTATTTAGTACTGCCTTTAATATTTGTGCTGTAGGAATATTTCCCTTCATCAATACATCAGCTTCATTCAGACGAACAGATTTCACTGCAAGTTCGGCGGCTAATGGAGCGGAATGGGCATGGATAATCTCAACCTTTTCGTGTTTTGAGATACCAGATTGTTTTTCATCCAATAATGCAGTGATTTTTTCTTTTTCTCCAAAAAGCTTAAAACTCGCAATGCCAAAGTTCACTGCCTGAACAACCGCATCAATTACTTCCTCATCTTCAGCTGCTGCTACTGCAACAACTTTTTCTTCAAAATGGGTTGCTTGTTCTACTAGCAGTTGTAAATCCATGTTATGACATCAACCCTTTCTAGGAATGGTACTTTTTCGACACGTTATACATATGCAAGTATCGTGCCAAAGTGGAAATTCGATAAAATAAAGCGTTTTCATAACTTAAACAAGGTTTTTTATTGAAAAAAATTGCATGGTATGCAAACTATTGCACGCTAATTTCTTCAATGTTAAATTTTTCAAGCTTATAATATAGGTTTCTCAAGGATAACGATAGTTCTTTAGCTGTTGCTGTTTTATTACCAAGATTTTTCAACAAGGCTTGTTGGATGATCCTTTTTTCATAGTTTTCAACTAAATCCGCTAAAGAATGACCATTTGGTTCAAAACCAACGGATTCTTTTTTGTGTTTAGTGTCTGCTGTGGGCAGGAAATTAGGAATGTTGTGATCATCAATCACCATCTCATTAAACTTCATGAAAATCATTGCTCTTCCTAAAACATTCTCAAGTTCCCGAACGTTTCCTGGCCAATCATATGCCTTTAGTTTTTGCAATGCCAGCTCTGTCATGCCTTCAATATTCCTTCCATATTCTTGGTTTAGCTTGTGCAATAGATGAGTACACAAAGAAGGAATGTCATCTTTTCTTTGGCGCAATGCGGGAATATGGATGGGCATTCGACTTAGACGATAATATAAGTCTTCTCTAAAACTGCCGTTCATAATCGCTTTTTCCAAGTTCACGTTTGTAGCGGCAATCACCCTTACATTGACGGGAACTGGTTTAGTTCCACCAACACGTACAATTTCATGTTCTTGTAAAACTCTTAGTAATTTTACTTGGATGGTTAAGGACATTTCACCAATCTCATCTAGAAAAATACTTCCATTATGGGCTTCTTCAAATAAACCTCGTTTACCGCCTCTTTTAGCTCCTGAAAAGGCTCCTTCTTCATACCCAAACAATTCACTCTCTAGTAGAGTTTCTGAAATCGCGCCACAGTTCACTCTGACGAATTTGTTAAATTTCCGGTCACTTCCGTTGTGGATGGCATGGGCAAACAATTCTTTCCCTGTTCCTGATTCCCCTCTTAATAAGACGGTTGCCGGTGTCCTAGCACTTAATTTAGCTTGGTCTTTTGCTAATTGCATTTCTTCAGAATCCCCAACAATATCTTCAAACGAATATTTGGCTTCTAATGTGCGAATGATTTGCCTTGCACGGTTAAGTTCTTGAGTCAGTTCTTTAATTTCTGACATATCATGAACGACACCGACGCTTCCTTTTAGCTTTCCATCCACAATAACAGGTGCTACATTTACGATAACTTCTCTTTTGTTTGGTCCAACCCGCATCTTCGCTCCACGAACAGCCCTTCTTGTTTGCAGGACCTGCATATGCATACTTTCCCCTTCGGAAATATCCGCTGTCGCCGGTTTACCTATGACCTCTTCTTGTGTAAGTCCTGTTATCCTAGAATAAGCAGGATTGATCAAAATTCCTCGCCCTTGTTCGTCTACAACTGAAATGGCGTCATCACTCGATTGAATAATTGCCTCAAGCATCGTCTGGATTTCTCTAAGGTTTGTAATTTCTTCTGCAAGGTTGACGACTTCTGTAATATCCTTAAATACTGCGAAAGCACCGATTACTGCTCCATCATCATTCAATATTGGGAACCTGGTCGTAATAATTTTCAATCCATTATCGAGGACTTGCTCTTGATTAGCCTCAACTCTTTTAGTTTCCAAAATCCTTGGCAGTTTACTGGTTGGTATGATATCTAAGATATTCTTACCCATTGCATCATTTTGATTTTGTCCTATCATTCTGGCAGCGCTTTTATTAAACAGAATGATTTTCCCATGCTCGTCAATAACGACCATTGCATCTTCTGTTGAATTAAATATTAGATCACGTTTATGTGATTCTTCTTTCAACTTCTCAATCAAGCCTTCTTTTTCTTCCACAAGCCTCGCTAGAATAAAGGCCACAGTGCCAGGTACTAAGACTGTATTCTTGCTTTTGGCAGCACGGATTTCATCAAATACAACCGTACTTCCAGTCACTTCTATGACTATATCAAAGCTATCATCCAGTATTTCTTTCCAATCCACATTTGTACATATGCCTAAACTATTGGCCAGTATGATTCCCTCTGCATCTTGATTCCTATCTATTACCGCTTCAACTTTTAAAAAGTCTGTCTCTAACAATATTTTTAATATTGCAGTGCCTCCTTTTCCGGCACCCACAATCATTACTTTTTGCATCATACACCCCTCCAAAATCGGGTATTGAAAAAAATTGCACACAGTTTATGAATTTTTTTTCATAGCACTATAACTATATAGCAAGTCAGGTTCCTTGACAAATCTAGATAATAATTTAAAATTTCGAATAGGTAGTTTGTCGAAAGGAAATGAATATGAACCGATTTCTAGCATTTTTAATCTTATTTATTCCTGGTGCATTTGCTGCTTTAGGAATAAAACTGATGAGGGATATGCTTTTTGGAATTTTACAAAGTCCCTTCCCCGCATTATGGATTCAATTTCTCTTCGGTCTTTTTTTCTGTATCGGAGGGATAGGGTTTATAGCTGGTTTTGTTTTACACCGCGACCGAAAACGAAATAATGTCCAGGATAGATTTAAAAAGTAAAAAAGCTGTGTCTATGATCCCTACAGGATTTTAGACACAGCTTTTTTTCTGTTTGTTATTACTTACTATAATTTTTTCCTTAAGTCGATAGCTTTTTTGGGATAGTCAGTGATAATTCCAGAACAACCAATATCGAAAAGAGCTTTCATTTGATTTGCATCATTGATAGTGTATGGCCTTACTTTAATGCCAGCATCCATTGCCATCTTAATGATATTATCTGGAGCCACTTTAATAGAAGGGTGGATTGACCCAGCTCTAATGGACTGGGCGTAAATCCACGGCATGAAAAGTCCATCTCTATATAGTGGGGCTGTTTCAATATCGGGAGAAAGTTGGGTGCAGTACACCAGACTATAATGGTTGAATGATGTTAAAATCACCCTATCTTGCATGGAATATTTCCTGACCATCGTAATTGCTTTTTCTTCCATTCCAGGATAGAGAAAACGTGTGTTTTTCAATTCAATAATTAAACGTAATCTATTACCTTGCATCCATTGCAGTACTTCTTCTAAAGTTGGGATGGAGCTTTCTCCCCATTTTGAAGTAAATGAAAAACTAGCGTTAAATTGCTTTAGCTTCATTACTGTGTAATCTTTCACAAACCCTTTTCCATTGGTTGTTCTGTCAATCGTCTCATCATGAATAACAACTATTTGATTATCTTTAGTTAGTTGGATGTCTAACTCAATACCATCAGCACCTACACGTTCTGCTTCCCGAAATGAAAGCATCGTATTCTCCGGATGTGTTCCTGCTGAGCCTCTATGGGCGAAAACCATTGTAGTGTTCATCGGATCCCTCCTTAAAAGGTCTTCACGTTTCCTAAACACTAAATTATATTTCCGTAAAGTGATATTGAAGAACTTCCGATTGGTGATTAGGATTTATGATTGCATTCCAACCTTCACCAGTTGGAGGCTGATTGTTAGACCGGATTGAAAATTCATAACCAGAAAAACAATAATTTCTTGTTCCCATTAAACTTGTTTCTTCAAACGGTGAATTTTGATTCCTTCTCCAAAAGATCCATAATTCATCTCCATTAGCCTTTCTTCGCTTTAAGGATGAGGATAAATCTTCTAGAAATAAGTCTTTTTCACTTCTTTTGGATACAGAAGCAAGCTCCATTTGATAAATGATTGGTCTCATATTTTGAATTAGAGTATCTAAAATCAAAAGTTCTTCTTCATTCACCACTTTTAAGGTTTCTGTAATAACCAATACGTAATGATTCCCACCCATTTCTTCTGCATGACAGATATTTAGATTACTTGAGAAAGGAACAGAGATAAAACAATTCATTCCATTTAGACGATTGACAATCCATTGTCCTTCTATATAACGATTGATATAAGATGGTTGATATTCTACGATGGTTTGATTCAGATCAGACTTATAGTAAAAACGATTCCCTATCAAATCTGGTGAAATGGAATGCTCAATTAAATAAGACATATTTTCGTCTCTTTTTGCAAAAAATGCTTGCTCTATCCCAAATCCAACTTCTAATGTCTGCAATGAAAGCTCGAATAACTCAGATAAATCTTCACATGCATTGATCGTTCTAGAGAGATGATTATATAAATTTAAAAACTCAAATTTCTTCTCTGCTTGCCTTTGTTTAGATGAAATTTCTTCAAATAGCATGGCATTTGTAATGCCGATGTAAGTCGAGGCAGCTAAAGTCTCAATCAATTCAAATACTGATTCATCATATGGCTCTCCATTCCTCGACTTTCCTATTGTAACTAACCCTAAAATGGTATCCTTAACGATAAGAATTATATATTCTGTTTCTAATTCCTCGAATAGTTCCCAATTAGAAAATAAATCTTTAATAATTTCTTTATCCTTTTTAATATGTAGGACAATTTTATGTTGGTGGTACACATTTTTCTTTAACGAAATTTCCGCATAAATCTTATTGAATGATTTAACATTCCTATAACCTATAATTTTTATTTTCTCAATGATTGGATCATAGAGGCCGAATGAGGTAATGTTACTTCCTGACACTTCACTAAAAACATCTGTTGCTATACTACAAAGATTTTCTAAATTCAATTCAGAAAGAAGAGCTTTAGTACTTTGGTTAATAACGAACAAGTTAAAGATTTTATTATCTAGATTACTACAAACTTTCCTGAAATCCATCAGTCGCTGATTAGTTTCTATTGATACATTAATTAATTTCATAAGTGTATCCGCATATATTAAATCTTGTTCAGATATCGCTCCATCCGTTTTTCCATTTGATATGATGAGTCCAGTAAGGTGGGTATCATTGATTAGGGGAATGGCAATCTGCACTTCGTAGAGATGTATCATTTCAGCCGGTAGGTAAGATTCGATATCATTTGTAAGGATTCTTCCGTAGTATAGGGGTAATTCATTAAGCTTTTGGTTAATTAAGAAGGTTTCTCCTTCCAGCGATTGCTCATTACAAAAGGGAACCAGCCTCTCATCTTGACGTATAAAAAGAATTGCTTTGTCGAGATCCAATAATCTTTTCATGAATGATAGACTGTATTCCAATATCAGATCTAAATGGAAACGCTGGGTAAAGAATTCAATCGCATCCAGGATAATGGTGTATTTTTCCTTTGTATCTTCCTGTTTCATCATCTTTACCTCCTCCATTCTACTCATAATGTAATGAATTTCCTTGCGCATAAAACGTTCCTTTAGTCGCTTGGTTTAATCTTTTATTAAGGTTTTTAATATTAAATAATGTTTCAGGAAATGCAATCAACCCAATTGAAATTTCCCCTTCTCCTTTTGTTTCAAGTAACTCTAATAACGATTTTTTTCGTTCTTCGAACTGAAAGATCTCAATCATGATTTTATCGAATTCTCTTTTAACTTCTATGTATTGACTGTATTGGAGTGCATTCAATTGTTCCAAAAAACTTTCAAAAATATCTAATTTTCTCTTAAGCCTTTCAACAGTTTGTAGCTTTTCTTTATACACGGAGATGATACTTTCTAACTCCAGTTGCATTTTTTCTCTATCGAATCCATGAACATTGAGTATCGTTTTTCTTTCCAATTTATTACCGATAACCCCTGTCCGAATTCTTCCAGTAGCTTCAATAATACCACCTATTAATTTTCCGTTTTTATCATCAGTCAGAATATTTTTTGCCTTTAGTACACTTCCGACAGAATAATAACCTATATTAATATTCTCCCCAGCCTCTAAAACCGCTTCGTTCGTGTACTTCACGAAAATATTTTTTGCGGCTTTTACGACTGAAGTACCTTTTCCAAATATGCCGCCTTTAATAAAAACATCCCCATCTAAGGATTCTATTCTGTTGATTCCACTTACACCTAATTCACTCATGATTGAAATATCTTTTGTTGCCTTTACAGAGTATCCCTCTTTGACAATGCCTTTTATTGTGATACTTCCTTGGAAATCGATGTTTCCAGTTTCAACTCCTACATCACCATTTATCACTAGATGGTCGCCTACATGTAAACGCCCTGCCCGGTATTCAACTACACCATTAAGAAGCGCACGAAGGACTACCCTTCCTCCTTCTTGATACTCTCCTACGGAATTTGGATCATAAAAAAGTTTTTTGTCCGTTCCTCTCTTCGGTACAATTATTTCACCTGTTACGGTTTTCCCAGGCTTGCCTTCTGTTGGAGATAGCTTTTCACCTAAAAAGTCACCTTTTTTCACTTCATCAATGAAATTCATATCATCCTGAGAAGATATGTATTCTTCTAATAAGCTTACTAGCTCTTTATTATCATCAACAATGCAAACTTTAACTTTGTTCACCCAGATTTCCTCCTCGAAAGCTCATACTTTTTTCTTTTTTGTCTGTGTATAAAATTTTCGACAACGCCGGAATAATTCCTCTTTATTTTTTAAAAAATATCCAAAATCTTAAAATATCTCTGTTTTCCTTTATTTTTCGACGAAATTCGCCCAATTACGCTTATATCAAGGCTTCATGTCGAATAATCATTATTCCTATTGTAACATATCCTTACTTCAAATATTGAAGGGGAATCGATTATTTCAATAATCGATATTTAGTCATAACCTATCTGGCTCAATATAGAATTACCGTTATTTGATTTTCATCATGTCTGGTCTATGGTTGATTGAGTGGAAGAAGAAAAAACCCAAAAGGTCGGAAAACGACCCTTTGAGTTTTTAACTTGCTTTAGGAATTCCAGTTGATTTTTCATAAATATTGATACCTGCTTCATTCAGCATCCATTCTATATGGACACCATACCCACTTGTTGGATCATTTACGAATACGTGTGTAACTGCCCCAACAAGTTTTCCATTTTGAATAATGGGGCTCCCACTCATACCTTGAACGATGCCACCCGTTTTCTTTAATAATTTTGGATCAGTAACCTTAATGACCATACCTTTTATTGCTGGGAATTTTTGCGGAATCGTGCTCACAATTTCTATATCGAATCTCTCTACTTGCGACCCATCTACGACTGTCAGTATTTGGGCTGGCCCCTCTTTGACTTGATGGGAAAGTGTGATTGGCATGGGTTCATCCATAATACCATTCGGGATTGTTTTATTTAATTTTCCAAAAATACCGAAAGGGCTGTTCCTATTTATGTCCCCAATGACTTCCTTATCAGAGGAAAACCTTGCTAATTTTTCACCTGGGTCACCATTACTTCCTTTTTCTATTGATGTGACTGTAGATCTAACTACTTCACCATCTTTTACTACAATTGGCATTTTTGTATCCATATCTGAAATGACGTGGCCAAGTGCGCCATATTTTTTCGTTTGGGGATGATAAAATGTCATGGTTCCGATTCCAGCTGCTGAATCACGGATATACAAACCAAGTTTATAAATGTTTTCATTTTTATCTTTTAGCGGGGTTAATTTTGTTTCAATTGTCTTATTTTCTCTTGAGATGACAAGATCAAGCGGTTTTCCATCCTCACCAGATTTTTGTACGAACTCGGTAACTTCATTCATTCTTTTTACTTGATGATGATTTATTTCTGTTATCATATCTCCGATTTGCACGCCTGCAATTTCACCAGGGGATTTTTTGCCTTTAATTGTGTCAACCAAATGATGACCAACAACTAAAACACCTTTCGTATTGAGTTTAACCCCTATAGATTGACCTCCTGGGATAACTTTGAAATCTCTAAGGACTTCAACATCTACTTTTTTAACCGGAAAACCTGCAAAATCAAGAAGTAGTTGATTCGTGCCAGGTGCCTCTGCATCAAGGGTTAAAGAATCACCACCACTTTGAATGGCTAGGCCAGAGCCAGTAGTGAGTGAAGCGGATACAGGAACTGCTTTAGGAAATTGAATCGTCTCTCCTTCAAATAGAACCAATTTTTTCGGAATACTAATATATTGTTGAAATGGTTTATAAAAACCTAATAAAAGGAGCGAAACAAGGAGAACTCCACCGATGATTTTTTTAATCCAAGCATATTTCAATCTATTCACTCTCCTCGCTTCTAATCCACACACACTGTTTATGGCTACATTTTTAATCTTGCCTTCCAAAACATCATTTATAACCCTAGAAATAAATAAAAGCTATCCGTTTTTGGATAGCTTTTCATTTTAATCATTAGTATAAAATCGTTATTCTGGACCAAACTTTTATACGGAGAGATTTACAAAACGTTCTTTTAATAGTCCAGCTTGTTCAAGAAGTTCCTTTGCATGCTGTTTTGTCAATTCTGTTATCTCTACACCAGAAATCATACGACCAATTTCCTTAATTTGTTCTTCTTCATTTAAAGCTTTAACACTGGTTCGTGTACGGCCTTTTTCCATTTCTTTAGATATAAATAAATGAGTATCCGCCAGTGCTGCAACTTGTGGCAAATGTGATATGCAAAGAACCTGTGAATCCACTGCCACGCGATATATTTTCTCTCCTATTGACTGAGCCACTCTACCACTAACACCTGTATCGACTTCATCAAAAATAATAGAAGTAATGCCTTGATGTTTGGAGAAAATATTCTTTAATGCAAGCATGATCCGGGAAAGTTCTCCACCTGAAGCAACCTTTGACAAAGGTTTTAATGGTTCACCAGGATTGGTAGAAATATAAAACTCTACTTCATCTAATCCATTTTTTCTTATGTTTACTGTCTCGACATTTGAATCATTACCCATTTGGAGGAAGCGTACCTCAAATACCGTTTTCTCCATATAAAGTTCTTTTAGTTCTTGGTGGATATACGTTGTTAATTTATTTGCAAAAGACTGTCTTAGCTTCGATAAAGTGGCTGCTTTTAACAGTAACCCACTTTTAACTTTGTCCATCTCTTTTTCAAGTTGATTGACATGAACTTCTCGGTTTTGAATTGTTTCCATTTCTGCCTCTATCTTATGGAAATAGTCGAGAATGTCTTCGATATTCTTCCCGTATTTTCTTTTTAATCCATTTAACTCATTCAGACGACTTTCAATCATTTCCAGACGTTCCGGATCGTATTCAAGCAAATCTAAGTTGGATCGGATCGAAGAAGCAACCTCTTCTAGGATATAAAAGCTATTGGAAACTTGCTCTGAAGAACTTTTATAATTCAGGTCTAGAGCTGCAGCCTCTTCAAGTTCATCCATTGCACGGGCAAGCCAATCCATTGCACGTTGTTCACCTCGTAAAGATTGATATGCTGTCGTCAATCCTTCGTAGATTCGTTCGAAATTATTAATTTTCTTTTTTTCTTCCAAAAGCTCGTCATCTTCATTTAATTTCAAGTCAGCTCTTTGAATTTCTTCTACCTGAAATTTAATTAGATCTAGACGATGGGCCATTTGTTGTTCATTTTGATTGAGTTTTTCCCATTGTTTTGTCAATTCATCATATTTCTTATACAAAGACTGGTAATCTTGGAGGGCTTTCGTGATTTTCTCCCCACCAAACTGGTCTAAAAGTGGCAGATGAAAGCTATTGTCCATTAATTCTTGGTGTTCATGCTGGCCATGAATATCAATCAAGGATCGGCCAATTTCACGCAATATCGCTAGTGTAACCAGCTTTCCGTTAACACGGCAAATGCTTTTTCCAGATTCGGAAATATCTCGACGTAAAACTATCATACCTTCAGAGATATCAATACCGAATTCCTCAGCCTTTTCTTTTACTGGGTGCTTGGATTCATCTATAGAAAATAGACCTTCTAATTCGGCTTTATCTTCACCATGACGAACAAATTCAGAAGAACCCCTTCCACCAGCTAATAAATTTATGGCATCAATGATAATCGATTTCCCAGCGCCTGTTTCACCAGTCAATACAGTTAAGCCCTTCCTAAAGGAAAGCGAAAGGGCCTCAATAATTGCAAAGTTTTTTATTGATAGTTCAATTAGCAAAATACATCACCTCTATTATTAGAGCATGTTTAAGAAACGTTGTGAGATAATCTCTGTATCTTCTGGAGTTCTACAAATGATTAAACAAGTATCATCCCCACAGATGGTCCCAAGGATTTCTTCCCAATCCAAATTATCAATCAAAGCCCCTATCGCCTGAGCATTACCTGGCAACGTTTTCATCACTAATAAATGACTTGCTGAATCGATGCGAATGAAAGCATCAATTAAAGACCTCTTTAATTTTTGCAACGGATTGAATCTTTGATCAGCAGGAAGACTATATTTGTATCTACCATCCATTAATGGCACTTTAACAAGATGGAGTTCTTTTATGTCCCGAGAAATCGTTGCTTGAGTAACGTTAAACCCCGCATTCTTCAGTTCATCCACTAAGTCATCCTGTGTTTCAATATCGTTATTGGCAATTATGTCACGTATTTTTATATGTCGTTGTCCTTTGTTCATTAAGCACCTCTAAATATGGCATGTTTGAAAAAAATAATCTTGTATCGCATAAAAATGATACCCTTTTTTTTATATGTTGTATATGTAATTATACAAGATTCGACCTTAAACGTCATATTCATACAACTGGGTTAGAATATTATTCGATATTTTTTCTGTAAATCCTGCACAAATAAGTTTACCTGTAAGGCCATTTAATAATCGAAAAAGCCTGACTCAACTAAGAATCAGGCCCCATTTTACAAAACTATTCGTTTGTCTCTTTCTTTAATTGAACATGAGCGCTTTCAACAACATCCTCAATAGAAGTCGACATTAAAATTGACCCCTGTTCTTTTTCACCCGTCCATAAAAGGTGCAATAAAAATTCAATATTGCCATCTCCACCTGTAATAGGAGAAAAAGAAAGATTTTTCACATCAAACCCTAAACCGATAGCAAATGTGACAATTTTATCAATAACCTGACGGTGAACTTTTTTATCCCTGACAATCCCCTTTTTCCCTACTTGCTCCCTACCTGCTTCGAATTGAGGTTTAATGAGCGCGACAACATCACTATTTGAAACAAGTAATGTCTTCAAGACTGGGAGAATTAAGGTTAAGGAAATAAAAGAAACATCTATGCTAGCAAAATTAGGCATTTCTCCTGCTAAATCTGCTGGAGTAACATATCTGAAATTCGTGCGTTCCATGACAACAACGCGTTCGTCTTGTCTTAATTTCCAAGCTAGCTGGTTATATCCTACATCTAATGCATAAGACATCTTTGCACCGTTTTGCAAAGCACAATCAGTAAATCCGCCTGTAGATGCTCCTATATCTAAAAGTACTTTGCCATCGACGGTTAAATCGAATTCTTTTAAAGCTTTTTCAAGCTTGTATCCACCTCTTGAAACATACGGCATCACTTGACCTTTTACGGTTAGAAGCGAATCTGCAGGTATTTTTTCTCCAGGTTTGTCCAAGCGCTCTTCATTACAATAAACTAACCCAGCCATAATAGCTCTTTTAGCTTTTTCTCTTGTTTCAGCAAGACCTTGCTCTACAAGTAAAATATCAATTCGTTCCTTTTTTGCTTTCATTTAATTAAGCCCTTTGTTGTTTTTTCTTTGGAACCATAGAAATAATTTTTTCAGTTATCCCTTCAGTTGTAAGACCAATTTCTTCCAACAACTGATCTACGTTGCCATGTTCGATGAAACGATCTGGGATACCCATTCTTCTGATTGGATGGCTGTAAACTCCCATTTCTTCTGCAAGCTCTAGTACACCACTTCCAAAACCACCTTGTAGGCACGCTTCTTCAACTGTCAGAATTGGCAAACCTTCAGCAAATATTTGTGTTAACATTGCTTCATCCATCGGTTTAATAAACCTTGCATTTACGACCCTGACGGAAAACCCTTGTTTTTCAAGGTTTTCAGCTGCCTCCATACACATTGGAATAGTTGTTCCAAAGGTAAGAATGACTACGTCAGAACCATCTTTCAACACTTCCCATGAACCAATCGGGATTTCCTTTAATTGCTCATCCATTTTCACGCCATAGCCATTCCCTCTAGGAAATCTAAGAGCAATAGGACCGGCATCATATTTAACAGCAGTGTTGACCAAATGTTGACCTTCATTCTCGTCTTTCGGCATCATAAGGACCAGGTTGGGAAGATGGCGCAAAAACGCGATATCAAATACTCCTTGATGCGTTTCTCCATCAGCTCCTACTAGACCCGCGCGATCAATTCCAATGAATACATTTAAATTTTGTCTACAGATATCATGAACCACCTGGTCGTATGCCCTTTGAAGGAATGTAGAATAAATAGCCAAGAATGGTTTCATATTTTGGGTGGCCAGTCCTGCTGCCACTGTAGTTGCATGCTGTTCAGCAATCCCAACATCGAACATACGGTCTGGAAACTCAGTAGCAAAGCCTTCAAGTTTGGATCCAACAGGCATTGCAGGTGTAATGGCAACTATTCTTTCATCTTCACGCGCTAGATTTCGAACGGTTTCACTTACCAAAGAGCTCCATGCAGGCGGTGCCTGTTTAGGTTTAACAAAAGCTCCCGTCTCGATTTTGTATGGTCCTGTGCCATGCCAAGTGCCTGTCTTGTCCGATTCAGCAGGATGATAACCCTTGCCTTTTTTTGTGATAACATGCAATAACACAGGCCCAGATGTTTTCTTAGCATAATGAAGGTTTTCAATCAGGTCTTCATAGTTATGCCCATCGACTGGACCTAGATAGGTAAACCCTAACTCTTCAAAAAACATCCCTGAGACAAATAAATATTTTAAACTATCCTTAACACGTTCGGCAGTTGAAGCAAGTTTTCCACCTACAGCAGGAATTTTCTTCAACAAATATTCAAGTTCATCTTTCACCCAATTGTATTTACCAGCAGTCCTTAGCTGGCCGAGTATATTATGGAGGGCTCCGACATTCGGCGCAATTGACATTTCATTATCATTCAAAATGACAATCATATCCTTCTTTTCATGCCCAATATGATTTAAAGCTTCTAAGGCCATCCCACCAGTCAAAGCACCATCACCGATCACTGGTAATACATAGCTCTTTTCTTTTTTCAAATCTCTTGAAATCGCCATACCCATCGCAGCAGATAAGGAAGTGGAACTATGCCCCGTTTCCCATACGTCATGCTCACTTTCATTCCGTTTCGGGAATCCACATAACCCTTTATATTGTCGAAGAGTATCAAATTCACATGCACGACCCGTGAGTATTTTATGAACATATGATTGGTGCCCTACATCCCAAATAATCTTATCTCGAGGACTTGAAAATACCTTATGAAGAGCTACCGTCAGTTCTACAACTCCAAGATTTGGACCGATATGACCGCCTGTAACAGATAACTTTTCAATTAGGAACTGACGAATTTCCTCACTTAATTTTTCAAGCTGTTCTATATTCATTTCCTTTAAAAAGCGTGGGTCTTTTATCGACAGAAGATCCAATAGGATCACTCACTTTCTATATTTCTTAATATGTAAGAAGTTTTTTATATGTTAGGCCCTTTTATTCTTTATTACATTAGTTTGATAGAGTAAACTAAAAGGCTTGCTATATTGCAAGCCTAAAAGGGAAATTTATTTATTAATATAACATATAAAAGATTTCTTCTCAAACCATGCCTGTTTAATGATTTCGTTTGGCGATCAAATCGATTAAGGCATGAAGTAACGGTGCATTTAAACCTGTTTTTGTTACATGGTCCTTAGCAGATGATACTTCTCTAGCGAGCATATCCTTGGCACCTTCTAAACCAAGCAATGAAGGGTAGGTACTCTTTTGATTGGCAATATCACTACCGACCTTTTTTCCAATCAATTCTTCTTTTCCTTCAATATCAAGGATATCATCCTTGATTTGAAAAGCTATCCCTACATGTTCTGCAAAGCGTTCTAAGTGATAAGCTTGTTCGCTAGATGTATTTGAAAGTATTGCACCAGCCATTACTGAAGCCACAAGAAGCTTACCAGTCTTATGATTATGGACATAGCGTAATTCTTCTAAAGAAAGCTGTTTATTTTCGCCTTCAATATCAGCAACCTGTCCACCCACCATACCTGAAGCTCCTGCAGCGTTGGAAATTAGACGAATTAGACTGATTTGAATTTCTGGTGATACATTGCCAATTTCTTTTGATAATACCTCAAAACTATGTGTCAGCAATGCATCTCCAGCAAGGATTGCCATAGCCTCACCAAAAACAATATGGTTTGTCGGCTTCCCCCTTCTTAAATCATCATTGTCCATGCTAGGCAAATCATCGTGTATTAAGGAATATGTATGAATCATTTCAATAGCACATGCAGCTGGAATCCCAATTTTTACATCTTTTTGGAAAGAAGCAAGGACTGCAAATATTAATAATGGACGAATCCTCTTTCCCCCAGCTTCCAGTGAGTAAAGCATGGCTTCTTTAAGTGTATTAGGAATGGAAAGCTCGCCTACGATGTCGACTAATTCCCGGTCAATCGTATCTTTACATTGGTTTGCAAAATCAGAAAAAGAAGAAAAGCTCACTACTTTCCCTCCTCGTTCATTACAAATGGCTGTAATTCACCATCTTCATTCATGATTTCAACAAGTTGCTTTTGTACGGATTGAAGCTTTTGATGACATAGCTTGGATAAATCCATTCCTTTTTTATAAATGGCAATCGCTTCTTCTAATGGAACATCTCCATCTTCTAAGTGATCAACAATTGTTTCTAACTCTTTCAATGCTTCTTCAAATGTTAATTCCTTTTCCTTACTCATTTATTGCACTCTCCTTTATATCCTTTACCTCACACTCAAGTTTCCCATCTTTTAATACCACTTGGATTGTATCACCTTTTGAGATTTGTGACTTACTTTTGATTAATTCTTCATTTTCATTAAAAACGACACTATATCCTCTTGCCATAATACTTAGTGGATTTAGAGTTGATAACTTACTCATTGCATGAATTAAATCCTTTTCTTTTTCAGAAGTAATTGATTTAAAGTGCTTATCTAAATTTCTCCCAAGCGTTTCAACATTTTGCAAGGCACTTTCAACTGATGCTAGTGGATGATGACGTTTTAATAATGTTTTAAGAGATTCAAATTGCTCATTTTGTTGTTGAAAATATCTTGTACTTCCTTTTTTTAACCGTTCCATTTCTTTATCAAGTTGTTCTAATTTTTGCTCATATAGCTTTCTAGGATAACGAAAAGCATATGATTTCTCCAATTGAATGACTTTAGATTCAGCTTGTACAAATATTTTGTTCATGACGGCTTTATTCCTTTTTTGAAGGACCTGAATCCTATTTAAAAGTTCATCCTTTGAAGGGACTGCCATCTCAGCAGCACCAGTTGGAGTGGCAGCTCTTATATCAGCAACCATATCCGCTATCGTGGTATCCGTTTCA
This sequence comes from Peribacillus alkalitolerans, assembly GCF_010882125.1. Taxonomy (GTDB): domain Bacteria; phylum Bacillota; class Bacilli; order Bacillales; family DSM-1321; genus Bacillus_BN; species Bacillus_BN alkalitolerans. The sequence goes on along the minus strand of NZ_JAAGVZ010000016.1, from coordinate 42,049 downwards.
TGGCCGACTGCTGAAATGATTGGTAGTTTTGACTGGAAAATCGCCTTTGCCACTACTTCTTCATTAAAGGCCCATAGTTCTTCAATGGATCCTCCGCCTCGACCTACAATTAATACGTCTAAATCTCCCATTGAATTTGCTTTTTCAATCCCTTTACAAATGGAATCAGGGGCATTCGGCCCTTGAACCAATGCTGGTATCACAACAGCCTTTACTAACGGATATCTACGTTCAATTGTTGTTAATACATCACGAATTGCAGCACCTGTTGGAGAAGTAATGATACCAATTGCTTTCGGAAATTTTGGAATTTGTTTTTTATATTGAGTAGAAAATAATCCTTCGTCAGATAGCTTTTTTTTCAGTTGTTCAAATCGAACAAATAAATCTCCTATACCATCGGTATTCATCTCTTTAACATAAATTTGATAATTGCCACTCTGCTCATAAACAGATATTTCACCTCTGACTAGGATATTCATTCCATTCTCAGGCACAAATGCCAATGAAGAATTATGATGATGGAACATGACTGCCAGTAATCTGCTTTTTTCATCCTTTAATGTGAAATACATATGACCACTTGAATGCCGTTTGAAATTGGATATTTCCCCTTTCACATATACATCTTGCAAGTGGTGGTCTACATCGAATTTTCTTTTTATATATTTAGTCAAGGCCGTTATTGTCAAATATTGTTGTATTCCCAATAAAAAAACTCCTTTTAACCAGTGCATAGTCTACTTATCGTAACACGAAAAGAAAAAGCGCTCTATATAAAAGCCCACTTGTTTATTATAAACAAGTGGGCCAATACATTCACTATAAGTGTTATTTTATTGCGACAACTAAATGTAACTCGACTTAGGAGTCTCAAAAAAGGAAGATAATCCTAGTGTAATTCCGCAACACCTGCTCTAAGCACGGTGCCACAAAGTTTTCTAGTTAAAAGAAAGTCAAGTTTATCAGCATTTCAAAGTATCAAGTTTAAGTGAGTATATGTTTTTTGCAGATTTTAATGTATTAAATAAAAGCATAGTGATTGTCATAGGACCAACCCCTTTTGGGACTGGAGTGATGTAAGATGCGATTTCTCTAACACCTTGGAAATCCACATCACCACATAACTTGCCATCGTCATCCGTATTCATTCCTACATCGATAACGACCGCTCCTTGCTTTACATGCTCGCGTCGGATTACATTCCTTTTCCCAACAGCCACAACCAATAAATCGGCATTTTTCGTAAATGCTTCAAGATTTTCTGTCTTGGAATGACAGTATGTAACTGTCGCATTCCGGTTTAGCAGTAATTGACCTTGTGGTTTTCCAACAATATTACTACGTCCAACAATAACAGCATGCTTACCTTCTGGGTTGAAACCGATCTTTTCAAGCATCACCATCACACCATAAGGGGTGCAAGGGTAGAAAGTATCTTGCCCTATCATCATTTTCCCAATATTGATTGGATGGAATCCGTCGACATCCTTTTCAGGTGAAATAGCATCAATTACAGCCATTTCTTCAATTTGAGAAGGAAGAGGAAGTTGAACCAAAATACCATGGATGGATGCATCTTGATTTAATTCTTCGATCTTCAATAATAATTCTTCCTGTGTCAAATTTTCAGGGTACTCTATCAAAACTGAATGCATCCCTAAATCATTGCATGCTTTTGTCTTCATAGTGACATATCGTCTTGAAGCTTGATTAGTACCAACCAATATAACAGCCAAACCTGGAACGATATTATGTTCTCTTAGCTTTTTAACTTCATCCGCGATTTCTTGGCGAACTTCCTGAGCAATGCTTGTACCATCAATAATTTGTGCAGTCATCATATACTCCCTCTCTCTCGCTATTAAAACGCCCACATTTTCTTATTTGTTTAAAGCTGATTTAACCTTGGACAAAACTGCATTGATAAATTTAGGTGACTGGTCATCGCCGTACAATTTTGCAATCTCAATCGCTTCATCCAATACAACATTAATAGGTGTATCGTTGACTTCCATCATTTCGAATACTGCCATTCGTAGAATATTACGGTCTACATTTGCCAAACGTTCAATCTTCCATTTTTCTAGGTTTTCCTTTAATAATGAATCAATTTCTGTTTGCTTTTCGACCGTCCCTTTTACAAGGAATTCAAAATACTCATCAGATTTCTGATCTTCAAGTACGCTAGTAATCGCTTCATCTATTTCGGCTTTTGCTAAATCAATTTGGAAAAGAGCTTGCAAAGCCTTTTCTCTTGCTTCTCTACGCTTCATTTTATTACTCCTTCTATCCTACTCTTTCCCCTAATGATGAAAATCAACTAATATAAACATGATATCATAAACGAACATTCAACGGAATATCCTTTTGAAACGTTCACGAAATTTCTATTTTTATTTAATTTTTTATATAAATCATTAAAAATATATGTCAATTTCCGGATGCAAGAGAAAAACGAAGTCAAGAGAGAGTGGGTACCACGTTTTTCACTTTCCTAAATATCAACATATGATCATTACATCATGTATGGGGAAGCATCATCTTATTGTAATGCTAATGTGTATGAACTTCAACTACTCACTAATATCACTATTCTTGAGTAAGTGAATAATCCTAACTTGAAATCATGTTTTCCTGACTTAATGAGGTTTATTCCGAATATAATGCTTTTAATCTGGTCTTAACATTTTTTCAAAAGCAAAAAAGCCCCAAAAGCTATTAATGGCTTTTGGGGCTTTTTATTACACTTCCGAATCTATTTCCACTTCTTGCTTAGTAGTTTCAAATTGAATGCCTACAACATGTACATTCACTTCATCAGCTTCTAATGCAGTCATGTTCAATAATGCTTGACGGATATTGTCTTGTACTTCTTGGGCAACCTTAGGAATAGATACACCGAATTTCATTACACAGTAAACATCCACTTTGATGCTTTCTTCAGTAAGTTCGACTTTTACACCCTTACCATGGTTTTTCCTTCCAAGTCTTTCAACAACACCTGCAGCAAAATTCCCACGCATTTGAGCAACGCCTTCTACTTCTGAAGCTGCAATCCCAGCGATTACCTCAATAACTTCAGGCGCAATCTCTACTTTGCCCAATCCATCATTGTTAGTAGTCATTTCTAACATATTATTTTCAGTCATATACAGTACCTCCCAATTACATTTATGAATTCATAACATCATACAATTCGAGGAACTTTGTATTAAATTCTCCTTCTACAAACCTCTCATGCTGAAGTAACTTCAAGTGAAAAGGTATCGTAGTATGAATGCCTTCTACCACAAATTCCCCAAGAGCACGTTTCATTCGATCAATTGCTTCTTCACGTGTCTTTCCATAGGTGATTACCTTCGCAATCATAGAATCATAGTATGGAGGAATCGAATAGCCTGGATATGCAGCAGAATCAATCCTTACGCCGTAACCACCTGGTGGAAGATACATATTGATCTTCCCTGGTGAAGGCATAAAGTTTTTCTCTGGATTTTCAGCGTTAATTCTACATTCTATTGCCCAACCATTAAAAGTTACTTCATCTTGAGTTAAACAAAGTTTTTCTCCAGATGCAACTTTTATTTGCTCCTTGATTAAGTCAACACCCGTAACCATCTCTGTAACGGGATGTTCCACTTGGATGCGGGTATTCATTTCCATGAAGTAAAATTTTCGTTCTTTATAATCGTAAATGAATTCTACTGTACCTGCACCAGTATACTCTACAGCAAGGGCAGCCTTAACCGCAGCTTCACCCATTTCTTTTCGTATTTCACCATCGATTGCAGGTGAAGGAGTTTCTTCTAGAAGTTTTTGCATTCTACGTTGGATTGTACAATCACGTTCACCAAGGTGGATGGTATTTCCGAAATTATCAGCCATTACTTGGATTTCAACATGACGGAAATCCTCAATGAATTTTTCAAGATAGACTCCAGGATTACCAAAAGCAGTCATCGCTTCCTGCTGGGTCATTTGGATACCTTTTATCAATTCTTCTTTTGTCCGTGCTACCCTAATTCCCTTTCCACCACCACCAGCAGTCGCTTTGATGATGACTGGAAAGTTAATTTTTTCAGCTAATTCTAGGGCTTCATCAATATCCTTTACAATTCCTTTTGAACCTGGAACGATAGGAACCCCCGCTTCACGCATGGTTTCCCGTGCTACGTCCTTTGTTCCCATTTTAGAAATTGCCTCTGGGGAAGGCCCTACAAATGTGATAGAACATTCTCTACAAAGTTCAGCAAAATCGGCATTTTCAGCTAAAAATCCGTAACCAGGGTGAATCGCATCCGATCCGGTCAATTTTGCTGTACTAATAATATTAGTGAAGTTCAAATAACTTTCCTTAGATGTTTTAGGCCCAATACAATACGCTTCATCAGCCAATTGAACATGAAGGGCATCCCGATCCGGTTCTGAAAAGACTGCTACCGTTTCTATTCCAAGCTCTTTACAAGCTCGGATGACACGTACCGCAATCTCCCCTCTGTTTGCTACCAACAGTTTTTTGATCATTTGCTTTTCGCTCCTCACTTAAGCTTTTACCAAAAATAAAGGCTGACCGTATTCAACCAATTGACCGTCTTTCACTAATACTTCCACGATTTCACCTGAAACTTCTGATTCTATTTCATTGAATAGCTTCATAGCCTCGACGATACATACTACAGTATCCTTATTCACTTTACTTCCAACCTTAACGTAAGCATCAGTATCTGGAGATGGTGACTGATAGAATGTACCAACCATAGGTGAAACAATTTTATGTAAGTTTTCATTAATAGCTTGGTTTTCTTCTTTAATTGGAACTTCATTTACAACAGTACTTTCAACGCTTGGTGCTTGTTGAACGACTGGCGTTTGCACAGCAACTTGCTTTTCAACAACTGGCTGAGAAGCAACCATTACACCCACTTGTTCAGCACCTGTTTTCTTCATTTTGATTTTAGTGCCTTCAGTTTCAAATTCAAATTCATCAATATTTGAGTGATCAACTAACTTAATAAGTTCTCTAATTTCTTGTACCTTTAACATTACCTTGCACCCCTGTTCGATGTTATATAGGTTAATTGGTCTTGACTTGAGTTAGTAGTTTCCACAATCCATCCATTTTAGATGGGCGAAACTTTATTCAATAGTACTCTCTTTAAAGAAAATTAGCACTAGATACTAATATCATACGATAATATCTAGTGAGAATTCAACCTAATCCTCTTTAGTTATATCTATAATAAATCATTTTAATAATTTATAATAGGTTTGTGAATATTCAGAAAGGAAAAACAATTTAGATATCGAAACTATAGTAATAGGACAAATATATCATTATATTAATTATTAGTAATTATCATAGGTTTTAGTCAGGAAAAGGTGGGGTAACTTTGAATAAAGTAGAAAAAGTGAAGAGGGATAATTTAATCCAAAAGAACAGCCTCGTAGTCAAAGCAACTTTAGTTTCTGTTATTTTGGCAACGGTGGTAGATATTATTATGAAAAAGGATTTAGCGGTTATCCTTTCTATAGTCATCGGTGGGGTAATGGGGGTTGGAATCATTGCTTTTCTTCATTATACGAACCGTTGGATTAAGGCCATTCCATATTTGGCTGTACTTCTCGTATCAACAGTAATTTTTATTATCATGGAAAATAGCGTATCTCCTACTGCAATGGTACTCGTTTATTTTGTTATCGCGACTTCTGCTATTTATATGGACAAAAAGATTTTACTGCTTGGCTTTATTTCCGGATTAATAGTTTTAGGATTATTTGTATTTTTCCATCACGAGGCTTTGCCACTAGAAGCAAAAAATTATGTAACCATTTTCCTTTTACATACTTTAGTTAGTATTTTGCTAAGCTTCCAATTTTCCATTTCCAATAAAATGGCAAGTAGCCTGACCGAGATTCAGCAAGAAACAGAGCATTTATTGAAAAAGGATCAAGAAACTAAAAAGGTGTTAAAAGAAAATACAATAGTCTTAAATAAAATGATGTCAATTGTGAAATCAAAAAGCTATGAAAACAACGCTTCAGCAAATGAAATGACCTTATCAATAAATGAACTTGCATCGGGTGTCCAAATTCAGGGAGACTCTATTCAAGATATAAATGAAGCATTTATGCAAACGACTGAAATGGTTCGACGCTTATCAGAGTTATCCATGCATTTATTGAATGATTCCGTAGAGACCGAAAATGCAAGTTTCATAGGACAAAATACAATTGAATCATTAGAAAAACAACTTGAACAATATTCAGAGCTAAATAAACAAATTGTTGAAAGAACTGAAGTGCTAGAAGGTGAAGTCTTAGAGGCAGTAACATATGTAAAAAACATTCAACAGATTTCTCAACAGACAAACTTATTGGCGTTGAACGCATCAATAGAAGCTGCTCGCGCAGGAGACAGTGGAAAAGGATTTGCAGTTGTTGCAGAAGAGGTAAGAAAGCTAGCTGAAATTACAAGTCAAACCGCAAACCTAATATCCAGTAATCTTGAATCCGTAAAGAAAGAAACGGAAGAAACGAACGAAAGAATTCATGAGGCTACAAAAATCATTAATGAAAATGTTCATTTAGCTCAGGATTCAAAAGCCGCTTTTCACGATATTTATGAACATATCGTTTCCTTAAAGGAAAAGATTCAAAGCTCGCATTCAGTCATTCAATCCATTGATGGAATTTCCAAAAGTGTCAGTCATTCAGTTAATGAATACAGTGCAATCATTGAGGAAGCTAGCGCACAATTAGAAGAACTGGCTTCAAATACGTGTTCCCAAAGTCAACAAAACACGTACCTATTGAAATCAGTGGAAGATGCACATGATTCATTAGAAAATATCATCCACTTATATGAACAAAATGAAGCAGGCAACTCTCCTAAAGTAAAGGCTTGAGGCATGTAATGGCTAGAATTATGGATTGGCTACTACCGTAGCTTACAGAATTCTATTGGTACATCGATCCTGAAAGAAAAATAAAGTTGAAAAACCTTGTCGATCCCGACAAGGTTTCAGACTGTAGACAAACTCGAAGAATTTCGAGTTTGTCTACAGTCTTTTTTCTTTTACAATGAAAGAAGGTAACTAAGAACTAGAGAAGTTGATTTCAGCGAAGGGCGAAAGCTTTCCGCGGGAGTCGTCGCCCTCCACTCCAATCAACGGTGTTTGTACATAATTATGAGGTGATAAGCGATGATGACGAAAAATCAAATCAATGAACGTGAACAATTTAAGACATTTTGATGAAATTAAACAAATATATGCAAAGCGTTAGGAAACGATTCAACGGGTCTTTGCGGATGCGATGGAAAAGCATGGTATGCGTTGGACAACCCTAAGAGAATTAAAAAAATTGTCCATGCAGGCGATGCTTACGTTTGTAAAGACACTGGCAACTTGGACAAGGAAAGTTGCTTGAGGATGATTTATAAAGCTTAATGAACAGGTGTTTAAGTTGATTATTCAAGGACACTGGTTGATTGGAACGGAAGGCGCTTGACTCCTGGGGGATTAGCGTTACAGGCGAGACCCCGCAGGAGCAGTAGCGACTAGGAGGCTCGGCGAACGCCCCCCGGAAACCAAGTGCCTGGAGCGGAAATCAACCTTTTCGCCTACCATACATATCAAAAATGACAAAAGGTATCGAGAGAGCGTACTCTCGATACCTTTTGTCGATAATCTGAAACCTTGTCGAGCCCGACAAGGTTTTTTCAGCTCACTATTTTTTTGGATGGAACTCAACCGCTACGTTTTGAACGCCTTCCATTTCATCGCTAACAAGGCGGATAATATCGTTAGCTTTGCTTTGAGAAAGTTTGTCTGCCTTTACAGTGACACTTACATTATCTCCATCTGCCCTTACTAGCGCAGCATCAAAGCCCATGGAAACGATTAAAGATTCTAAAATTCCTTCTTTTGTATTTAACTCGCTTAATTGTTTTACAGTTTCATAAGCTTCATTGCGTTCCTCATTGGTTAAATCTGTATTTGCCATCAATACCGTTAATTCTTCCATTAGCTTATTACGTTGGTCTGTAATTTCCATACGAGCTACTTCAAAAGTTTCATCGTCAGCAGGTGTAACAACCGCTTTCGCTTGTCCTTCTTTGGCTGTAGTCGTTTTTTCAACCTCTTTTTTAACACTTTCTTTTTGTTCAGTTGCTGTTATGTTTGTTGTAGTCTTCTCTGGCGTTGTTACATAATAAACGGATAGAACCACGACCAAACTTAACATAGTTAATAACCAAACTGTTTGCTTTTTTAATAACATTAAAAATTCCTCCCTATTTTTTCGGCATTACAGCAACTCGATGGCTTGGTACATCCAAGGCTCTTGTAACTGCTTCAACAATCCATTTTTTGATTTGTATATTATCTGCGCCCTTTGCTACTACTAGGACACCTCTAATATTTGGTTTTTTCGTTTCTTGAACAATAGGAACTTCTTTTTCACCATTACGAATAATGACCAGTTTTTCATCCTTGGAGGAGTCTTCTACGACTCTCTTTCCACCTTCCCGATCGGTTTCATCAGTAACTTGTTTTTGGGTTACCAAGTTCTTTTCGTATACCTTTCGTTCAGAGGAATCAACATTAACGACAACTGTTACGTCATCTACACCTGTAATAGTTTCCAATGCCTCTTTGATTTGGTTCTCATATGTTCTCTCATAGTCTGCTATGGTTGGATCAGCCTTTTGACCACTGCGTCCAAAAACCTCTACATCTTGTGACTGCTCTTCTTTAAATACCGGTAATGAACTTTTGGATGCATCCTGGCTACTTTTAGTTATGAAATTACTTGCCATCATAATAGCTGCACCTATCACCAATACTACTAACACATATAAGTGCATGGATGGCTTTTTCTCTTGTTCAGGACGGCCTTCCTCATCTTTCTTTTTCATTATCAGGCTTTGAAGCCAGGAAAGAGGTCCTTTATCCTTATTCACTTTTTACCGTCCCTCCTTTCCCCTTCAATTTGAATCTGATTTTCTTCGATGCCCCATTTAGATGCTAAGAACCCTTTTATGTCGTTCCATTGATGGGTTGGCTCTTGGAGCGTTCGATTAGTATCAATATCAACTGTAGATACAGTCTCTATTGCATCTATTTGCTGAGTGTCCCCGGGAGCAAGTGTAATGGAAACGCTGTGTAAATCTTCTGGAATTTTTGGTTGGTTTGTTTCTAATAATTGTAACTCGACTGATTTGATTTGCATTTTGAACTCATCCATCAACTCCTCTTCCACCCCTGTCCTAAGTTGGACAGCCATCTGTTCTAAAATATATGCATCCATTTGGGCTTGTATTTCTTTTTTCTTAAATTCTGTAGAATTTTCTATCAATCTATTTTTTTCAAGATCCTTCTGATCCATTGTCATTGATAAAATCTGTTCAAAATCACTCGATAGAAGTTGAAAAATCGGGGTGATTATAATGGCTATCAAAAGTAAACCAATGACCATCTTTGCATATTTCTGAAAGCTGGAACTCGGCAATAGCATGTCAATGACGGTAGCAAGTAAAACAAACAGTATAATATTGGTGATCCAACCAGTAATAAAATCCATTTGTCACCCTCCTACCGAACCATAAGTGTCACATTGCCTGCAGCAATGATTACGGTAATACTTAAAAAAAACATGAAAGAAACGATAGCAAGAGCCGCAAATATGTAAATCATGCTTTTGCTAATAATGTCTAAACATTTAATAACAGTTCCCCCACCCAAGGGCTGTAACAATGCTGCGGTAAATTTATAGACAAAAGCTACAACCAATATTTTTATAGCCGGAAAGGTCGTGATCAAGAGAAGGATTATGACACCTGCTAAACCTACAGTATTTTTTAAAAGTACTGAAGCACTGATCACAGTATCAGCAGCATCCGTGAACATACGACCAATTACTGGGATGAAATTACCTGTCACAAACTTTGCAGTCCGGATCGTAATCCCGTCCGCTACTGCTGAAGATGCCCCCTGGACAGAGATGACACCTAAGAATACTGTCATGAATACCCCTAACAATCCGATACTCCAATTTCGAAGCAACTGTGCCAATTGAGTAACCTTGTAGTTATCAGATAATGTACTGACAATATTTAATAGCGCCGCCAAAAATAATAGTGGTAAGACCACGTTCTGAACGAGTACACCGCTCGTATTCATTAAAAATAGTAAAACAGGATGGAAAAATGCAGCTGAAACGACTCCTCCCGATGCCGCAATGAGCGCAAGCAATAATGGTATTAAGGCAAGGAGGAACGATATCATCAATGAAATCGTTTCTTTTGTATAAGTGATTGCGACATGAAAACTATTCAAAGCAATGATGATCAGGACCATGAACACAATTGCGTAGGCAACTTTACTGATGGAACTATTTTCGAAGGAGTTTTGTAAGGATTGAAGAAACATACTGAAAATCGTCAATAAGATGAGGGTTCCTAAAAGTTTTCCATTTACTAATAATTCATGGAATATGAATTTGGTAATTCCCTTAAACCACTGCGAAAAGGAGAATTGCTTTTCACCGCTTACAAAATCAAAAAAACTTCCCTTTTGACTTTCTGGTAGAAATCCCCCATATTCGGTAACTATCCCATCCCAATAAGCTTTTAGTTCATCAAGACCAAGTTTATCCATTTGGGATTTCACGAGTTCCTTTTGAGCTGATTGTAGATTGATATCTTGCTGGACTTGTTCCTGTTCTTGATTGTTTATATCACTTTCGGCTTCTACGGTTGAAGTGAAAAAAAGTAGTAGAGTACTTGTTATCAATATATGGATTATCCATTGCTTCAAAATCATTTCACCTCCTTAACTCTCCTTTACACTAACTTGGAATCATTTTAATAACCGTTTCAATAATGACAGTAAGAATCGGAATCGCCATTGCTAGTATTAGAATTTTTCCAGCTAGTTCGATTTTTGATGCGATTGCTCCTTGTCCTGCGTCCTTTGTGACTTGTGCGGCAAACTCTGCAATATAAGCAATTCCTATGATTTTAAGAATAGTCTCTAAGTAGACCATATTCACGTTTGCACTTTCTGCAATCTTTTTTAACATTGAAATAATTTCCTGGATTTGACCCACTAAGAATAAAAAAATAGAACATCCGACAAATACAACTAATAAAAAAGCGAAATTAGGCTTCTGTTCTTTTACCAATAAAGCAAGAAATGTTGCAATCAACGCTATTCCGACAATCTTTAGAATCTCGATTGTAAACCCCTCCCTACCCTTGGAAAAGGAACACTGATTTAATTTTCTGGAATAAGTCGTCCATAACATTAGCAACCATGAATAAAATATAAATGAACCCAAATAAAGTGACCCATTGTGCGTATTCCTTTTTGTTTATTTGTTCCAGTAGTGTATTGATAAAAGCAATAACGATCCCTATCCCAGCAATTTTGAATATTAATCCAACTTCAATTCCCATTTCGTATATGCCTCCTCCTAATGCTTACACCAATAAAATGATAAGTAATAACCCTGATAAGAAACCTAGACTTTTAACCATTTTTTCGTATTTTCCCTGTCTTTCAATCGCATCCTGTTCTTCTCTTTCCAAATGGGTCATCGTTAACAAAATTTGCTTTTGCTGCTGGTATCGGTCATGTTTTCCAAGTGTCACGCCAAATTGGGAAAGAATTTCATACTCCCCTTGCTTTAATGAAAGCCATTTCCATATTTCATTCAACGAATCGTCCCAGGCTTCACTGACGTTTGTATCCGTTCGTTCTAGTTTTTTAGCAAAAGAATCAAACAGCCAATTAATTGGCTTAGGCAATTGCTTGGACAATTTCTTTGCAGCATCTTTTAAGGGCGTATGAGCATACATGATTTCAGCTTCTAAAGATTGCAATGCCGTCTTCATTTGCCGCAACTGTCTTGGGCGTTGGCTGAATTGTCGTGCTAATTCAAAACCAATCCACGTGGAGGCGATCAATATTAGTGCTGCTCCAACCAATTTCATCACTTAATTCACGCTCATTTCCTTAGTTAATATCGTTATTTGATTACCCTGTCCATCTAGGATCCTTATTTCCATCCCTGTTGCATCATTTCTTTTCAATTCTAGTATTCTTGTAAATATATCTAATTGAAGGATTTCTTTTAAAGTCGGGCGTTTTTTTACATCGCTAAAAGAATATCCATGGGTTGTAACCATCAATGTGATGCCAGCGTTGGCAGCCTCTAGTACTGCTTCGGTATCTTCTGGCCTCCCAATCTCATCAGCGATGATAATTTCAGGTGACATTGAACGTATTAGCATCATCATTCCTTCAGCTTTAGGACATCCATCCAGGACGTCTATTCTTGGACCAAAGCTTAATTGGGGTACACCGTTTACACATCCTGCTAATTCTGATCGTTCATCAACAATACCAACTTTAACAGGCAGTAAATCAAGCGATGGAATACCTGAGGATAAAATTCTTGCAATGTCTCTTAACAAAGTGGTTTTCCCTGTTTGTGGCGGCCCTAATATTAATGTATTTTGCCATCTGCCATCATATAAAAAAGGAAGAAGCCCTTGGGATACACCTATTCTTTCCCTTGCTATCCTTATATTGAAGGATGAAATATCCCGGATCGATTTAACTTGTCCTTTATCAAGGATGACTTTTCCGGCTAGTCCAATTCTATGGCCACCTTGAATCGTGATATATCCCCTTCTCAGTTCTTCTTCGATTGTGTAGAAGGAAAACTGACTTACATTGTTTATTAACTGAAGTGCATCTTCCTCATTTACGGTTAAAGGGAGGAAGCTTGGTTTTCCAGTCACCCCTATTTCAATTGGTCTACCGACACGAAGTCGTATCTCTTCTAACTTGTTTTTTACTGATTCAGGCAGAAGCCGGATTGGCTCTGCTAACCGTTTCGGCAGAATAGACAAAATCCTTTCCATGCATCACGCCTCCAAACAGCCTGTCTATTAATTCATTTGTATGGTCGTGAGTTCCACAATATTACTACTAGGGAATTTAAAGTGAGCATGAAACTTTTACAACAACTTTCACGCTTAAAAGGAATATAAGGGATCGAATAAATGAAGGACCTGGAAAAGGAGTATCCTATTCTTAAAGAAGATCTTTTTTATAGAAAAATAAAAAAGAAAAATAGAAAGTGGTTAATAAATATGGTTGAAGGGGTATTTGAATTCATTCCTAATATTTTGTTTAAATAGAAGGCTGTTTTCGTAAGGTTTTTTGCTATTTTAGTTAATTTAATTTTAACTATCTGAGTTGATTGGAGCGGAAGGTACTTGACTCCTGCGGGAAAAAGAGGGAAGTGGGAGACCCCACAGGCGGTAACGCCGAGGAGGCTCCCACCCTCCCCGCGGAAAGCAAGTGCCTGGAGTGGAAATCAACGGGCAAACTTTACAGTCTTAAAACAACAATCAATATAAAAAGAGCTTTTTAAAAAAGCCAAATAAAAAAACTGCTATCTTGAGGCTTTTTAGCCCTAATGATAACAGTCTTTTCTATTAATTATTAAGCACGAGAAACGTATGAACCATCAGTTGTATTGATGATCAATTTATCGCCTTGGTTGACGAAGAATGGTACTTGAACGTTTAATCCAGTTTCAACCATAGCATTCTTAGATCCACCAGAAGAAGTATCCCCTTTAATACCAGGTTCTGTTTCAGTTACTTCCAATACAACTGTATTAGGTAGTTCAACACCAAGTGTTTCATTTTGGTAAGTCATAATGTAGACTTCCATGTTTTCTTTTAAGAATTTCAATTCGCGCTCGATTTGAGAAGCAGCCAATTCAATTTGCTCGTAGCTTTCAGTGTCCATGAAAACATGGTTATCGCCACTAGCATATAAATATTGCATTTTACGGTTTTCGATATGTGCTTTCGCTACTTTTTCACCTGCGCGGAATGTTTTTTCGTTTACAGCACCTGTTCTTAAATTCCGAAGCTTAGAACGGACGAATGCTGCACCTTTACCAGGTTTTACGTGTTGGAAATCCAACACTTGCCAAATCCCGTTATCTACTTCGATCGTTAATCCAGTACGAAAATCATTTACAGAAATCATGTTAAAATCCTCCCAAAGCTATTACAGTATAATGAGTTCTTTTGTTGAATAAGTAAGTGATTCATTGCCTTCAGTCGTGATGATTGTGTCATCCTCGATCCGGACTCCACCTAAACCTTGGATATAAATTCCTGGTTCAACCGTAACAATCATTCCTGGTTCAAGCACCGTATCGCTCTTCGATGAAAGTGATGGTCCTTCGTGAACCTCAAGTCCGATTCCGTGACCAGTAGAGTGACCAAAATGCTTACCGTAGCCTTTTTCTTCAATCAAATTACGAGTCAATGCATCAGCTTCGTTACCAGTCATACCTGGTTTAATACCAGCCATTCCTCGTAATTGTGCTTCTAAAACGATATCATAAATCTTCTTTAACTCGTCTGACGGCACACCTACTGCGACAGTACGTGTAATATCCGAAACATATCCATTGTAATATGCTCCAAAATCCAAAGTAACGAATTCTCCTGTACCAATTACTTTGTCACTTGCCACACCGTGTGGAAGTGCGGAACGATGTCCAGAAGCTACAATAATATCAAAAGATGAAGACGTTGCTCCTTGCTTCCTCATAAAGAACTCAAGCTCATTGGAAACCTCAAGCTCAGTCAGTCCTGGTTTAATAAAACCAAGTATATGCGTAAATGCTGCATCTGCAATCTGGGCAGCTTCCTTTAATATCTTAATCTCTGATGGTGTCTTAATCAAGCGCAACTTCTCAATTACACCTGATAACGGCACAAGGTCACCCTCAAAAGCATTATTATATTGATTAAAAGTCGCGAATGTAACATGGTCCTGTTCGAAACCAAGTCGATTGATTCCCATTTTTTTCGCTTGGTGAGCCACTTCTTCATGTATAGCAGCTGTATGCTGGACAATTTCAAATCCTTTACACTGCTCTTCTGCCTGTTCAACATATCGGAAATCCGTAATGAATTTTGCTTCGTTTGCAGAAATCAACACAACACCAGAAGAACCTGAGAATCCAGTTATGTATCTTCGATTGTACTTACTTGTCAATAAAATACCGTCTACATTTGCATTTTCTAATGAAGCGCGTAGTCTTTCTAGTTTCTCCATTAATGAATCCCCCTTATTATCCTATCTAAAGCTAGTAATGCAAGCTGATACCCATAATCCCCTAAACCTACAATTTGTCCTTTTGTAACAGCAGCTGTTACAGAGGTATGACGAAAACTTTCACGAGCATGGACATTTGACAAATGCACCTCAATAACAGGTGTATTTATACTAGAAATTGCATCTCTAATCGCATAACTATAATGTGTGAAAGCACCTGGGTTCAAAATTATTCCACCAAACCCGCTCGAGCCACTCTTATGTATTTGATCGATGATAACACCCTCATGGTTGGATTGAATGCATTCCAATTCATGTCCAAGTGAAGACGCAAGTATAGCAACTTCCTTTTCTATGTCCAATAAAGTTTTACTACCATAATGGTCTGGCTCTCTTTTACCCAGCATATTTAGATTAGGACCATTAATAAGCATGATTTTCCCCATTTAATTCACCTAATCCATTAATTTATATAGCAAGCGCCAATACACTCATTCTAACATATACTTAAAAATTCTTACTACTTTTTTAATAATCAACCAATCATTACGAAGATTGATCCTTTTCTTGATTGATTTGTTTTTTATTATAAAAATTCCGTTCATATTCATCATAGGAAATACTGTACCCAATAAAAACTCCATATAATAGGTATAGACAAAGCGTTGTGATAATAGTATTCGTTTCCATATTTCCTACTTTATCCATTTTCGATAAGAAAGGATTTATCGCAAAAAAAACAATGGCCCATATCGCTATTCCAAAACCTGCTCCCGCGAAAATAGTATTCACCTTTCGAAGCGATACATAATATACTAATGCAACAATAATTGAAATTACTCCAATAATAAGAAATGAAACTAGTGCACCCCCCCATCCCTTACTAAAGCTTTCTGGTAACCATGTTGGCACTATAATTTTTGGTCCAAATTCAGAAAAATTAAAGTAATAGGTAAATTGGCCAATAGCACTCCATAGAACCCCTCCGAAAAAACCAATTAACATTGCATTGAATAACGCAGATTGTGGTTTTTCTGAGTGATCTTGTTCAACTTTCTTCTCTTTACTATTACCTTCGTTATCCTGCATGCCATCATCTTGATTTAATTCTTGTTTGTCCATTTTTGGCACCTCCTTCCTTTATTATTCCTTCTCCTTGGCAGAATATATTCAGACTGCTAAGTGACAACTCTAAGGGCTTTCTGTAAAATATGGAATAAGAGACACAGCAACTCTAGAAAAATAAAAGCTATGGAAAAGTTGCAGTGAATAACAGCATAGGTTGGTGTAGGGATGAGTAAGGTAACAAAGCCTGTTTATGGTGGTCAAGCCGTTGTCGAAGGGGTAATGTTTGGTGGAAAACAACATACCGTTACCGCGATTAGAAGGAAAGACGGCAGCATAGAATATTATGAGCTTCCTAGACAAAGTTCAAGAATATTAACACCATTGAAAAAAATTCCTTTTTTAAGAGGAATCGTTGCAATCGTGGAAGCTAGCGCAAATGGTTCTAAACATTTAACATTCTCAACAGAGCGTTTTGACGTAGATCCAACAGAAGAGGAACAGGTTCTAGAAAAAGAAACCTCTAAATTGTCGATGATTTTAGGTGTTGCGGCAATTGGTGTAATCTCATTTTTGTTTGGGAAATTTCTCTTTACGTTGATACCTGTATTTCTTGCAAATTTAACGAAACCAATTTTCAGCAGTGATTTAGAACAAATTTTTGTTGAGAGCTTGTTTAAACTTATGCTTTTATTGGCATATATTTACTTCGTCTCTCTTACACCTTTAATTAAAAGGGTATTTCAATATCATGGTGCCGAACATATGGTCATAAATGCATATGAAAATGGGTTGGCCTTGAATGTACAAAATGTTCAGGCTCAATCAAGATTGCACTATCGTTGTGGCAGTAGTTTCATACTATTTACCGTTATCGTAGGATTTTTTGTTTATATGTTAGTACCCACTGATCCGCTATGGTTACGTGTAGTTAATCGTCTCGCTTTAATACCTGTTGTATTAGGAATATCGTTTGAGGTCCTTCAGATGACAAACAAACTTCGTGATGTCCCTGTATTAAAATATCTTGGATATCCTGGGTTATGGCTACAGTTATTGACTACAAAACAGCCTTCAGATGATCAAGTGGAAGTTGCAATCGCTTCATTTGAAAAGCTTCTAGATATTGAAAAAGAAGCAAAAAAAGGCGAAGACGAAGAAGAGATTGTGTAAAAAAATAGAAATTTGGGTAAACTTGTTAGAAACGCAATAGCGCCTTAGAAACTTCCTTTGAGGCTAATTCTAGGAAGCTTACATTATACTTTGCTTACGATTCTCTTAAGGAGGTGGCTTTGTTGATACGTCCAGTTACATTGATTGTATACAGCTTGATTGTTTTAGGAATAATCGGCATTGGAAGCAAATTATTTGCTGACCCAATCGGAGCTCTAAAGGGCTTGCTTATCTTTGCAATTGTAGCGGGTGTGATTGTTTTTGTCATTAAACGATTGACAAAGAATCAACCTGATAAAAGAGATCAAAAGGCATATTCGAAAGCAGTGCGGAATTCTAAAAAAAGACTGAAACAACGAGAAAACGAAAAGAAAACCAATACGGTCGCAAGTTTCTCACTTGCTCAAAAAGCACGGAAATTAAAAAACAAAAACAAATCGGATACACATTTGACTGTTATAGAAGGAAAAAAAGGCAAAAAGAAAAATCGGGCATTTTTTTAACCAGCCCGATTTTTCTTTTTTATTAGTAAGCCCATTTTCTTAGAAAAGCTTCTGCATTTTGTCTACCCTGTTGAATTAACAAATTTTTCTTTTCATCGGACATATGAAGTTCTATCCCAATAATTCCTTTAATGGGGATGAAAATGATATTTTTTTCATGTTTGCGTGAGATGTAACGAGAATCATGTGCATCCTTCATCGTTTCGAACAAGGCACCGAACATCTCGAACGCATTATCTATCTCCTTAGTCGGTCTTTCATGATCAGCCCCACTTAACTTAATGCCTATTACGGGCCTGACTTTTTTCACATTTTCTTTATCGAACAACCACATTGGAAAATTACTCAAAACTCCTCCATCAACAACTAAATTTTCGTTGGATGGTGTACGCAATTTGACGGGCTCAAAGAAATATGGAATACTACAGCTCATCCTGACTGCTTTCGCAATTGAAAAGGTAGATGGATTGATGCCGTAATTTGGTAAATCATCAGGAATCACAAGCAACTTCCCATTCGTAATATCGGATGCGACTATCCGTAAACTATTTTTCGGTAGATCTCCAAATGTTGAGATTCCTTTTTTCGCTAGTTTATCATTAATCCAATATTCCAGGAAATCACCTTTAAACAAACCCATTTTCCAATACAACAATAGCCATCTAAATAATGGAATCTTTAATATGAATCTAGAATCGAGAAATGCATCCATTTCAGCGTCGCTCATAATTTTCTCAATTTCCTTCCCTGTATATCCTGCTGTAATGAAGGCTGCAATAATTGATCCAGCGCTCGTACCAGCTGTTCTGACAAATGAATATCCTCTCTCTTCTAATACTTGATAGGCTCCAATCAATGCAAAGCCTTTAATTCCACCTCCGGAAAAAACTCCGTCAATTTGCATAGTGGATCATCCCCTTCTTTCCGGTCTTGATACATCTTTAATCGCGGAAAGAAGGAAATATAACCCTCTAGAAAAAGAAAAACAGGAATTTAGCTCCTGTTTTAAGTAAAATATTGGACTTCAGCATTCGGGAAAAAATGAGCAATGTATCCTCTTATGGTTTGTTCAATCTCATTAGCATCTACATCTTGATATACATACTTTCCAATCCCATACCTGCCCCACTTATATTTGCGATTTTCTTCATCAAGCTCCAGCTTTGTTTTTGGATACTACTTTTGGATGACCTTCTTTATTGTGCTTCGATTATCAACTATCATTAAAAATGTATTTGGAAGTGCAAGTAAACAATAACAAAAAAAGGTGTTTTAAAAGCCTTATTCGCTTTTAAAACACCCTTGAAACTAATTTATAATCCACATTTTAATTGAGCACCGCAATTTGTACAAGTATTGCAACCACCCATATCTTTTACAGTCCCTTTACGACAAACAGGACATGTGTTGCCTACCTCTGAACCAATCGTGACATTTGTGCTGCGAAGTTCATTGATTGTATCCACCAAGACAACCTTTTTTTGATCTAAATCTAAAGGTAATTCTTCTTGTTCAAAGGTATTTTCTTCTGCTTTCAAAGTTAAGACTTGAGAGTCACGGCTTCCATCTACATAAACCGTACCACCCTTTGCCCCACCTTTATACAAGCGCTCGTAAATTTTTTGAACTTGATCCACTGTATAACCTTTTGGAGCATTTACCGTCTTACTGATTGAACTATCGATCCAACGTTGGATGATGCATTGTACATCAGCATGTGCATTAGGTGATAATTCCATGGCTGAAATAAACCAATCAGGTAGGTTGTTAGGATCTGCTTCTGGATTACGATCCAAGTATTCTTGAACGATATCCGCTTTTACTTCGATAAACTTGCCCAATCTACCACTTCTAAAATATGTGAAGGAGAAGTAAGGTTCTAAACCAGTCGATACACCAACCATAGTTCCTGTGCTACCCGTTGGTGCAACAGTCAATAGATGGGAGTTACGGATTCCTGTTTGGAGAATTGCTTCTCGAACGTCTTCAGGCATTTTCTTCATAAACCCTGTGTTTATGAATCTGTTTCGAAGATGCATTGTCTCATCTTCATCCTTGCCTTCTAAGAATGGGAAGCTTCCCTTTTCTTTCGCTAATTCAGTTGAAGCTTTATAAGCAGAAACTGCAATCGTTTCAAACACTTCATCTACCAGCTTGTTTCCTTCCTCAGAACCGTATTCTGTTTCACAATAAATCAAGAGGTCGTGCAATCCCATCACACCAAGACCAACTCTGCGTTCACCGAGTGCTTGTTTTTTATTTGCTTCTAAGAAGTATGGAGTAGCTTCAATAACATTATCCTGCATACGAACTCCAACTTCTACAGTACGTTTAAGCTTTTCGAAATTGACAGTTTTGTCCTCTTTGTTTGCCATTTGTGCTAAATTGACCGCTGCCAAGTTACAAACAGAGAATGGAGCCAATGGTTGCTCTCCACATGGATTCGTTGCAACTACTTGTTGACCATAAGCTTTTGCATTTGTCATCTCATTAGCATTATCGATAAAGAAGATTCCCGGTTCAGCAGAGTATGTTGCACAAATATTGATTAAGTTCCAAAGTTCCTGAGCCTTGATTTTACGGTATACGCGATTTTTATGACCAAGCTTTTCCCATTCACGTACATCTCCAACCTCATGCCAATTTTCATTATAAGCTAACATCTCATCAGCATCGTAGCTCTCCACATCAGGGAAACGGAGCTCATAGTGACCATTTTGTTCAACGGCTTGCATAAATTCATTAGTTAAACATACAGAGATATTTGCACCTGTCAAAAATTCTGAATTATGAACACTATAAGTGCCTCCAGTGGCTAACTTTTCTTCCGCATCCATAAAGATTTTCTCATTGAATCCACCCTGTCCAGGAATGTGGCGATAATTTAAAATCCCTTGGTACATTGCTTTTTCCTGTTCTGACAATGGATTGAACTTCAATTTTTCGGATGCATGCTTGCGGATCATTTCATCCTTTGTATTCTCCATTAAGAATCGCAAAATGCGAGGATTCTGCATCTTTGAAATGATAAATTCAACAATATCCGGATGCCAGTCAGCGAGCATGATCATTTGTGCACCGCGTCTGGATCCCCCCTGTTCAACCAAATGTGTCAATTTGGCAATGTCATCTAGCCATGAAACCGAGCCTGAAGATTTACCATTGACTCCTTTGGCAAGTGTATTGCGGGGTCTAAGTGTAGAACCATTCGTTCCTACGCCTCCACCTCTACTCATGATTTCCATCACTTGTTTTCGGTGGTCAGAAATCCCTTCTCTTGAATCTTGAACAAAAGGCATTACATAGCAGTTAAAGTATGTGACATCCGTATCTGCTCCCGCTCCATACAAAACACGTCCTGCTGGGACAAAATTCATCTGGACTAACTCTTGATAGAATTTTTCAAACCACTCTTTTCGCTTCTCTTCTGTCTCCTCGACAGATGCAAGGCCTGTTGCATTTCGCATTGCAATTTGTTCGTAGTAGATTTCCAGTGGCTTTTCGATTACATCAAGAGACCGATTGATGATACCAGTTTCCACCTCTTCTGGCTTGTCCAATACCCCTCGATACTCGTCTTCAACTAATACTTTTGCCTTTTTCAATTCCCAATCGATTTCTTGGATGTAGCCAAGGCCCCTGGCAGGGAATTTTGGATCTTCTTTGATTGTCAGTACAACAAAATCTCCGTTCGTTAAAGTGATTTTCTCCGTATCCTTGAATGAGTAGCGATCAATCATGACAAGTCTTGAAACACCCTTATGAGTTAGCTTCATATCGTTGGTTATTGGGTGGACTTGAGGGAATAGTGAGATATCCTTATTCAATCTTTCAATATTTGGTTTCATCGTTTGCTTTAACGTAACAGTCATTTGTTTCCTCTCCTTTAGAACACTAGAACGTCCTGTGCTTGTTTATATGAAAAAGCATAGGTGTAAAAATAATACCCTTAACTTATCACATTAAACATTTTAAAATCAATATATAGTGTACCAATTATTTTCGACAATACTATATATTGTGTTTATGTTGAAATGAAAAATATTTTGTCAAACAAAAAACATATTGAAGGAATGAGAAAACAGGAGAAAAATATCGAAATACTAGAGATTTTGGCGAAATTCACCTATTTTTAAAGGTTGCTTTTTTGGGGAGAACGATGAGCCTTGCTATCATTGAACTCCAAACCTGAACTCTTGAAAAAACAAAAAAAATTTTTCACTTGCACATAAATAACCAATAATATCCAACAATTGTCTCAAGTGACAAAAGACCTATTTATTAAATAAAAATCGACAAATCTAAATGAGTGATTTGTCGATAAATAAATTACTTAAACTATATATAGTTCACACACTTTAGTCGCAATTTATCTCATGTAGTTCCATTCGTTACTTTCATATTTTGTTTTTGCAAGTTCATTCACTGCTTCGACTTGTTCAGGTGTCAATGTTAATGCTTCAAGATTGATCCCCAATCCTGTTTCAAATCCGTCTTTAAATGCCTTCTTAGCTTCATCTAATTCAAATTTCCGATTTGTTAAATCATTCATGGCAACTGCCTTTTCTTTAAAGCCCTTAAGCATGCGTTCCTTTACTCTTTCGTTTGGAAAATTGAATAAGCTAAATAGCTTTTCATCCTCAATATCTAGAAGAATGGAACCATGTTGAAGGATCACTCCTTTTTGCCTAGTTTGTGCACTACCTGCAACTTTTCGTCCTTCTACTACTAATTCATACCAACTAGGAGCATCGAAGCAAACAGATGATCTTGGTGATTTTAACGCTTCCTTGTCTTCGTCGGTATTTGGTACTGCAAAGTAAGCATCCAACCCTAAGTTAAGGAAACCCTTCAATATCCCTTCCGATATGACACGATACGCCTCTGTTACATTCTTCGGCATGTCAGGATGTTCTTCCGAAACGATTACGCTATATGTAAGCTCATGCTCATGCAAGACTGCTCTTCCTCCAGTCGCTCTTCGAACAAATCCCAATCCTAGTTCATTCACCCGTTCAAGATTAATTTCTTTTTCAGCCTTTTGAAAATATCCAATCGATAAGGTGGCAGGGTTCCATCCGTAAAATCGAATAGTAGGTGGAATTAAACCTTCACTATGCCAGTTCAATAACATTTCATCCAAAGCCATATTATATGAAGGTGAACTGAATCCTGAATCTATAAAACCCCAAGTTTCCTTTTTCACAAGCTATCCCTCATTCATGTATAAAGTTTTTCAGTATGTGTACTAGATTATCAAAGATTAGAATGAAAGCAAGTGAAAAACACTTGTGAAATAATTCAAAAATTAATTTTGATATTGTAGTCAATGAATTATATAATAATGATTGTTAGACTGAAAAATGGCCAAGCCATTCTTCAATCATTATTTTCTGTTTTTATGGTTATGAGAGGAGCTATTCAGTGTGTCGAATCTGTATTTCTTTTTAGTCGTAATTTTTGCCATTATAGCTTATGTGGCTTTTACATGGTGGAATCAAAAGCGTGTCGTAAAAACATTGACACAAGACGAATTCATTGAAGGGTACCGTAAATCACAGTTAATCGATGTCCGTGAACCAAACGAATTCGAAGCTGGTCATATTCTGGGTGCAAGAAACATCCCATTATCCCAACTTAAAACGAGATTGAAAGAAATCCGTTCAGATAAGCCCGTTTTCTTCTATTGCCAAAGTGGAATTCGTAGTGGTAGAGCAGCTCAAATGTTACACCGCAAAGGTTACCGTCAATTGTTCCATTTAAAGGGTGGATTCAAACAATGGTCTGGTAAAATCAAAGCAAAAAATTAAGGAGTCCTTTATGGATTCCTTTTTTTATAATCAAATCAAAAATGAGAGCAGGTGAATTATGATTCTTAAAAGTGCAATCTATTCCCATCCCGACAAACAAGGTTACCCATTCAGCCTTCCAATCTTAAATCAATGGACTGGATTTGAATTCAATTCGCCTATAACTGTTTTTGTAGGTGATAACGGTTCAGGAAAATCAACCATTTTACATACGCTCGCAGCAAAATCAAAGGCACGAATAATAGCAGGAAGTGATTGGAATGACGCTGATCATTATAAAGAGGTTTTGACTTTATCTAATCATGTAAAATTAAGTTGGAAGCATCAATCAAATAATGGATTCTTTCTTCGATCTGATGACTTCATATCCTTTATTCGCAGACTTAAAGACATGAAGCGAGAAGCGAAGATGGAACTTGAAGCCATTGAAGGTACCTACTCAAATAAATCGATCTTAGCAAAACAGTTAGCCAGTTCCCCTCACCTAAAAACACTAGCAGAATTAAATCATTTGTATGGTGACGGATTAGAAACCCGTTCACACGGAGAATCATTCCTTGACTTTTTTCACTCCCGCTTAAGAGCCAATTCGCTTTATTTTTTGGATGAGCCTGAAACACCATTATCTCCAGCTAAGCAATTGGCGTTCATGTCATTGATATTAGAATATGTTAATAAAGGCAGCCAGTTTATCATTGTCACTCATTCTCCTATCCTGATGGCATTACCTGGTGCCTCAATATACTCCTTCCAAGACCAAGATATCCTACCACTTACCTATGACGAGTTAGAACATGTACAATTGACTCGAGACTTTCTAAATGCCCCAGAACGATTTACTAGGCATTTACTTAGTGAGGAATAATAAAAAAGGCCGACAAGTAAATGTGAACATGCCACATTTTTGTCGGCCTCTTTCATTAGTATTATACTTCAGTCAATACTGCTTCTTTTGTATAACGTAACACTGGTTTACGAGCAGCCAAGGTTTCATCTAGACGCTTGATGACCGTTGTGTGAGGAGCTTCCTGTACGATTTCAGGATTCTCTTCAGCTTCCCTCGCAATTTGAATCATAGCGTCAATGAATGCATCAAGAGTTTCTTTTGACTCAGTCTCAGTAGGCTCAATCATGATACACTCTTCAACATTCAATGGGAAGTAAATGGTTGGCGGATGATATCCGAAATCCAACAGACGTTTTGCAATATCTAGAGTACGAACACCAAGTTTTTTCTGGCGTCTTCCACTTAATACAAACTCATGCTTACAATGGCGATCGAATGGCAAATCGAAATGAGGAGCTAATTTTCTCATCATATAGTTTGCATTCAACACTGCATATTCAGTAACAGCTTTCAATCCATCTGGACCCATGGAACGAATGTAAGTGTATGCACGGACATTAATCCCAAAGTTTCCGTAGAATGGTTTCACTCGACCGATTGCTTGAGGGCGATTATAGTCGAATGTAAATACTTCTCCTTCTTTCACTAGAACTGGCTTAGGCAAGAA
The DNA here is from genome assembly GCF_010882125.1 of Peribacillus alkalitolerans. Lineage (GTDB taxonomy): Bacteria > Bacillota > Bacilli > Bacillales > DSM-1321 > Bacillus_BN > Bacillus_BN alkalitolerans. Next base: position 16,823 of record NZ_JAAGVZ010000016.1, on the reverse strand, counting down.
AGGAATTAAATCAGCTTTCACACCCACTGGTCCAGAACCTGGTCCCCCACCACCATGAGGGCCAGTAAAGGTTTTATGAAGATTTAAATGGACCACATCAAAGCCCATATCCCCTGGGCGGGCTTTTGACAATACTGCATTTAAATTAGCTCCATCATAATAAAGCTTCCCACCAGCATCATGGACAATTTGAGCCATTTCTAGAATATTTTCCTCGAATAAACCTAAAGTGTTAGGATTAGTTAGCATCAGTGCAGCAGTATCAGGACCTACCACTTTACGAAGATCTTCAAGATCGACTAAGCCATTTTCATCAGATTTAACCGTAATTGTTTCAAAGCCTGCAACTGTAGCTGAGGCAGGGTTTGTTCCGTGAGCTGAGTCAGGAACAACTACTTTTGTTCTGTTCAAATCACCATTTGCTTCATGGAAGGCACGAATCATCATTAACCCAGTCCATTCACCATGAGCACCTGCTGCAGGTTGCAATGTCACTTCATCCATGCCAGTGATTTCTTTTAAGTGTTCTTGAAGATCATACATTAATTCAAGTGCACCTTGAACTGTACTTTCATCTTGAAGTGGATGGATATTAGCAAAGCCACTGAAACGAGCAACGTTTTCATTAATTTTTGGGTTATATTTCATCGTACAAGATCCTAGAGGATAAAACCCTGAATCTACACCATGGTTACGTTTGGACAATGCCGTATAATGGCGCATGATGTCCAATTCAGATACTTCTGGAAGAGCTGTTTCTTGTTCTCTAATAAACTCAGTTGGCAGGATTTCAGAAAGGTCTACATTTTCGACATCCATTTCTGGAAGACTGAATCCAATTCTACCTGGTGTGCTTAGTTCAAAAATCAAAGGTTGATCTTGCTTATTCATGTCCATCCCCCAATTCATTTACGAACAAATCGATTTCTTCCTTCGTGCGAAGTTCTGTAACAGCAACTAACATATGATTTTGCAATTCTGGATAAGTTTGACCTAGATCGTAGCCTCCTAGAATGCCTTTTTGGAATAACGATGCATTCGTTTCCTTGATGCTTTTCGGTAGCTTAACAACAAACTCATTAAATGATGGACCATTAAAGACTACTTCGATTCCTTTTGAAGCGAAAGCATTTTTCGCGTAAAATGTCTTCTGGATGTTTTGAGTAGCCATTTCTTTTACACCTTTTTTACCAAGGGCTGTCATGGCAACTGAAGCAGCTAGCGCATTCAAGGCTTGGTTTGAACAGATATTAGACGTCGCTTTGTCACGGCGGATATGCTGTTCACGGGCTTGAAGGGTCAATACGAAACCTCGCTTGCCGTCTTCATCAACTGTTTGTCCTACTAATCTACCTGGAACCTTCCTCATCAGCTTGTTCGTGACAGCAAAGTATCCACAGTGTGGGCCTCCAAAGCTTTGCGGGATTCCAAAGACTTGTGCATCCCCTGCCACAATATCAGCTCCGAATTCTCCTGGAGGTGTTAATGCTCCAAGTGCCAAAGGATTGCTTGAAACGATGAACAACGCTTTATGGTCATGGACAATTTTTTCAATGGACTTCAAATCTTCAATTCTACCAAAGAAGTTAGGATATTGAACAACCACACCTGCAACGTCTGAACCCATTTCCCCAGCCAATGCTTCTAGGTCTGTTGTTCCATCTTTATATGGAATCTCCACTACTTCAATATACTGACCATCAGCATACGCTTTTAGAACATCTCTTGATTCAGGATGAACTGTAGCAGAAACTAAAATTTTCTTTCTTTTCGTTTGCCCAGCACTCAGCATTGCAGCTTCCGCAAGGGCTGTCCCACCATCATACATAGAAGAGTTAGCCACATCCATACCTGTAAGCTCACAAATCATAGTCTGATATTCAAAGATCGCTTGTAGTTCCCCTTGGGAAATTTCTGGTTGGTAAGGCGTGTAAGCAGTATAAAATTCCGAACGAGAAATTACATGGTCTACGATTGTTGGAATGTAATGATCGTAAACTCCTGCACCAAGAAAAGAAGTATATTGCTTTGTATCAGCATTTTTGGCAGCCAGTTTTGATAGTTCCTTTAATAAGGCTGGCTCTGACTTCGCTGATTTGATGTTATATTCTCCCTTAAAACGTACACTTTCAGGAATATCTTCGAACAACTCATCTATAGAATCTACTCCAATTGCTTGGAGCATTTCGTTCTTATCTTCTTCTGTCATCGGCAAATAACGATGTTTTATCATTTGAGAGGCCCCTTTCTATTTTCTAGGCTTTTTATAAAATGGAGTGGCAACAACCAGTGCTTTTAATTTCTTAGACCTAATTTCTACTTCGACTTCGGTTCCAAGCTCTGTATACTCACGATTTAGCAGCGCAAGTCCGACATTTTTTTTCAAAGTCGGTGATTGTGTACCTGTGGTCACCTCACCAATATTTTCTCCATTCACAAATACCGGATATCCATGCCTTGGAATTCCTCGATCAATCATTTCAATTCCAACTAGCTTTCTAGGAGCCCCATTTTCTTTTTGAGCTTTCAACACATCTTTACCAATAAAATCAGCTTCTTTATCTGTTTTTACAGCAAAGCCGATACCAGCCTCGATTGGTGTAATATCCTTTGATAGTTCTTGCCCATACAATGGAAGATTAGCTTCAAAGCGTAAAGTATCTCTGGCACCTAAACCAATTGGGAGTATTCCTTCTTCTTTACCCGCTTCTAGAAGGCTTCTCCACAATTTAGGCCCTTCCTCCGAGTTGCAATAAATTTCAAAGCCATCCTCACCTGTATACCCTGTACGAGCAACAAGGGAAATTACTCCATTCACATTGACTAAATCTTTAAATTTAAAAAATCCAATTTCGCTTAAATCTATATCTTTTACCAGCTTTTGAAGGATGTCCTGGGACAATGGCCCTTGTAGAGCGATTTGTGCAATATTCTGAGAGATATTTGTGAGTTCAACATCTCCTTCGACATGTTGATTCAACCATTCAAAATCCTTATCCGTATTAGCGGCATTCACAACCAACAAATACTCATTTTCAGATTTGCGATAGATGATTAAATCATCGACAGTTCCACCATTTTCATAGCAAAGGGCTGCATATTGTGCTCCACCATCTTTAAGTTTTGAAACATCGTTGGTCACCATTTTTTGCAAGAATGCTAAACTATCGGAACCTTTAACTACGATTTCACCCATATGTGATACATCGAATAGTCCAGCTTTTGTTCGAACTGTTTCATGCTCTTCCTTAATCCCAGCAAATTGAACTGGAAGATCCCATCCACCAAAGTCGATAGTTTTGGCACCACTTTCTTTGTATACCTCATATAAAGGTGTTCTTTTTAGTTCGCTCAAAACAATGCCCCCTCATCATCAGCTTTTTAGAAAACTTGGCTAGTGCCAAGCCATTGTGCCGGCGATCGCCTAGTTGCACTTATACTATCTTCCAACTTGCGACTCCTAAGTCAGGTTGCTCCTAAGATGTGCAAGATTGCTTTCAGATAGTACGAAAAAATCCAAAAATTCACCTTTCACTTTTTCAAGGGACTCTTTTCGTTAGAAAACTTGGCTAGCAAGTTGCCTATATACTACTATCCTGATTGCGCACTCTACAGTGTAGACTACAGCAAGCAAGCTTCAATAGTACAAAAAAGGACAGAGATGCGCCTTGAAAAAGTGCATCTCTGTCCTGTTACCTGAAAGTTTACCCATGATGTTAAATCATGAGCTTTCCCCTTTGGTGGCTTCCCTAGGAAGCACTCTCCAGAGTCGCGTCCAGCAAGAGTTCTTTTGCCTGAGAGATTCGCAGTTTTGCTTGCTCCTTCGGCGCCACATCATGTAGTCTCTCCCCATGCCTTCATTCGCTTATATTTACTTGTAAATTGGTGATACTACTTATTATTAATGAATCTATTATCATCCTATCACTAATTAAGAAATGTCTGCAATCTTTTTATGTAGATTTAGATAAAAAACTTATTGTTTTACTAAAAAATACAGTTATTGTTCGTATTTTAATGATAAATCAGGGGAATTTCTATTATTCATTGTCTATTAACCAACATAATCCGATTGTTCATCAAATCACTACTTATGAAATGATGTAAAGGAGTACAGTTATGAAAATTCAGGTAGAATATGATTCTTCATGGGAAGATGGCCTTCACGAGAAAATTTCCAATGATGGACCTTGGAGTAGCTGGGATGTTTTTAAGCTAGCATATAACATTGAGCAACAATTACTGGTTCCATCCTTTGAGGGATTGTTAGCTCCCTCGCACTTACCACAGCTCACCCCTTTACCTCACCAGTTGGAAGTTGCTAAACAAGTGGTAGAAAGGATGAACGGCAAAGCGATTTTAGCGGACGAAGTTGGATTAGGGAAAACCATTGAAGCTGGGTTGATTTTAAAAGAATATATGATTCGTGGTCTAGTAAAAAAAATATTGATCCTTGTTCCTGCATCCCTTGTATCTCAGTGGGCTTATGAGTTAAACAGTAAATTTTTCATTCCTGCTGTTGCACAGAAAAAAAGCTATGTTTGGGAAGCATGTGATGTTGTCGTCTCATCAATTGATACAGCCAAACGTAATCCTCACAAAGATATTATTTATAATCAAAACTATGATTTGGTCATTATCGATGAAGCACATAAACTAAAAAATAACAAAACTAAGAACTATGAATTTGTCCAAGGCTTAAAGAAGAAATTTTGCCTATTGCTAACAGCTACTCCTATCCAAAATAAAGTAGAGGAAATTTTTCACCTTGTATCTTTGCTCAAACCTGGACATTTAGGCAATGCGTCCTATTTTTCTGAGAAGTTTAAAGGAAAAGGCAGAAACATCAATGAGGATGCATATTTGAAGGAATTAGTAAATAAGGTCATGATCCGGAATCGACGTGGAGATACAGGGATTGAATGGACAAAACGGATTGTTGAAACCATTGTCATAGAATTCACACCAGAAGAAAGACAGTTATATGATGCTATTTCAAAATTCAAACCATATAGCAATGAATCAATTGGCAGCACCTTCTCTACCTTAACCTTACAAAGAGAGGCTTGCAGTAGTAGAGAAGCCGTTTTTTACACCTTAAAAAACATTCTTGAAAGAGCAGAAAATCCCTCTATTCAACTGAAGGATACAGTACAGGAGCTTGTAGGATTAGTAGATAAGGTATCCATTAATTCAAAAGCCCAAAAAGCCCTCGAGTTAATCCAAAGGGTTAATGATAAAGTGATCATCTTTACAGAATACAGAGCAACCCAAATGTACTTACAATGGTTCCTGAAGCAACATGGCATCAACTCCGTCCCTTTCCGAGGCGGATTTAAACGTGGGAAAAAGGACTGGATGAGAGAGCTATTCCAGAAGCATATTCAAGTTCTTATCGCTACAGAAGCAGGAGGAGAGGGTATTAACCTACAATTTTGTAACCATATCATTAATTTTGACTTACCATGGAACCCGATGAGGCTTGAGCAAAGAATTGGCCGTGTCCACCGTCTTGGTCAAGAAAAAGATGTCCACATTTATAATTTTGCGGTCAAAGGAACCATTGAAGACCATGTTTTAAAACTTTTATACGAGAAAATCAATCTATTTGAAAAAGTTGTTGGTGAACTTGACGATATTTTAACAAGATTAGATTTAACCAATCTTGAAGATTATCTCATTGATATAGTGGGTTCCTCTAGAAGTGAAGGAGAAATGAAAATCAAAATGGAAAACTTGTCTTCAATTATTGAAATGGCCCAAGAAATGAAGGAGGGGAACTCTCGTGCAGCAACATGAAATCCATCAATTTCTACTTCAATATTTCAAGAGCAATGCTTGTGAGATAGTGGAGAACACCCCTTCATACATGATCGTTCAATTGACCATTGATTTGGACAAGGCTCTCATGAACCGTCCTTTTTATTGGCACTACCTTGAAAAAACAGGCGGTATCCCAAATCCTAATAGACTTACACTCATTACCGATCCGACTTCCGTTCCTGAAGATGTAAAAGGAGAAGTCATTCATTTTGGATCGCCAAGACTTCATCAAATCTTTCAATCCGCCAAGAATTTAGGTAGTTACATCAGACTCTATGAAAATCCGGGTAGTAAAAGTTCAACACAAACTCCGCTTCACCCTTGGTTGAATGCGAACATTAAAGTATCTTTCCAATGCGATCGCAAAAAAGAACTATTATTTTCTTTAGGTGTCAATTTAATTTCTGGTCAGATTATGGAGGGCTTTCACGAGAAAGTTGTAAAGCTACCCTTGACCCCTAAGATTCCTGACTTATCATTCACCCTTTCCCCATTAATTATGCCTAAAAGTGGACTAAGTAGATTAGATCGATATGTTCGTTTACAGTTAGAGGACGAAGACCATAAATGGGCAGAAAATGCGATATTACGATGGGATAGTGACTTAGAATTGCTTGAACATTTCTATGCGGATATGGAAGACAAAGGTGAAACGTACCTTACTGAAAAAGATGCTTTAAAGGAACAATATGCACCGACTATACAAATTTCTGTGATTAATGGTGGTATGTTCTATTTATCCAATGAACGTATTTCCTTGACTTCATAATTCAATTGAAAAAGCTTCTAACAATTATCATTGTTAGAAGCTTTTTTCTTAAACAGCATGGAAAACGCAAAGGGAATGAAACCAAACCAATGGTATACAAGATCAGGTCTACCTTCTTTTCGTTCCAATCGAATTTTTTTCCTCTCGTCTTTTGGTTGATCGTAATACTTAACAAATTGTTGAGTCAAATATTTTACATAATCATTCGTTTTCATTTACATCACCCATTTGCAGTATTGACTAGGAACTACAGATTTATACGAGTGATGATTCCTTGAGCAGCTTCTTCAATCGATAAATGGGTAGTATCAAGGATAATAGGCGCTTCCATATAGATAGGCAATCTTTGTTCAAAAAGATCCCTTAGTTTGTTTCTTTTTTCACCTGCAATAAGCGGTCGCGACTCGTCCTTTTCCAATCGCTTCTCAATAACTGAAGGATCGCAATGCAAGTACACCCACATACCGTTATCGTTCATCCATTGTCGGTTTGAATGATTTAAAACAATGCCCCCACCTGTAGTGACTATTCCATTTTGCGTAGGTAGCGATTTTAGCATCTTTCCTTCGAGTTCCCTAAAATAGTCTTCCCCTTTTTCAGAAAAAAGATCTGTTATCGAACATTTTTCCTGCTGTTCTATAAGCACATCCGTATCATACACATTAGTTTGAAGCAATCGTGCAAGTTCTCTCCCAACAGAAGTTTTGCCACTTCCCATAAAACCCGTCAAATAAATTGTCTTCATGTTTCCGACCCCTTATCATCTTTCCGACCAACTGATGATTTTTTTCTCTATCATATCATATCCAAACTGGGCTTGTGCTTTCCCACCCATATGAGATGATGCAATTATCAACATTTGTGCCTTACCATGAGTTATAGACTCAACTCCAAAGTAAACCTCCCCGCCTGGATAATCCCATTTACCTTTCATACCTGGTTGAATGTTTTCATAATGGGCTGGATCGTGACTAGCCATATAAAGTAAATGCTCAACAACTAACTTGGACTCTGTTTCGACTATAAAATTCCGATATGAAACATACTGTCTTACCTTATTTTCTACTAGTAAGCACATTAGAAGCAACAACAATAATAGATATGGAAAAACCACACCTGATTGATTTTTGAGATTTCCTACACTTTTACTGAACATAAAATCTGATGATCCCCTCTTCAAAACCATTTTCATGTTGAACTTTGATATAAATAATGGAGTCCATGATTTCAAAGTGAGCATTAATAATATTTTGAAGCATTACTTCATGCCCTTGTCCATTCACCCTTCTTCTGATTTTGTTTTGATAGTTTTCAATTAAAATTAGACTGCTTTCAGATGTAAGATTCAGCTTATTATTTTGTATAGTAACGGATTTTGCATTACGAACCTCCTTTTTGAGTTGATTCAAAAACACTTCCCATTCTTGGTATTGAAAACTTTGACTTGGCTTATTCAGTAGACGGAAGGTAGTTGCAGTCTGTAAAAAAAGGGTAGCTATTATCAATAAACAAAATAAAGCTATCAAACATTCAATAAGCGTGAACCCTCTATCTTTTCGGAGTGATATCACATAGTTTTTGTTGGTTATTCCTCGAATCCACATACCCGATACATCCCTCCATATATCCGGGATTTCCCGAATAGATTTGTAACGTATATTTATAGACGGCTCCCTTTCTATGAATAAAGATTTCTAATGGATCTACTTGGCTTTCATCATTTTTTAATCGCTCGTACAAAAGATGTATACCAGTTAGCCGTTTATTCGCATCATTAGCGCTTCCTGCCACTTTAACCAACATTGGAATTAGGAAGGCAGCTATCAGTAAACAAGTAAAGAAGCCCGCTAATACATCCAGCAGTATTGATCCTTTAGAGTTCATTAAAATAAAACCTTCCTTTTCCGATTAGAAAATAAAAACAATAAACTTTCCCTTTTTCCTTTACAAGCCAAGTACCAGAATGAGTAAAGTTTCCATTTAAAGTAATAAAAAGTGTGAAAGTATTTAATGAGCCATACTCGATTTTTATACCTGTTGGAACTTTTTGTTCCACTAACTTCCCCCCTGAAGGTGTTGAGGCGAAATATCGATTATTTGTAAGGTCCAAGGTTAAATTAACCGTTTGCTGATGGTTGATTGCGAATTGTTGGATATAGTACAGATCTGATTCCAACTGTCTTAGAAAATCAGGAGCGTGTTCCTTAGTGATTACATGGGGAGTAAATGCGATGGTGATTGAGGATATTGTGATAAAGATGATCATTACGAATAATATTTCAATTAATGTGAATCCTTTAGAATCTTTTATTGATACAGGATCATTACTTCTATGGAGCAACGCTGATTTCTCCCTCACTGCTCAGTGCCAGGGAATCTCCATTTGGGCATGATTTCTGGATTATATATCCTCCTGTAACCAATTCATCCAGAGATGTAGGTAATTTATTATTGTCCAACTGATAAGCCTGTACTTGTGCTTGAACCATTTTCACAAAAGCATCACACCCTTTTTCCTGTATAGAAGCTTGTTGTTTTACGATATTAGGCACAGTAATAATTAGTAATATAGAAATAACCAACAAAACGATTAGCATTTCAATTAGTGTAAAACCTTTTTCATTCATCTTTTTTCTCCTTTAGATTGCTTCCATTATTGAAAACATTGGCAATAATACCGCCAAATATATCACTAGGACCATGAGACCAATGAAAATAAAAATGATTGGCTGCAAGAAGCGAATATACATGGCTATTTTTTCTTCTATTAAATGAATTAATAATTGACTATAGTGGAACAACTCTTTATCCAACTTACCGTTTTTGTTGCCATTTGCTATGACACTGCCAAAGTTTTGTTCAAAGTATGGTAGTTGATCAAACACCTGCCCCAACTCGTAACCTTGCAATAGACGTGAATAAGCATGTTCACCGATATATGTAAAAAACGGTTGTCTACTTTCCACCTGTAGCAACTCCATACACTCTAATATGGAGAGCCCCCCAGATAAAAGACTGCTTAATTGTCCTGATAAAAAATAAGTATCCAACAATCTTTGTAGTTGACCGCATAAAGGAATGGCTAAAATCCACCTTTTTCGTTTTTCAGGCATCAACTTACAATACCAAATTTTATAAAAAATCAAACTGATTAAAAACAATATGATTAACAAATATGGAATGTAGGTAACGATATTGAGAAATGAAAGTAACAGTACAAGAATCGGATTATCAGAAGAAGTTAAGCTGTTTAATAAAACGGAGAACTTAGGCAGAATAACACGGTTGACGATTTGAAGAATGAAAAGTAAAAAAATGAATAGGGATAGAGGATATAAAAATACTTTCTTTAATCTTTTTAAGTCTTCACAACGATTCTTCCAAAAAGTACCCCCTTCTTTTAACGCATGTGGTAGATTTCCGTATTGTTCTGAATAGTGTACATAGGAGATTAATTTCCTATTAAAGCCTGTAACCTCCAGCATTTCCAAGAGGGAATACCCTTGTTTCAACATTAATAGACCTTTTTTCAATATAATCTTTTTTTCAGCACTTTCTTGGGTCGATAAAAATGAAATTGCTTCTGTAAGGCTATATCCATGTTCCAATAGTTCCCCTAATCGAATAAGGAAATTGGATTGTTGCTCCATTTTCCACTTTGTCTTCTTAATCATTAATTACCCATCTTTCATATTCCTTTTCAGGAATAAATCCCAGTGCGACAGCCTTTTGCATTTCTTCCCTTAAACCCCTAGGAGCCACAATATCAATGTCTCCTTTCGCCTTTAAAAAAACAGAAGAAAGAGTCTTTCCGTGTAGAAGTTCATATACACCAGCCCTTTTTTCTCTGTTGTGAAATGTACAAAAGTGTGAACAATTCTCTCCACATATTGGACAATTCAGTTCGACTAAACGTTGTGCTGTTACTGCTATTAAGGTTTGCTCGATTTCCTGCCAGCTTACACCGAATTCAATCAATCGATAAATTGCACCTGCTGCATCCCTCGTATGCATTGTAGTCAATATAAGATGACCTGTCATCGCTGCCCTGACTGCAATTCTGGCGGTTTCTGCGTCACGTATTTCTCCCACCATGATAATATCAGGATCGTGACGAAGTGCAGCCTTTAAACCTACAGAATAGGTTATACCTGCTTTTTCATTGATTTGAACCTGTAATACTTCATCCGTTTGATTCTCAATCGGGTCTTCCAGGGTAATGATATTCCGATTGATGTGTTCTTTTGCATAATGCAAAAGCGAATACAATGTGGTTGTCTTCCCAGAACCAGTCGGTCCAGTAAAGATAATTAAACCGTGAGAATACTTCATTAGTGACATTAATTTATATGCGGCATTTGGGAAAAGGGTTAGTTGCTTGATAGGCATGATATTTTGCTGGGGAATCAGTCGAATGACTAGACTTTCGGCGTTCAATGCAGGTAAAGTTGATAAACGAAGGCCGATGCTCTTTCCATCTAATTGGTAAGTAAAAGAACCTGATTGGGGTCTCCTCTTTTCGCCAATATCCATGGAACCAAGAAATTTAAAATGAGAAACAAGTCTTTCGATACTGGGAATTTTTAAAAAATCAAGTGGGATAATACGATTGTCGATTCGAAGCTGGATGGAGGGGTCTCCTTTTCGTGGAAAGATGTGGATGTCAGAAGCAGAAAACCTCATAGCATACTGTAAGATTTTTTCCGCCAGTTTTTCGGTAGAATTCAAGGGCATCACCTCTTTTATATTTTTCAAAGACTTAATTCGACTTCATTCTACAACATTCCTTCTTTCTCTCAAAAATATTTCAAAAAAAACTGCCTAAGTTTCTATCCCGCTCGTACATATAAACTTATATAAAATAAACCCGACAAAAGATTGTCAAGATTACTCCAGAATTCTTTTTAATTCTTCAAAATTGATATGCACTTAAATAGAGTCCAATACTCAAAAACCATTTTCCCTCCAACAGCACCTAAAGTTTTTAAATCAATTGCTCTTGATTTGTATAACTTTTGTATATTATTTTATACCATTTTTTACATATTTGTGAACAATCGTGATTATGAACGAATTGTACCGGTCTTTCACATTCCAATGTATAAATGGCTGTATTATAATGAAACCAAAATATCGGTCAGAGGTGAATGAATTGGAACAAACATTAAAGATTACCAATGTTTTAAGCGACCCAACAAGATATTATATTTATCAATACATTACTGAAAGACATCAGGAAGTGACTGTACAGGAAGTTGCGGATTCATTTGATATTCACCCTAACGTGGCTCGTTTGCATTTATCCAAACTTGAAGATGTGAACATGCTTGTGTCAGAAACGAAGAAAACTGGAAAAGGTGGGAGACCAAGTCGGCAATATCGATTATCCGACGACGTGATCCAATTGCATTTTCCATATCGTGATTACCAATTATTAGCTAGAATCGCATTAGATACAATGGCTTCACTTGGGGAAGCAGGGATGAAAGCCCTGTATGAAACAGGTAAAAGGTTTGGGGAGGAATTGATCTATCAACAATTAAATTCATTACCTTTTACACATAATGAGTTATCTTTTGAACAAAAACTGAACATACTAAAAAATGCTTCTACAATATCAGGGTTTTATCCAGATTTCACGATTGATGAAGAAGAAACAAAAATTTTCTTTCAAATTCATAACTGTCCGTTCAAAGAAGTGGCAATCGATCAATACAATACCACTTGTAAGATGCATAATTCCTTCTTAAGAGGGATGTTCGGAGTGTTATTCGAAAATGTAGAGTTAATCGAGAAGGATAACATGACTTCTGGGTGTGATACTTGCACATATCTTGCAGTTGTCACAAAGTAGAAACAATCTATTCTTTACACAGGCTTATATTCTAATTTATAATTATTTAGTGATGAACCAATGGGAACAAAGGAGGGATACATAATGGAGCGCATGTACAGAGTTCTTGGGTTTTGGACAGGTATCTTTGCGATTATGTTTTATCTTGGCGATATGTATACAACATCATTAATTTTCTTTGGCCAAACAGGATTCTTTATTCTACTTAGCTACTTAAAATTATCTGAACGTATGTATATATACGTTTTTGGTGCTTATTTAACTGTTTTCTTCGCCGGATTTACTTATTGGACAACATTTATGATGGTGCCAGGAGCAGGCGGACATTAATATCCTACATAAAATCCCTTGAATCAAATGATTCAAGGGATTTTTGTATCTAGCCAAGATTTGTTGAAAAAAAGGTTATCCACGTCAATGGGAAAGTCTTTCACCTGAATGAGTGTTCTAAAATAAGAACTAATCCCCCCAGGCAACAACATATTTCGGACTGCTCTATTTCTTTTACTTATCTCTGAAAAAGGATTTGGATCAAAGCATTCCTGCAATTCTTCTAGTATGCCTGCTTGGAGAAGGAATCTCGATTGCTCCAATAAACTATCTGAATGGACTCCTTTTTCCTTTCCAATTTCTAATAGAGTGTCAAAATGAATATGGGTGGTCAAGTCCATTTCCCCAAGATTAGAAAACGGATGCTCAATCAGCTTATGTTTATAAAAACCCCTAATGCTACCCTGTCGATGTTCAGGAAGAGACCATTCTTCAGAGGTGTACCCATAATCAATAGTAAGCAAGACCGCATGGTTAAGTTTTTCTAAGAGGCTCGAAAAGTAGTGTTCCATCATCAGAGGTATTTCTAACCTTTGTCCCTCATTCAACCTGACGTTGTATTTATGCAAATAAGTAAGGATAGTTTCGTCTTCAAGTTTTTTCAGTTTTTCAATAAAAGAATCCTCATCCATTCCAACGAATAATTCGAACAGTTGTCCATTCTTTTTCTCAATAATTTGAACTGGAAAGGCATCGAATAATTCGTTAGAAAAAACGATCCCATCGAAATCATTAATGCTTTCAATATCTTGGACAAAACGGACGTTCTTAAAATCATTTAGCCTCTGTCTTTGGAGATCTTGATGAAAAGGGCTTCTTTCAACAATCGTATATTGAAGCTTATTGGCAATTGCAGGGGATTGCTCCTTGATAAAACTAAGCAAATCACCAGCAATCTTACCAGTTCCCCCTCCTATCTCTAAAATTTCTAAGGGAAGGGAAGTTTTTTCAAATATTTGGAGAAACCATCTTCCCAACAACCTTCCGAAGATGTCACCAACATTGCTACTTGTATAAAAATCACCGTCAGAACCAATTTTATTCTCAGCTCTTGAATAATAACCCTTTTTTGGATGGTATAGAACTGTCTCCATAAATTTCTGGAAACTGATGGTATTCCCCTCACTCTGCGAAAGTAAATCACTTATGATTTTTTTCATTGTAATAAATTAAAAACCATTCAAGAAAGGATTATGATCCATTTCTACAGAAATAGTCGTAACTGGACCATGTCCTGATAATACATATGTATCTTCAGGAAGGCTTAAAAGCTTAGAATGAATACTTTCTAGTAATTGACTTTGATTCCCGCCCCTTAAATCAGTTCTCCCAATGCTACCAGAAAAAAGGGCGTCACCAGAGAAAACAGCCTTACTTGGTTTATGATAGTAAGAAATACTTCCAGGTGAATGTCCAGGCGTTTCCAATACTTCTAATTCAAAATCGGAAATATTTAATTTCCCTTCACCTTTAATAACCTGCTCTGCGTCTTGGACAGAAATCACACTACCAAAAAACTTTGATCCATTCAAAGCAGGGTCGCTCAACCAAGATGTTTCCTTTTTATGAATATATGCCGATATGTTGTAATGCGATCTAATGCTGTCTAATGCACCGATATGATCAAAGTGTGCATGTGTTAATAGAATCGCTAATGGTTGTAGTTGATTACCCTTTAAAAATGAAATCAGTCTTTCTCCATCTCCACCCGGATCGAAAATAAGGCATTCTTTTTTTTGATTCCATAATATATAACAGTTTGTTTGTAAGGGACCTAAAGGTAATTGTTTCCAATTCAATTTAATTTCCTCCAATTTAATTATTATTACCTCCTATTTTACACTAAAAGCACTGGCTATTTCATGAAGCTTGCATGTTTTATGTACGAAGTTGGTAAAACTATATAGGTAAGGATAGCTAAGTAAAACTGTATCAATATTATAGGATTATACAATTTTGATGATTGAACCAGTTTATACAACTAACAAAATAATGGCAAAATGCATGAAAAAACCTTCGGGTTTATGACATAGAAGTGTCATTTTTTAACCTCGACAAATGTACTAAAAACCTATAAAATGTTATTGTATGCTATCTTTACTACATATTTAGTAGTTGATTAAACTTAGATTTAAAAAGGCGATCAAAATAATAAGTGAGGGGGCTATATATATGGGTTTAGTAGTAATTTTTGGACTTGTTACAATCCTTGCAGCATTCGGTACTATTAGTACGTTAAAAAACAAAAACTTCCTTGGTTTGGTTTTCGCTGCTGGAACATTAGCTGTATTTGGCTGGTTCACAGTTATGACTGCAATTCACCACGGAATACCGGTAGCACACTAATAAAATGATAAAAACCATTGGCCAGTGCCAATGGTTTTTTATTTTCGTAAGATATACGTCTAGACTACTCTAAATAAATCTTACTTTGTTTTGACTCGTAAATATCAACTACAGACTCCAATTGCTCTCCTATTAAGCATAAATCCCCACTTGGTGCACATGCAATATTTGAAAAATCGACATTATCCAAGATGACTTTCTTCTTCCCTTCCTTCCAATTGAATTGAATCAATGAAAAACCATCTTTGTAAGTATCAGCAATAGCCGTTTCATGGGGTGCGATTGTAATGACTTTGTTGTATGATTCATCAATTTCAATTGAAGGAATCATCCATTCTGAATAGCCTTTTAAAACGGGTAATGAAAACGAAGCTATTGGCGAAAATGTTTGATTAAATATTTCAAAAGTAGCCGAATCCTCATTGTTTTTTTCATTTACAGTAACTATGATGTTTTTGCTTAGAGTGAAAGACACGACTGAATCAAGTAGCTTAGTTTTCTTTCCACTATTATTTATGGACATCAGCGGAGCCGATATTGAAGGGTTCTCTAAATCCCAATTAATATAACTTAATTCATTCTCCCCAGTCCAACGTGCAAATGGTTGATCAATTACCAACTCTTCAAGCAATTTTTTATTTACATCAATAATGTAACTTCTAAAGGACCAATCTTCATAGAAACTACCTACATACACTTTACCGTTCTCATGAAAATTCCATTCATGGATTAAATCTACACCAGGCAGGGTGACCGTATATACCTTCTCACCTTCAACTGTGATAATTGATAGTTCCATCTGATTAGCTACTGACGACTGTACCACCAAAAGATACTTCCCTGATGGATCTACAGAAACATCAAAAATTGGTTTATGAGTTTCCATTATTTCCTCTATTTCTCCATTATAAAGGTGAAAGGATTTCAAAAATGAGGAATTTCCGTCTGAAGAGAGAAATAGTATCCTTTCATCATCTAACCAGTCAATTGATTTCTCAAAATATTCTTTTCCTACCAATTTAATACTTTTTGTGGAAGATAAAGATTTTCCAGAATGTCCTGCCCTCTCGTTTTTTTTGTTTTCACGATGTGTCTCTCCACCTGTTTTAGACTCACAGCCAGTTATAAATAAAGAACAAAAGAGGAAGCAAAGAATTAGGGAGATGGGAAACTTATTGGTAAATACTCGTGCTTTTTGTCTCATAAATAATTTGCTTCCTCCTTTCGTTAGGCAATAGTCCTTATCGACGATTAATTATTATAGTAATATCATCTTATAAAACAAAACAGGAATGCAAAAGAGATTATTGCACTTTTTTAAAAGATGATACTTTTTCCCTATCTAATGAGTGCTTCTTACGTTTATTAGTAAACATCCTTATACCCTATTTATCCATATTTATGTCCTATCCAACTTAAACATGTACCCATTGAAACCATTCTTATAATATTTAACCTTAACACTAGACAAGCTAGGGCATCGACTATTAAAAAGGCGAGCTTTCGGATCTCCTATTCATGTCGTTATATATTAGCAAGATAATATTAGTAACTTGGCTACCGCCAAGCATTGACGGTTCAAAGTACAAAAAAGTCCCCAGGAATGGACTTAACCCCGTCAAGTAGACAGCTCTAAAAAAGACTATGCAGCCATCGTGATTCGATACTCAATCGGAGCACGATGGTTTAGTCGTTTTTGGA
>NZ_JAAGVZ010000015.1 GCF_010882125.1 Peribacillus alkalitolerans | reverse complement strand
AATAGAGCTAAGGAAGGTCTAAATTAAAGAAAACTACATGAAAATGACAAAAGGCATCCGAATGGGGTCATTCGGAATGCCTTTTGTCGACAATCTGAAAGATCGAAGGGAACCTTCGATCTTTTATAATACTTTACTTAAAAATGCCTTCGTACGCTCATGCTTCGGGTTACCGAACAGCTCTGAAGGTTCATTTTCTTCTACGATATAACCTCCATCCATGAAGATTATTCTATACCCCTGCATTTCCTCGGAAATGCAGGACTATTTATTCATATTTGCAAGGAAACCACCTAATAAATCGTCCACGTCCTCTTGTTCATAGGTTTCCTCTACATTTTCCTCGGATGACGCCTGTTCTTGTCTAGCCTTCTCCCAATCAAAGTTCATCAGATCATCTTCCATTTCATCCGCCTCTTTAACCTCGAAGTCTTCCAAAGTACTAGGTACATTAGGAGGCACTTCACTATATTCAGGCTCATTTTCGACTAGATATAATGCTTGATTGATGTCTAATGCATTGCTATTCAGTGAGGCTAGGACGGCTGTCGCACGAACTGGATCAATCAGAAGTTGATAGACAATACTCCCTAATAAAGCTTCAGAATGTGAGTGTTTAAGCCAATTACGCTGTTCCTTGCTTAATTGTTTTGGTAGAGGGATGGACACGGTTTCTCTTTCTTTTGACAGAGATTGACCTACTCCTTCCAAAACATATTCTGCAATTTTACTAGAAAAGTTTCTTTTCTCAGTTTCCTTTAACTTTTGCATTTGCTTAATGATGTGTTCAGGGGTATCAGAAGGCAGACGAAACGTAATCGCCTGCCCCCTCTGTATCCGAGTCATTTCTTTTTTGGACATGAAATCACCCTACTTTTGGATTGGCTGTTTTTCTGCCTCTTTACTCTTAATCTCTTTATTGTTCTTTCTGACAAAATCAGCGATTAATTTATAATAAGCATTCGCCATCATCCAAATACTTTCCTTTTCATCTTCAAAAAACTCGATATTATATCCATCCAGGCTATTATTTAATGCCTTGATGTATTCCTTTAACACCATTGCTCCGCCACCGACAAAATAGCAGATTTCCGTTTGGGAATTCTTTAGCCAGACATTACGAAGATGGCGATATTGTTTCTTGGCTAAATCTAATAGAATCCGGTCGGTAATATCATGGACGCTTGTCCTACTTCCCTTCACCCTAATATGGTTTCGATCATTTTTTCTTGTGATGATATCGACCACATCTCTTCGGCTATCCAATTCAACTCCATGCTTGGAGCGAATTTCTTCTCTGATGGCTTCTAACGCTTCGGATACACCGATATTGAATCCTTGTGCCTTATCGTCGTCCACATTACGGTTTTTAATGACAGCCACATCAGTAGAAAGTCCACCAATATCTTGGATCAATATACTTTTATCGATTAAATCGCGGTTAATAATATTTAAGTTATTGTCCATAACTAAATTAATATACGCTGCGAATCCTTCAGGATATACCTTGACCTGATCAAATCTAATATTGACCTTTATACCTTGGTATTTAGGCGTCACCAAAAACTCTACCTGATGGACGGATCCTAATAGCTGAGAACGGTAGCCTACATCTTTTCCTTCTTTTACTTCACGAAGTGGCAATCCTGTACCAAGTGTATAGTTCGCTTCAATCACATTATTCGTTTTCTTGAAAATCCCTGCATTCTCTGCTCTCGCTGCATCCAGGGCAATTGAGGCAAATAACATCACTAAAGTTTGGTCTTCCTCGGACTTGCTGCTTCCTGGGTCAAGTTCACTTGCGTTATCACTTTTCGTTGCTAAATTTCCAACACGGTAAATGACATTGTTTTCTTTTAAAGCAGGGGAATGGACTCTAATATGAATTCCCTCGATTGGATCCTTTTCATTTAAGTCCTCTATTCCTATAACAGGTCGGTCTTCTGTTTCTCGTGCTATTACATTCGGTATGTATAATTCATATTCAGACTTTCCAAATAAGGCCTTAACGGAGTCGTTTCCTACATCGATCGCACAGATTCTTGAAGTGTTCATCACATCAATCCCCTTTTTTTGTTAATTGCTTTTATATAAGAAAGAAATGCGTAAGCGCCCTCGGAACAATCAAAAAGCAGATTGTTCCTGCGAGGTTAAGTCACAGAAGCTTTCCTTTGTGCTTAGCGACGGATGGGCTGGACTTCCCCCCGAATGAGATAAAGGAAGCTAGTCAACACGAAGAACGGTTAGTGATTCGATGTTGACTTATCGTTAGGAGGGGAGAGGAAGCGCACTGGGCGCTAGCCGAAAAGAACGCCACGTCCTTTATGTCGAAGCTAGACAATGCTATAACTTCTAAAAGTTAAACTTTCTTATCTTTTTAAAAGCTTAACTGAAGGTTATCTTAGGTTACTAAGAGCGTCAATGATACATAAGTTGTGTTCAAGAAGAACACAATCGTCTTTTTACAGTGTACATAGATACAAAGGTGTATACATGCCTCTATACCAACAAGCATACGCTTTCGTGTACTTGCACACTGTGATGTATACATCCAGTTTACTAAATGTTTTCTTGTATACTTTTATGTATACGTAAGAAAGACATTACTTTTTACTCGTTAGAAAAATACTTACTATTATCCAGTGGGTAAATGTCATAGTTAGATTTTCATATTACTAACAAGCATTTCCAAAATTTTATCAAATAAAAATAGACATTTTTTATCATCCATTCAAAAGGTGTACACATGCATCTATACCACCAAGCATACACTTTTGTGTACTTGCACACTGTAATGTATACATCTAGTTTACTAAATGTTTTCTTGTATACTTTCATGTATACATCAGAAAGACGTTGTTACTTGTATCCAATGGGTAATGGTCATAGTTAGATTTTCATATTACAGAACAAGGACTTCTAAAATTTTATAAAAAATAAACATTTTTTATCATCCATTCAAATAGAATGCTAGAGAGTTTTTTTATCATTGTTTTGGAGGTCAATTGATGAAGATTTTACGATTAGGTCATGCAATGTATGTTTTAACAAGTAAAGCAGGAAAAAACTATCTTATTGATCCTTTCTTTGATTTGAATCCAGGATTTCCGGATCACTTAAACAAACCTGATTTCTTTCAATCTATAGATTGTGTATTTTTAACCCATGGTCATTTTGATCATACTAGTGGGTTATCTAAATTAGTCGACCATAAACCTGACATTATGGTTGTTGCACAATATGAATTGGCCCTACTCCTTCTTCAACAAGGTATCAAAAACGTACTTCCTATTAACTTGGGTGGTTCAGTTACATATAACGATGTAAATGTAACAATGGTTCAGGCAAAGCACACTTCTTCCTACGGAGAAACCCAAGGTACCCCTGTTTATGCCGGGGAGGCTGCAGGATATATTTTTGATTTTATAGATGATTTTACGCTCTATCATTCTGGTGATACTGCCTTAATGCCGGATATGAAATTAATTCAAGACGTTTACCAACCAGAGATTGCTATTTTATCTTCTTCAGGACATTTTACAATGGGACCAAAGGAAGCGGCTTATGCGGTTAAACATTTATTGAATGTTGAGTACGTTATCCCAAGTCATACCTTCCCAACCAATGAAACCGCTCCTTCACCCGAATCACTAAAGCAATTACTACAAGCCTTTCCTGTAGTAGAGTTTATGATTGATAAAGACAAGGAATTGGAAGAATTATTGAAAGATTATAAGCGAACAAAGGTGATTACACTTGCTTATGGAGAAGAACGAAGATTTGATAAAGAATAAATAAGCACTAATACAAAAAATCCTCCTTCTTTTAAAAGAAAGGGGGATTTTTTAACCTAAACTTTTTTCATCATCATTACATTTTACTCTTCCTACATTCTACTTTTTTTACAAAACCAACTCCATTTGGATATCTAAAGGCTCTTTTGCTAAAATTCTTTCGTTAATCTCAACAGCATATGTACAACCTACAGATTTGTAAAAATGTTGAGTTTCTATGGAAGGGTGTGCAGCAATATATAATTTTTTTGCACCTAAGTTCCTTGCTCCCTCGCAGCAAAATTCGATTAATTTCTTACCAATCCCGCTTCCTCTTAGTTCGTTCGAAACATGGATAAAGGGTAGTTCTAGATATTCTTCTCTGCTACCAAATAGTTCCCCTTCCACGTTAGCAAACCCTACTAAATTAGTATTATCGAAAGCTCCCATTACTAACCCACCAGACTTCATACATTCTCGTAAAGCTTGAATGACCTGAATCTTTTTATTGTCCTCCCATTTCTCTACAAAATGGTCCTCTTTAATATGATATTGATCATTATCTTTGTACCAAACTCGATTCGTTTCTTGGAATCGGTTGAAATTTATTAGGAGATCATCATTCAACTCTTCTTTAATTAACGTTCTATATATGATTTTTTTCATCGTTGTGCCTCCTATTATTAGGTATAATTAATTTATCAGAAAATTAAGATGAAGGTCTATGCTCTTTTTCGAACGGGATTCCCCAATACAAGGCAGATAAAGGTTTTTTCACAAAAGAATAAAAACCCAATAATAGGAGAGATACCAATGAACAATACCATTCAAAAAATCGGTCAGATAGGTGTACCTGTAAAAAATTTAGAAAATGCCATCTCGTTTTACAAAGATGATTTAGGGCTGCCACTTCTTTTCAACACAGATCGCATGGCTTTCTTTGATTGCAACGGAATTCGCTTAATGCTGAGCCTTCCTGAGAAAGAAGAGTTTGCTCGAGCTAGCTCTGTCCTCTATTTTCAAGTTGAGAATATAAAAGAAAAATATAAAGAATTACTAGCGAAGGAAGTCTCCTTCATTGACGAGCCACATATCGTGACAAAAATGGGACAAACCGAGGTATGGATGACGTTTTTCAAGGACTCAGAAGAAAATACGCATGCTTTAATGAGTGAAGTGCAGGGATAAAATCAATAGAGATAATCAAAAAAGTCACAACCTGTTAGGCTCATGCCTTCAAGTTGTGACTTCTACTTTTTTCAATCGCATGTAACTCTCCTTTTTTAAAAAGGTTATGGATTCTTTACATTAAATGTATCTCCTTCTTCTAAATTACCTGCTTTGAACCCTTTATAAAACCATTTCTTCCTTTGCTCTGATGTTCCATGTGTAAAGCTTTCTGGCACTACGTATCCTTGAGCCCTTTTTTGGATCGTGTCGTCACCTACCGCACTTGCTGCGTTCATTGCTTCCACAAGGTCACCCTCTTCCAGCAATTCCATGCCCTGGGCATGATGCGCCCAAACACCAGCTAAATAATCAGCCTGTAATTCAAAGCGAACTTGATATTTATTGTATTCAGTTTCACTTAATGTTTGACGTTTTTGAGCTAGTTTCTCCGAGGTTCCCAAAAGGGTCTGTACATGGTGACCTACCTCGTGAGCAACCACATATGCCATTGCAAAATCGCCAGGTGCCTGAAACTTTTGTTGAAGCTCATCATAGAAACTTAGATCGATGTAAAGTTTTTGGTCACCTGGGCAATAAAATGGACCGACTGCTGCCCCTGCTACACCACAAGCGGATTCAACGCTCCCAGAATATAAAACGAGAGTTGGCTCTTCATATGTCAACCCTTCTTCCTTGAATACCTTTGTCCAAACTTCCTCAGTATCTGCAAGTACGACGGAGACAAATTCCGCCCGCTCTTTATCTTGTTCAGTTTCTACATATGGGGCGGGATCTTCTGCCCCCATATTCACTAAGTCTCCAGGATTTCCTCCAAGGAATGTAACAATTAAGAGTATGATAATACCGCCGATTCCACCCCCAACAATCGTTTTTCCTCCCATGCCTCGTCCTCTTCTATCCTCAACGTTTGAGCTGGTTCTTCTTCCTTTCCATTTCATTGTTTATCCTCTCCTAACAGTCATGGAATGCACAAGATGAATCTTAGTCTTTAGTGTTATACCCGAGATTCATTTGTATATTCTCCTGTGATAGCCAAAACTCAAAAAGATAAAAGGGCCATTCCTCACATTAGCCAGTTAGCTGTGGGGAATGACCCTTATTTCATTATTTATTTAATATCCCTAAATATTCTTTCCATGGTCCCACGTCTGTGCGGTATCTTTCAGCCATTACTCGCACGATTTGAGCTATGTGGGTTAAATCATGAACAGCCCATGTAGAAATCAGTTCTCTCATCTTCACGACACCAAGAGCTGGATGTGTGCCTGTCAATTCTAGATGCAATTCAGGGTCAATAAGAGACTTAAGTTTGGATATATTTAATTCTCGAAGATTTGTAAACTCAAGCAACTTTTGCTCAATCGAACTTATAGAACTATCTTTTAGATGAGAATATCGGTCAAATGGAGGAAACGGTTTGCTTTCACCTTCCTTAAGGATGATTTCTAACCTTGTTATCCAATCATTCTTCTCTCCCTCAATGAGGTGTCCAATTACTTCAACTGCATTCCAAGTTCCTTCACCTTCATTGCATTGCAACCAACTATCAGACAGACCAGATAGAAGATTCTTCAGCGTTTGTGGTGTCCGCTCCAGTACCTCAATCGCTTCTTTCAAATTAAAATTCATAAAGTTTTTCCTTTCTGTTAAGGAATTTTCACGAAATCTTACACTATATTACTATACATTCATAGTAACATTTATTAATGAAAACTAGCGCTCAGATTAGAGATAAGTAAAAAAAGAACTCATTGGCGGCATTGATCAATCACCAAGAGTTCTTAATTGGAATTACTATTTAATTTGCACTAACATTTTAATTTTCTACTCAATTGACCTTACATATTCAGCAATTTTAGCGATTTCACCTTGAGTCAATCCCTGGGTTTCTTTTTGGTGCCGTGTTATCGCCTCTTCAATCGTTTTAGCGCTTCCATCATGGAAGTATGGCGCAGTTGCCCACACGCCTCGTAGCGTAGGAGTGTCAAAGTGAGAGTTATCCCTCGGGTTCTTCATCCCAGCGCGAGCATCGCCTTTCGAAGAACGATCTGCTTGATTGGATGTTCCAATGTCATGTAAAAATTGGGTGTTATCAGTCGTCAGATTTCCATCATCACCAATAGCCTTGGCACTATCCGTAAATTCTTTTCCACCATGGCAGGAGATACACCCCGCTTTTCCTTCAAATAACTCTTTTCCTTCCCGGGCAGAAGCTGAAAGCTCACCTTCATCGGTTCGATATGGACTTTTCGGAGGAGGAAAGGAATTGGGATTATCCAAAAAGGCAAAGACGGCATCATACATATGCTCCACCTCTTTTGGAAGAGGTTTTCCAGGGTCATATTCCGTCATTCCTCCCATTTCCCCTTGGACTGTTAAAAGATAATCCGTGAAATCGTCACGACTTCCATCCCACAAAAATAACCCTGTTTTTGTGGTTACCACATTGCTCGGTATATTTCGAGGCCCTTTCGCGGTCGTTAACGTCATTCCATTCATATCCCCATCAGCATGGCACGATGCACAGCTCATCCAGTTGTTCCCTGTAATACCTGCTTCAAACTCCTCACTATTAGCACTGTAAAAGATCGTCTTCCCTTCCCTTTCTAATGGGGACAAAGAATCTTTTTCAATTAATGGCAGGTTATCCCCTTCCATTTTGGCACGTGCATAGGCATTATCTCCGCCTGTTGATATTTTGGCTAAATCATGGCTCATTGCATTATGAGTATAAATGGTTTCACCGCTTGGAGATATCACCATTCCTCTTGGGTTATCCCCTTCAATCCTTCTTAAGACTTGCGTTGCATTTCCTCCACGTTTTAAGTCAAATACAACTAAATCTTCACTTCCAGACATCGCGACAAAGGCTTTACTTCCATTTGGATGAAAGACAACATCATAGGGGTTAGCAACAATCATCGTTTGGTTTTGGTTATCCTTTACGTTCATTTCCTTAAAAAGCTCTTTGCGTTCTTCAAGTAATTCTTCTTCTTTTTGCAAGTCTACAATTGAGATGGCCGGAAAAATCGTCTCTTCAAAATGAATCGGAGTATCAATATTTGTTAGTAGGTGGGGTATCCAAGCTGTTTTACCATCGGGACTGATGACAAATTGCTCTAATGTATTCGGTATCCCTTGACTCTTTTTCGCATCTCTTTGATCAGGAGAATCCGCAAGCTCAATAACGTTAGTCACCTTATTTGAATCCAAATCAATCACACTGATATCACCTGTTAAATATTGAGGCACATATAGTTTATTTCCCTCAGCAGCCATCGCTATTGTACGTGGTCGATCATCGACTGCTATTTCTCTCTCAACCTTCAAACTTTTCAAATCGATAACTGAGATCGTACTAGACCGATAATTTGCCACGTAAAGTGTCTTTCCATCTTGACTAGTCACTACCCCGTATGGCTCGATCCCAACCTCAATCGATTGAATGACTTTCTTTTTTTCTACGGAAATGATGTCCACCTTGTTATCAAACATACAAGTAACAAAGATAAACCTTTCATCCGGACTTAAAGTAAGCTGTCTCGGTTCTTTGCCTACTGGAATCTCTGTCATCACTTTGTTCTTTTTAGCATCGATAAAAGTGACTGAATGAACGTCCATGTTCGCTGTAAAGATGGTGTTACCGTCCTGTGTCATCACAATATTATTGCTATTGACTGCATAATCCCTCGTGACAGCATCCTCACCAGTTTTCACTATAGAAACAGTTTTTTCTTCCTTACATGCAGTTAACGCTCCTAATACAAGGAGCGTTAATAGGAAGAGGGCCAATTTTTTCATAAGAAATCGCCTCTCTAATTGGTTTATTTTTTCTTTACCTCAACTGGGGCTAAAACAGGAGCAATCCCAAATTCCCCATGACCAGCTTGAACCTGTGGTACATGGTCTTCATCCGTGTTACCTGATTGATTGTCAGAATAATAGAAGTCACCCGTATCCCAGAATTCACTTAGCTGCATCCCTTCATCAAGAGACGGACCGTCAATGACAGTATCAAAGAACTCTGTATATCTGTTCGTAATCGTATCTATTTCCAATGCTTCTGGTTGTTCTTTATCACTGGATAGATTGCTAAGGTTATTGATTGCTACACGGTATACAGCCGCCACGCCACCTGCTGTGAATGGGTTGTAAACCATTGCATCCCCTTCTGTTTTGTATGCCTTCGCATCTTTGTCCCAAAGATTTTCATCCATGGCCACATATATATTTCGAGCTGCTTCTCGATATTTTTCATCTTTTGTAGCTAAGAATGCCGCAGATAAACCTCTGATGGCTCCAAGCTGTGCATCTAACGTCACTTGATCATCTGCACCCTTACCGATTGTATAGCCTTTTGCGACTAAGCCATTTTCCATCATTAATTTATTCATGATAAAGTCGGCTTGGTTGGTGATCAGCTCTAAGGCACGCTTACCTTCCGTTGTATTTAACCCTTCTGCTGCTTCACCATTCGCATACCCAACTGGTAAACCATCAATGGCACGTTTGAAAATACGTAGGGATTCAATCGTATATCCTGCTTGGAACGTGTCAACATAAGTTCCTTGATTAGCTCCATCATGCTCTGTTACAAATGTTCCTTCGTCTTTATTAAAGTGCATCGCATCGATATTTTTAAAGACATGAAGAAGGACATCTTGGTTAACTGTATAAGGATCATTGGAAACTTTATCGTTGCTAGCATCTTCATCCACGTTTTCAGCAGGAGCCGATGGGTATGGATTTCCATCAAATAAAGCTTGGAAGGAAGGTTTTACGTTTGGGTTGATCTTCCGTTGATCTGTCATTCCGTAAAACTCCGCTGCAGGCCATAGCATTAACCATTGATCCTGAAGTACGCTACGGCTATCTTTAATAGAAATTGCTTTCGCTTTTGGTGCTTGATCGTTCCCGTCTTCCTCTACTGCAATTTGGTGTGGTAAATACACAAAGCCTTTAGATGCATCATACTTCTTCCCAAAATTAGCACTCGTCAATTCTTTATTAGTAGAATCATAGAAAAGACCGTCACGGATATAATTCAACTTATTCCAAATACCTTCTACTAAAAACATCCCTTGCATTCCGTCTGCAGAGCTCACTCCTAATGCCACATTCTGATCAGCATCATCATTCTTTGTTTCCCCTTCAAGCTCTTCATCTCCATCCACTGTATGGAAACCGCCTAAAAAGTCTCCCGCCCAAAGAGTTTGTTTTAAGAAAGTTGCTCCATATGCAGCTGGATTTAGGATTTTGTCCATTTTATCGCGATCCCAGCGAAGCGATTCAAAGTTCACTTGATAGTTAGGGACGTAGGCTCCATCTTCACCAGCAGCATATTCAGCAGTGTCTACTTCTTGAATATAATGAGGATCTCCCTTCGAATACTCAATTAAGGTTGGAAACATGTTCCTGAAAATTTCTTCGTGTGGATAGCCAACTGCATCAGCTAGCTGATAGTATCGTTCTCCAAGCTGCTCAGCCGGATCCTTCCCCGATTTATCGGCCATTTGTTTGACAACAGGACCATGAATGAGATGCAATCCTAATCCCGATTTTTCAACCACTTCGTACATGGCTTCCTCGGAATATTCGTAAGCCTCTATCCCAGCTGTATAATCAAATTTTGCCGGTGAATCCACTTTTTTGGGATCTAGAATATCTAGATCCACACCTAACCCTTCAAGTAAAGGCTCTCCAGATAGTTCAAACTCGGCGTAAGCAAACATATTAGCAGCATTATCATAATTGTAGTCCGTTACTTTAACAGAGACTTTTGAATCGCTAACTGCTTTTTTATCCGTACTTTCTTTATCCTCTATCTTGGATTCAGATCCAGCTTTTTTTTCTGTACATCCAGAAGCGATTAACAAGCTTCCTGCAATCGCCAAGGTAGACATGACCTTCCACGGCTTTTTCCCCATTTTATCTCCCCCATAGAACCACTTTATGTAAATGATAATGATTTTCATTGTTGTTGATAACGATTATCATTATATAGATAAAATTGGTTTATATCAATGGGAAAAAATCCTTCTTCACTAATGAAACACAGGCTGGTTGTTTGTATAGAAATATAAAAAGATAATCACAGCAAAAATCCCCTCCAAATCAAAGGAGGGGAACTTTTAGTTTGTTGTTACCACTTTTTTTCTTTGAAATCCTTGAACAATCCTTACTAGCATTTCTTTATCCATATTGAGTTCGGTTTCGTTGGCGTTCTCAAACAATTCCTTAGTATTGTCACTTTTAAAGACAATGGAGCGGTTCAGATACTCCTTAAACACTTCCAATGGTTGATTGAGCTTCATTTCATAGTCTGTTAAAAGTCCTTTTTGAGATTCAGGGACTATGGTTACAAATGGAAACTCCAGACCTTCTTTAATGGCCTCAAAAACTAACTTATTGGTTGGGGCATTCGGATTCGTAATGTTATAAATCATGTTCTTTCTTCCATGTAATAATCCCAAGACCAACGCCTTGATTACATAGTTTACAGGGACAAGGTTTGAAACGGTATCTTTTTCTATTACTAACCGATACGTTTCTTCCCCTATCGTTTCCCTTTTTAGGACTCGTTTCTTTAATAATTCTACCGACCTAAGTATACCGTATAGACCAAAAGTGGTATCAGCTTCGCCCGTATCCGAATCTCCGATGATGATTGCCGGTCGCATGATCATTACATCTAATATTTCATTATAGGACATAACTAAATGTTCTGCATGACACTTGCTTTCCTCATATGAGTTAATAAAAGTAGAATCCAGTGGATATAAAGTTTCTAACCCTTTGGTGCGAGCACCTAGCGTATAAGCTGTACTTACATGGATAAACTTTTTTACCTTGAGTATTTCAGCCAAGTCGAGAACATGTTGTGTCCCTCTGATGTTCATTTCTAATACTTCTTCTCTTTTAGCTTCGTCAAATGATAGGAATGCAGCCATATGATAGATTGCATCCACTTTCCCCATTAACTTTTGTAATGTGGAGGCATGAATCCCTAAATACTCTTTTGATAATTCCCCTTCAATAACGTGTATCTTTTTTATTTGATCAACACTTAACTTTTTATATAGAGTTTCTAATCTATTTTGGTTCCTCACTAATACATAAACATCATGGTGTTCCTCGACTAACTTCTTAACTAAGTTAGAACCCAGAAAGCCAGTAGCTCCCGTAATAAAGATGTTCATCCTAATAATCAAGCCCTTCTACTAGTAATTCTTAGAAAGTAAGAAAAAATTCAACTATATAACTATAGCATATTTCTCACCATCGAATTTCTAGTATTATTTGTCTTTAGAATGAGACGTATCTTGACGGTCACGTGCGTCTCTTACATAAGAATAGTATTTCATGCTTCAGTTTATTTCCGGAACAATAATATCTACTAGCGTAAACAAGATCATTGTTAAATTACTTCTTACTTCTTCATACCTTCTTCTCTTAATTATAGGACACTAAAAAGTACTTATCACACTTTTAAGTGCCTATATTACTTCAAAGTGCGTACTTTTCTTACAATTCTATATAGCACATAATTACTATTGCCGGCTAAGTTTCATCTTATCTGTCCATACAGAAGGTTATATTATTATTCTACTGGAGGTTTATATAGAATGGTTTTAAATTTACAAGCTACAACAACTTTGCATAATGGTGTGAAAATGCCTTGGTTTGGTATTGGGGTATTTAAAGTTGAACAAGGTCCCACACTGGTTGATTCTATTAAATTTGCGATTAAACATGGGTATCGTAGTATCGATACAGCAGCCATTTATGAAAATGAAGAAGGAGTTGGGAAAGCCATTTCTGAAGCGATAGCAGAAGCGGGAATATCCAGGGATGAGTTATTTATTACATCGAAGGTTTGGAACGCCGATTTAGGATACGAATCTACCCTTAAAGCCTATGAAACGAGCTTAAAGAAGCTGGGTCTTGATTATTTAGACTTATACCTTGTACACTGGCCAGTTGAAGGTAAATATAAAGAGGCTTGGCGAGCATTAGAGACTCTTTATAAAGAAGGAAGGGTAAAAGCGATTGGAGTAAGTAACTTCCATGTCCATCATCTTGAAAATTTGATGGAAGATGCAGAAATTAAACCAATGATCAATCAGGTAGAATACCATCCTAGATTGGCCCAGAATAAAGTTCGATCTTACTGCCAACAGCATGGTATTCAATTAGAAGCTTGGTCGCCTTTAATGCAAGGCCAATTATTAGATAATCCAGTTCTACAAGAAATAGCCACTAAGTATAGTAAATCTGTGGCTCAAGTAATCTTGCGTTGGGATTTACAAAACGGTGTTGTAACCATTCCAAAATCGACCAATGAACAAAGGATTGTGGAGAATTCCTCTATCTTTGATTTTGAACTTGCAAAAGAGGATATGGAGCTAATTAATCAATTAAACCAAAATCACAGAGTAGGACCAGACCCTGATAACTTTGATTTTTAATAAAGAATATTGGCAAACGAAGACGCTACCTTACTAAGGTAGCGTCTTCGTATTCAGATTGTCGACAAAAGGTATCGAGACTACGCTCTCTCGATACCTTTTGTCATTTTTGATATGTATGGTAGGCGAAAAGGTTGATTTCCGCTCCAGCCGCTTGCTTTCCGGGGGGCGTAATAATTCCTATAATGACTTTTAGTGATGATGGTGCACCACCTCCTGTAACTAGTGGTGTAGTATCCAAGCGTACACAGTCAATAAAAGCATCCATAACACCACCAATGTCTGTACGCTAGAAAAAGACCATAGACTCGTACAAATACCCATTAGGTCCATGCTATAATTAACTTAATATTCAAAATTCCAAGGAATAAGAAACCTAGCATTGTAAGGAGAGATTCTTCTGAAACACTTATCTTTGACTCAAAAAAAATGGTGGTTAACGGCACATATACTATTTTCTGCAATCTGGCTTGGCGTGACTGTAACTTTTTTAATACTAAGCATCAGCGTTCTGACGACTGATGATCATGGGACAGTCAAAGCATACTATACAAGCATGTTACAGCTTGAACAAACAGCAGGAAGGGCTTCTATTATTGGAACAGTGATTACTGGAATGGTGTTATCCATTTTCACGAAATGGGGATTATTTAAATTTAATTGGATTATTTTCAAAGAAATCCTGACCTTAATATGTATGGCTTTAGGTTTCATATTCATTTATTTTTGGACTTTAAATGGGATTCAAGTTTCAGGTGAGCCCGCTTTTATATCAAACCATTTCCAACTCATGGCAGGGATTGTTTTACAAATCATTCTTTTAGTAACTATTTTTATAGTTTCCGTGTTCAAGCCATGGGGACAGCGAACACCAAGCAAATAAAGTAACAGTATGACAAGAAACACCCCTTAGTCGTTAATCGACTTTAAGGGGTGTTTTAATTCTTTTTTAATTTATATAGAATATCCGCCCTTATTAATATTTCATATCCCATTGGATAACGTTCTGATGTATCAGCCAGAGTGCTGTATTCATTGTCATTTCTCGTTTTTAATCAAGAGTTTTAATAGAAAACTGTCGTTATAGTTGAGAAAAGTAGATTCTATTAAAATTAACTATTCTCTTATCAAAGTGAGTGCCTTAAATACAATTCAAATTGTACAAACACCTTAATCCCTGGTAAATTGGGAGATTATTACATGCTACGATTGACTTATTTTCTAGGAAATAAAACTAAAAATATGTCGAATAACCAAGAACAGGCTGGAACTTTAGTTTTTTTGCGGGAAAAATGTCGAATGTTTTGTCGGATTTTTATATCAGTGAAGGTTTTGATCTATTGTTTTGGAGGAATATGTGGAGATTGATACGTTTATATTTTTTTGAAACTTTCCCTTTAGAGTGAAATCAGTAAATAAACCTAGATGAAGTTAAGTGCTTTAGAAGGATGAAGAATTAACTTGCGTACCAAAAGACCTAACCATTTGACAATTAGGTGTGCTACTTGTAGAAATTCTATAAAAATGAATGCCATAATTATACAAAATACCCCCGTAGTGAAACTTATAATCTAATTGTTAGAAAATTTTAGTTTTACAGGGGGATGAAGAATGAAAAAAAAATTTATTGCAGGTGCTTTAACAGTAACATTGAGTGCTGCTGCCTTTCTTGGTAGCTTAGGGGTTGGACATGCCCAATCAGTGGACAAGGAATACATAGTTGTCTTTAAGTCAGATACGAGTCTCCCATCAAACTATTTAGAAGAAATAAAAGGTGCTGGGGGTAAAGTAAAAAAAGCACTACCTAATTTGGGTGCTGTAGAGGTAACTTCAGAAAATCCTAATTTCCTGTCTGAGATCCAAAAAAGTTCAAGTGTTTTAAATGCTAGTGTAGAAAGTACAATTTATCCTGAAGCACCAGTAGATGTTGAGGTCCTTAATGAAGGTTTCACTGCAACATCTGCAAATGATCTTTATAAAACCTACCAATGGGATATAAAGCAAGTAACTAACTATGGTCAATCCTGGAATTTAAAAGGAGGAACAGGAAAATCTACTAATAATAAAGATATTATTGTCGCAGTTGTGGATACAGGCATTGATTATACTCATCCCGATATTAAGAATAACTACGCTTACGGAAAATCATTCGTTCCAGGTATAGCGAGTCCAATGGATGAGGATGGCCATGGTACGCATGTCGCTGGTTCCATCGCAGGTAATGGTAGAGTATTAGGAATCGGTCCTGACCTAAAAGTTGCTGCTTATCGTGTATTTGGACCAGAAGGAGGAGCTGCCACAACAGATATTGCCAACGCTTTAATGACTGCTGCTGATGATAATGTTGATGTCGTAAACATGTCATTGGGTGGATATGATTGGTTCCAAAATCCAGAATATGCAACCAAGGAAATTGTAGCCGACGTTCGTTTATTTAACCGTGCAATCCAATATGCGATTAAAAAAGGAGTAACAGTAGTGGGCTCAGCTGGAAATGCAGGAGTCGACATTTCAAGTCCAGGGAAGCTTTCTGGAGATGATAATGGAGCTACGCATAGAAGTCCAAGTAGCCAATCTCTAATCCGTGTATCTGCTGGTGGAGCTGAGAAAAATCTAACTTACTATTCGAACTATGGTGTAGGTAAAATTGATGTAATCGCACCAGGTGGTGATTATGGTACAGCTTGGCTAGAAACAGGTGATAAGGCATTAAGAGACCGTAATAAATTATGTTTATCTACAGTTCCAGGTGGATATGCTTTTTATGCAGGTACTTCCATGGCTGCCCCTAAAACCGCAGGTCTTGCTGGGGTAATTATTGCTAAATACGGAAAGGATGTTTTAAGTCCCTCTCAAGTGAAACATATTATCCAAAACTCTGCTGATGATTGGTTCAAGCCAGGCTATGATGGAGAATCTGGATTTGGCTCTATCAATGCAGAAAATGCGCTTAAATAGTAGATAATAACAGTCATTCAATTTTGCTAAATATAAACTATCTAGGGGTAAAAAGGATCTAATGAATGATCCTTTTTACTTCTTTGGTTAAACTATCATTTATTTCTTTTTTAACTTATTATACGGTTCCCCATAAAGTGAGGTTTCTTCCGTGTTATCCGTAATAAAAAATTGACCTACCCTTTGGGTAGATCAAGTGCTTGGTATGCTAACTGATACTTTCCACCATCAGCAACTTCTGAATGGTACAACGCCTTAAGGGCGAAGTTTTTCTCAAGGTCGTGTTCTTCTATTAACTCTTTTAAACGCTTTTGCAATTCTATATTGTCCTTGATCAGCTGTTTCATTTGCGTTTTTATGTACTTCATAAAATAATACCTCCTTTCAATTTCTTGAAACCTTTGCCACCGCTTCCCAAAAAAATCTTTCTTATTTTATACCGAAAATCGGTACCCAGCGCCCCATACTGTTTCAATAAATTGTGGATTTGCAGGATCCATTTCTATTTTTCCACGAATTTTTCTAATATGGACAGTGACAGTTGTGATATCTCCCGCTAAGTCCAGGCCCCATATCAACTCAAATAGCTCCTCTTTACTAAAAACCCGATTAGGATGTTTAGCAAGAAAATTTAGCAGTTCGAACTCCTTTGCAGTTAGATGAGCTTCAATATTATTTACAAATACGCGACGTGAAGCTTCTTCAATAGTTAATCCTCTTATACGTATTTCTTTTTTATCCTCCTGTTTGATTCCACTTAATCGGTCATATCGTGTTAAATGTGCCTTAGCCCTTGCAACAAGCTCACTCGGGCTAAAGGGCTTAGTGATATAATCATCCGCTCCCAGTCCAAGTCCTCTGACTTTATCGATATCCTCTTTCCTAGCTGATACAATTAAAATCGGAATCTCTTTAACAGCACGAACCTGTCGACAAATATCAAATCCATCTACATAAGGTAGCATTAAATCTACAATGATTAAATCGTAATGAATAGAAAGAGCTTTTTCAAGTCCCTCTTTTCCCGACTCCACTAATTCAACATTAAAACCATTTATTTCAAGGTAGTCTCTTTGAAGTTCTCCTATACTTGGATCATCCTCAATTATCAAAATCTTTTTCAATTAACTCACCTCACTTTTTTCACTAAACTTTAGTGTGAAAAAAATACTCGTTCCTCTCCCTATTTCACTAGTTACCCTGATTTCCCCACCATGTTCGGTAATAATTTGTTTGGCAATGGCCAATCCAAGACCACTTCCACCAGTTGAGGTATTTCTGGCATTGTCTTCACGATAAAAGCGCTCAAATATATACGAGAGAGACGAAGGCTCAATGCCATTACCGTTATCACTTATCTCAATTTCAATATTCTTACCTTTGTTTACTACAGAAAATTGTATGATTTTTTCATCCTTTTTCATATGTTTAATGGAATTTTGAATAATATTAACGAAAACTCTCTTTAATTTCTCTCTGTCCGCTATAACCAACACCGGATTATCCAGGTCTACATGAAATTGTACATCGATACCTTTTTCTTCAAAATCCCAGCTTAGTTCCTCAATAAAATAATTGATATAACGAATTATATCGATTTCTTCAAAATTGAATTGTATCTTTTTTAAATCTAGCTTAGAAAAAAGAAATAAATCATCGATAAGAGAATCCATATCTATGGCTCTTCTATAAATAGTAGAAAGATATTTGTCCATTTTTTGGGGTGTATCTGCTACTCCGTCTTTTATCCCTTCTACATATCCTTTTATTGCTGTAATAGGCGTTCTTAAGTCATGAGAAATATTTGAAATTAATTCTTTTCGATTTTCTTCATATTTTAGCTGAAGATCTATTGAGTCTTTTAACCGTTGACGCATTTCTTCATACGCCATAGTTAGTTGTCCAATCTCATCCCTTGTTCCTGGTGTTACTTTAAAATTCAAATCCCCATCTCTTATTTTCTCTGTAGCAAGCTTTAATGAATGCAAGGGATTTACAATGCTTCTCGTAACTAAGTAGTTTAGAATACCATTTGTTACAATTAATAAAATAAGGAGTACACAAATTAATATAGGAAATAGATTTTTTGATAATGCTACATATGGACTAACCTTCTTAATTACAAAGATACTTCCTATTTCATGATCCTCAAAATAAAAGTCAAATTTCACATAAGAGAAATAATATTTCCCGATACTTATAGTACTTCTAATATTAATATTTGAAGGCTCAAAGCGTGGTAGGTCATCTGGATTACGAATGGATATTAATTTATTATTCTTATATATAAATGCATCCCCTTTTCGGATAATCAGGGCAGATGATACGTCTTTTAATTTCTTATCATATAATTTCAAAGAATTCTTATCTAATAATTGATCTGGCTGATTTATTGCTAAATACTTCAAATCTAAAAACACATTCTCCTCTTGAGCCGTTATTGGTTTATGTGTGTAATGATTTGCGTATAAATGCTTTATACTACTAATATCTCCTGTTATAGCCACAATCATTAACAATCCACTAATAATAAAAAGTCCTATGGTTACAACCAACATAGCTGTATAGGACAAGAGCATTCTCAAACGGATTGACATGCAATCCCTCCTAAGCCGTTATAACTTATTCCGAAAATTAGAAAGAAAGGTTATCCAAGAATTTGGAATAACCTTTTTTTCATAACAAACTTATTTAGCTACAAATGTAACAGTATTTGGTCCTGCCCAATTATTCAAAGGAATAACTGTATATTTTACACCATTGTTTAAGGTCTGATTGTTTAATAGGTCAAAAATTCCAGTTGCTCCTTTACGTGAAGAAAAACGGTATTGAGCTAGAAGTTCACTTCCATCTTCACCTATTAATTTTAATTGACGTCCTGCAAATAGCTCTGAACCAGGATCCTGTGATAAATTCACCTGGATGGATTTATTATCGATAACCGTTACAGATTCTATATTTAGCGGTGTCATTTCCTTCGCTGTAAATGTTGAGCTTTTAATATCGGCCCAATTAGATGTGACTGTGTAGGTTTTACCAGGCTCCAATACTTTTCCTACTGGCAAACGGAATTTTGGTGCTTGTCTTTGATCCGCAGCTTGGGTGAATGGCACATAGTTTGCAATGATTTTTTCCCCATTATCAGAGGTTAAAGTTACATTTCGGTCTCTTAATGAAGAAATGATTTGATACTGTATTCCATTTGCACGATTTTTATGGTCCACTTCAAAAGCTAGGCTCCCTCTGCCAGATCGATATGCCTCGATGATGTTTGCATAATCAGTAACTCCATCCTCTAAGAACGATTCTAATTCAAAGGTATCACTAGTCACTTGCTGAACCTGACGGATATTAATTTTCTCTGTGTTACTTTCAAATACCTTTTGTTTTTGTCCCTTATACTCGAGTGTATATTTTTGACTGTGCTTTTGGATTGTTACTGGGACAATGTATGTGTCCTTAGAACCTGACTTTAACCGTGGAACATTCACAATGCTTAAATTGTTATCAAATACAAAGTTCTTCTTAATATTTTCTAAATTATTTGGGTCTACTTCTTCAGGAGTTAAGGCCTTATTAAACGTTACCTGCAGAGTCATAGCATTAATCGAGTCAATTTTCGTAATCTGCGCTTGCTGTTGATTCTCGCCGTTTACTTCCACTTTTTCTAGATTCTTAGCCTCGGCAACATTGCTTCCTGTATTGCAACCGGTTAAAGCTACCGTTAATCCAATGAATAGTGGTAAAACTACTTTTTTCTGTCTCATAAGATAAATGTCTCCCAATCGTTTATTTTTTATTTGTACTATCGTTTCCGTAAATTAATTGTATCCCCTAATAATTAAATCCCTGAAAACAAAGTCTTAACAAAGTCTTAACAAAGTCTTAAATGTTAATTAAATAAAAAATAAATGGTAGGTTTATACCCTTAATTGTGGGGTTTAAGCTGCAAAGATTTGGGAAGGGATGGTCACACAATGGTTTGTGCTGCCCTGTAAATAAAAAACGAATAGTAATAATGAAAACACAAATAATTAACTAGATAATAAAAAGCAAATATGAATTGAATTGTTCACATTTGCTTTTTGATATTGATTCGTTTGCATTTGATTCCTATGTGATACATTCCATTCCTTTATCGTAAACGTAAAAATAAGGAAGAGAATATATCATTCCCTTCCTGTAAAAAAATTCTCTATTCTTAATTGCGTAAATGCCAAATCTCTTAATATTCTATTCTCTATCTAGTAACGAAGCACCAGCGATTCCTGGTTTAGTCATCTCGTATGGGTCAAGAATAATATTTAATTCTTCTTCTGTCAGCACGTCGTATTTCAAACAAAGTTCCCGGACAGGTACACCGTTTACGATTGCCTCTCTAGCGATTCGAGATGCAACTTCATATCCAATATGTGGGTTAACTGCTGTAATGACTCCCGCACTCTTTTCCACATACTCTTTTAGTCTTTCTTCATTTGCTGTAATTCCTTTTAAGCAATGTTCAGTAAAAGTACGGAAAGCATTATTCATAATACTGATGGATTGAAGAAGGTTAAAGACTAAAACTGGCTCCATGACATTCAATTCGAGCTGACCAGCTTCTGATGCAAGGCAAATAGTTTGGTCATTTCCAACAACTTGGAACGCTACCTGATTAATAAGCTCTGGCAATACAGGATTTACTTTTCCAGGCATGATGGAAGACCCTGGCTGCCTAGCAGGTAATGTAATTTCAGCCAAACCGGCTCTTGGTCCAGATGCCATTAATCTTAGGTCATTAGCGATTTTTGACATGTTTAACATACAAATTTTCAAAGCCCCTGATACTTCTGTATACGCATCTGTATTTTGCGTTGCATCGACAAGATGATCCGCACCCGTTAACGGTAATCCACTGATATCTTGAAGGTGTTTTACGACTAACGCAATATAACGAGGGTCAGCATTTAACCCGGTTCCAACGGCTGTTGCCCCCATGTTCACTTCATATAAGTGTTGCTTGGATTGTTTAATTCGTTTTATATCACGTTCTATTACACGGCTATAGGCTTCAAATTCCTGTCCAAGACGAATTGGAACAGCATCCTGTAGGTGAGTGCGCCCCATTTTGATAACATGATTGAATTCTTTCGCCTTTTGTTGAAAAACAGTGTGCATGTCTTCCATGGATGGCAACAATTTTTCTAACAGGTTTAAAACAGCAATATGAATCGCCGTTGGAAATGCATCATTAGTAGATTGTGACATATTGACATGTGTATTAGGACTACAGTGGAAATAGTCTCCTTTTTCTTTCCCAAGTAATTCTATCGTACGATTGGCAATGACTTCATTAATATTCATGTTAATCGAAGTTCCTGCTCCACCTTGAATAGGATCGACAATGATTTGGTCATGCCATTTTCCTGTCATTAACTCATCTGCCGCCTTGACGATGTTTTCCCCTATTCCGTCATAAAGACGTTTAATATCCATATTGGCAAGTGCAGCCGCTTTTTTCACAACAGCCATTGCCTTTATTAGCTCTTCATGGATCCGATATCCTGTAATAGGAAAGTTTTCAACTGCACGAAGTGTCTGAATTCCATAATACGCATCGGCAGGAACTTCCTTCGGTCCTAAGAAATCTTTTTCAGTCCGCATTTGACTCATTATCATTGACATTTCCTTTAGTCTCCTCTATAAAACTACAATAAAAGTAGCGTCTTTTTAATAGTTCTATTGCCTATTAAAACAAATAGTCTCGGATAGCTCAAGGTGTAATATATTGAAGTAAAAATACGCTACCTTTTATTACAGGTGAATAGAATAATATTGCAACAAACTTTAGAGATCAACCTTTTTTAATTATTTATAAACTTCTAATAGAAACCAGTTAATATTTTTTTATCTTATATCAATGATTTCTCTTACCTCTACATTTAATTTTACTAAGTATTTATAAAAAAAACCTGAGTCCCCTCATTTTGGGCTCAGGTTTTCCTTCTTCTATTTATTTTTTCTTTTCATTCGTGCTGTAATAGAATTTGGCTGTAATAGATCCATCCTCTTTTTCAACAATATCGGTTACATGAATACCAGAATCAGCAGGTGTTGATCCATTTCCTTTCCAGAAATAATATGAGCCGGTATGAACATTTTTAGAATTAGGAGTTAACTTAGAACCTGTCTTGAAGAAGTCTCCAGCATCTCCACGGTTCGCATTTTTCTCTAAATCGTAGTTACCATCTGCTTGCAGGACAGAAAGACCATAGTGTGTAACTACAGTACCGTTACTTGCTGTTTCTGATTGATTGTACTGGAATCGCTTGTTCATCCAGTTTTCAACGTTATTTGGACGGAATCCAGCTGTTTGATAAAGATTGAGGATGTTTTCATCTACATGCCAAGCTACTAATCCATGAGAGTCTGTACCTTGGCGAATTAGACCTTTATTGAACCCACTTTGTTGAACGTTTTCAAATAGGAAATACTCTGTACCATTAGATCCAGGAACCTCCATCTTAACAATTCCATTTTCGGCATTTGCCTTGTCGATTGAAGGTAACGTAATTTCTTTTACTCCATCTGCTGGTGTAACATCAATAGGATTTGCCCATCCTAAGAAAATCTTTGAGAACGGATCAAAGTGTGTAGGTGAATTCCCTGAATATGGTGCAGCGTTTGGATAACGCATCCAAGAACCACCAGACATCATTGAATAGTTTCCAACACCTTCAGATGTATAAACTGTGTCATAGAAATCTGGTAAGCCGAGTGCGTGACCAAATTCATGAGCGTATACACCTGTTTGTGCTGGGAATGGGCCTTGTTTTAATGACTCATTATACGTGCCAGTTGCCAAGTCGTAACCTGCAACATTTCCACCAATACCAGGTTGGATGTTGTAGTTATTTACAATAACTCCATCATACGTCATATCTTCTGCAACAGTTTTATTAATCCATGCACCTTGATTCATTCCCGCATGAACATCTGCAGGTTTGCCAGTTTCATAATACTTGCCATAGTATAAAGCACTTAAAATATTCCATTTATGAGACCAGAACTGTGCAGGGTCCTGGCTAAATTCAGCCCCTGTTCCTTCATGGATAACAAACACATTTGGAACTTCACCCTCTTCAGCATATTTTGAGAAATCAACTTCCCCATCAGCAGCTTTTAAAAGATCACGGATGAATTCCCCTGTATGAGCATCACCGTTAACATTTCCAAGTACGTACTTACCATTTTCAGCATATGTACCTTCTTGATCTAAATAGTATGAAGCACCTTTTGGAAGCTCTACCCATACAAAGTCAGTGTTTTCTTTACGTACTAGGTTTACAGCTCCATTACTAGATTCTTTATAAGCATTTTGCATGGTACGATTCTTCGGTACATCTGGACCATCATATTTCTTAAACACTTCTAGTTCATACGGATTGTACTCTTCACCAAAAATTAAATCCTCATAGTATTTAGCTGGAACTTGACCTTCCATATCCCCAACTGGTTCATCACTATCTTTGTACTTTGCTAGTATCACAAGTACTGGTACATCACCTGTAGTCTCGTTGTAGGCAACATGATTGTCGCCGGCCTGTTGGAACTTAGCTCCATGATTTGCTATTTTTTCAGCGGGATCTGCTTTAGAAACATTGACACCTAGCTCTTTAGCCTTTTGAGCTAACTCTGGAGAAGCACCCACATAATGAGCAAGACCTAAATCATAATTGCTTGTTTTTTCTGCTGTTGGAGTAACACTTAATTGAAGACCTCCAATCATAAAACTCCCCGCTAGAGCAAGAGATAAACCCGTTTTCGATAAAACTTTTAGCAAGATCACCACTCCTTTAATATATTCGTTCTGAATATATCAAAATAGTCTGACATTAGATAGGAAAATTGATTTACATGTTTCTACAACTATTTCCCTACATAATTCCCAATAATTTTCTAATGATAAAAACTTTTAAAATTCTACTAATATAGACATCAATTTCAACATTATCTTCCATTTGTGTCCTTTTCTCTTAGGATTTTTTGTCCAAGCTTGTAAAAATGTTTTTCTGAAAACGATAGAGTAAACCGATGGATGTGACTTTTAACTAAATTCTAGTTATATATCATATTGTTTAATAATATTTCTTGATACCCTACAAGGTGAATAGATTATTTCCTTTTTCTGCATGCTTTATCATCGTCAATGTGCTAAATGAATACAAAAATGTAATAATTAAAACTTTTGGGACGAGGCCCTCTACACTCTCATTAAATATAAATTCTTATAGTTCTTTTGATAAAAAAGTTTTTATTAGAACAAGTGTCTACTCAAAAAGAAATGTATGAGCATAAACATATTGAAGTATCCAATAATTGGTTGCGTTTTGGGTGCTATGAAGATAAGTGTATTTTTACATGAGACGATCATTTTCTTCCCTACTGAAGTTTAGCCTCTCATTTTTTTAGGGAATAAAGTGAATTCGATAAAAAGGGGGAATAGCAAAATGATGCACCCGGATACAGAAATTCGGTATGTAAGTGAGCAAGTAGGAATTGGAGTTTTTGCAACAAAATTAATTCCTAAAGGAACCATTATCTGGATTAGAGATGATTTAGATATTATTCTTGATGAGGAATATATTGACAGTCTTGATGATGTTCGAAAAGAGATTATATATAAATACTCATATTTAGATAATGACGGCGAATATGTTCTTTCTTGGGATCACGCAAAGTATATTAACCATAGCTTCAACCCAAATGTAGTAGATACAGCATATGATTTTGAGTTAGCTGTGAGAGACATTCAGCCTGGCGAACAAATAACATGTGATTATGCTGCATTGGGTGAAGATGAAGAATTTGATTGTATACCTGAAGAAGGAACCTCAAGAACCAAAGTGACAGCAGATGACTATCTAGTTTTATATGAAGAATGGGATAAAATGGCAATAGAGGCGTTTAAGTATTTCAACAAGGTGGAACAACCTCTAAAACATTTGATCAGTGAGGAATATATTGATAAAGTAAATGCGGTTGCTAATGGAACCGAACCAATAGATTCAATCCTTACTATATTTGATGATGATGATGATGAAGACTGAGATTGAATTTTCGAACTTTAGAATAACAGTTTTAAAGGCTTTAACAAAAAATAGGTAAAATAAAGAGAAGGAGAACGTCTCTCCTTCTCTTTTTATATACAATTTTTTTTAATAGATACTGTTACTTTTTGTACGGTTTCGCCGCATCATTCTTAAGGCCAAAATCTTGTTAAATATGAGTATTTCACGCTTCTTCTGATGAGATAGACATCTCCCCATTTTTTTTGATCCATACGCGTTGATAAGCATCCGTATATTTAAACTTCCACATTTGCTTGTACCATTGCATTTCTTCTTGCTGCACTGGCAATCCAATTTTTACTCGGTTAAAACCTGTACCCATTTGAATATTTTTATAGGTTGATTGTTTTGACCATCGGAATAAAAGGTCAAAGATATCTTCTGTTTTTCGGCCATCCGCTAGTTCAATATTATCCAAAACCAGACATGTTTGGTCTTCCGTAAGCCAAATCCATGATTGCGCCAAAACTTTAGACCCTCTCCTAAACACTAAAAAACCGCTTTCAGGGTTGATTAACCCTTCCATCATACATGCTTCGCCAGTACCATCCAAGCGTTGACAGCAAACAGTCAAAACCCCTAGCATTATTTGCAGCTTATCATTTGCATCTAAAATCTGAACCTGTTCATTATTGATTTTATATGGAGTGTCACGAATACTGCATTCAAATGGTTGATCGAATATTACCGGATATTTTTGTTTTGCCAATTCCCATTCAATGGTTGCTCTTTGATTGATGGCAAAAGCTTTCATTTCTAACAGTGTCTCACCCTTTGGAAAGTTAGGCTGATTCCAAAGCCTTGCAACCGAATGAATCGTTATGTTTGACGTAGTCCCAACATGACTTATTATCCACTGCTTCAAGGCATCATCTTGAAATGGAATCGATGGAAGCCCTCCAACAAAATTATAAATATCTTTTTTGTGTTTTCTTAATTTATTCACCACATCGTAAATTTGATTACCGAAAGCTAGGCTTAAGAATACTTGATATTGAATATCCAATTCATCAATGGTCAAAGCGTATTTCATGCTTTTAACGTTAAAATTTGAAACAACACACTCAACATTCAAAGCTTCTGTTGCTGAAACAATTATCGGAAAAACGTTAGGAATTCTATAAAAACGATTCATAAATTGTGTATATAAAATTTTTACTTTATTCATAGTCTCAAAGT
Source organism: Peribacillus alkalitolerans (assembly GCF_010882125.1). Classification (GTDB taxonomy): domain Bacteria; phylum Bacillota; class Bacilli; order Bacillales; family DSM-1321; genus Bacillus_BN; species Bacillus_BN alkalitolerans. The sequence continues at coordinate 56,628 of NZ_JAAGVZ010000015.1, read as the reverse complement.
CAGTTATTTTTGAAACATCCATTTTATTATCTCTTACCAATTTATCTAATATATTGAGCAGTTCGAAAGGAACGCTTTGATTAAATAAATTTTTTAAAATGCTCCAGTCAGTCACTAACGTTTCTCGGTTTCTCAAAATTGAAACCCCCTATGCGCAATTGCATAATCTTCTTCACTACTTTTTTATTTCCTACGGTTTAAAATCTCTCATTCTATTTAAGATAAATCCATCTGAACGGGCATTTTCTCCTATTATAAAATCCGTCATGTATTGAGAGACATATTTCCCGTAACCTATGCTATTATCCGTTTTCAGTAATTCTTCAACATAGTGTACACCTGCAGGAACAGGGTCTAGTAATAACGTGCAAACTGCCGCATACACTCCACAGGCAACCTGTAAATAGGTGGCGTTTATTCCATGCTTTTGAAATGCGAACTGGTTGTCCATAACGTTGTACATAAATCGCTCTTTATCATTGTATACAAGGAGGATACCTACCAAATCTTCTCCTACAATTTCTGCCACGGAAGGATCAAATACTTCAAATTCCCATTCCCATAAATCATCTGCATTTTCTAGATTATCTCGGATTATTTTTGTAGTATAATCATTGACTTGATAAATGAACCCAGTTTCCATATCATACATGGTCCCTAAGCTCAGTACTTCCTCATGAGGCATTAAACAACCGTAAAATTCAATATCACCTAACTTAACCTTATATTCTTTAGCATACGGATAATCGTATAGGTAAAATGGTACGTGTTGTTTAACAAACATTGGATAATTCAATATTGCTTCATCCAAGTAGCATTCCGGTGACCACGAAGAATATATTGTATTCTTGCGAATATGAGACTTGTCCTTAAAAAACGTAGTATCCTTTTCAACAATGTAACAAGCAAGTGGTTTTTCATTTGGATGAGCGATCATCAAAGAATGAGCCATCCATTGCACTACCCCAGGGTTCATTCCAGAGCAAACAATCCCCTTCATATTGGTAAAGCTATTTTTCACAGCAGAAAATCTTTCAAAACGTTCTGTTAAGGTGAAACCCTCTAGATATACATCTTTATCTACTTCTACATTCTCAAGTGCTGAATTCACGTAAGATACTCCCAAATCATTGCATATTTTCAGAATATCTATCGTATCTGCCCAAGAAAGATCAATGATAAGCGATGTTTTGGTTTCATCTATATGTTTACGAACCATTTCCAAATCCTCAAGATTGAACTGATAAAGATCAATTCTATTTACTAAATCGGGACATATTTGTTTGTAGTAATTAATGTCCTTTTGTTGATAATCAATAAAGTGCAACTTACTTTGATTCATTAGCGAGTGTATTGGGTCATTAGGGTCTGTTATTGATTTATTTAGTAAAGAAAGTATTGCTCTTGCTACTCCACCAGCACTGCCCAATATAGAAACTGACACTCTTTGAACAGTCATACCATCATCCCTTTAACCAAATATATTTTTAAGAAAATTTGATTTGTTTCATCTTATGTACGGTACATTTGACCGTAACGGCGCTTATCTATTAACAAGGAATTTTATTTTTTGATATTTTGAGGTGATAATTAAATTAATTGCTAATTAGACAAGCATCAAGGAACAAGGGGACGTTGAGAAGCTTTTAAAGGTAAAAAAAATAGATGCCTTCATAAGACAACATCATCTACAGGTTATTGAAATATTTTTGAATTGAGATTTCTTGTGGAATAGCAGAAGTGGCTTTTTCCTTTTTAAAAACAGATTAGAGCAGGAAACATAAATTCCTGCTCTAGTCTAATTTACGTATACTTACTAGATTTGTAGTTTATCTAGCCACTCTTTATCCAACACAACTTCAACTTTCTGCTTTACCACCATTTGTGGTACGTTTCACACTGATACATCAAAATGAGGTTTTTATTTTCCTAGTGTATAAATGAGTTTTATTTTACCCTTCTTGTAATAATCTTCAACTACAAAAAAATACAAAAATGTAATCATTATAGACATAAATAATTATTCTAATGAATTTTTATTCTAAAATTAAATAGAAGAAATATATCATAAATGAAAGGCACTATTAATGAGGGGGGACACGTTTGAAAAATTTTTTAAGCGCGATACCATTATCATTACAGCATTTGTTTGCAATGTTTGGAGCCACAGTTCTGGTGCCAGCACTAACCGGTCTTGATCCAGGAAGCGCACTTATTGCCAGTGGTTTAGGAACCCTGATTTTCCATCTAATTACACGCGGAAAGGTTCCTACGTATCTAGGTTCATCCTTTGCCTTTATTGCTCCGCTAGCGTTGTATGTGGGGAAGTTACAATCACCAGGTCAAGCGGTTGCAGGTCTTATCAGCGTTTCCATTGTTTATGCCATTGTATCTATTATCATTTCATTTGTTGGCTTTGAAAAAGTCCGAAAAGTAATTCCTGCTGTTGTCGTCGGACCGGTTGTAAGTATAATCGGTCTTGCGCTGGCAACCACGGCGGTAACCAACATGGCTTCAACCCATTGGGATGTCGCTATCGTCAGCCTTCTTGCAGCGGTCATCGCTACGCTTGCAGGTACAAAGGTGATTCGCCTCTTGCCACTTATAATTGGTCTTGCAGTAGGGTATGCTTATGCCGCTTTGCGTGGATTGGTTGATTTTGATACCATCGTCAGCGCACCGACTTTTGCTCTTCCACATGTCGTCATGCCAGAATTCACGTGGGTTGTGATCCTCGGTATGGCGCCGATTGCCCTGGTTACCATCATCGAAGACCTTGGACATATGTTTGTACTGAATGAGATCACAGGACAAGATGTGACTAAGAATCCTGGATTTTCAAGGATCCTATGGGGGAATGGCATTGCAACATTAATCTCCGGCTTCATCGGCGGACCTGCACAAACAACTTACGCGGAAAACCTCGGGGTTCTAGCTATCACACGCCAGTTTTCCAGTAGGATTATTCAAGGCGCTGCTGTTCTTTCGATTCTTCTTGGCTTGTTCGGTAAAGTTGGAGCTGTTATCCAATCTATTCCAGTGGCAGTGATGGGTGGTATATGTATCCTGTTGTTTGGTATGATCGCCGCAATGGGGATCCGTCACCTCATTGAGGAAAAAGTGAGTCTTGCTAATATGAAAAATTTAGTCATAGTCGCGATCATCTTCATCATCGGCATTGGATATGCTCATAATGGTATCGCATACGCTACCATTGCTGGATTGCTCATCCATTGGCTTGTACCTGATTTTACTACAAAGAACGAACGTTAAAATGAAAAGGCCATTCCACAACATTTTCAGTGGGATGGCTTTTTTAATGTTATAGTTTTTCCAAAATTCTAAGCTATGGTCAGGCAATATTCTATCGAGCGATATTCTGTAATAAAACGTTTTCAAGGAAGACTAAGTAAACTATTTTATCCTTATTTCTGCAAGAAGGTAATAAAGCCTTCTTGCAGAAGCGCCAGTTGATACGTGATAAATATAGTCATTTCAATACAAAAAAAAAGAAGTCCATCACTGAACTCCTTTTTTCAATTTTTTTTTCAAACTCTAACACTGCGAAATTTTCTACCTGTGTAGAGTAGTATTAGTGGTTAATGGTTGCTTCTGTCTTAATATAAATCTTCAGGCAATAAGTATAACAATCATTTTATTATGCCAACTAGTTCGCTCTACGAACATTTGCTTCAACAATTTCTTTTCCTGTCAACTTATAAAGAATCCATCCGAAGAAGAATCCAGCAATAGCTGGAAGAATCCACTCAAAACCTTGACTGCTAAGCGGCAATGATGAAATAAGGCTATCAATAAATCCAATATGGACGCCAAGTTCACCCAAGCCCTTTACTGCACTCAACGCCAGAGTGATTAAAACTGCATAACGAAATGCCCCGTCATTTGGCACATACTTCTTAAATAATCCCAGGAATGTCAACACAATTGCAGGTGGATACACTGTGTAGAAAATCGGTCCTGCAAAGTTGATAATGCTATCAACCCCAGTCCCTCCAACGATAACACCAACAATACAAGTCACCGCGACCATAACTTTGTATGTAATCTTATTTTTTGTAACTGAGCTCACAAAATCTGCAACGGAAGCAGTTATCCCGATTGCCGTTGAAAGACAAGCTAATACCACTACAATAGACAGACCTATTGTACCAATGTTTCCAAAGCTAAGACTGACAAGGCCATTAAGTAAATCCGTTCTTGCTACGTCTGCAGGAAACAGGTTTCCTCCATGTGCACCGAGATAGAGCAGACCAAAGTAAACCAGAATAAATCCAGCACCAGCAATCAATGATGCACTGAGTGTCATTCTCTTGCGTTCTGCTTCTAAGGTATAGCCCTTCGATACTATCGCAGAAACAAAGATCGGAGTACACAGAAGACCTGTTAAAAGATCACCCGTGAAATAAAGTTCAATAAAAGATGCCGAAAACGGATTTGGAACATGTGCTGGAGCTGGCGTTGAAGGAGGTGAGAGAATTGCCTTCACACCAATCAATAGAAGAATCCCAATTAATCCTGGCGTCATGATTTTCCCGACTTTATCAATAAAGTTCGACTTATCATTTGCAAAGTAATATGTTAGAGCAAAGAATACCACCACTGTCAATTGAATAGGAACATTCGGAAACAGTGGTATCACGCCCAATTCATGTGTCGTTGCCGCTGTTCTTGGGATAGTTGCGAGCACGCCAACACCAATCATAACAAACAGATTGAATGAAACATGGAACCATTTTCCGATAGGCTTAGACAATTCCTCAAATGATCCTCCTGCGTTTGATACTGCAATAATGGAAAGAATCGGAAGGGCGATTCCGGCCAACAAGAGTGCCAAGAATGCGAACATCCAACTTGATCCTGCCATAAAGCCTATTGCTGGTGGAAAGATCAAATTTCCTGCCCCAAAGAATACAGCAAATAGTGCAAAGCCAACAATGAAACTGTCTTTAGTGAACTTATTCCCCATCTGATTTCCCCCTAGATTCCATTTATTGTAAACGCTTTCTTTTTGCTTGCTTCTATAAATGCATCAAATACTTTCCTATGAGTCTCATCAGATTTGAGCAGCATTTCAGGATGCCATTGCACACCCAAGACAAATCTTGAAGCGTCATCATACTCTATCGCTTCCACAATACCGTCTGCAGCTTTGGCAGTAGCCTTCAAGCCATCCCCCAGGTGGCGGATTGCCTGATGATGAATAGAATTGACATTTATTCGGTTCTCATCAAATATCTTATACACTAAACTCCCATTTTCAATGTTGATGTCATGTACATGCGTTGCCCATTTTTCAAGGCTAACGTGTTCCAATAGATCTCCCTTGTCATAACACTTTTCAAGATCTTGGTACAAGCTGCCACCAAGAGAGACATTCATAATCTGTAAGCCGCGACAAATACCAAGTATTGGAAGACTTGTCTTTTCAAGCGCAAGCTTCATGAGTGCAATCTCCATTCTGTCTCTTTCAATAACAGTTTTAGCAAATACAGATGCGTCTTCCGCATTTAAATTATCTAATGTTCCAAACAGTCCTTTGTTGTAATTCACTTCTTCACCATAAAACTCTGGATGGATATCATTCCCCCCTGTAAATACGATTCCATCTAGTCGACTTAGAATGCTTCTCATAGAATCTTCATCTTCAGTTTGCGGAATGATAATCGGTATGCCTCCAGCTTGTTCAATAGCTTGAATATCTGTTGACAAAGACATGTTAAACGGCACATCATTCAATCCGAATAAACAGCTTCCAACATATGTGCTTTGCAAGGCTTCAAACTGAGCCTGCTCGTTTTTACTCCCTTTATTCAGTTTTGGCATGTAGCTATAAATATAATTACTTGTAACTCCTATAAGTGGCTTCATTTTTCTACCTCCTTGTGTTTGTAATCATATAATGCAAGAATCATGCCAACTCAAAATTAGCTATTTTCCAACAAAAAAATGAACCTCATCGGTTCATTTTTCTCAAAATGATTTTCAATTTTAAAAAATCAGCTAATTTCAAACTTTTTCATATAGCGATATAAGGTGGACAAACTTATACCCAAACTTTCTGCAACTTTCTGTTTCCCCTGTGCCGTGTGACCATGCATGTTAAGGAGCTCCAGAATTCTATTCTTCTTAATGTCCTCTAAGCTGGTTGATACGACTAGTGGATTGTTGGACAGTATTCGCCTTGGCAATGACTGAGCACTGATCTTTTTGCCTTCTTCAACGGCAACTGCATACTCTATTGCATTTTCCAGTTCACGAATATTTCCTGGCCAATCATATTGCATAAAGGCCTTGACCACCTGTTGAGACAGCCCTTTTATACTCTTATTGTATTTCCTGTTATACTTGTTTATAAAATGAATGGCCAGAGGAATCAAGTCCTCCGTTTTAGAACGTAATGGCTCGTTTTCGATGACCATGACTGCCAAGCGATAGTAAAGATCCTCTCTGAACAACTTTTGCCTGACCAACTCATGCACATCCTTGTTTGTCGCTGCAATCACTCGAATATCCAGTTTCTTGGACTTAACGCCGCCCAGCCTGCTTACGTGTTTGTCGTCAAGCACCTTGAGCAGTTTCGGTTGTAATGCGATATCCATTTCCCCGATTTCGTCCAGAAAGATTGTACCGCCGTTTGCCAACTCAAACATTCCTGGTTTCCCATTCTTACTGGCACCACTAAAGGCTCCAGCCTCGTATCCAAACAGCTCGCTCTCAATCAGGTTGCTAGGGATTGCTGAACAATTCACATCAATGAAAGGCTTGTCTTTTCTTGCACTCTGTTTGTGGATGGCTTCTGCAATAACCCCCTTGCCCGTACCGCTTTCCCCGAGAATCAGTACATTAAAATCATAGTCAGCGGCCTTTGAGATCATATCTCTAGTGAGCATAGAAGAATGGCTACTCCCAATAAAATCCAAACCATTGTAAGCAATTCTTGTCGCTACCTTCCCTTCTTCCTCAACAGATTTCATGAGATACATTTTTTCAATATGCCGTTCATTGGGATTGATAATGACCTTGGATAAAGAAAACCTGCCTAATCCATATTCATCGTTTATAATAATTGGATGGTCATATCCGATTTCATTCAACCGATCTAAATCTGCTGGATCAAAGATTTTCCTCAAGCTCATTCCCGACTTTCCTTCGAGCTGTAGTAAATTTGAAAAAAGCACAATGTCATCAATGTCTGTCACTATGATGCTATCACTTATATTCGCCATGAGTGTTTCAAAACGATGAACATTTGTGGTTTCTTTGAGTTTGAGCTTGATCGTCTCAGCCATCTGGCTCAACAACCTCTCAAATTCACTGAGCTTTGATTTCAGCTTTTGTTTTTCTTCATCTGTCACTGCAAACAATGCAATGACACCAATTGCGTAGTCGTCGATGACTATTGGATAATATAATGTGTGTTCCTCTATGCAATTCCCAAGTTCTTTGATTTCACAGCCCTCGCACAATTCACTTTCTTTTGGATTGCACATGTACAGCGGTTTTTTTTGTGTCATAACCTTATAGGTTAGCTGATTTTTTGTAAGAGGTATCCCTCTTAATATATCCAAAGCACCCGTACTGACTATCCGAATCAAGTTATCATCAACGACATAAAGATTGAGTTCAACGATATCTTTGATAGTTTGCACATAATTGACTAGGAATTTTTCAATATTGTACAGATGGTAATTGTTCACGATTTGCCTCCAACATTATTCTCAAAATGAAAATCAAAATAAGAACACAACTGCGCAACGTTCCTCATAAATACTACACATATAATATTATATCAAAATATACACTAACGTTATCCATTCCATAAACTCGAAGTAAAACTCAAAAAAACAGGATTAAGTGTGACCTGAATATTCCACAGATCATTTCTTAATCCTGTTTTTTTACATAATGATTCTATATCCGGTTCTGTATGAAATTATCGGATCATTTACACCAATTTCTTGAAAGAATCAAAAATTCTGAGTAAAAGTGCCAGGCACCATCCAGAAATCTGTAAGGTCCCTGGCACTTATCCTACTCTTTATTTTTTATATACAGAAAAAGAATATTATTATCTCAAGTACCTAGGTTGACAATAATCTGAGTTTAACAAACAATAGCGTTATAATATCTATATTATATTGAAAGCAATTTTAATAGAATGACAAATGATAAATGATCTTAACAAGATTGTTCAAATACAACAAAATACCACAATAACATTTCATATTAATATTAGATAATTACACAAAGGAGACTTTTTATGAGTAATAGAGAGCCTATTTATCTTGGATATGATGAGATTGCGTCTAAGATAGAGAAACATGTAATGGAAATAAAGTCACTAAACTACAATGCCATTATTGTTATACTCCGTGGTGGAAGCTTTGCAGGCATGCACCTTTCCTTTTTAACTGACTTACCCGTTTATTTCGTGAACTACGATAGGTCAACGCGTGAAGTAAACTGGAATGGACATAGACCTAAATCAAATTCGAAAGTTTTAGTTGTAGAAGACTTCGCTGGCAAGGGATCAACATTAGTAGATACTATAAATTTCTTAACTGAATCAAATTTTCACGTTCATACCTTTGTCGTATGTAAAGACCTATTATCACAAATACAGAATCCAGATTATTACTGTTTCAATTTGACAGATAAAAATTACCGCTTAATTGTTCCATGGGAGAAACATGAGTATGACCAAGGTTTAATATAATGAATCTCTACATTTAGGAAACAAACCATTTTTTGTTTTTATCGCCCTTAACATTTTCTAGATTTTTAAACAAATTATCTTCTATACTTAGCTTTGGAATGATACTTATTGGATGAATCCTTCCTTCATTTTCAAGAGAGCTATCATTTTTATTTTGTTCAAATTCAACATAAACTTTTCCTTGTTTACTATTTAATTCAAACTTATACCTAATTTTTTCATATAAAGAAAAATCAAGCTCAAATGGATCACTTACAATATAATGTAGTCTATGTGCTCGACTATGATCAATATATTGTTGATCTATTTTTTTCTTATTTGGATTATGTTCAAATGGACCACCTTTAATTAGCACTTCTTCATTTGTATCCTTTAAAATACCAATGATCCATGGGTAGATTTCTATATTTTGAAAAGGAAAAGTAAATCTCACAATCAATGAATCTGCTATCATAACTCTCATACAAATTGCTGCTAATAATATACCAGGAATATCACTTTTAGATGTATCTGCATTCATAATATCATCTAATTGAGGCAGGCTTGCAATTAGGCCAATTTGGGTTAAAGATAATAATAATATCGCAAACATAATCATGATGATTACACCTACAATTACTAAACTATAAATAATGTGATATTCGCTTAAATTTGTAAAATAAAGATCTTTTAATACCTCAGTTGTAATAATTATAATCCCAGAAACGGCTAGAATAACAACAACTAGATAGGTCACAACTATGTAATTAAAGATTAAACCACTTTTTAGTGTTTGCTGATAAATAATTAACCGTTGTCGAATGTCCTGTTCTAATGAGAATTTATAATGAAATTTGCCTAGATCATCCCAGCATTGATATGGTATCTCCATTAATTCCCACAATAATTCTCTACATCTTTGAATTCTATGCTGACTATTAATTGAAACAAAAATTGTAACCAAACCGACCAGGGCTAAAATGGATGAACTAATTCCAAAAAGAACCGTGAGTATATCCCCACTGTTAACATGTTGATTAACCTTAATCTCTTTAACAATAAAGTGATGTAAATAGTCAATTAATTCCCAGTACCCATAAAAGAATAAACAAATAGAAGCCATAATGAAGGTATACTTTAAGACTTGTCTTTTAATTCTTGTCAACATCAATGGTTTCTTCCATTTCCTCTGATTCAATTGCTCTATTTTAAATGACCAACCACATTTCTTACAATAGTCATCTGATGTATCATATAATTGCCCGCAATTCTTACAATGCAATTTTCCCTTACCCCCAAAATAAATTAAAACTAAATAAAATTTAGCAAAACTAGTATAACATAACAGTTGTCTAATAATTTCAACTAATATTCCCTAGTTAATCAATTATAGCTAACTAGACCCAACACCTCATTTACTTGTGGTACGGTTCACCGTATTGTAACTAAATGAGGTTTTTACATACTAATTTTACCTTTATTTGAAAAGAAAGAGTTTTTCTCGCAAAAATATTTTATGGTAAGATGTTTTGGTTGTGTATCCTACTATCTGACACATTTACATTCTTCTAAGAAAAGAGGTATTTATGCACCCAACAAAATTATCCCAGCGACATTGGTTGCTCATCTTAACACTTTCTTTATTAACATTTGTTCTCGGGACAAGCGAATTTGTTATTGTCGGAATCTTAACCGATATTTCCTCGAGCCTTCATATGACAAATGTAAAAGCAGGCACACTCGTTTCTGCGTTTGCAATTACATTTGCCATCGCCACACCACTAGTGATGTCAGCAACAAGTCATTTTCCAAAGCGTAAATGGATGTTGTTTTTGATAGGATCTTTCATCGTCCTGAATGCTTTGTGTGTAATCACGACAAGTTACATCATGCTCCTTGCACTTAGGATTATGACTGCGATTGTAACAGGTGTCTTAATCTCACTAGCCATGATTGTTGCAAGTGAAACCATGCCGATTAAAAAACGCGGACTTGCTATATCATTCGTTTTCGGTGGTTTCACACTTGCAAATGTCGTTGGTGTGCCAATTGGTACTGTCATCGCCGAATCATACGGATGGAATGCCACTTTTATGTTAACTACTTTCCTAGGAGGATTGGCGTTTTTGGCATCTTTTTTCGTCTTGCCTGCTAGACTCAGCCAAATACGCAGTTCGATACGGGATCAGTTTTCTTTAATGACCAATCCAAGAATTTTGATGGCTTTTTTCATTCCTGCTCTCGGATTTGGCGCAACTTATACCGTCTTTACGTACCTTGTTCCTATCTTGAAGGGAATGGAAGTACCAAATCATTCAATTAGTTTAATCTTATTTGGTTATGGATTTATTTCGATTTTCAGCAACATCCTCGCTGGTAAAATTGCCAGCCACAATGCAATCGGTCGCCTTCGGTTTGTTTTTCTCGTGCAGGCAGTTGTTCTGACAAGTTTATTTTGGACTACAAATCATTTTATTTTAGGACTGGCAAACATTGGATTGATGTCGTTAATGGCCATCCTCTTAACAACATCTACTCAGCTTTATTTAATAGACCTCGCCGGAATTTATCAGCCAAAAGCAACAGGACTCGCTGCTTCACTTATGCCAGTGGCAAGCAACGTAGGTATCGCTTTTGGTTCTGCATTAGGCGGAATTGTATACCATCAAGGGAATTTAATGAATGTAACATGGGTCGGTGGAGTAGTTGCAGTCTGTGCAAGTCTACTAACTTTCTTTAGTCATCTTTTAGATCAAAAACAAAAGAAATCAGCTTAACTGGGAAGCAACGCTTGGCATGCTTCCTATGTTATCTCCAGAAGAACCAAAACCTTTCCATGCCATAATTAATGATATTACTGTAATCCCTTTATGAAAAAAAGAAGTATCAAGGACTTTTAGTTGTTCTTTGATACTTCTTTAATAAATACTGCTTATTTCTATGATTGGGTATCGCTTTTATATTAACAGTGACTATTCTATACAATTTAAAGGCGTCCGAAGATACAACTTCGGACGCCTTTCGTTTCTTTATTAATCGTACTACCTAATTTTTCTCTATTTCCACTTACCATATTGATAAGAAAAAGGAACGTACACAAGTTCATTGATTTGATAAAGCATATTGTCTTTCTTATTAGATCTATTGATTGGAGCGGAAGGTGGCGACTCCTAGGAGATCAGCAAGCACAGAAGATCTGGCTTATGCATAAACATCTAGGCAAAAAAAAATGCTTTTACCTCTTTATTTAATAATCAAGTGTTCTTTTGTGATTCCTATAACTCCACCAAATTATGAATGTTGGCAGTCGTTTCCCCTACTAACTTTCATAAGAAGGAAACCTCATTTATTTATGGTACGGTTCCCCTCGATTGATCCGAAAAGTCCGATAAATCTGCTCCACTAAAACCAACCTCATCAATTGATGAGGAAAGGTCATTTTTGAAAAGGACAAACTTTCGTCAGACCGCTTCATTACAGCATCGCTTAATCCTAGTGATCCCCCAATAACAAAAGCCACTTTACTTTTCCCATATGTAGCTAGTTTATCAAGTCCATCTGCCAGTTCTTCTGATGATTTCATTTTTCCTTGGATGGCGAGAGCGATGACATGGGTATCTTGACTAATTTTGGCTAAAATCCGTTCGCCCTCTTTGTCTTTTATTTGCTCCATTTCTATTTCACTTAATGTTTCCGGCGCTTTTTCGTCAGCCAGTTCTATGACTTCGACTTTTGCATATGCAGTAAGTCGTTTCAAGTATTCGTCTATTCCTTGTTTTAAATATTTCTCCTTCAGTTTGCCAACCGTAATAATTGAGATATTCACAGCCTGTCCTCACTTTACAAACAATTTATCCACAGAAGTTATCCACATATACACAATTTCTGTCCACATATTGTATGCGAATATTAGTTCGCCACCATATATATTGCAGGATTATTACAATATTCACAGGTTATTAACAGCTCATTTTCTTGAGTAAACTCCTTTAATTCTGGTGCCACTTCATGCTCATCTACTACTACATCCAGCGCTAATTCAACATGTTCTTTACAGCAATAAATCATATATTTTTCTGCTCCTTTACTATCTGTTTTCATTTAATTTCCCCTAAATTTCTATAGAAAATCATGTCCTATACTTATCCACAACAAAATGAAGTTTTTACTCCCTTGATATTATCCACATCCCATCATACCACATAAAAAACTAAATAAGAGAGCCCTCATTTAGGCTCTCTTACTTATCCACATCACTTCTTAAAAGGTTTGATCACTTAAAGTCATTGTTACTTCTTCCAATTTACCTTGACGATAGAATGTAATGTTAAGTTTATCTCCAATTTTCTTTTTTACATAAAGGTGTTTCCGTAATCCTGGTACATCTTCAATCTTTTCTCCGTCCATTTCAACGATTACGTCGAATTCCTGTAATCCTGCTTTTGCAGCTGGCGAGTTTGGATCAACCTGTGTAATGGCCACACCTTTTGTCACATCATTAGGAAGTTTTAATGTGTTTTGACGGTGATATTGGCTCACTTCCTCTATTCCAGCTAAATTTACTCCCATATAAGGACGGCGTACCTCTCCATACTTTTCAAGGTCCTCTATAATCGGAATGGCAGAATTGATAGGAATCGATAATCCTATTCCCTCGACTGCTTGTTGAGCAATTTTCATGGAATTAATCCCAACTACTTGACCGTTTAAGTTTACAAGGGCTCCACCGCTATTCCCTGGGTTGATTGCTGCATCCGTTTGGATAACTTCAGAATTCCAATCCACCACTCCATCTTGGTTTACGTCGATTTCTATTGTTCTTTCAAGACCAGAGATGATACCTTGCGTAACCGAACCTGAAAACTGTAGACCTAATGGATTACCAATGGCAATGACAGGTTCGCCTGGTTTTAAACTATTAGAATTACCAAACTCTGCAACTGTTTTTACCTTATCGGCATCGACTTCTATTACAGCTAAGTCTGTCCAAACATCACTACCTAATAATTTTGCAGGAAGCTTAGTTCCATCAGACAATGTAACTTCTAATTCATTGGCTCCATCAATAACGTGATGGTTCGTAACAATATAAGCCTTTCCATTACCTTTTTTGTACACTACACCGGAACCGGTTCCAGCTTCTCCACCCTGTTGTTGCCACATGCTTGATTGCTGAATATTAGTGATGCCAACAACCGCATCTCCAGCCTTATCAACGGCTTGTGTGACTGAAGTAGTTACATTGACAGAAACATTCTGCTGAATTCCATTTGTTATAGTCCCATCTTTTTTCTGCTCAATTTGAATATCATCTCCTGTTACGGTTTCGATTCCAAGACGAGGAAAAGCAATGACTACTATTAATGCACCAATGACTGCACCAACTAGCCCAGCAAAAAAGGTCCCTCCACGTCCCTTCTTTTTAGATCTCACTTGTTCATAATCTTGATCATAGTAACCCAATCTCCTCATTCCTCTCTTTCCGAATATATAATGGCTCTATTATTGTTTGTTTTACAAGTTCATAATACTCTGCAAATCTTAAAATTAGCTTAAAAAATTAATGTTCCTTTATGATTCTTCTCAATTTATGTAAATAATAATTTCTAACCGCAAAAAAAGGAACGAGAAATAATCCTCATTCCTTTTTTAACCATATTTGACTAAACACAAACTAATTCCGTCGGTTTTTTTGGATCGGTATCATATAAATCAAAATTTTCCCCTACACGGATTCCTTGTGTCTCCAATGTTTGGGCCACTGACATCCGGGCAAGGTCCTTCATATTATTATCTAGACTTAGATGGGCTAAGTAGATACGTTTGGTCTTGTCCCCGGCAACTTCGCTCATAGCTATGGCTGCATCTTCATTCGAAACATGGCCAACATCGCTTAAAATACGACGTTTTACACTCCATGGATAACGACCCATACGTAACATTTGAACATCATGATTGCTTTCAAAAATATACGCATCCGCGTTTGATATGATGCCTTTCATCCTATCGCTAACGTACCCTGTATCTGTGATTTGCACAACCTTTTTCCCTTGGTGGTGAAACACATAAAACATTGGCTCTGCTGCATCATGTGATACACCAAAGGATTCAATATCAAGATCACCAAAGCTTTCGACCGTTTCCATATCGAATACAAACTTCTGGTCCGTTGAAATTTGTCCAATTCCGGTTTCCATGGCTGCCCATGTTTTTTCGTTGGCATAGATTGGCAAGTTGTACTTCCGGGCTAAAATGCCTAGTCCTTTAATATGATCGCTATGCTCATGCGTTACTAAAATGGCAGAAAGCTTGGAAGGGTCTCGGTTGATTTGTTGAAATAACAAATCCATTTGCTTTCCACTCAAGCCTGCATCGACTAATATCGAATGCTCCTCCGACTCCACATAAAACGCATTTCCTGTACTCCCGCTGGCGAGAACACTAAAATACAAAGACATGTATCCTCACTCCAATATTTTATCTTCTGTATCGAACTGTATGATTTGCCCTTCTAACGCATTCACGTACATGTTTTCTTCATCATTGATGACGATTCTCCATGTTGGAGTCAGCACATGTGAAGCTGTCAATTGGACAAGTGTATAATAGCCCAGCTCGACCTTCGTTATTTTACTTTTAGGCTTTAAATATCCCTTAGTGAACAGTGTTTCAATTGCTTTGATTGCAGGAAGCACTTCTTCTTTTTCATTGAACTCTTCGATGTTCTCTAAGAGTGTCTGTTCATAGTAAGTGACTTCTCTGTTTGCATTCATATACAAGACTAGCTTTCCATTCATATTATTATAAAACATTTTATTGTCATAGGTTTGATAGTAGATTATGGCATTTTCCGCATTATCATAATCCCAATACTTATAAAGATCGCCACTCAATATAGTTTCCTTTACGAAGGCATCCAGTGCCTCATTATGGGTACCTTCTGACAATGGAAATGGCTTTTCTAATTTGGCAGAAAGCTTTTGGTTTCCATAAAGAGTCACTTCTTGATTCCTTAGTTTTCTTGTATCATCCACCTTAAAACTTTTGCTCTTAGAACTTATATAGCGTTCCTTCACGGATTCCTTTGGCAAAACTGTATACTTTATCTCATTTTCACTGAGGCGCTCTTCAAACGGGGATTCTGCAATGAGCTCGTACTGATTAGAATTTTTCTTCTCAAAGTATTGATAGATGAGAAACAAATCAAGTATCAAAAAAACCAAAATGAATATGGTTTTAGTCTTATTCCAATCCATTAAGCGCACCTCCTCGTTTAGGGAAAATGACCCTATTCCAAGCACCGTCATAACGGTAATACCAGGCAGGTTCTAATGAAATGATCTTCTGTTCCAGTGGATCCCGGCTCAATTTATACCCTACCACCAAGTCGTCTAATAAGTTACGGTCAAAATTCCGCATCGAGGCGACTTCTTCAAAAGCCTCTTTCCCCGTAGGTAATACATTGTCTTTTATCTCGGATGGAAGTGGAAAACCGAGCGAGTAATATGGTCGTGTATATTGAGAAATTTCATCCTTGCTCCACACCTGTACAATTTCAGACATTCCATCTTCATTAAAGACCGGAAGTCCCTCTAGGAACAAACGGAATACTGTTTTTTGTTCAGCTTCACTTAATTCAGCAAAACGGTAATCATCTTCCCAACCTGCATGATCGTTAACAAAGTCGATGCTCTTCTGAAGAAGATCGTCAGATTGAGATGGAATATTTTTTCCTTTTGTCGGATTAATATATTCAATCATCATCGTATTGTAATTTACCTTCATCAAGCTCGAACCGTCTGTATATACCTCTTTCTCTACTTGTGGCAGATAATCCTGTTTTACGATGCTTGGATCACTAAAAAGCGCATCTCTGAATTTTTCTTTCTTGCCCCTATCAATAGGATAATATTTATATGGAAGAAACTTATCCAATTCCTTGGGAAGGAAGAGCATCTTGCTATCTGTCAGTTTAAAAGACTCATACTTCGGATATCGATGGGCATTGGTATAAAAATCCTTCTTGAATGATTCAAGTAATGACACGTTTACATTGGCTCGAAACACCTTTTTTTCATTATATGCGACAAAGTATAGGCTATCCTGCCCCTTTAAAGTATTGATTACAATTCGATCGAACTTAAATTCTGGAACTACTTTTTCATTGATACGAATAATTTTCTTATATATCCCTAAAGGGACTTTACCCGAAAACTTGATTTCCGTTTTCCCTTTTCCATGGACAAAGTTAAGGAAATCCCTGTCCGGTATCGATTGAGAAATATCCTTAATATCATCTAGATTCCACTTCAAGATCTCTACCATCGTTTTTTCTATTTCCTTCTCATCGGATGTCCCATAATGAGTATCATGATGGTACAAAATCTGGGTCGGCCTAACGATACTTTCCGGCTCCTGTTTCGAAATAGCAACCTCCATATATTGAGTTTGCTCAATCTGATCAAGTTTAGGTTGGTACGTCCAAATGCTCCATGTCAATAAAACACTAAGCAGTACTAAAACAGTAAGAATGACAGATTTGATACTTTCTACATTCATGACCATTCATCCTCTTGTTCCTGCTCATACGGTAAAGTAAAATAAATTGTCGTTCCTTTGCCGTCTTCACTTGTTGCCCAGATTTTACCGTCATGAGCTAATACCATTTCTTTTGCGATAGCCAGACCAAGTCCTGTTCCGCCAAGATTACGAGAACGTGCCTTATCGACCCGATAGAAACGGTCGAATATCTTGTCCAATTTGTCTTTCGGGATTCCAACACCTTGATCAGTTATACTAATTTGCACCAAATCCTCCAACACATTGACCGTAAACGATATTTGTCCACCTTCTGGTGAATACTTCATCGCATTGGAGATGATATTGTATAAAACTTGTGTGATTTTATCTTCATCAATCTCTACAAAAAGAGAATCCTTAGGAATGTTCCGCTTAAATGTAATGTTTTGTTGCTTTGTCATTTCAAATCTATCAATTATATGATTAAAAAAGACACTAAAGTTAACCCAAACCTTTGATAATCGATAATCCTTACTATCTAACTTAGAAAGTTGTAGCAGGTCATTGACAAGACGAATCATTCGTTCTGTTTCATTCTGCGTCACACTCAAGAAATTCGGTGCTATATTCTCATCCTTCCATGCACCCTCTACCAACGCTTCCAAATAACTTCTCATTGTGGTCAGTGGAGTACGTAGCTCATGTGAAACATTGGCAACGAATTCTCTTCTTTCATCATCAATTTTCTCCTGCTCAGTGATATCATGTAGCACCGTGATTAATCCATTGACGAAGCCTGTTTCTTTTTGGATAACTGAAAAATTTGCTCTTAAAATATACGGTTCATTTTTCGTGCTATAGTCCAGGATGACTGATTCCTGTTCATTCAATAAATCTTCAAAAGCATAATCATCTTCTAACCCTAGCAAATTCACGATTGGTTGGGATAGAACTGTTTCACGTGAAACATTCAACATCTGTGCAGCAGGCTCGTTGATCAGTATGACCCTACCTCTTCTATCGGTAGAAATAACGCCATCCGTCATATAAGATAGGACGGATGAAAGCTTACGTCTCTCCCCTTCTGTTGTTGCCTGGGCATCCTGAAGTTTCTTGGTCAGGTTATTGAAAGTGATGGCTAACTGGCCTATTTCGTCATAACCATAGACCTTTACCTTCCTTGAGAAATTTCCTTTTGCCAATGCTAGAGCCTGCCGTCTTATATCAGACATCGGACGAGTGATGGTCTGCGCCAAAAGTATTCCAAGGATTGCAGTGATACCAAGGGCGATTGCAGTACCAGAAGCAAAAATATTATTGATTTCTCTCATTTGCTTGAAAACATTCTCAATTTTAGCATTCAGGTAAATGGCACCTATCACTTCACCCTCAGATTCAATCGGAGAAGATAAAACCCATATTCGATTTTTAGTTTTTGGATTCACCAATACCCTGCTAGATTCAGACCCTACAACTAAGGTACGTTTTATTAGACGTTCCGTAGTTTTTTTGCCCACGATTCCTTGATTATCAAGATCTGAAGTTCCAATGATGCGTCTACGGGTATCGATTACTCGCACTTCTGTTATATCGACAGCTGTGAAGTCTTGGAGGATCGCGCGGATGTCTTCCTCTAACGTAGGCGAATTCTCATCCCGTTCTTTTACCATTTCCTCTTCAATATTATAAGCGAGTAGGTTTACACGTTCTCTTAGAGACTTTTGAAAGTTATCAATGAGACGATCCTCAAGTTGATCAACAAAATATACGCCAATGATCTGCATTGCTACCAATATTAGCAATACATAGATCAATACAAACTTAAGATGAATGGAACGAAAAAAACCAACTTTTTTCATTTACTTACTCCTGCTCTGGGTTACGAAGGTAGTAGCCTACCCCTCTTCTTGTCACAATCCAGCCTGGATGGCTTGGATTATCCTCTATTTTTTCACGTAATCTTCTTACTGTAACATCTACTGTTCGAACATCACCATAATAATCATAGCCCCACACCGTTTGCAATAAGTGCTCACGTGTCATTACCTGTCCTATATGTTTGGCTAAATAATGCAATAGTTCAAATTCACGATGAGTTAGCTCGATGGTTTCACCACGCTTAGACACTACATAAGCATCAGGATGTATCGTTAATGCTCCAACCGTGATTTCCCTTGTTTCCTCTTCTTCTTGGCTTGAATTCACGATTGCCTGTTGACGGCGTAAATTCGCTTTTACACGGGCAATTAATTCTCTCGTACTAAAAGGCTTTGTTACATAATCGTCCGCACCTAACTCAAGCCCTAGAACTTTATCAATTTCGGAATCCTTTGCTGTCAGCATAATGATTGGGATTTCATATTTTTTGCGTACTTCACGGCACACTTCCATACCATCCCTTTGTGGCAACATGATATCCAATAAGATTAAATCTGGTTTAAGTTCTTCAACCATTTCAAGTGCTTCATTACCATCATAGGCACAATGAACATCAAAACCTTCTTTTTTCAAATTGAATTGCAGGATGTCTGCAATCGGTTTTTCATCATCTACTACAAGGATTTTTTTATCCATACATTCGACTCCTTTAAATTCAGTTTACTCTCATACAAAAAGACCATTCATATAAAATCGTATATCATAAAGATGTTTCTTTTATAAAAAAATTTATATGTACCCATTATTACTTTAACATGAATTCATCTTTTTGGGTAAAGGTCTTCGCTCATTATCCATTATGGTCTATTTTAAAAAGTCCCCGGAGTTATATCCGAGGACTTCATAGTTATCTATTCAAATAGGAAAGTGGGTCAACAAGCTTGCCATTTTTTATGACTTCGAAGTGAAGATGTAAACCTGTGGAATGACCTGTAGACCCCATCACTCCGATTTTCGATCCACTCTCTACTACATCACCTACATTTACGTCTATACTAGCCAGATGAGCATAATGAGTAACCATACCGTTATTATGGCTAATTTCAATTTTATTTCCGTACCCGCCATCTTTTCCAGCAAAGGTAACGACACCATTATCTGCTGCTTTAATCGTTCGGTCACTTGGACGAGCAATATCGATTCCTTTATGCATTTTACCCCAACGATGTCCCATTTTACTGGAAATGTATCCTCCCACAGCTGGCCATGATAACTTTCCGCTGCCACGAGAAGGAATCACTTTAGTCCCTCTAACCATAATTTGAGGAACTGCATCTTCAACAATCTTTTCAGATATTACATTCTGAGCAGAAGGTTTTCCATTTATTTCTCTGATAGATAGATAAACTGACTTCCGACCATTTTTCCCTTCCTGCTTCGTCTTCGTTTCTCCCTTTGGTAGTTTAGGATCTTCTACGACTTGTTTTTCAAAAGGAATAGGTTGCTCACGGAATACTTCCTTATCCACGACTACTTCTACCAAAGGCTTAGTAACCGTTACATTGAGACTCATCCCAATTTTAATCAAGGAATCTTCCGTTAACCCTGGATTTAAAGCAAGCAATGTTTTCATATCCAAGTTATGGGCACTAGCTATGCTGCCTAGCACATCACCGTCTTTGACTGGATATTTTTTCTCTTCAAGAGTGCCTTTATTAATCAAAGTCAGAGCCTTTTGAACATCAAGAATATTATCTGGATCTACATAGGTTTCTTTGATATCAGTCAGTTTAGTAAATCTAACATCTGATACTCGAGAGCCAGGTGCAGTTAATGGAGAAACTGTCACTGCCTGTTTCTTTCGTTCTTCTGCGACTGCCAACTCTTGCCCTGACACGTACTGTAATTGTAGAGTTTTTAATGCTTGATTAGCAGAAATTCTATCTTCTACATAAGCAATTGGTTGACCATCTACTGTAATGGCAAAGGCCTTTGCATCTACAGTCATTTCTTTATCCAAAACATCTAATACTTTTTTGCTTTGATGATTGCGCTCAAAAACTTTTTCTTCTATGAAAGCAATATCTTGATCAGCACCGAATTCCAATTGAGGATATTTCTTTTCTGCTGCTTCTATTTTATTTTGTAAGAGCTTTTTATAAGCATCAGTATCTGATAATCTCCCTACATATTTATCTTGTAAATATACATGATAAATAGTGGATATTTCTTTATTTTCTTTTGCGAATCCATGATGGAAAGTCAAAGAAGACAACGCGAACGTCAAAGCCGCAGCCTTAAAGAAGACTTTATTGGCACTCTTCCCCACCTTTATATCTTTTATAAACACCATTACTTCCCCCTATACTATACTTCACCCTCTCAATGGAAGGTTTATCTCTATGTATTTAGGTCGTAGAGTTACTGCCTATGATAGCCTCTACTAATTTAACATAGAAAAATTAATATTTGAGGAACGTAGTCAATTTGTAATATAACTGTATAAAAGATGACATCTATATTACAGGTAAAAAGACTCATAATGTGAAAAAAATACCAACGGATAACACTATGACAAGAAGTTTGATGTAATTTTTGTAAAATAAAAAACACTGATGAAATCAGTGTTTTGAAGGATGGCTCGGGACGGAATCGAACCGCCGACACAAGGATTTTCAGTCCTTTGCTCTACCGACTGAGCTACCGAGCCATATTAAGATATTTCGCCGCTACCTTTATTTTGTTATCCTTTGTCCCCAACTCAGGAAGCTACCGAGATAAATTTATGTAAAAGTAAATGGCGGTCCCGACGGGAATCGAACCCGCGATCTCCTGCGTGACAGGCAGGCATGTTAACCGCTACACCACGGAACCAAGATTTATGCATTAGGATAAATAACGAGCAAGGAAGCCGTCCTTGCCAGCCACTTGCTCATTATTTATATGTGCCAATGACCCGTACGGGATTCGAACCCGTGTTACCGCCGTGAAAGGGCGGTGTCTTAACCGCTTGACCAACGGGCCGTAAATAAGAAAACTGGTGAGCCATGGAGGATTCGAACCTCCGACCCTCTGATTAAAAGTCAGATGCTCTACCGACTGAGCTAATGGCTCAAGTAAAGTTACTATACGAATCATTGTATTCGTATAACTAGCTTTTATAATAAGTTACCAGCGACGTTTTTAATAGTATCATAGATACTAACCCTAAAGCAATAGTATTTTTCAAAAAATTATTATTGCCTAGACAATATCTTTCCTCAAATTCTCCATCTCATATTTTCAGTCAAAAAAAAAGAGGATGTATCCTAAACGGAAACATCCTCTTCCTTTTTACATTTGTCTCCAAGGATTGTTCACTACATTCGTTTGTGAACGATCTGGTCCTACAGAGAAAATTGATAATGGAATGCCTGTCAGTTGAGAAATGCGTTCTAAATAATGGCGAGCATTTTCAGGAAGTTCATTTAAAGATTTACATCCAGTAATATCTTCTGTCCAACCTGGAAGCTCTTCATAAACTGGCTCACACTGAGAAAGGGTCTTTAAGCTCGCTGGGAACTCCTCAATAACCTCTCCATTATGACGATAAGCCACGCAAATTTTTAATGTCTCAATACCTGTAAGGACATCAATGGAATTAAGTGATAGGTCTGTGATACCACTTACTCGGCGAGCATGTCGAACTACGACTGAGTCAAACCATCCCACACGTCGTGGGCGACCTGTTGTTGTTCCATATTCGCGTCCAACTTCACGGATTTGGTGACCGATCTCATTGTCCAATTCAGTCGGGAATGGACCATCACCTACACGAGTTGTGTAAGCTTTTGAAACTCCAACTACATGATTAATCTTTGTTGGTCCTACACCCGAACCAATTGTAACTCCTCCAGCCACAGGATTGGAAGATGTAACGAATGGGTATGTTCCTTGATCGATATCAAGCATTACGCCTTGAGCGCCTTCAAAAAGGACACGACGTCCTTCATCTAGAGCATCATTCAACACTACTGACGTATCACATACATATTTCTTGATTTGCTGTCCGTAGTCGTAATATTCATCTAAGATATCTTCTAATTGGAAACCTTCTGTCTCATAGAATTTTTCCAACAAGCGATTTTTTTCGTTTAAGTTATGTGTAAGTTTTTCTTCAAACACTTCACGATCCAGAAGGTCTGCCATGCGGATTCCCATACGGGCTGCTTTATCCATATAAGCTGGGCCAATCCCCTTCTTCGTCGTTCCAATTTTATTTGCTCCTTTGCGCTCTTCCTCTACTTCATCTAATTTTAAATGATATGGAAGAATGACATGGGCACGATTACTAATGCGTAAATTGTCTGTAGTAATTCCTCGTTCATGAAGATACGCTAATTCCTTAAGTAACGCTTTTGGATCGACAACCATTCCGTTCCCGATTACACAAATTTTATCACTGTAGAAAATACCAGATGGAATCAAATGAAGCTTGTATGTTTCACCATTAAACTTGATTGTGTGACCCGCATTGTTACCACCTTGATAACGGGCAATTGCCTCAGCATGCTCAGACAAAAAGTCTGTGATTTTACCTTTACCTTCATCTCCCCATTGTGTTCCCACAACAACTACTGATGACATATCCTTGCACCTCCAAAGGTTCACGATCGGCGATTTTTAAAATCTGCCTCTTTTCAAACATACTCATTTTAACAACAAAAACGAATGGAAGTCAACCTGAATCCGAACAATTAGTAGAATAATATTATTTTTTGTTCGTTATTATCCTTTTTTTAAGAGATAAGTAGAATAATATTGCCATTTTTAGCGATTTTCTGTGTATATAAAAAAGCACCTCTTCAATACGAAGAAGCGCTTCTTTTAAGCTCCTGGTGGAATTGCGTCATCATCAAAACGACGTTCCAGGTTTACGAATTTATTGTACTCTTTTACAAAAGCAAGTGAAACAGTTCCTACCGGGCCATTACGTTGCTTAGCTATTATTATTTCTATAATATTCTTATTCTCTGATTCTTTATCGTAATAGTCATCACGATATAAGAAGGCTACAATATCCGCATCCTGCTCGATACTTCCTGATTCACGGATATCTGACATCATCGGTCTCTTATCTTGACGTTGTTCTACCCCACGAGATAGCTGTGATAAGGCAATAACAGGTACTTTTAGTTCACGGGCAAGTTCCTTAAGGGAACGTGAAATCTCTGATACTTCCTGTTGTCTATTCTCTCCAGAACGGCCGCTTCCTTGAATCAATTGCAAGTAATCGATCAGTACCATTCCTAATCCCTGCTCTTGTTTAAGTCGACGGCACTTAGCACGGATATCACTGATTCGAATCCCTGGTGTATCGTCAATAAAAATCCCGGCATTCGAGAGACTTCCCATTGCCATCGTCAGCTTTCGCCAATCTTCATCGGTTAATGAGCCTGTCCTCAATCCTTGTGCATTAATATTCCCCTCTGCACAAAGCATACGCATTACTAGCTGCTCAGCACCCATCTCCAGACTGAATATCGCAACATTTTCGTCTGTTTTCGTGGCGACGTTTTGAGCGATATTCAAGGCGAAGGCCGTTTTACCTACCGAAGGACGGGCAGCCACAATAATCAAGTCATTGCGTTGAAATCCTGCCGTCATTCTATCCAACTCAGAAAACCCAGTTGGTATTCCGGTAATATCTCCTTTACGGTTCGCTAACTCCTCGATATTATCATACGTTTTGACAAGGACATCTTTAATATTTTGGAAAGCACCCGCATTCTTTCGTTGGGCTACTTCCATAATGTTTTTTTCCGCTTCACTTAAAAGGCTTTCTACTTCGTCTTCACGACTGTAGCCGTCCTGGGCAATATTCGTTGCTGTACGAATCAATCGACGAAGAAGGGACTTTTCTTCCACAATACGAGCGTAATATTCAATATTTGCAGCGGTTGGCACTGAGTTTGCCAATTCACTCAAATATATGACTCCCCCAACTTCCTCAAGGTTTTTGGAGGCCGCTAGTTCTTCCGTAACCGTAACTAAATCGACAGCCTTGCCATTATCATTCAACGTCAGCATGACATTAAAAATCTTTTGGTGAGATGTACGATAAAAATCTTCAGGTATCAAAACCTCAGAAGCAAGAGTTAAAGAAGAAGGCTCAAGGAATACGGCTCCCAGTACAGCCTGCTCGGCTTCTATATTTTGCGGTGGTATACGATCGCGAAATATTTCATTCATGTGTGTACCTCCCATCTTTGATAATAGAAAGAAAAATATATATAAAGTGCTTTAAATTTATTAGCTTAAATCTGTTTTATGAAGCATTAGAAAACTCGCCATTTGGCGAGCTTAAGATAATGACAAGACTTCTTTTTATTTTGTTCCCTGTCAATTTGCGCTTTTATAAAGAATAAAAAAAAATGTGATGAGCCCAAACTAAGAATAGATGGGCTCCATCACATTTTACAGGTTTTACTTTCAAGGGTAAAGAGCTATTTTCTGGTTAAAATAATATGATACAAGTGTTCGTTATTTAATTTCCTTCACAGCAACTGTCAAAGTTGCTTGGACTTCTGAATGAAGCTTCACAGGAATTTTTGTATGTCCTAGGGAACGAATGCCTTCATTCAGTTCCATTTTACGTTTGTCGATTTTAATGCCATGTTTTGCTTGTAGTTCTTCAGCAACTTGTTTAGTCGTGATCGATCCGAATAGGCGTCCACCATCGCCAGCTTTTGCTTGAATTTCAACTGTGATTTTCTCTAACTTGTCTTTTAGTTCCTTTGCGTTTTCAAGCTCTTCAGCTGCCAATTGTTTTTCCTTATTCTTTTGGCCTTCTAACTTGCTCATGTTAGCATTGGAAGCCTCTACTGCTAACCCTTGCTTAATAAGAAAGTTTTGAGCATATCCATCCGCTACATTTTTAATTTCGCCTTTTTTCCCTTTACCTTTTACGTCTTTTAAGAATATTACTTTCATTCCTTTTGACTCCCTTCCAAATACTGATTTATAGCTAGTTTTAGCCTCTGTTCGGCTTCTTCAATTGAGATACCATAAAGCTGGGTGGCTGCATTGGTTAAATGCCCTCCACCTTCCAAGTCCTCCATGATGATCTGGACGTTCACATCTCCAAGTGATCTGGCACTGATTCCTACCATATTTTCCTCTCTGTAGGAAATAACAAAGGATGCAATGACTCCATCCATGGTAAGAAGGGTATCCGCTGCTTGAGCAATTAAAATTTGTTCATTGATTTGTTCTTTATTGCCTCTCGCAATTGCGATTCCTTCTTTATAGAATTCAACAGTTTCAATTAACTTCGATCGTTTAATATACGTATCAACGTCTTCCTTTAAAAACTTTTGTACCAAAACGGTGTCAGCGCCACGAGCACGTAAATAAGATGCAGCGTCGAAGGTACGAGACCCAGTGCGAAGAGTAAAGCTTTTAGTATCCACTATAATTCCAGCTAGCAAGGCTGTGGCTTCTAGCATATCAATTTTACCTCGTTTTGGCTGATATTCCAAAAGCTCCGTCACGAGTTCAGCTGTAGAGGAAGCATACGGTTCCATATAGACGAGTAGCGCGTGATTGATGAATTCTTCCCCTCTACGGTGATGGTCAATCACCACGACCTTCTCAGTGGCTCGTAAAATTCTCTCCTCAATTAGCATGGATGGTTTATGTGTATCTACTACAACTAACAGCGTATCATCTGTAATCATTTCTAAAGCATTTTCTGGACTTATGAAGCGAGAATACAGTTCAGGCTTATTTTTAATTTCCCCGATTAATCGTTGGACACCTGTATCGATTTCCTGAGTGTTTAATACAATATAAGCTTCTCGCTCGTTCATCTGTGCAACTTTTTGGATCCCGATAGCTGCCCCAATAGCATCCATGTCAGGGAATTTATGACCCATTACGATTACTTTATCACTATCAACAATGATATCCTTCAAAGCATGGGAAATGACACGTGCACGTACCCTTGTTCGTTTTTCCACAGGATTCGTTTTTCCACCATAGAATTTTACTTTTCCATTGGTCAATTTGATGGCAACCTGGTCTCCACCTCGTCCTAGTGCCAAATCTAGACTGGACTGAGCCAAAAGCCCAAGCTCTGGGAGGGATGAAACACCAGAACCTACACCTATACTTAATGTTAAGGGAACATTTTGTTTTGTGGTCGTTTCCCTAATTTCATCTAGTATTGTAAACTTCCCTTTTTCAAGAAGTTGAAGGATGTGTTCATTGAAAATTCCAATAAATCGATCAGAAGATGTTCTTTTCAAGAATACTCCATTGTCTTTCGCCCATTTATCCAATAAGGATGTCACTAAGCTGTTTATACTACTTCTACGTTGGTCATCCATCCCTTGTGTCAGTTCGTCGTAATTATCCAGGAAAATAATTGATATCACAGTACGCTCGTCTTCATATAATTTCTCGATTTCCACCTGTTCCGTTACGTCGAAGAAGTACAATAAACGCTCTTCCCGTTTATGGATGACTTTGAATTTACGATCATAGAGAGTGATGGTCTCGATTTCGACTTCCTGTTTCACAAATGGAATAAGAGTTTCTGCGACATCATATAGTGATCGTCCGGCTAGTGTATCCTCGTTAAAGCAGGACGCCATGAATGGGTTGGTCCATTCAATATAATTTTCATCATTAATTAGCATGATCCCAATTGGCATTTCCAATAAGGCTTCTTCGCCAACTTTTTTCAATCGATAAGAAAGCGTGGAGATATACTCCTCTGTTTCCTTCCGGTTTTCTGATTCCAGTCTAAAAAGCATATAAAACAATCCGGCTATCAGAACAAAACCGATAATTCCGATGATCCACTGGTAATAGGTTAAAATCATTAAAAGGACCAGAACTACTCCTATTAGGCCATAAATAGGATATCGAAATGATTGGTTTTTCAGATATGATGGCATACTTTCAGCTCCTAAAAGCACTTCTATGAAGAAAAGCTCCTATTTGGTTACTTCTTTTGAATCTTTTCTCTTAAATTAAAGCCTAAATCAATTATACCTAAAAATCGTACGAAAAAAAGAAGGATAGGCATGATTAATGATAGGAAGGTGATGCTAATTGGTAACGCTTTCGCCCACTTCTTTTCATGGCAAAAATAAAATATAAATGAATATCCTTGTAGCAACATGAAAAATTGAAGCATGAATAGTAAATTCATCAATACCGTATACGAAAATTGTTCTGGAGCAGGATTAATGAAATAAGTAGCACCCATAACAATTAAATAATACCATAAAAGACTTTTAGGGAGACGAATTTCTCGGAACGCTAATAAAGCTATCCGCTTTCCACTAAACCGCTTGACTAAAGGATTACTTGCGTAGAAAAACAGCATTACCATTATCATAGAAGACACTACAATTAAACTCGGTAAAAGAGTTTGAGCAAGTTTCATGGCAGCATCGAATCGCTCCAATATAACCTTGTTCACAGGTTGCCCAAGATTTTTCATTATTTCTTGAGATTGTAAAATAGCATCTCTTGTCATGTCCATTGAGATTTTTACAATATTAAAATCAAAGAATATCGCTGCTGCTCCATAAAATAAAATAACCGTTACTAAGAAAACAAGTACTGCTGCAATATATGTATCAAGCGCTTGTTTATTCCTGTTAATAAACGATCCAACGGTTATACCCATCAATCCTATCATTATGGCTGTTGGAGCCGCTACCAAAGTCCCGAATAATGTTGCTAGCAATGCGGATATAAAAACAAAGCCAACCGACCAAGAAACCGTATTCTTTGCTGCAAACAAAATAAATGGAACTGGCATAAAGAATATCAAAATAATTCCTAGAATAGGGATTTGGATAGACAAAAAAATCATTAAACTGAATATGGCCAGTAATACCCCACCTTCAGCTATTCGCCTTCCTTGCGTCATAGCTCCCACTCCTTTCATTAGAAAACTTGGTATTCGCCAAGCCTCAGCGTTGGCGAATGTCTAGTTGCACTTATACTTTATTCCTAAAATTGGCCACTACGTCGACTTACTTCTTTGCTGCCAATTTATTTTTTCTGAAAGTGAAATAAAATTCAGCTCTTATATTATATCATGGAGATTAATTACTACCTATTTTGATGGATAAGCTTTATTTCCATACAAAAAGGCTCAACAAGGATTACCCTTATTGAGCCTTTATCAATTTAATTATTCACCAGATACGTATGGAAGTAAAGCCATAGTACGAGCGCGTTTGATAGCAACTGTTAATTTACGTTGGTATTTTGCGCTAGTTCCAGTTACACGACGAGGTAAAATTTTACCACGCTCAGATACGAACTTCTTAAGAAGATCTACATCTTTATAATCGATTTTAGTGATGCCGTTAGAAGTAAAGAAACATACTTTACGTCTTTTAGCACGGCCACCTCTGCGTCCACCCATTGCCATTGGTTATTCCCTCCTTCAGTTTTTAATAAAAATCAGGTTTAGAACGGTAGATCATCATCGGAAATATCGATCGTTTGACCGTTATTTGCAAATGGATCATCGTCTACACGAGTGTAATTGTTGCGTTGACCCTGATTACGGTTTTCGCCATAAGAATAATCTTCTCTTTGCTGTCCACCGAAAGAACCGCTCTCATTTCTGTTACTTCCTGATGCACCTGAATTTTTCGGTTCAAGGAATTGAACACTTTCAGCTGTGACTTCCGTAACATACACTCGCTTACCATCTTGTCCTTCATAATTACGCGTTTGAAGGCGACCATCAACACCAGCTAAGCTTCCTTTTTTCAAGAAGTTCGCTACGTTTTCTGCCGGCTTACGCCACACCACACAGTTAATAAAGTCCGCTTCACGCTCACCCTGCTGATTCGAGAAAGCTCGATTCACAGCAAGAGTAAAAGTTGCCACTGGCACTCCACTTGGTGTGTATCGTAATTCAGGATCTTTTGTTAAGCGCCCTACTAAGATGACGCGATTCATCATCAGAATCAACTCCCAATCTCATGTGATGTTTCACATGAAACAAATATATTTAAATGGAATTATTCTTCTTCTTTAATTACGATATGGCGGATAATGTCTTCGCTGATTTTAGCAAGACGATCAAATTCTTGAACCGCTGCAGCTTCTGCGTTAACTTTAACGATCATGTAGTAGCCATCGCGTAAATCATTGATTTCGTAAGCAAGACGACGCTTACCCCAATCTTTTGATTCCGCTAATTCCGCACCATTTTCAGTAAGGATTGTGTTGAAACGCTCAACTAAAGCTTTTTTAGCTTCTTCCTCAATGTTTGGACGGATGATGTACATAATTTCGTATTTTCTCATCACTGTCACCTCCTTTTGGTCTAACGGCCCGTAAAGGGCAAGG
Organism: Peribacillus alkalitolerans; assembly: GCF_010882125.1. GTDB lineage: Bacteria > Bacillota > Bacilli > Bacillales > DSM-1321 > Bacillus_BN > Bacillus_BN alkalitolerans. Next base: position 26,144 of record NZ_JAAGVZ010000015.1, on the reverse strand, counting down.
AGCAATTAAGTTAATTACTCACAAGTTGAAAGTATAGCATAGAGCACAAGAGATTGCAATATAACAAGTGAAATCTCGTTTGATTGTTGTTTTTAGACAAATAAAGTTTGTCCGTTTATTGCCAGCTAGAGGTACTTACTTTCCGCGGGGAAGGATAGGAGTCTCTCGGCGATTCCGCCTGTGGGGTCTCCCACTTCCCTCTTTTTCCGCTGGGGTAGAGTGCCCTCCGCTACAATCAACTCAGTTCGTTAAAGTCAAATTAAACTAATAAAGCAACAAACTTTACGAAAACGGCCTAAAACAAAAACAAAACCCTATCAGAAGATAAGGTTTTGAAAAAAGGATTATACGTTGAAACGGAAATGAATAACATCTCCATCTTGAACGAAGTATTCTTTACCTTCTAAACGAACTTTCCCGGCTTCTTTTGCAGCATTCATTGAACCACCTGCAAGCAAGTCATCGTAAGATACTGTTTCAGCACGGATAAATCCACGTTCAAAGTCAGAGTGAATGATACCAGCACATTGTGGTGCCTTCATCCCTTTGCGGAAAGTCCATGCGCGTACTTCCTGGACTCCTGCAGTGAAATACGTAGCTAGTCCCAATAAGCTGTATGCAGCACGAATCAATTGATCAAGTCCAGACTCTTCAATTCCTAGTTCTGACAAGAACATTGCCTTTTCTTCACCATCAAGTTCAGAAATTTCTTCTTCGATTTTGGCACAGATTACGATAACCTCAGCATTATCACCTGCTGCAAATTCTCTTACTTTTTGCACATATGGATTATTAGAAGGATCAGCTACATCATCTTCACCAACGTTAGCTACATATAGTACAGGCTTTATCGTTAACAAATGTAGGCTTTTTGCAAGCTTTAATTGTTCCTCAGAAAATTCGACTGTACGGGCAGGCTTTTCATTTTCCAAAGCTTCTTTCAGCATTTCTAAAACTTCCTGTTCAGCCATTGCATCTTTATCTTTTTGCTTTGCCATTTTTCCAACTCTGGCAAGACGTTTATCGACAGATTCAAGGTCAGCTAAGATAAGCTCTAAGTTGATTGTTTCGATATCATCAATCGGATCAACCTTACCAGAAACGTGGGTAATATTTTCATCTTCAAAGCAGCGGACAACTTGGCAGATTGCATCTACTTCACGAATGTGAGATAAGAATTTATTACCAAGTCCTTCTCCCTTACTTGCCCCTTTAACAATTCCAGCAATATCCGTGAATTCAAATGTTGTTGGAACTGTTTTCTTAGGTTGAACAAGTTCTGTCAATTTTTGTAAACGCTGATCCGGAACTTCCACGATCCCTACATTAGGTTCAATCGTACAAAACGGATAGTTTGCAGATTCGATTCCTGCTTGTGTAATTGCATTAAATAGAGTTGACTTCCCAACGTTCGGTAAACCAACGATACCAGCTGTTAATGCCATACCATTTTCACTCCTCTAATAGTCTGTAATCTATGAATAAACACAAATAATTTTTTATCAAATCATTTCTTATGAAACCCTAACCAATTATAGAGATTTCCCTATAAAAAGACAAGCATGCTTCTTATCAAAAGGATGCCTGGAATGTTATTGTTTATTTTTTTCTATATTTAAAGGGTACTTCTAACAAATTCACGGTTTGAGAGATACTTTCCGAAATCTGAAACACAGGTTCCACGTGAAACCATCCTCTTCCATTTATTTATGATTTTGGCCACCTAGTCTCTTTGCTCCACTGCAACCAAGTTATTCTAATATAGAAAAAGCATGCTTCATTCAGCATGCTTGACTAAGATCTTTTTCATTTTTCTTGTAAACTCTTTACGAGGAATCATGACACTGTGGTCACAGCCCTCGCATTTAATCCGGATATCCATGCCCAATCGAATGACTTTCCACCGGTTTATGCCACAAGGATGGGGTTTTTTCATTTCTACGATATCATGTAATCCAAATTCCTTTTGTTCCATTCTTGTTTCCTCCCTATCCCCTTTGTTTCTTCTCTCTTTCATCTTGTCTGTTATACATCACCATGCGTGGGAACGGTATTTCAATACCATTCTCGTCCAAACACTGTTTAATTTCTTTACGTAATACCCTTGATATGAAAAAGTGTTTCATCGGTGCGGTTTCTGCAGTTATTCGATAAACAACTTCAGAAGGGCCTAAAGTTTGTACTCCCAAAAGTTCAGGTGTCTTAATCAAGTCCTCATATTTATCAGGCATGGTCACTAGTAAATCCTTAATCACTCGCTCTGCTAGTTCCATATCTCCTTCATAAGCAATGCTTACATCCACAACTGCAACACTATTATGTATTGAAAAATTCGTCACTTCCAATATATTTCCATTTGGAATGATATGGACTTCCCCAGTAAAACTTTTCACTTTTGAAGTTCTTAATCCAATTTCCTCGACTGTTCCCTCAAATTGGCCAATTCGAACATAATCCCCTACTGAAAATTGGTCTTCTAAGATGATAAAAAAGCCAGTAATTACATCTTTCACTAAGCTTTGTGCACCAAAACCTACTGCAAGTCCAACTATCCCTGCCCCTGCCAATAATGCCTTCACATCGATGGTTAAAGCTTCTAAAATCATCATTAAAGCAATAAAGAAAATGACATATGTAAGGACATTCTCTAATAACTTTAATATAGTGGCTTCTCTTCTTTCTGAAATCCGAAGAGGACTTTTAGATCTTACGAGGAAGAATTTTCGGATGATAGATTTTCCAATTCGGATGGCTAATCCAGCCAAGAATACAATGACTAAGATTTTAATCATTATTTCCCCTACATTAATCCAAAGATTTTCATTTGATAATTTTTCTACATATCTATTGGTTATTTTTTCGGTGTAACTCATATCGCACCTCTCTTTCAATATTCTTTACATGAAGTTTTTACTTAAGTGTTAGAAGGGTATAAGAAAAGATCATTATAAATAGTTTCTATGATGAATATGTTGTTAAGAGTAGATTTACGATATGAACATCTTTATTATAATGCCCTTTTTTCACAATCTCCACTACTGCATGTATACAATTTTCTGAATTTCCGTATACTGTTACTACATTTATAGAGGAGTGGGACTTAAATGAATTTTAATCCGGGATTTTTAGATAACAGTCGAGATAAGACCAGTAGAATCATATTCGAAGAACAGGACGCTGTAAAAAGAATATCAGAAGATTTACTTTCATTGTTCCCTGTCTCTAGAATCCAAAACGTTGTCATTGTTTGTATTGGAACCGATCGTTCAACGGGAGATTCCCTTGGCCCACTAGTTGGAACCTTCCTTTCAGAAAAAAGTCCCACTTTCCATGTATACGGTACATTAGAAGATCCCATTCACGCCGTTAATCTTGAGGAAAAATTAGCCCATATTAAAATGAACCACCATAACCCTTTTATCATTGGAGTGGATGCCTGTCTTGGTAGACTGAAAAATGTTGGAACAGTTCAAATAGGTGAAGGACCAGTTAAACCAGGTGCCGGAGTAAATAAAGAACTGCCGCCTGTTGGTGATGCTCATATAACTGGCATTGTGAATGTTAGCGGGTTCATGGAATTTTTCGTCTTACAAAACACACGTTTAAATCTCGTCTTGAAAATGGCAAGGACAATAGCAGATGGCATCCACTTAGCAAATAAGCGTTACAAACCTACAAATACCTTCTCTAAATTCAGTTGGGGATTTGATCAGGAACAAGCTTCGCAGTAATCATAAATCCATTTAGAAATAAGTAAAGGAGTGACAAAATAATTGTCTCTCCTTTTTATAATTCTATATTAAAATAATAAAAAACTGAAACTAAAAAGGCTACGACAAGAATACCAGGCAATAGATTTGCTACCCTAATTTTCGTCAAACCAAGAAGATTTAATCCAATGGCTACGATCATAATACCACCTGCAGAGGTCATTTCCACTACAAATGAGTCCAATAGTGCCGCAGGAACAAATTTGTCAATTTGAGTAGCAAATAGGGCTATCGTACCTTGATATAACATAACTGGAACTGCGGAAAATAACACGCCAATACCAAGCGTTGTAGCAAGAATGACAGAAGTGAATCCATCGATTATCGCCTTAGTATAAAGTACATCATGATCGCCACGAATCCCGCTATCAAGCGCACCAATAATGGCCATTGCCCCAATCACAAATATTAATGTCGCGGTCACAAAACCTTGTGATATAGAGCTTCCTTCCGATGATCCCAGCTTTTTCTCCAACCAATTTCCCAGCTGGTTTAATTTTAAATCCAGGTCAATGAATTCACCAATTATTGCTCCCCCAACTAAGCTAAGGATAACAATCAGAAATTGTTCGCTTTTAAAGCCCATTTGTAAGCCCAAGACCATAACCGCCAATCCAATTCCGCTCATGACAGTATCCTTCATCTTCTGTGGAATTCTATGAAAAAGTTTTCCTAGTAAAGTACCAATGATGATACAAAGCCCATTTACAATCGTTCCTAAAAGAATCATTTTTATTTCCTCTGTATCTTACAATCCATTTGATTGTTTATTTTTGAAAAGCTATAAAGAAAAACACACTACATTTTTACATAATAGTGTGCTGATAAAATTATTATTTTTCCAATAAATCGAGGATACGGTTTAGATCCTCAGGTGAGAAAAATTCGATTTCAATTTTCCCCTTTTTCTTTTTTTGTGTAATCGTGACAGTCGTTCCGAATCGTTCTCTTAGATTCTCTTCCTGTTCACGGATAAATACGTCTTTTTTTACAGGTTTTTTCTCTGTTTCACGTGAAACATTCGAATTTACTTGTTGGATTAATTGTTCCAGCTGACGTACATTCAACTCATCCTTAACAATCTTTTCAACAATCAATTTCAGTTGTGTCTTTTTCTTCAATCCTAGCAATGCTCGACCATGGCCCATTGAGATTTTGCCTTCTGATATTAAATCCTGGATATCTGTTGGCAAGGATAAAAGACGTATATGGTTCGTAATGTGTGGACGACTTTTTCCTAACCTTTTTGCAAGCTCTTCCTGAGTTAATGAGAGCTTATCCAATAAGGATTGATAGGCGATTGCTTCTTCTATTGGAGTTAGGTCCTCACGTTGAAGATTTTCTAAGACTGCAAGCTCCATCATTTGTTGGCTTGTTAAGTCCCTTACTACGACAGGTACCTTTTTAAGTCCTGCTGCCTTGGCCGCTCTAAATCTTCGTTCACCGACGACAATTTCATATCCTTTGACACTTTTTTTCGCAATGATGGGTTGTAGAATTCCATGTTGAAGGATGGAATCCTTCAATTCTTCAATAGCTTCCGCTTTAAATAGCTTCCTAGGTTGGTAAGGGTTAGGTCTCAACTCTTTTATGCTAATCTCTATTACAGCATCTTCTTTCTTTGCCTCAAGATTTGGGAATAGAGCGTTAATCCCTTTTCCTAGTCCTTTAGCCATTTGAAACCACTTCCTTTGCCAAATCTAAATAAACCTCTGCTCCCCTTGACTTTGGATCATAAATGATAATCGGTTCGCCATGGCTCGGTGCTTCGCTTAAACGGATATTACGAGGGATGATCGTTTTATATACTTTATCCTGGAAGTATTTTTTCACTTCTTCTATGACTTGAATTCCTAGATTTGTCCTAGCATCCAGCATGGTCAGTAGCACGCCTTCAATTTTCAAGTCCTGGTTTAGATGTTTTTGTACTAGCCTTACTGTATTAAGTAATTGGCTTAGCCCTTCTAATGCATAATACTCACACTGGACAGGAATTAGGACTGCATCAGAGGCAGTTAATGCATTGATTGTAAGTAATCCTAACGATGGAGGACAATCGATAATTATATAATCATAGTCATCCTTCACTTCTTCTAGAGCGCGCTTTAAGCGTACTTCACGTGAAATAGTAGGAACCAATTCAATCTCCGCACCAGCCAATTGTATGGTGGCTGGCAATACATAAAGGTTTTCCACTTTTGCAGGCTTAATGACGTCCGATGCTTCCACATCATCTACTAATACATCGTAAATGCACTGATCGACATCGGCTTTTTCAATACCGATTCCACTTGTTGCATTCCCTTGAGGATCTATATCTACCATTAAAACTTTCTTTCCTATGTAAGCCAAGCAAGCACCTAAATTTACAGACGTTGTGGTTTTGCCAACGCCTCCTTTTTGGTTTGCTATGGAGATAATTTTACCCACGATGTCACCTACCTTACCCTTCCCTAAATATACTTTACATTTATATATTTCTATCAAACTATTTTTTATTTGAATGAATAGGACTGCACTTAATCTATTTTATCATGAAAGTATGTTTAGGAAATTTTTTTCTAAAAACTTTTAGTAATCTAAGTTAGTTTTGATCGTACTAAATAAGGGATAATAGCGTGAAGATGGAGAAAAGAATCAAAAAAAAACGACGAAAGAGTGGAAATATTTATTTCCCTTCCCTTCAGCCGTCGATTATCTGTATTTATCAATTAAACTATTTTTTAAGAACGTTTTTTAGGAATCTTAATGGTGAATTGATAAAAATCTTCAAACTCTTCTTCTTCAGAATCTAGATTGATTCCATTATCTGTCACCATTGTTAACGATTGCCTTATTGTATTTACAGCAATCCTCATATCTTTACTGAAAGCTTTACGCTTTGGTTTAGCCTTCTTATCAGGGGAAGTAAGCATTTTTACTACACGTTCTTCCGTCTGTTTTACATTCAAGTTCTTTTCAATGATTTCCTGTAATAAAAGGACCTGTTTTTGAGGATCTTTTAATGGAATTAAAGATCGTGCATGCCGTTCTGTTATTTTTTTTGCAAGCACGGCTTCTTGAATCTCTTGTGGAAGCTTTAATAGTCTAAGCTTATTAGCCACTGTAGACTGCCCAATCCCAAGTCTTTGGGCCAGTGCTTCTTGTGTCAGACTGTGCAATTCAAGGAGCTTACCATAGGCTATCGCTTCTTCAATTGGAGAAAGCTCTTCTCGTTGCAAATTTTCAATCAAGGCTACAGAAGCTGTTTCGGTATCATTGAAGTCTTTAATAAGAACCGGCGCAGTTTCCCAACCAAGCTTTTGCAATGCACGGAAACGTCTTTCTCCAGCAATGATTTCATATTTCCCTGCTTCATAAGATCTAACAACAATAGGTTGTATAATTCCGTGCGTATGAATCGTTTGAGCTAGTTCAGCAATTTTGTCATCATTAAATACTGTTCTTGGCTGATATCGGTTTGGAACGATATCCACTATGGGGATATTCTTAATCTCCTCGTTGTTACTTGGCTTTTCCACTTCTACCGTTTGTTCTTCCTTTTCGCCTATCCCAAAAAGTCGCGAAAAAGGCTTCATATCCCTACACCACCTTTATGAAACTCCCAATGATACATATTCTCTATAGAAACGACATGTTCCTTCTATAACTTGGCGACAAAATCAAACAAAATTCGAGAAACGTTTCACATGAAACTATATTATTAAACCATCAAGGGTCAATGATTTATCTGTTCTTGATACCAAAGATATTACCTTAATCAAACCAAATCTTCACCATTTATTCTATAGGTAATTTGTTTGGTGTGCCAGGCTTTCGAGGATATTTTTTAGGAGTCGACTTGAATTTCTTCACAGTGATGATATTTCTTTCACTTTCTTCAAAAGGAAGTAAGAACGAGTCTATCTTCTCAATTTCTCCTCCAAAAGTTGCAATCGCTTTCTTGCCCATATCAAGCTCTTCATTCGCGCTCGCGGCTTTCATAGCGACAAAATATCCATTTACTTTCACTAAAGGCATACATAATTCTGATAAAACCGACATTCTTGCAACCGCGCGTGCAGTTACAAGATCATATGCTTCACGATGTTTTGGATTTTGGCCAAATGTCTCTGCACGATCATGATAGAAATTGACATTTTCCAACTGTAGTGTTTTCGACAGGTGTTCTAAAAACGAAATTCTTTTATTCAATGAATCAACGATGGACACTTGAAGATGTGGGAAGCAAATTTTTATTGGAATGCTCGGGAATCCTGCTCCTGCTCCAACATCGCAAATGGATAATGATGCAGAGAAATCTAAATAAAATGCTGCTGAAATCGAATCAAAAAAATGCTTCAAATACACTTCGGGCTTGTCCGTAATAGCCGTCAGATTCATTTTCTCATTCCACTCAACAAGCAATTGATAATAAAGTTCAAATTGCTCGAGCTGCCTAGGAGAAAGGACAATGCCTTTCTCCGACAACAGCTGCTGAAATTGTTCAACATTCATTTTAATAACCTCGTTATGATAAGGATGGCTTTTCGAAAAGAAAGAATTAATTGATTCGTGCGATTTTCCCTTGTTCAATATATACTAACAAAATAGAAATATCAGCAGGGTTTACCCCTGATATCCTTGATGCTTGAGCAATGGACAATGGACGAACTTGCTTAAGTTTTTGTCTTGCTTCAGAAGCAAGACTAGAAATAGCATCGTAGTCGATGTTTTCTGGTATTTTTTTATCTTCCATTTTCTTAAGTTTATCGACCTGTTGAAGTGATTTTTCAATATATCCTTCGTATTTAATCTGAATTTCAACTTGTTCTTTTACATCTTCATGAAGCTCAATATCGCTTGGAGCTACCTTCTCGATGTGGCTATAATTCATTTCCGGTCTTTTTAGAAGATCTGCAGCTCGTATGCCATCTTTCAACTCACTTCCACCCACACTACGTATAATCTCTTGTAACTGTGGTGTTGGCTTCAATAATGTAGCTTGAAGACGTTCTCTTTCTGTCTCGATAGCCGCTTTTTTAATTAGGAAAGATTTGTATCGATCTTCTCTAATCAAACCAATATTATGACCAATTTCAGTCAAACGTAAATCTGCGTTATCATGTCGAAGCAATAATCGATACTCTGCGCGCGATGTCAGCAAACGGTATGGTTCATTCGTCCCTTTTGTGACTAGGTCGTCAATTAAAACGCCAATGTAGGCATCGGAACGGCTAAGGATTAATTCGTCTTTTTCTAATGCTTTCAGACCAGCATTAATACCTGCCATCAACCCTTGACCTGCGGCTTCTTCATAACCTGACGTACCATTGATTTGGCCTGCGGTATAAAGATTTTTCACTTTTTTGGTTTCAAGAGTAGGCCATAGTTGTGTTGGTACGACTGCATCATATTCAATGGCGTACCCAGCACGCATCATTTGAACATTTTCAAGTCCAGGAATCGAGGCTAACATTCTCATCTGAACATCTTCGGGCAAGCTTGTTGAAAGCCCTTGCACATATACTTCCTGTGTATTTTTCCCTTCTGGTTCTAGGAAAATTTGGTGTCTCGGCTTATCATTGAAACGAACTACCTTGTCTTCGATCGATGGACAATATCTTGGTCCTGTCCCTTTAATCATACCCGAATACATCGGAGAACGATGTAGGTTATCATCGATGATTTGATGGGTCATTTCACTTGTATAAGTTAACCAGCAAGGAAGCTGATCTGTAATATATTTTGTAGTCTCATATGAAAATGCCCTCGGCACATCGTCTCCAGGTTGAATCTCTGTTTTACTATAGTCGATGGTATGGCTATTAACACGTGGAGGCGTTCCTGTTTTAAAGCGAACTAAATCAAAGCCAAGTTCTTCAAGATGCTCAGAAAGCTTGATAGATGGCTGCTGATTATTTGGACCACTGGAATATTTAAGTTCCCCGAGAATGATTTCACCTCGTAAAAACGTTCCTGTTGTAATTACGACTGTCTTTGAACGGTAAATTGCTCCTGTTTGCGTGATAACTCCCTTACATTCGCCATCCTCAATGATTAAACGTTCTACCATCCCTTGCATCAACGTGAGGTTAGGCTCGTTTTCAATCGTTTTTTTCATTTCATGTTGATAAGAGAATTTGTCAGCTTGTGCTCTCAAGGCACGAACTGCTGGACCTTTCCCTGTATTAAGCATCCTCATTTGAATGTGGGTCTTGTCGATGTTTTTCCCCATTTCCCCACCTAGGGCATCTATTTCACGAACAACGATTCCCTTAGCAGGTCCACCTACTGATGGATTACATGGCATAAATGCCACCATGTCTAAGTTAATCGTCAGCATAAGCGTCTTTGCACCGAGTCGAGCAGATGCAAGGCCGGCCTCACAACCAGCATGTCCAGCACCTACGACCACAACATCGAAGCTGCCTGCTTCATATGACATATCATTACCCTCCTAATTTCTTTTCCCTTTATCTTTCGTTCATTATTTCCCAAGGCAGAATTGTGAAAACAGTTGATCAATTAAACTTTCATGTACGCTGTCCCCAATGACCTCACCAAGTAGCTCCCACGCCCTTGTGAAATCGATTTGGACAAGATCGATTGGAGTGCCGCTTTCAATTGCTTGAATTGCATCTTCCATAGCATTCATAGCTTGTTCAATTAGTGCAATATGTCTAGTGTTTGATAGATAAGTCATATCACCTGATTCGATGGTTCCTTCAAAAAACAGGGACGCTATCGCTTCTTCAAGCTCATCTACACCTTGATCTTCTAATAATGAGGTCGTAATGAGTGGATAATGGGCAGCAAGACCTTTTACTCGTTCCATATTTATTTTCTGTGGAAGGTCCGTCTTGTTAACAATGACGATAACGTCCATTCCTTCAACAGCTTCAAATAGATTTTCATCTTCTAATGACAAATCATCTGAATAATTTAATACAAGTAAAATTAAATCCGCTTCCTTTAATACTGCACGTGACCGTTCTACCCCAATACGTTCTACTATATCTTCCGTTTCACGAATTCCTGCCGTGTCAAGAAGTCTTAATGGAACTCCTCTCACATTGACATATTCCTCGATGACATCGCGAGTCGTTCCTGGTATATCCGTCACAATTGCTTTGTTTTCATGGACAAGACTATTTAATAAAGAAGATTTTCCTACATTCGGCCTTCCGACAATCACTGTAGAGATTCCCTCTCGCAAGATTTTTCCCTGTTGAGAGGTCTGCAAAAGTTTACTTAATTCTTTTTTGACATCCTCCGCTTTTTTCATGAAAAGCTGGTGGGTCATTTCTTCCACATCGTCGTATTCGGGATAATCGATGTTTACTTCCACATGTGCCAAGGTTTCCAGGATTTCTTGTCGAAGCTTTTTAATAAGAGACGATAATCGTCCCTCCATTTGGTTAAGTGCTACATTCATTGCACGATCGGTTTTAGCACGGATTAAATCCATAACCGCTTCTGCCTGAGACAAATCAATTCTTCCATTTAAGAAAGCACGCTTTGTAAACTCACCTGGTTCCGCAAGTCGTGCACCATTTGCGAGAACAAGCTTTAATACCCGATTGACAGAGACAAGTCCACCATGGCAATTAATCTCAACCACGTCTTCCCTTGTAAATGTCTTGGGACCTTTCATGACTGAAATCATGACTTCCTCTACCATTTCACCGTTCCTTGGATCAATGAGATGTCCATAATGGATGGTATGGGATTTTACATTGCCCAGCTTTTTCCCTTGAGGTCCCTGATAGAGTTTATCTGCAATAAGAATCGCTTCCTCTCCGCTCAGGCGAACTATTGCGATAGCTCCCTCTCCCATTGGGGTAGAAATCGCAGCAATCGTATCAAATTCCATTCCGCTTCACCTCTTTTTAATATATGAAAAACCTCTTACAGAGTAAGTTGATTCTATTACTGTCCATAATTCCCTAAATTACTACAATAGCACACGATAGATTGTAAAAAAAGAGAAATTACTTAAAAACGGACACACTTATCCACAATAAAAATAATTTGTATGGTTCATTGTAACTTATCCACATGTGAATAACAATTTTTCGAGTTTTTTCTTCAATTCGTTCTGTTTTTTGACATAAAAAAACCCCCTTGTCTAGAAGACAAAGGGGTTGAAATTCTATTATTTTTTCGATTCAAACGCAATTACGATGTGACGATGAGGCTCTGTCCCATGTGAATACGTACGAATTTGAGGATATTTCATTAAAGCGGTATGAATGACTTTACGCTCATAGGAAGGCATTGGCTCAAAGGAAACTTCTTTTCTTGTCCTGATTACTTTTTGTGCCATCCGATCAGCAAGCTGAGTTAAAGTTTCATTTCTACGAAGTCGATAATCCTCCGCATCAAGTAAAACTGTCATATACTGCTTGGAATATCGGTTTGCCACAAGCTGTGTCAGATATTGAAGGGAGTTCAAAGTTTGTCCTCTTTTTCCAATTAATAGAGCAATTTTTTCTCCTGATAACTGAATATGGAGGTTTTTACCCTCATTTTTCACCTGAATGTCAATTTCTACACCCATTTTTTCACTTACATTTCGGAGAAAACCGATAGCTTCATCAATAGGATCAGGATGAAGAACTACTTTAACAACAGATTCCTTCTTACCGAAAAGTCCTAGAAAACCTTTTTTACCTTCATCAATGATGGTGATTTCTACTTTTTCTCTCGTTGTTTGAAGCTGAGCTAAAGCGGATTCTACTGCTTCTTCGACATTTTGTCCTGTAGCAGTTACTTCTTTCACTTTTTCGCTCCTCCTGCAGTTGCATTCGCCTTTAAATCAGGCCCTTTAATAAAGTACGTTTGAGCAATCATGAACAAGTTCCCTACTACCCAATACAGAGATAATGCAGACGGGAAATTGATTGCAAATACGACAATCATGATTGGCATGATATAAAGCATCATCTGCATTTGTGGATTTCCTTCTTGACCAGCCATCATAATTTTTTGTTGGATAAAAGTTGTAATACCCGCTACCACTGGCAAAATATAGAACGGATCCTTTTCACCGAGATCGAACCAAAGGAAATTATGATTTGCAATTTCCTGTGTTCTCATAATTGCGTGGTAAAAACCAATTAAAATCGGCATTTGAACCAGTAATGGGAAACATCCAGCAAGTGGATTGACACCATGTGTCTGGAATAAAGCCATTGTTTCTTGTTGTAGCTTTTGTTGCGTTTGAGCATCTTTAGAACTATATTTCTCGCGAAGTTTTTGCATTTCTGGTTGAAGAGCTTGCATTGCTTTAGAGCTCTTTGTTTGCTTGATCATTAATGGTAAGATCAACAAACGGATTAAAAGTGTAACGGCAATGATTCCAAAACCAAAACTTCCTCCCAGAAATTCTGATACCTTTACAATCAGTAAAGACAGAGGATATACAATAAATTCATTCCAAAACCCTTTGCTTTCAGGTGTGATAGGTACATTTGTTTGCGTACAACCTGCGAGCAAAATCATCAATGACACTAATCCAAGGATTAGTAACAATCGTTTCTTCAAACGCTTTTTCCTCCTTACTAACTTTTACTTTATTGTTAACAGCCAAAAAGGCTTGAAAACTCTTCATTTTTATCCATAAGATACAATTCTCTGTTTACATTCAGTAATCCTACATAAAACATCCAAAAGTTTAATACGAATTAGCTTTAGGAAAGTTTCATCAGATGGCTTACTTATTTTTCAACTGCAAAATCTTTGCACGTTTAAAAACATGAATGAGACTTTTTTTCACTTCAAAAAAATCCATTTCAGCAGCGGGTTTTCTGGCAATTACTATATAATCCTTGCCAATTTCCAAACCATCCTTTAATTCCAGGTAAGCTTGCCTTATGTATCTTTTTATTTGATTTCGCATAACTGCATTGCCGATTTTCTTGCTGACAGAAAGACCTACCCGATAATATCCTTGATCAGGCTTATCCAGGACATAAATAACAAACTGTCGATTGGCGAAAGATGTCCCTTTTTGAAAAACTTCCTGAAAATCGCTATTTTTCTTAATTCGAAATTTTTTTTTCATTTCATTACACCTTCAAAAAGAACGAGAATTCCGCTGGAAGAACAAATCATTTTCTTTCAGCTCAATAAGAATACATTCTTTCCAATCTATATTTGAATCAAACATTAGACAACTCGTGTTGTCGAGCCTTAAGGAGAAGACAAAAGACGTATTAACTTATACTTTATTCCCAGAATTGGCCACTACACCGTTTTGCTTCTCTGTTGCCAATTTATTTACATACTTAAATTACAATAAAAAAAGAATGACAGCCTACTTTACCGTCGCTGCCATTCTTAAAAAAAAGACCACTGAGACTGATCAGTGGCCTATGCAGATAATACTTTTCTGCCCTTACGACGGCGTGCAGCTAATACTTTACGTCCGTTTTTAGTGCTCATACGCGCACGGAAACCGTGAACTTTACTACGCTTACGCTTATTTGGTTGATAAGTTCTTTTCATTATATGACACCTCCCTGAGGAATAACAGTTAAAGACAGTCCTTCTAATTATATAGACGAGACTCGAAAATTGTCAACCATCTTTCAAAAAACATCTTAAATCATAAAAAGTTTAATAACGACTTCATTAGATTTGCAATACTATTTGAAGAAAATGCGTATTACTATTTTATTTCACAGGCACAGAGAAAGGATCTTTTCTTAATATCCAGTTCAACAAGCACATTTTACCCTTCTTCATTCCGATCCCTTTTCCTCCTATACATGTTGAAAGGTTCATTTCGCATAAATTGACTAAAAAGTTTGTCCGTTGAACCAGCGAGATGCACTTGCTTTCCACGGGGAGGGTGAAATCCTCCTCGGCGTTACCGCTAAATTACAGTAATAAAGTAACAAACTTTACGAAAACAGCCTTTTGAAAAATGAAAAAAACCGAGTTCACTTTTAACCTCTTATATTGCTTTGAAAAATCCCCTTCCCCAAAAATTATGATTAAACAACAAACTAACAAAAAAATATTTTTTCTGGTATTTATTTAACAAAAAGTATCATGTGGATAATTATTTCGACATTTTTTTCTTATCCACATCACTAATTGACAGGTTTTTCACAACTTAGACGCTTGTGGAAAATTATTGTCCCCACGATTTTAGTATTGTGGATAACCAATAAAAATCATTGCAACCACTCAAAGTTTTTGATATCATTACTTTGTTTTCATTCTGGATAACTTTATTCACAGTTTTCACTTATCCACAAACTGTGAATAACCTGTGGACAGGTTATTCACCCTGTTAGTAACTTTTCATCCACAACCAGTGGATATTGTCGAAAATTGTTTTCTTACCTTATTATATATTTTTCCCATACATCTGTTTGTATAAAAATTTAATTGGTAGTCAAACCAACCAAAAAGCGCTTGTACATTTGTTATACAAGCGGCTTTGAAGATGATTTTCGGTAGATTAGCTATGGAAATTATTTTGACATGGAGCAAAATTATATAGAGAGAAAACCTTGCAAAGGAGGGAATCTATTTGGAAAATATCGCCGCCTTATGGAGCCAGGCGCTAAAAGAAATAGAAAAGAAAATAAGTAAACCAAGCTTTGAAACTTGGCTGAAATCCACCAAGGCTCATACCTTGCAAGGGGACACTTTGACGGTGACGGCACCGAATGAGTTTGCCAGGGACTGGCTTGAAGAGCGTTATGCTCCCCTTATATCCGGGGTTTTATATGATGTAACTGGAGAAGAATTGACCGTTAAGTTCATCATTCCCCAGAATCAAGGGGAAGAGGATTTTGATTTTCCTACTCCGGCAAAAAAACCGAAAAAACGGGAAGAGGAGCATATCGATTTTCCTCAAAATATGTTGAATCCAAAATACACATTCGACACATTCGTTATCGGATCAGGCAACCGGTTCGCCCATGCTGCTTCTCTTGCTGTAGCTGAAGCTCCGGCAAAAGCGTACAACCCACTATTCATATATGGGGGCGTAGGACTAGGAAAAACCCACTTAATGCATGCTATCGGACATTATGTGTTAGAGCACAATCCATCTGCGAAAGTTGTCTATTTATCTTCTGAAAAGTTCACAAATGAATTCATTAACTCTATTCGTGACAATAAAGCAGTCGATTTTAGAAATAGATATCGTAGTGTAGATGTCCTTCTCATTGACGATATTCAATTTTTAGCTGGAAAAGAACAAACCCAAGAAGAATTTTTCCATACGTTCAACACTCTACATGAAGAGAGCAAACAAATTGTCATTTCAAGTGATCGTCCACCTAAGGAGATTCCAACTTTAGAGGACCGTCTTCGTTCAAGATTTGAATGGGGATTAATCACAGACATCACTCCACCGGATTTAGAAACAAGGATTGCCATTCTGAGAAAGAAAGCAAAAGCAGAAGGCTTAGATATTCCTAATGAAGTGATGCTTTATATCGCTAATCAAATCGACTCTAACATTCGTGAGCTAGAGGGTGCACTTATTCGAGTAGTTGCTTATTCTTCTTTAATTAATAAGGACATTAATGCTGATTTGGCAGCAGAAGCTTTGAAAGATATCATTCCGAGTTCAAAACCAAAAATTATTACGATTCATGATATTCAAAAAGCAGTCGGAGAACATTACAGTGTAAAACTTGAAGATTTTAAAGCGAAGAAACGTACCAAATCCGTTGCATTCCCAAGACAGATCGCTATGTACCTATCAAGGGAATTAACAGATTTCTCATTACCTAAGATTGGTGATGAATTTGGTGGTCGAGATCACACGACAGTCATACACGCACATGAAAAAATTTCAAAGCTTTTACAAACCGATTCTCAATTGCAAAGACAGCTGAAAGAAATTAATGAACGCTTGAAGGTTTAAATCTTGTGGAAAAATGTTAATAACCCTTGATAGTTTATACACAGTCTGTCCACATGTGGATAGACTGTTTTTCCTTAGGATTTTGGAGTTATCCACATGTTAACAGGCCCTATTACTACTATTACTAAATTTTTTATAAAAAATAATAATATATGCTAGCAGAAAAAAATTAGAACTCATTCGGGAGGAAACAATGAAATTTATTATCCAAAGAGACCGATTAGTACAAAGTGTCCAAGACGTAATGAAAGCTGTAGCTTCTAGAACTACTATTCCAATTTTGACTGGTATTAAAATTACAGCAACTAATTCAGGAGTAACTCTAACTGGTAGTGATTCCGATATCTCCATTGAATCTTTTATTCCCTTAGAAGAAGAGGGAGACGAATTAGTTGAGTTAAAACAAGCAGGTAGCATAGTATTACAAGCTCGTTTCTTTAACGAAATCATAAAAAAATTACCGATGGATTCTGTTGAAATCAGAGTTGAAAACCAATTCCAAACCATTATCCGATCTGGAAAAGCTGAGTTTAATTTAAATGGTCTTGATGCAGAAGAATATCCGCATCTTCCACAAATTGAGGAAGAGAATATTATTAAACTTCCAACTGACCTACTAAAAACATTAATCAGACAAACGGTTTATGCAGTGTCCACCTCAGAAACACGCCCTATCTTGACAGGTGTCAACTGGAAGATTGAAGACGGGGAATTAATCTGTATTGCAACAGATAGTCATAGATTGGCAATGAGAAAAGCAAAGATTCAAAGCGAAACACAAGGGAATTACAATGTCGTCATCCCAGGGAAAAGCTTGAATGAGCTTAGTAAGATTCTAGATGATACTCAGGACATGGTTGATATTGTTATTACGGAAAACCAAGTGTTATTCAAAGCTAAGCACTTACTCTTCTTCTCGAGATTATTAGAGGGTAACTATCCTGATACATCTCGTTTAATCCCGAATGAGAGTAAAACAGATGTTGTATTGAACACTAAAGATTTCCTTCAAGCGATCGTTCGTGCCTCACTATTAGGAGAAGGGAAAAACAATGTGGTGAAATTTACGACGTTCGATTCTAATTTCATCGAAATCTCCTCCAATACACCAGAAATCGGAAAAGTGGAAGAAGAGGTTCAAGTGGAATCGATTGAAGGGGAAGAGCTTAAAATCTCTTTTAATGCTAAATTTATGATGGATGCCTTACGTGCTTTAGAAGGTAGTGATATACAAATAAGTTTTACTGGTGCAATGAGACCATTCGTAATTAAAAGTTTAAATGATGAGTCTATGCTTCAGCTTATCCTGCCTGTTAGAACTTATTAGAAAATCGTAAGCAATAAAATTATATTTCTGTTGAAAAATTTCTAAGAGCTGTTAGTAATCATCGCTAACAGCTTTATTTTGTTTATTTGTGAAAAGTTTAGTAAAATAAAATATTAGAGATTCATGTAGAAAAGAGTGAAGATCATTATGAAAATTATTCAAATAGATACCGAATATATTACTCTTGGTCAATTTTTAAAGTTAGCCGACGTTATTCAAAGCGGTGGAATGGCGAAATGGTTTTTAAGTGAGCATGAAGTGTACATCAATGGCGAGTTGGATGTTCGTCGAGGTAGAAAGCTGCGCAGCGGTGATAAAATTGAGATTCAAGGCTTTGGGAGCTTTGGAATCCACTAAGCCTTTTGAAAAGGACTAAGACTATGTTCATTGAAACGATTAAGGTGAAGAATTACAGGAATTATGACCATTTGGAACTTTCCTTTGAGAATAAGGTAAATGTAATCCTTGGAGAAAACGCCCAAGGTAAAACAAATATCATGGAGTCTATATATGTACTGGCCATGGCAAAGTCACATCGAACCTCCAATGATAAAGAACTTATTCGCTGGGACGAAGATTATGCTAAAATAGAAGGTAGAATACATAAAAAAATTTCTACCGTTCCTTTAGAACTCACCCTTTCAAAAAAAGGGAAAAAAGCAAAATATAACCACATTGAGCAACAACGCTTAAGTCAATATATTGGAAATATGAACGTCGTCATGTTTGCGCCTGAAGACTTAAATCTTGTAAAAGGAAGTCCCCAGGTTAGACGACGTTTTATTGATATGGAGATTGGGCAAGTTTCCCCTCTTTATCTTCATGAGAGTAGCCAATATCAAAAGGTCTTGCTTCAACGAAATCATTACTTGAAAATGCTGCAGCTGAAGAAACAAACCGATCTTGCCATGTTGGATATCCTGACTGAACAAGTAATTCAGTTTGCCGTGAAGATTGTCGAGAAACGATATCATTTCATTTCAATGCTTCAAAACTGGGCAGAACCTATCCATTCTGGCATATCAAGAGGCCTTGAATCTTTGAAAATTGAATACATTCCCTCGGTTGATGTATCAGAAACTATGGATTTGTCGAAAATGATAGAAGTATTTCAAGAAAAATTTGCTAAAATAAGACAAAGAGAGATTGATCGAGGTGTGACATTGATAGGACCACATCGGGATGATCTTGCTTTTATCGTGAACGGAAGAAATGTGCAAACGTTTGGTTCACAAGGACAGCAGCGAACAACCGCGTTATCTGTCAAACTTGCTGAAATTGAACTCATACATGCAGAGATTGGCGAATATCCGATTCTTCTATTGGATGATGTACTATCTGAGCTTGATGATTTTAGACAATCGCACTTGCTCAATACCATTCAAGGAAAAGTTCAAACATTCGTGACAACCACTAGCGTAGAAGGAATCGACCATCAAACATTACGCGAGGCTTCCACTTATCATGTTGTGCAAGGAAGCATTACAAAAGTTCAATAATGAGGTGTGTCTCCATGTACCTTCACATAGGGGAAGATATATTAGTTAAAACGAAAGATATCATAGCAATCTTAGATAAACAGTTGTTGAATCATTCACCTTTGATGGATGAATTTTTTAAAAAAGCAGGGACATTAGAGAAAATGACCATTAAAAGTCCCATTAAATCCATCATAGTAACGAAAGATCAGCTATATTATTCTCCACTTTCATCTTCCACGCTAATGAAGCGCTCAACTCAACATCCATTTGAAGAGAGTGCAACTGTAAATAGATAGCATGTAATAAAACATCAGCAATACATTTTCATCTAAAAGAAAAGTGTAGGTGATACAAGTTGACTATGGAACAAAAAGAAGCACAAGCCCAATCGTACGATGAGAGTCAGATACAGGTATTAGAAGGTCTAGAGGCCGTTCGTAAACGAC
The DNA here is from genome assembly GCF_010882125.1 of Peribacillus alkalitolerans. Classification (GTDB taxonomy): domain Bacteria; phylum Bacillota; class Bacilli; order Bacillales; family DSM-1321; genus Bacillus_BN; species Bacillus_BN alkalitolerans. The sequence continues at coordinate 6,243 of NZ_JAAGVZ010000015.1, read as the reverse complement.
CAGGGATGTATATTGGTTCAACGAGTAGCAAAGGTCTTCACCATCTAGTTTGGGAGATTGTAGATAATAGTATCGATGAAGCACTTGCAGGTTTCTGTAATGAAATCAATGTAATTATTGAAGCGGATAACAGTATCACAGTCATAGATAATGGCCGTGGTATCCCAGTTGGAATCCATGAAAAAATGGGACGACCTGCCGTGGAAGTCATCATGACAGTACTCCATGCAGGTGGAAAATTTGGTGGCGGTGGATACAAAGTGTCAGGTGGACTTCATGGGGTAGGTGCGTCCGTTGTAAATGCCCTATCAACTGTGCTGGAAGTATTTGTCCATCGTGATGGGAAAATCCATTATCAGAAATTCGAAAAAGGTGTTCCTGCAGCTGATTTAGATATTATCGGTGAAACAGACCGTACTGGAACGACGATACACTTTTCCCCAGACGCAGAAATTTTCACAGAAACATTAGAGTACGAATTTGATACATTGGCAAGCCGTTTAAGAGAATTAGCATTCTTAAATCGTGCTCTTCGTCTGACCATTGAAGATAAACGAGTGGAAAACAAGAAAAGTGAGTATTACTACGAGGGCGGAATCATCTCCTACGTAGAACACTTGAATCGAACGAAAGAAGTGCTCCACGAAGAACCCATCTATATTGAGGGTGAAAAGGACGGCATTACGATTGAAGTGGCCCTTCAATACAATGATAGTTATACTAGCAATCTTTACTCTTTTGCTAATAATATTCATACGTATGAAGGTGGTACGCATGAATCTGGTTTTAAGACAGCTTTAACACGAGTCATTAATGATTATGCTCGTAAACAAGGAATGATTAAGGAAAATGATCAAAATTTGACTGGTGATGACGTGAGGGAAGGTTTGACGACCATTATTTCTGTTAAACATCCGGATCCTCAATTCGAAGGGCAAACAAAAACGAAACTTGGAAATTCAGAAGCTCGTACTATTACGGATTCTATCCTATCTCAAAAATTAGAGTCCTTTATGATGGAAAATCCTACGGTCGCAAGAAAAATAGTCGAAAAAGGTTTGATGGCTGCACGTGCTAGAATGGCAGCTAAAAAGGCCCGTGAATTGACTAGACGAAAAAGTGCCCTTGAAGTCTCTAGTTTGCCAGGTAAATTAGCAGATTGTTCTTCAAAAGATCCGTCTATAAGTGAGTTGTATGTGGTAGAGGGAGACTCTGCCGGAGGATCTGCAAAGCAAGGTAGGGATCGTCATTTCCAAGCTATCCTTCCACTACGAGGGAAAATCATCAATGTTGAAAAAGCAAGGCTGGACAAGATCCTTTCCAATAACGAAATCAGGGCCATCATCACGGCACTGGGAACAGGAATCGGGGAAGATTTTGATATTTCTAAGGCAAGATATCATAAGATCGTTATCATGACCGATGCTGATGTAGATGGAGCTCATATTCGAACATTATTATTGACTTTCCTTTATCGTTATATGAGACAAATCATCGAACATGGTTATATTTATATCGCACAACCGCCTCTTTATAAGATTTCTCAAGGGAAAAAGGTTGAATATGCATATAACGATAGACAGCTTGAAGAAATTTTAAGCACCCTTCCAAGTCAGCCTAAGCCAGGCTTGCAACGTTATAAAGGTCTTGGAGAAATGAATCCTGAGCAACTTTGGGAAACAACGATGGATCCTTCTACAAGAACATTGCTTCAAGTGACCTTGAAAGATGCGATTGAAGCAGATGAAACTTTTGAAATCCTAATGGGTGATAAAGTAGAACCGAGAAGGAACTTCATTGAGGAAAATGCGATTTACGTTAAAAACTTGGATATTTAAACGAGAAATGCAAGTCATAAATATTTCGAAAGCAGGGTAGAAGGATCTTTTCTATCCTGTCTTTTACATAATAGACCCACTTTAAAATAAACAAAGAATAATAGGTTGGCTTGATTATATTACATTTGAAAGCTTTTGCTTTGGGAAAAGGAGGTTGTCTCCATGTCAGAAATAGAAAAGTCCAATGTTAAAGAGATTAATATAAGCCAGGAAATGCGCACGTCCTTCTTGGATTATGCGATGAGCGTTATTGTGGCCCGTGCCCTTCCAGATGTTCGTGATGGGCTGAAACCTGTACATCGTCGAATTCTATATGCGATGAACGATTTGGGCATGACTTCTGATAAAGCATATAAGAAATCAGCACGTATTGTTGGAGAAGTTATTGGTAAATACCATCCTCATGGCGACTCTGCAGTTTATGACACAATGGTGCGTATGGCACAGGATTTCAACTACAGATACATGCTTGTAGATGGTCACGGGAACTTCGGTTCAGTAGATGGAGATGCAGCTGCAGCCATGCGTTATACAGAAGCACGCATGTCGAAAATCTCCATGGAATTAATACGTGATATCAATAAAGACACCATTGATTATCAGGATAACTATGATGGTTCTGAAAGAGAGCCGATTGTCCTTCCTTCTAGATATCCGAATCTACTTGTTAACGGATCTTCTGGAATCGCGGTTGGTATGGCGACAAATATTCCGCCACACCAGCTCGGAGAAATAATTGACGGCGTATTGGCGGTTAGTAAAGACTCTGAGATTACAGTGGAAGAGCTAATGGAATATATACCTGGTCCTGATTTCCCAACTGCTGGTATGATTTTAGGGAGAAGTGGCATTCGAAAAGCTTATCAAACAGGTCGTGGCTCTATTACTATTCGAGCAAAGGTTGAAATCGAGGAGAAGGCGAACGGTAAGCAAACGATTATCGTAAAAGAACTACCATATCAGGTAAATAAAGCAAAGCTGATTGAGAAAATTGCGGAGCTTGTTCGAGATAAAAAGATTGATGGTATCACCGATCTTCGAGATGAGTCAGATCGTAAAGGAATGCGTGTTGTCATGGAAGTACGTAAAGATGCCAACGCAAACGTCCTTTTGAATAATCTATATAAGCAGACGACTCTTCAAACAAGCTTCGGAATCAACTTGTTGGCACTAGTAGATGGTCAGCCTAAAGTTCTAAATCTAAAACAATGTTTAGTTCATTATTTAGAGCATCAAAAGGTAGTGATTAGGCGCCGTACTGAATTCGAACTTCGTAAAGCGGAAGCAAGAGCTCATATTCTAGAGGGATTAAGGATTGCTTTAGATCATTTAGATGCAGTAATCGCTTTAATTCGTAGTTCACAGACTACAGAAATTGCTAGAGAAGGATTAATGACTCAATTCTCTCTTTCTGAAAAACAAGCTCAAGCTATCCTGGATATGCGTTTACAACGTTTAACAGGATTAGAGAGAGAAAAAATTGAGGATGAATATCAAAGTTTAGTGAAGCTAATCGAAGAGTTAAAAGGCATCCTTGCAGATGATGAAAAAGTTCTAGAAATCATTCGTGAAGAGCTTCTTGAAATTAAAGAGCGTTTTAACGATGTAAGAAGAACTGAAATTATCCTTGCAGGTTTGGAAAACATTGAAGACGAAGATCTAATTCCAGTTGAGAATATTGTTGTGACTTTGACTCATAATGGATATATTAAACGCCTTCCTGTTTCCACCTATAAAAGCCAAAAACGTGGTGGCCGTGGTATTCAAGGAATGGGTACCAATGAAGATGACTTTGTTGAACACTTGTTGACTACCTCCACCCATGATACGCTTCTATTCTTTACGAATAAAGGGAAGGTATATCGTTCAAAAGGTTATGAAGTCCCTGAGTATGGTAGAACTGCGAAAGGAATTCCAATCATCAACCTTCTTGAAGTCGAAAAAGGAGAATGGGTAAATGCCATTATTCCGGTATCGGAATTCAAAGAAGACTGGTATATCTTCTTCACAACGAAGGATGGAATCTCAAAACGTTCTCCATTGTCTTCCTTCGCAAATATACGTACTAATGGTTTGATTGCATTAGGTTTGAAGGAAGGAGACGAGTTAATATCTGTTAAGTTAACCAATGGCACAAAAGATATCATCATCGGTACTAAAAACGGAATGTTAATTCGTTTCCCTGAAGTAGATGTTCGCTCAATGGGAAGAACAGCTACAGGTGTTAAAGGGATAAGCCTTCGTGAAGGTGATGAGGTTATAGGGATGGAATTAGTAGAGGAAGATTCCCAGATATTGATTGTTACACGTAATGGATATGGAAAAAGAACTCATGAAAAAGAGTATCGAATCCAAAGCCGTGGTGGTAAAGGGATTAAAACAGTTAATGTTACTGACAAAAACGGACCTCTAATCGCCCTGAAAACAGTCATTGGTGAAGAAGACTTAATGCTAATCACCGCTTCCGGAATTCTAATTAGGATGCATGTAAGCGATATTTCGCAAACTGGTCGAAATACGCAAGGTGTTAAGCTCATTCGATTAGAATCTAATGAAAATGAATATGTATCGACAGTCGCAGTAGTTGACCGTGAGGAAGAAGAGACAGTCATTCCTTTGGAAACTGATCCAGAAGGAACCGAAGATACAGAAAGAACCGAAGATAAAGAAACAATTGATGAAGAGTAAAACAGATAGGCTATCCTCTATTCATATAGAGGATAGCCTTTTTTTGATTGTTAGAAAAGAGGGGTGCTTAAGTATGTTTCATAATATTGGTAGAAACGACCGATAAAATAAAGTAAAATAATAGTAATATATACTTAGCATTTAACTGTGGTAGGGGGAAGCAGTTTGAGAGTTCGAACCAAGTTTTTAGAAGAGGGCTGTATCCTTGCTCAAGATATAATCTGTATGACGAACAATCCTATTATGTTGAAAAAAACTGTTATTACTAGAGACTTATTAGAAGTATTACGAGCCTTTTTAGTTCCCGAAGTAAGTGTAGAAAAAAATTTAATAGACGGAAAACCTTTTGTCCCAAAAGAAGTAATTGATGAAGAACAAGAAGTTAGCATGGCAACTACTAGTTTTTCCTCACATTATTTAACTGCAGTTCAAACCTACAAAAGGCTTTTCAAGAATGTACAGGCCGGAAGTCCATTAGATATTACAAAAGTCAGGGGATTTTTATTACCACTTTTAGACAAGGCGCTGGAAAATTCGTCCGAAATCTTTCAAATACACCATTATTCAACCAAAGCAGAATACCTATATCATCATGCGGTATCTGTAGCAATCTTAAGCGGATTTATTGGAAAAAAAATGAACCTGGATAAAGGTGATATAGTCCAAGTAGCATTAGCCGGTTGTCTAAGTGACATAGGCATGGCAAAAATATCGCCGAATATTCTAGACAAAAAGACGGGTCTGACCTTCACGGAGTTTGAAGAAATCAGAAGGCATCCTGAATATGGATTTAGTATGATACAAAAAACAGGTAATACAATGGTGAAAGATACTGTTAAAATAGCGATTCTTCAACATCATGAAAGGATTAACGGGACAGGGTATCCTAGAGGAAATAAGGGGCAAAGTCTTCATCTCTTTTCTAAAATCGTCGCGGTTGCAGACGTTTACCATGCAATGACATCGGAAAGAGTCTATCGTAAAAAACATTCCCCATTCAAAGTTCTTGAAATGATCATGCAGGATGATTTTGGGAAATTTGATTTGCAAGTCATTAATGCCTTAATGTCAGGAATCTTAAACTTCTCTATAGGGAACCGAGTCAAATTGTCAAATGGATATATTGGAGAAATATTATTTATAGACTCGAACTACCCAACACGGCCCCTCATTAATATCAAAGATAATAATGAAATTATACATTTGGAAAAAAGAAGAGATTTATTCATTGAAGAAGTCTACTAAAAAGACTCTCCGATCCTTTCATAATGGTCGGAGGGTCTTTTAAAATTAAATTTTCTAAATTTATACTAGGATATTGATTTCTAATGATAATGTCTTTATAATAATAAAAGTCGACAACAAACAACATATAAGAAAAAATGTTGTGAAAAAAGTTGTTGACATTAAGAAGTAGAAAATGTTATTATATTAAAGTCGCTTACGAGTGATTCGAAAAGAAATTGCTCTTTGAAAACTAAACAAAACAATACGTCAACGTTTAATTTTAAGTCTTTTTAATAAGACATTTTATGAGCAAGTCAAACACTTTTTGGAGAGTTTGATCCTGGCTCAGGACGAACGCTGGCGGCGTGCCTAATACATGCAAGTCGAGCGGACATCTTAAAAGCTTGCTTTTATAGATGTTAGCGGCGGACGGGTGAGTAACACGTGGGCAACCTGCCTGTAAGACTGGGATAACTCCGGGAAACCGGGG
>NZ_JAAGVZ010000014.1 GCF_010882125.1 Peribacillus alkalitolerans | reverse complement strand
AGAGGTCACACCCGTTCCCATTCCGAACACGGAAGTTAAGCTCTTCAGCGCCGATGGTAGTTGGGGGTTTCCCCCTGTGAGAGTAGGACGTTGCCAGGCTGATATTATTCCGCAGTAGCTCAGTGGTAGAGCACTCGGCTGTTAACCGAGCGGTCGTAGGTTCGAATCCTACCTGCGGAGCCAAATATGCTTCCATAGCTCAGCAGGTAGAGCACTTCCATGGTAAGGAAGAGGTCACCGGTTCGAGTCCGGTTGGAAGCTTATTTAATTCAAGTATGGCCCGTTGGTCAAGCGGTTAAGACACCGCCCTTTCACGGCGGTAACACGGGTTCGAATCCCGTACGGGTCACCACTTAATAATGGAGGATTAGCTCAGCTGGGAGAGCACCTGCCTTACAAGCAGGGGGTCGGCGGTTCGATCCCGTCATCCTCCACCATTTATTTATGCCGGTGTAGCTCAGTTGGTAGAGCAACTGACTTGTAATCAGTAGGTCGTGGGTTCGACTCCTATCGCCGGCACCAGTTTATTAATATGTGGAGGGGTAGCGAAGTGGCTAAACGCGGCGGACTGTAAATCCGCTCCCTCCGGGTTCGGCGGTTCGAATCCGTCCCCCTCCACCATTTAAAAAACCATGTGGATCAGTTATATTAATCCAAGATCAGGGGATTATATAATTACCACCTATTTTTTTGCCTGTTTTTACATATTGGGGTATAGCCAAGCGGTAAGGCATAGCACTTTGACTGCTACATGCGTTGGTTCGAATCCAGCTACCCCAGCCATTAGAGCCATTAGCTCAGTCGGTAGAGCATCTGACTTTTAATCAGAGGGTCGGAGGTTCGAGTCCTCCATGGCTCATCTTTAATGCGGAAGTAGTTCAGTGGTAGAATACAACCTTGCCAAGGTTGGGGTCGCGGGTTCGAATCCCGTCTTCCGCTCCACTTGAATTACTATATATCATGGGGCCTTAGCTCAGCTGGGAGAGCGCCTGCCTTGCACGCAGGAGGTCAGCGGTTCGATCCCGCTAGGCTCCACCATCAAACTACATAACACCAATTCTTGTCTTAAATCAATTATGATTTAAGACTTTTTTTATAAAAAGGATTATAGTTTTCTCCTGTCTCAACGAGAATAGGCATTGTTTTGCTTTTTTAAAGAGCGAATAATCATACATTTTTTTGTCGAGTTGAGTCATTCATTTTTTTCAGGATACAATGTAAGTAGATAATGATTAGGAGGAGATTATATGAAGAATATTTCAATCATTGGAGTGCCAATGGATTTAGGGCAAACACGACGTGGAGTAGATATGGGACCTAGTGCCATCCGATATGCTGGAATTGTAGAGAGATTAGAAGCACTGCACTATGATATCGAGGATTTAGGTGACATCAGCATTGGACAGGCTGAACGCGCTTCAACAGAACTTAAATTACGTAATTTGAAATCGGTTGCAGAAGGAAATACAAAATTGGCTGAACAAGTAGATCAAGTCATATCCAATGGCTCATTCCCGCTTGTCTTGGGTGGGGATCATAGTATTGCTATAGGAACCATTGCTGGTGTGGCGAAACATTATCAGAATCTAGGGGTCATTTGGTATGATGCACATGGAGATCTTAATACTTCAGAAACATCTCCTTCTGGAAATATCCATGGGATGCCCCTTGCTGTTAGTCTTGGATTAGGTGATCCGACATTGACTAATATCCTTGGGTATGCTCCTAAAATTAAGCCTGAAAACGTTGTTATTATTGGTGCTCGTTCACTTGATGAAGGGGAAAGAGAACTGATAAAGGAAATTGGCATTAAGGTCTATACCATGCATGAAATCGATCGTATGGGGATGGCAAAGGTAATGGAAGAAGCAATTTCTTACTTAAAGGGTAAGACAGATGGCGTCCATTTATCATTGGATTTGGATGGTTTAGATCCAGCAGATGCACCGGGAGTTGGAACACCAGTACTTGGTGGGATTAGTTATCGTGAAAGCCACTTGGCTATGGAAATGCTTGCAGAAGCGCAGTTGATCACTTCAGCAGAGTTTGTTGAGGTTAATCCTATCCTGGACGAGAAAAATAAGACTGCTACAGTGGCTGTGGCACTAATGGGTTCATTATTTGGAGAAAAGCTACTTTAATTTTTAACAATAGTAAAGTCAGGGAGGTTTCTTGCTCCCTGGCTCCTTGTTATAGTTTTCCTCTCATGAGAAGATACTGATTTATTAAGGAATCTAATTCAATACTGGCTTGAATTACTTTAGAGTTTTCTAATGAAGTTTTTTGAGCTAAAGTTATCATTCTTTCCCTTACTTCTTCGATATTCTGTAATAATTGCTGCATTTCAACGGGCATATAGATTCCCCTCTTTCTCCCTATAAATAGTATTACATCTTTTTTCCCTTATTTTGGATAATTAAACACTATTTTTATTTTTTTTGTTACACTATTTTTGTAGGAATTATGAAACCTTTACGCTTACGATTCGTACATATCGTATAGCCGCATAGGGCGGAGGGTAAATAGAAGATGGAACTACTCGTCAAACAGAGAATTAAAGAAGTGCTAAAAGGCGATCAAAATGCCTATAGTGAGATTGTTGAAATATATAAGGATAAGGTTTATCAAATATGTTATCGTATGCTGGGGCATCGTCATGAAGCAGAGGATATGGCACAAGAAGCCTTTGTCAGGGCATATGTTAATATACACAGCTTCAATATCAATTTAAAATTTTCTACTTGGCTATATAGAATTGCTACAAACCTTTGTATAGACCGTATACGAAAGAAAAAGCCAGACTATTATTTAGATGCAGAGATCGCTGGCACAGATGGTCTGGATATGTACTCACAGGTAGCATCAAATTCTCCTGGACCTGAAACTGAAGTGGAAAGTTTAGAATTGCAGGATACAATCCAAGCAGAAATTATGAAATTACCTGAAAAATATCGATCGGTGATTATCTTGAAATATATTGAAGAGTTATCATTAAAAGAAATTAGTGAAATACTGGATATGCCAGTAGGAACGATAAAAACTAGGATTCATCGTGGAAGAGAAGCATTACGTAAACAGCTGAGCCATTTATAAAAAAGCAGGTGATGAAGATGAAATGTCCAATCGAAATAGAAGAATATATGCATGAGTTTCTAGACCATGAAATTAGCGCCGAGCATGAAAGGATACTTCGACACCACTTGCAGGGGTGCAAGGATTGTCAAATTCATTTTCATGAATTAAAAAGGGCCATTGCGTTAGTCCAAAGCACTTCTCATATTGAAGCACCATCAGACTTTACTCAAAAAGTAATGGCAAGCCTTCCAAAAGAAAAGAAGAAGGTAGGGGTACAGCGTTGGTTAAAGCACCATCCTATTTTAACAGCCGCCGCAGTATTTGTTGTATTAATGGGTGGAACCATGTTTACTTCTTGGAACGAGGATCATCAGTTTTCTTTCTCGAAACAACCAGAATTAGTCGTTGAAAAAGACACTGTGATCGTACCGGCTGGGAAAACGATCAATGGGGATGTTACTGTTAGAAACGGGAATATCAAAATTGAAGGAAAAGTGAATGGGAATGTCACGGTCATCAATGGAGATAAGTATTTGGCTTCCGCTGGGAACGTGACTGGTGATATAGAAGAAGTGAATCAAGTATTCGAATGGCTTTGGTATAAAATCAAAGATACAGCCAAGAAGTCTCTTCAATTTGTAAAGGGAGAAGAGAAGGGCGTGTCATCCAAATAGGATGGCTTTTCTTTTTGTATATTAGGACAGTAGTAAGGGCATTAATATTCCCAATTCTGGAATAAGAGTACCCTTTACCCTTATTTATTTTTTTGAAAAGTTCGTCAATCGATGAGTTTCTTAAAAGAACGGTGCATATTGGGAGAGAAATTATAGTTTGTGGTATAATAGTAAAGTTATCGGAAAAAATCGGAGGAAACATTATATAGTTTCTTATTCACCGACTGGAGGAAGTAACGTGTCATTATCAAATCTTACTTTCCTTGATGTATTCATAAATATTATTGATGTTTTGGTAGTGTGGTATGTCATTTACAAACTACTGATGGTAATACGTGGAACGAAAGCTGTTCAGCTACTAAAAGGGATTTTTGTGATTGTTATAGTTCGCAGCTTAAGTAGTTTCTTTGGGCTTACCACTCTAGGATGGTTGATGGAACAAGCGATGACATGGGGATTCCTAGCTATCATCATCATTTTCCAGCCAGAGCTAAGAAGGGCACTTGAGCAATTGGGAAGAGGAAAGATTTTTGCCAGGTCCACCATGCAAGAGGAAGAGGAACAAGAGAAATTGGTTGATGCCATCGTTAAAGCGACTGCCTATATGGCAAAGCGACGAATTGGTGCTCTAATCTCAGTTGAGAGGGAAACTGGTTTGAGTGATTATATTGAAACAGGGATTGGTCTTCAATCTAAAGTTTCATCTGAATTGCTAATCAACCTGTTTATACCTAATACACCTCTTCATGATGGTGCGGTCATTATACAAAATAATAGTGTGGCGGCAGCTGCCTGTTATCTTCCACTTTCCGAAAGTCCATTTATCTCAAAGGAACTTGGAACACGCCATCGTGCTGCCCTAGGTGTCAGTGAAGTGACAGACTGTGTGACCATAGTCGTTTCTGAGGAAACAGGGGCCATTTCTTTGACTAAAAACGGAGAATTGCACCGCGACCTAAGTCAGGATGCATTCAAGGAATTATTAACTAATGAACTACTGCTCGCCAATAAAACACAGGCTACTGCCCGTTGGAACTGGAGGGTGAAGAAACATGGATAAGTTGATGAACACCTCATGGTTTATTAGGGTAGTCGCTTTATTGTTAGCTGTTTTATTGTACATATCGGTTAGTTATGACCCCGAGACTACTCCAGGTGGTCTAGGCTTTTCTACTCCTTCCAAGTCTGACGAAGAAGTAGTAGAGGATGTACCGGTAGAGCTTTATTATGATCGTGAGAATTTAGTCGTGACGGGAGCCCCCGAAACAGTCGACGTAAAATTACAGGGTGTTAAGAGTTTGCTGATTTCAGCCAAGAACAATCGGGAATTCAAGGTATATATTGATTTATCCGACCCTGAAATTACATTAGGTCGAAAGCAAGTGCCTATAAAAATTAGGGATATCAGTGATAAATTGAAAGCTACTATTGAACCGGCATATGCAAATATTACGATTCAAGAAAAAGTAACAAAGGAATTCACCGTTGAACCCGAATTTAATCGTTCATTGCTTGAAGAAGGGTATTTGGCTGAAGAGCCTACTGTAAGTCCAGCAAAGGTCAAAATTACAGGAGCTAAAGATATTATTGATCAGATATCTTATGTGAAGGCTACTGTTGAGTTAAATGGCACTGTGAATGATACAGTCTACCGACAGGCTAGAGTACGAGCTTTAGACCGAGATTTAAATAAATTGGATGTCTCCATTGAGCCAGAAATAGTGGATGTTAAAGTCCCAATCAAGAGTCCAAGTAAATCTGTAGCGATTACTCCTATTCAGAAGGGGAATCCAAAAGAAGGATATGTTATTAAATCTATTTCCATCAGTCCAAATACAATATCCCTCTTCGGAAAAAAATCTGTGTTAGATTCTATTGATAATGTGGAGGTCCCATTCGATGTAAATGGATTGGATCAGGATACAGAATTAAACATACCAGTTAGCTTACCAGAAGGGGTTAAGACTGCATCCACTCCAGAAGTGAAAGTAATCCTTGATATTGAAAAAGTAGATGAAGCTGGCACTACTTTACCTGGTGAAGAAGGTAATGAAGAGAATGGTGAGGATATTTCTAGAACGTTCCAGAATGTTAGAATCCGATATGTGGGGTTAGGAAAGGATTTTGAAATAGCTTTCCTTTCCCCCCAATTGGGTACTTCAAATGTCACGATTTCTGGTAATACAATTGATGTAAACGATATAAAAGCATCAGATATTCAATTATCGCTAAATGTAGAGGGATTACAAGAAGGGGAGCATGAACTTCCTTTGCTTCTTAAGGTACCAAATGCGGTAAGAGGAAATGCTGACATAGATAAAGCATTGGTTTCCATAACGAGAACTACAGAAGGAACTTAAACAGTGGACTAATAGAAAACATAGCAAGCATAAGGAGCGAATAGATAATGGGTAAATATTTTGGAACTGACGGAGTCAGAGGCGTCGCAAATAGCGAATTAACACCAGAATTAGCCTTTAAACTTGGTCGTTTTGGGGGATATGTGTTAACAAAAGATACGCAACGTCCCAAAGTTCTAATAGGACGAGATACGCGTATTTCTGGTCATATGTTAGAAGGTGCATTAGTTGCAGGTTTGCTTTCGATAGGGGCGGAAGTCATGCGATTGGGTGTGATTTCAACACCGGGTGTGGCTTATTTAACAAAGGCATTAAATGCGGAAGCCGGCGTTATGATTTCAGCTTCTCATAATCCAGTAGCGGATAATGGTATTAAATTCTTTGGTCCGGATGGGTTCAAGTTGTCAGATGAGCAAGAATTAGAAATAGAACATTTGATGGATCTTGAGCAAGATACACTTCCAAGACCAGTTGGGGCAGAATTAGGACATGTGAATGATTATTTTGAAGGTGGACAAAAGTACCTTCAATATTTAAAACAAACAGTGGATGAAGAGTTCACTGGAATTCATGTAGCGCTTGACTGTGCACATGGGGCAACATCTTCCCTTGCTACGCATTTATTCGCAGATTTAGATGCGGATATCTCGACGATGGGAGCATCTCCAAATGGTTTGAATATCAATGAAGGAGTCGGGTCTACCCATCCTGAAGCACTTGCGGCATTCTTAAAAGAAAAAGGCGCTCACGTTGGACTAGCATTTGATGGTGATGGAGATCGTTTAATTGCAATAGATGAACTAGGAAATATTGTCGATGGCGATCAGATTATGTACATTTGCGGGAAATTCATGAAAGAGCAAGGTCGTCTGAAGCATTCGACTGTTGTTTCGACTGTAATGAGCAATCTTGGCTTCTACAAGACATTGGAAGAACATGATGTAAGAAGTACTCAAACAGCGGTTGGAGATCGTTATGTTGTAGAAGAAATGAAAAAAGGTGGCTTTAATCTAGGTGGCGAACAATCTGGGCACATCATCTTCTTGGATTACAACACAACAGGAGATGGATTGCTGACAGGTCTGCAACTAGTGAATATTATGAAGGTTACTAAAAAGCCCCTTTCTGAATTAGCAAACGAAATGAAGAAATACCCACAAAAGCTGGTTAACGTCCGTGTAAATGATAAACATGGCGTGACGGAAAATGAAAGGGTACATGAAATTATTACACAAGTAGAGGAAGAAATGGGCGGAAATGGTCGCATTCTTGTTCGTCCTTCTGGAACGGAACCACTGGTTCGTGTAATGGCAGAGGCTCCAACACAAGAAAAGTGTGACGAGTATGTCGGGCGTATCGTATCTGTTGTGGACGCGGAAATGGGACTAAAAGAATAGGTTCGTAAAAATATGCATAAGTGGCACTAATTGTCCTCTTATGCATATTTTTATTATAGGGGTTGTTGTTTATTTCATGAGCATGCAGGGAAAAGAAGCGTTGGAGTGATATCCCTTTTCTCTTGAGAATTCTACTGCCTTATATTTTCAGTTGACGGATTTGCATCCATCATGTATGATTATCCTGTTTTTGCAAAATCCATTTGTAAAAACTGTCAGTCGTCCAAATTCATAATGAAAGGTGGATCGTTTCATACTAACTTTATATAATTAAAGCGCCTGAACTAGGCTACGGACGTGAAAAAAGCTTAGTTGACGAGGAGGAGGAGTATCGAAGTTTCGGCGGATACCTCCCGGCTGTAAGTGCACAGCCGCAGAAATTTTTTCTTTAAAACATTGGGGCAACCTTATGGACAAAGAGAAAAAAATGCACACATTCAGAGATAAGGGGACAAGGGTGTCCCCGTACATTCTTGTCCCCCTTCAATTTTGGGAGGATACTAATTATGTGTGGAATTGTTGGATATATTGGAAATAAAGATTCGAAAGAAATTTTATTAAAAGGCTTAGAAAAGCTTGAATATAGAGGATACGATTCAGCTGGAATCGCAGTGATGAACGAAGTAGGCGTAACGGTTTTCAAGGAAAAAGGTCGCATCGCTGATCTTCGTGAAGTCGTAGAAGAGAATCTCATTGCACAAACAGGAATCGGTCATACTCGCTGGGCAACTCACGGAGTACCAAGCAGAGTGAATGCGCATCCCCATCAAAGTACTTCAGGTCGTTTCACATTAGTGCATAATGGAGTGATTGAAAACTACTCTTCTTTAAAGCGTGAATATTTAGAAGGTGTGGAACTTATTAGTGAAACGGACACAGAAGTAATTGTTCAGATGATTGAAAAGTTTGTGGAAAACGAAGATTTATCTACTGAAGATGCATTCCGTAAAACTTTAAAGTTATTGAAGGGTTCTTACGCTATTGCATTATTGGATTCCGAAAATGATCAAACGATTTTTGTTGCTAAAAACAAAAGCCCTTTACTTGTAGGTGTAGGAGAAGGCTTTAATGTTGTAGCTTCTGACGCAATGGCTATGATTCAAGTGACAGATCAATTCGTGGAATTAATGGATAAGGAAATGGTCGTTGTTACAAAGAATAAAGTAACCATTACTAAATTAGATGGTCAACATGTTGTTCGTGACCCTTATACTGCTGAGCTTGATGCTAGTGATATTGAAAAGGGAACGTACCCTCACTACATGCTAAAGGAAATCGATGAGCAGCCTCTTGTAATGCGTAAAATCATTCAAGCCTATCAAAATGAAGCTGGTGATTTAACAATTGATGCGAAGATTTTAGATGCGATGAACAGTGCGGATCGCATCTACATCGTAGCTTGTGGAACGAGCTATCACGCAGGATTGGTTGGAAAGCAGTTCATTGAGAATATGGCTAAAATCCCAGTTGAGGTTCATGTTGCTTCTGAATTCAACTATAATATGCCATTGCTTTCAGAAAAACCATTATTCATCTTCATTTCTCAAAGTGGGGAAACAGCTGATAGCCGTGCAGTACTTGTATCTGTTAAAGAGCTTGGACACAAGGCTTTAACCATTACAAACGTTCCGGGATCAACTCTTTCTCGTGAAGCGGACTACACATTGTTGCTACATGCAGGACCTGAAATTGCGGTTGCATCTACTAAAGCTTATACAGCGCAAATTGGTGTTCTTGCGATTTTAGCAAATGTAACTGCTGAGCACCGTGGAATCAAGTTGGGCTTTGACCTAGTGAAAGAGCTTGGAATTGTAGCAAATGCGATGGAAGTTCTTTGTGATACGAAGGATGAGTTCGAAAACATTGCTCGTAACTTCCTTTCAACTACACGTAACTGCTTCTTCATAGGTCGTTCTCTAGACTTCTTCGTTGGTTTAGAAGGTGCATTGAAGCTAAAAGAAATTTCCTATATTCAAGCTGAAGGCTTTGCTGGTGGAGAATTAAAGCACGGTACAATTGCTTTGATCGAAGACGGTACTCCAGTTATCGCACTTGCTACTCAAGAAGCGGTTAACTTAGGTATCCGTGGGAATGTAAAAGAAGTTGTTGCCCGTGGTGCAAACCCATGTATCATCTCTATGAATGGTCTTCAAGAAGAAGATGACACATTCGTCGTACCAGCTGTGCATGAACTATTAACACCTCTTGTCTCTGTAATTCCATTGCAGCTTATCGCTTACTATGCTGCCCTACACCGCGATTGCGACGTAGATAAGCCACGTAACTTAGCGAAAAGCGTGACTGTGGAATAATCCTATAAATGTAATAAATTTAAAAGTACAAATAATGATGGTAAGTAACAAATAAAGTTGGTAATTAACTTATTTCGTTATTTTATCAAAGGGATAGAGTTTAGATAACTCTATCCCTTTTTATGAATTTTTTTAAAGTAGTTATCCAAAAAAAGAGACAGTGTTTAGTAACTCTTTATCAATTAATTTAGAATAATTATGTTGAAATAAAGTGAAGGTTGTGTAGGAATATACTTAAACTAAAAGGAGAATTAGTTTACCAAGAAAAGCAGATGTTCCAAGATCCATACAAGACAGTGTGTTGCATCTAAAAACACTCTAAAATACAAAACAGTGGGAAACGAAGCTTCCCACTGTTTATTACGTTATTTAGCTGGTTTTTTCAATAATAGTTTTGAAAATTTCATTGATTGATTTTCGCTAACAAATGTGGAACCTAAAAGCAATGCCCCACCACACAATTGAACAAATGTCATATGTTCTTGCAAGATAACAGCAGAAATCAATAAAGATGTGATTGGGTCTATATAACTTAATGCAGCGATACTCTGTCCTTTTAATTTCTGCATACCAGAGAAGAAAAACAAGAATCCAATACCTGTGTGTACCATCCCTAAGATTAAAATAAATGGAATTGAAGAACTTGATACATCTAAAAAACCGAATCCTTCAGTAAAGAATACATATGGCACGAGAAGTAATGTCGCTGTTCCAAGCTGAATTAATGTAGTTTCTAACCCATCCATGTTTTTGATGAACTTGTTGAATAGCATTAATGAAGCGTAGAATACGGCTGCCATTAATCCATAGCCTATCCCAATTAAATCATCTAATCCTGATGTACTTAAACCACCATTACCAACAATTAATAACATACCTACCATGGCTACACCAATGCAGATTATTTTCTTTGTTGATAATTTTTCCTTAAGTACATGTGGAGAAAGAATCAGGACAAACACAGGTGCAAAATAATAACTTAGTGCTGCGTTAGAAATAGTCGTATGCTTGTATGCTTGGAAAAGGAAAATCCAATTTCCACCCAATGCAACACTCGAAAGTAATAACACTAAGGCATTTACTTTAACCAATCCCCATGAAATTTTTTTCTTCATCATGAAAATGACTGTAATTAAAAATAAACTACCAATTATACCACGTAATAAAGCTATTTCACTCGAAGCTAAATCAATGTATCTTACAAATACACCAATCGTACCAAAGATTATCATTGATAGTAGGAATTGAATTTTAGATTTCATCGTCTACTCCTTCGAATCTGCGAAACAGCTTATATTTCGCAGATTCTTAATCTGTTTTTAATATAAGCTTATTTTGTGCTGATTCAACAGCTGGAGTAAACGGAGGTGGTGATGTTGAAAATGACTTCCCAGTGTATAAATGTAAATTTGATAATGGCACAATAATCCCCCTATTTCTATTAGCATATTGTTATTACCAATTTTATCATATAAATGCTTTTATTGGACTAAAGGGAGATTAGTTAAATAACAACAGAGGAGCTTTGTGACCTCGGCTCCTATTCCATTAGTAGTTTTTCAATCAACTCTTTCTTAAATACTTGTTGTGACTTTGTGTTTTTGAAACCTAATTGGGTATAAAACTCAAGTGCATCTAACCTTGATTTATTGGTCCGTACTCTTATTTCATGGAACCCTGATAATTCAGTCCATTCTTCACATTTTTCCACTAGAGTTTTGCCAATTTTTAACCCTCTGAAATTATTGTCAACAATCAATCCCCCAATCTCTATATAAGGTGGTGATTCAATCAAATAACGACCGTGAGCATGAATCCACCCAATAAGTTTATCTGAAAGTTCTGCAACATAAACAACATTATCTTCTTGATTTAGTATTCTACTTAATCTCTCAATAACTAGATTTTCTTCCACAAATGCATGTTTTGAATCGAACTTTATTCAAAACCAACATATTTATTCTTTACCAGACTAATTTTCAATTGATTTATGAAACTTTCTAACTATTTTGTAATTATAATCAAACCGTTTACAGCCTGCCTTCGTTTCCTTTAATAGTACTGTAAAAATCATGTTTGAAATGGAGGAAGAATCATGAAGAAGACTGTGTTCCTATCAGCTCTACTGCTCTTTGTAATTACGGCTGCCGGATTGTCAGCCTATGCAAAAATGGACCGTAAGACGGTGACTCAGGTGACGTCAATTTCCAGCCAAAGTGATCCTGTCATCCGAGTGTACGGACCGGGCGGACCACTTGGACCGATCAAGGAGGCTGCTGAACATTTTTCAGCTGAAACGGGAATCAAGGTAGAAGTAACAGCTGGACCAGAGGGCAAATGGATTGACCAGGCAAAACAAGATTCAGATATTATTTTCGGTGGCTCCGAGTATATGCTGCAGGACTTCATCTTTAACCACCCTGAAATGATCGACACTAAATCACGTACGGAGCTTTACCCGCGTGCAGCAGGAATATTGGTGAGAAAAGGAAATCCTAAGAAGATTGAAAGCCTGGAGGATTTAACGAAAAATGGAGTAAAAATAATCGATGTGAATGGGGCTGGCCAGCTTGGCCTGTGGGAAGATATGGCAGGCAGAAAAGGGCTGATCGAAGGCATTTCCCAAAATATTAATCTTTCTGTCAAGTCGAGTGCCGAAGCCATTGAACGATGGAAATCGAATGATAGCTTGGACGCCTGGATTACCTATGAATCGTGGCATTACCGGCTCCAGGATGTGACCGACCTGGTCGAACTGCCCGAAGAAGAAAAGCTCTATCGTGGAACGCCGATCGCCCTGACGAAAATCACCGATCAGAAAAAAGAGGCACAGCAATTTATTGATTATTTAAGAACGGAAGAATCTCACCAAATCTTTCAAAAATGGGGCTGGAAGTAAGAACGAGCCTTAAATCTAAAAAACTGGGAGGAACAAACATGAAAAAAGGAATTTTTACCCTCGTGATACTTTCGATTATTTTTGCTTTGGCTGCCTGCGGAAAAAGCACAGTGGAAAAAACAGAGACGGATCAAACGGAACAAGCCCAAACGGAACAAGCCCCGGCTGACAGCCTCCAGCTTTTGGAGAATGAGAAAGCCAAAGAGTACCTGGCGGATCCACAGGGAAGGGCTCTGTATTACTTTAAAAAGGACGAAGTAGGAAAAAGCAATTGTAGCGGTGACTGCCTAGCAAACTGGCCGGCATTTACCCAGGAGGATTTCGCCGTCCAGGAAGGTTTTGATAAAAAGGATTTCGATACAATCACAAGAGAAGACAATGGGGAGAAGCAGGTCACGTACAAAGGCTTTCCTCTCTATTATTTTGCAAAAGACCAACAAGTAGGCGATGTAAACGGACAAGGAGTAAAAGATGTATGGTTTGTCGTAAACAGCGAAACAGATTTTGAATAAGCCTGCCCAGGGAACGATCAGTTGCGGTCGTTCCCATCCTTACTTTTAATATAGTAAAATGGCAAATATATTCTTATCCAATAGCAGGGAGTGCCACATGAAAGAAAAACACGCTGCGGAATTAATGAGATTGGTAAACGAAAAAAACGGTCACGCATTAGAGGAGCTGTATGATCGATATATAAAGCTTGTGTACGGCTTCGTTATGAAGTTTTGCAATGGGAATGAGGATGAGACGAAAGAGATTATTCAGTTAGTCTTTTTGAGGCTTTGGACAACAAACAGCCATTACGATCCCTCTCAAGGCAGCTTTGTAAATTGGCTCCTCACGATTACCCGCAATATTTGCATTGACTACCTCCGGAAAGAGAAGAGGCAGACGCAACACCATCAAGAGGAACATGAAGAGATCGCCGACCCTGCCAATGCAATCGAGCAACGTGTAAATACGAATGATATTGCGAAAGCGAAAAACAAATTGCCGACGGCGCAAAGAAAATTAATCGATTTGCTTTATTGGAAAGGGTATTCTCTTTCAGAGATTGCCAAACTGGAACAAGAACCGCTCGGCACGATTAAAAGCAGGCTTCACCAGGCTCTTAAAGGATTGAAGAAGCATCTAGAACTGGAGGATATAAAATGAGAAGGGATTGTGATCATTTAATTCCATACATAGCAAATGAGCTCAAGGAGAGCGAACATATGGCCTTTGTTGAACATTTAAAGAATTGTACGGAGTGTAAGAAAGAATATCAAGAATTGTCCCAGGCCTGGCAAGCTTTGCCGTTTGATTATACCGAAATCGAGGTGCCTGAAACGCTAAAAATCGAGGTGCTGGGGTTTGTTTTTGATCACAAAGAGAAAAGCGGTAAGGAAACAATCATGGCTAAGATAAGCAGGCTTGCTATGATGCTCAAAAGCCAGTTTACTCCAGTTTCAACCAGTATCGTGGCCGTAATGTTACTTGCGATTATTGGCCTTGGATTAGCGAATGTACAGGAAAAAAATCGCCATGTCGAAAATATACCCATTGAAATTTTAGCGGCCATTCCCTTAAAAGCAGCCAATCAAAGCCACCCGGGAACAAACGGCATTGCCTATATTGTCCAGCGGGAATCAGAGAAAAATTTGGTGGTACAGGTTCACGAATTGCCCGGAGTCGAAGGTTCACAGGTTTACCAGGTTTGGCTGCTGAAAAACGGCAAGAGGGAAAATGGTGGCATATTCAAGCCGGACGAAAACGGATCCGGAATATTGACCTACCAGCTCGCAGAAGGGCAGACTTTTGATCAAATCGGCATCACCGTCGAACCGGACGCCAACAGCAGCCAGCCAAGGGGAGAAAAAATAGCCGGGTCATAGAAGGTAACAGAAAAGGACAGATACATTTTAATTAGCTGGCTAACCTTATATGACGAACGGGTGCTAATGTTCAAGAAACTTACCCAAAAATGATCCGAATTTTTTATAAAAATTCCATCTGTATTCTAAACTGTAGAATCCATTTTGATCGATCTTTTTTCAAAATGGATTCTTTGCATTTGTAGCAATTAATCATTTAATATTTAAAATAAAGATTGATTTATTATAAAACAAATTCTTAAACCATTATGTGTAAAAACAATAAGGAGGAAACTAATATGACAAAAGGAAATAAAGTCAGCAATAATAAGGAGATGTCACTAGAACAACGGGAGGGCTTACTCAAAGTATTGAAAGCCCGTTTTGAGAAAAACATGAACCGCCATAATGATATTGAATGGGCTAAAGTCCAAGCAAAGCTGGAAGCTAATACTGAAAAACTGTGGTCGCTCAATGAAATGGAAGGAACTGGCGGTGAACCGGATGTTGTTGGTTATGATAAAAAGAAGGACGAATACATTTTTTATGATTGTTCAGCGGAAAGTCCTAAAGGTCGCAGAAGTGTTTGTTACGACCATGAAGCGCTGGAGTCAAGGAAAAATCATAAACCAGAAAATAACGCTATGGATATGGCAGCTGCCATGGGCATTGAACTATTAACGGAAGAACAATATCGAGCATTGCAGAAAATTGAAAATTTCGATATGAAAACGTCGAGCTGGGTGCAAACACCCCCTGATATTAGGAAACTCGGCGGTGCCCTTTTTTGCGATCGTCGCTTCGGACACGTCTTCGTGTATCACAATGGTGCGGACTCTTACTATGCTGCCAGAGGGTTCCGTGGCTCTCTAAGGATCTAAATTTTGCACAGACAGCTAAATTTGAATTGAGAACGGATCACCTGTTAGATGGTACCTATCTTATAGCCTATATTTACTAAGTTATTAATTCGGTAGAGTTAATCCAAAAGGGTAAACGCTATTTATCCAAAAGTTTTTGATCTAAAGGGGTAGTTGATCTAGGAGGATTAACGGCCTTTTTTGTTGAAATCCTTTATGAACAAACGCGCAAAAAAGTACTTTAGGCAATTCTTAAGACAGAAGAATTGCCTGTTCTATTAAAAGGGAATATCAGGGAAATATTATTATATAATAGAGGTACAAATTCATTATTAGAATAGTAATTAGAATAACTTTATTACAATAGATAGGGTCTAATCATTAAATTATTGGGAACTGGGGGATGAAAGAATGCAAATCCGTGAAATTGAAGAAAAAGACAATAAAACAATAGAGCAAATTATTAAAAGCTCATTAGAATCATTTGACTTAAATATTCCAGGAACAGCCTATTTTGACCCCCAATTAAGCAATCTAACACAATTTTACAAGCAACAATCAAATGCAAAGTATTGGGTTGCAGTGAATGAACAAGATGAAGTGGTAGGCGGTGTGGGTATTGCACCATTTGGACAGAAGAGGGGGATTTGCGAGCTGCAAAAGCTATACATTACTCCAGAAGTTCATGGTATGGGTCTGTCAAAGGAGCTGATGAAAGTAGCACTCGACTTTGCCAGGGAACACTATACATACTGTTACTTAGAAACATTGGAGAAACTACAAGTAGCTAATCTTCTTTACATCAAATTAGGTTTCCATCAACTTGAAAAAGCACTAGATGGTTCAGAACATAATGCAATGGACGCTTGGTATATAAAAGAATTATCGTGAATAACGTATTTTTGAACCATTTATACCACTAACGGTTGCGGTAATCTAGAAGGGTTATCAGATGATTTTCAATATATCCCAAAAGGGAAGTATGTTTTCGAATTTATATCTCACCATTTATCTGGTACCGAAAAACTTCAAGCTGAAGCAATTATGAAGTTACCATTGATGGAAATGTGTTTTCAGTATTTAAGTATCATAGAAATTATTAATAATGAGGAAAACGACCTTTGCATAAAAGGTCGTTTTTAACAAGCTGTCTGCAAAGGCAGCTTATTTTTTTAAATTCTCTTTAGCCATTTTAATCATCTCTTTTACCATACTGCCACCAATTACCCCGCCAATTTTTCCAGCTTGCTTAGAAGTTAGTGTGCCGTTGTAGTCTTTGTTAAGGGGAACTCCAAGCTCATCTGCGACCTCAAACTTAATCTGATCGGGCTCGTTTGGATTGGATTTATACCCTTTCTCTTTCATCACCTTTGCTTTTAAATTATCTAATTCTCCCCTAGCCTCTGGTATAAGTGGTCGGCGTTTTCTCTTAGTCACATAAATCCCTCCTTTTTCCTATGTTGCCCAATCTACAAGCAAAACATGATTGACATATTACCTAGTGTAAAATCCTATATCTACCACTAAAGTATGAAAATATCAGAAAAATTAAACGTTTTATTGACGCTGATTTATGCCTTTTCTATAATAAATTACTAAAATAGGAAAAAGGAGATTAGAGAAACGAAATCTTTCATTTTTCTAGTTTTTCTGAAGGAAAATGAAAGCGCTATTAAAAAATGAGGAGGGAAAATCATGCGATCAAAGAAGGTAAGTAAGTTAATTAGTGTATTTACAATCATTCTATTAATTTCTGCACTTTTTCCACAAGTGTTTTCTGGAAAATCTACCGTTGTAGAAGCAAAATCTTGGGATTCATATTCAGAAAAAATCATGGCGAAAGATATACCTAACCTAGCCCTAGAATTAGAGATCCAGGGAGTTCTAAAACTTGCTAAAAATTATAAGGTTTTTCAGAGAGTAGATGGAAAACTTTATCACAAATCACTTAATGATGTAAGAGTCGGTGCTGAAAATATCGCTGTATTAGTAAATCATAAGAAGGAAGTTACAAAAATCTATATTGATGGTCCTACACCAATCAAAAACATGAGAGTTGGTATAATGACAACTAATTTTGTGTCAACGGACCATAACTTGATTAAGATGAGTTCTCCAACAGGACTTACGATTGTTGATAAAGTCGCCAATGAAACACTTGTAATTGGTGCAAATGAGTCGATTACATTTACACCAAATTCCCATGAGATTACAGTAACAAAGGATGACAATACGGTATTACATACTTCAAAAAATAGACTCTATATTTCTACAGATGAATCTAGTAAAATCGCAATCGGTAGTATTATAGACCGAGTACTACAAAGCCTGAAGGGCCAGCGTATAGAGGCTTTTTTGAAATAACAGCATCAGCAGCAGGTGATAAACTTCATTTAATAAATGAAGTGAATTTAGAAGATTATTTATTACAGGTAGTACCAAGTGAAATGCCGGCTACCTTTGGTCTAAACGCTTTAAAAGCACAGTCAGTTGCAGCTAGAACGTATGCTTTAGGAGATTATTTAGCTGATAGATTTGCTAAGGAAGGCTTTTTTGTATTAGACAGTGTAATGAGCCAGGTTTATAACAATTCAGCGGAAAATGCACTTACGTCTCAAGCTGTACAAGAGACTAAAGGAGCCATTATGCTTAGTAAGGATGGAAGTTTAGTAGATGCTAGATACTATTCGACATCCGGTGGTTATGGTGCATCCAAGCACCAAGTATGGTCAGATGCAGATGGATCATTCCCAGGGCATGAAGTTCCATATTTATTAGCACAAAGTCATACGTTTGATCCTAATGATCAAAGTAAAATGCTAGAAATAGATACATCAAACGAACAAGAAATACTAGACTTTTATAAAACATTATCTCACACAGGATATGATGGAACGTCTCCTTGGTTTAGATGGAAAGTAACATTATCTAAGGAAGAACTATCAAATACGATTAATAAGAATATTGGTGCTAGACAAGTTGCAGACCCTAATTTTGTACTGACAAAAAATGAATCTGGTGAATTTGTAAGCCTTCCAATCCCTGCTGAAGGTATTGGAGAATTTAAAAACATGTACGTTGAAAAACGTGGTGATGGCGGCAATATTATGGAGCTCGTTGTGGAAGGCTCAACAGGAACCTATAAAATTGTAAAGGAATTCAATATTCGATTTACAATTAGACCAACATCTACTTATACAGGTGGTGGAACTGTAGTATTGCACCGTGCGACTGCCGGAAGTACAGTCTATAATGCACCGACAAATAACTATACGATTCTTCCTTCTGCATTCTTTAATTTCGAAATAGGCGAAGATAATAGTGTTACATTCTTCGGTGGTGGAAATGGTCACGGTGTCGGAATGAGTCAATATGGGGCATCTCACCTAGGTTTAAAAATGGGGTGGGGATATGACCAAATCTTAACAGCGTATTATCCGAATATGACATTGAGCGATGTTTCTGTTATTGGTGTTCCCTTGAATAAATAATGAAGACAGCACGTTAGAGAATAATTCATGAGAATGACCGGGCTTTGTCCGGTTTTTTTCATTGAATAAATTCATCTTTTTGCAGCTAGTTTGAGAGTAATTTTACGGAGAGATAACCAATTAGATAAACACGGTCTTGTTCTGCTTATAACCGGAATAATTAGTGGTATTTTCGGCTCTATGATGGGTGTCTTTGTTTATAGATGATATTTTTATTTTTTAGTTCATTTAGAGCTGTCTTTAAGTCAGCTTCTTCTTTTAGCTATAGGTGGTGCAGTTTAGTGGAAGAGTCCTGTTTGGTCTTTGTTCAACAAAAGTGCCATATTCTGAAATAAAGTGATTGATCAAATAATGGAATTTTGAAATTAATTTTTATTAATGGAGCAGTATAATTTGTTGAACAAAGAAAGGATGAAGATCACATGATATTTACTTCGCAGTACCGTGATAACCTACGTTCTGAACTAATAGAAACAGCTCAAAATGACCCCCGAATTAATGGTGCAGCGGTTACAGGTTCGGCATCAGTGGGTAAGGAGGATCGCTGGTCGGATATTGATCTCTTCTTTGGAATTGAAGAAACAATGTTGCAACAGACTTTAGCTGATTGGACGGAAATGATGTATGGTAAACATGATGTAGTACATCATATTGATGTGATTTCGAGGTCAACGATTTACAGAGTATTCCTTCTCCGAAACACGCTGCAGGTTGATCTTGCATTCTCTCCTTCTTCGGAATTTGGTGCTCGTGGATCTACTTTTAAGTTGCTATTTGGAGATCCAGTCGAGGAAGTTCATCCCACCTCTAAGCAAACGGTGGAGTATTTGATTGGGTTAGGTTTTATTTATGCACTTCATGTGAGAGCATGTATCCGGCGAGAACAATGGTGGAGAGCAGAATATTTTATTAGAGGTGTCCGTGATACAATACTGAATTTGGCTTGCATGAAATACAACCTTCCGTTACCTGAAGCACGGGGTATAGATAGTCTGCCGAGGGAGGTCACCGCACCACTTGAAAAGGCTCTTGTTAGAGAATTAAACGCCAGTGAAATCTTGCGTGCATTTAGGGCAACCATGAATGTTTTCCTCATTGAACTACAAACTATCGATGTAGCGTTAAGTAGTCGGATTTTGGAAACCTTAAAGGATGTGGTCGAAACTACCGTGGCAGGCGTAGCGCCATAAGTAGTCGTCTTTATGTCTGAGGCCAGCTGCCTTTTTGGTAGCTTTTTTTATTAAATAGTAGAGAATAACAACTATAAACCTAAGGGAGTGAGAAAGCGGTGACTAATAATGAAATTGTTGGTTCTAAAAGTATTCCTTTTAGATTGATAGAACAAAAAGAAGAAACAAATCATTTAGTTATTGTCTTACCTGGGGCTGGTTACACAACACAGTCTCCATTGTTACACTTTACAACAGGGTTATTCTACACTAAAGGTTTTGATGTATTACATATTAACTATACATACAATAGGCAGGAGCGCTAGCGACGAGGAGGCTCGGCGAACGCCCCCCGGAAAGCAAGCGTCTGGAACGGAAATCAACAGCAAGTTTAACAGAGCCAAAAACTAAAAGGGACAATCCTTTAAGAAGGATGCCATTTTAATATTGAACCAGAAAATGAACTTCAATTTGTGAAGAAATATACTTAAACAAACGTGCGCTTTTCCAGAACAAGGAAAAGCGCACGTTGTTGTTAAAGCAAGTTAAAGGATCACCTTTAAAAGGTCAGCCTGAAAACAAAATACACAGAAGGGGAAGGTGATTGTTTAAAAAAATGTTAACCCCATCTGCACAATCTTTCACTTTACCTTCCAAAAGTGAAAAAGAATGAATAATCCTGAATGGAAAATAAAATGAGGGTTACATAATCAGTTTTTCTTTTTAGGACTGTTTTTGAGCATTTGAATGTTTTTATCTCTTTCTCCACCATCGGAAAGCTCCTCTGAAAATTCATGGTCTGCTTTCTTACCTAACAGAAGTTCAGATGATTGGATTGTGTTGGATGGCAAATTATTATTCGGTGCCGCCTGCTCATTCCATTTTCCCATCAAATCCACCTCTTTCTTTACTAGTATTGGAATTTTGACATGATTAAATTAGGAATAGCTGATAAATGAACCAAACCAGTTCTGTTAAAGATTATCTGTATTAATTCTTGGGGTTTCTGGTTCAAGAGCTGCAGCTGCCCTAGCATTATCATTATGTCGATCGTTTTTGTCTCTATCTAAATTACTGAAACTTTCATTGTGTTTGGAAGTTTTCTTTTTGTCAGCCACCATATCACCTCCTAAGGATAATATGTCCAACATTTACCTTGAAAATGAAAATGGTTGAAGCATATTAATATTTCTTAACGCTTTTAACAAACAGGTGCTTGATCGATAGAAGGATTTGTCGTGATGGTAGCTCCCTCGCTTATTGAAGTAAAGGGGCAGGATAGTTGAACAAGAAATGAAGGAATATATATTAATTAAGAAAATATTTTTTGTAACGTTTTTGTGTTTAAAGAGTCTTACATATGAAAGTGTGGTGATAAGGTGACAGAATTTAATGAAGTTTATAATCAATATTTTGGTACAGTTTATAAATACGTATTTACTTTATGTAAAAATGCAACTCTTTCAGAAGACATTACGCAAGAAACTTTTTTCAAAGCACTTAATAGTATTGATACTTTTAATGGTGAATGTAAGTTAAGTGTTTGGCTGTGCCAAATTGCTAAAAACTCTTTATATACACATCTGAAAAAAGAATCTCGTTTTGATCAAAATATGACTCTTGAAAAAATAACGGATGATAAAAGTTTTGAAGAAAGATTAGGTAATAAGGAGACTGCATTTCAAATCCATAAACTTGTGCATGAGCTAAATGAGCCTTATAAAGAAGTTTTTAGCTTAAGAACATTTGGGGAACTATCATTCTCACAAATTGGGGAATTATTTGAAAAGACAGAGAGCTGGGCAAGGGTCACGTATTATCGAGCAAAAACAAAAATAAAGGGGAGCATAACATGAAAATTTCTTGTGAAGTAATTAATGATTTATTACCACTTTACCACGATCGAGTATGTAGCAAAGAAAGTGTCATACTTGTAGAAGATCATTTATCAAGTTGTGAAAAGTGTCAAAAAGAACTTCAGTTAATGGATAGTGAATTAATTATTACAAAAGACGAAAAAGACGAGAAACAAACTATAAAAAAAATAGCAGACAAGTGGGAGAATGAAAAAATGAAATCATATAATAAAGCCTTAACTCGCATATTAAATATATTTGGAAGTTTATTCATCTTAGCAGGTATAGGTTGCTTGGTAAGTTTTAATATAATAGGCTCAAAAGTTTTACCTGATGGTACACTTTCAGAACCTTTCTTCTTAATCCCTATGGGATTTTTGATTGGATTTTTGGGCGTATTCACATTCGGTGTATCATTATTAGTTTTTGTTTATAGTAAAAAAAGAAATAAGTAACTCATCTTCAATAAAAAATTTTCTTATACAACTAACGCATGCGTTAGTTGTACAAGATCAAAAGTCGAATTTGCGACTTTTTTTTATTGAACAAACGGGGCAGGAAAGTTTAAGTACATTTCTTCACAAACTTATTGAAAAATCTATCCCTAAAACAACAATTCCATCAAAATAATTGACTCAACGCCTTGTAACAAATTAGTATCATGCTTTTTTTGTGAATTTCGAGAGCCCGTAATAATGGTTTTTTTTTCGTGTATTTTTATTCTTGACAAACAAAGCTATTCTGCATTACTATATACTAGTAATGAGTATCACTAAATATCTGTAACGCTAAATACCTGTGCCACATAGTACTAAATAAGATTTAGAAAAATACAAATGGGGGGTTATAGTTGGAAAATATTACGGAAATGCTGAAAGGGGTACTTGAGGGCTGCATGCTGGAATTATCAGCCGTGGCGAAACCTACAGCTATGAAATCACGCGGCAACTGCGAGCACTGGGCTTTAGCGACATTGTGGAGGGAACAGTTTACACCATCACGATGCTGCTCGAAAAAAATAAACGGGTGGATATTGATAAGCAACGTCAAAAACTCAACGATGCGATTAAATAATAGAACTTTGCTGAACAGCTTAGTATCTTAAAGGAGACTACAATGAATTTTTTAGAAAAAATAACCGGTAGCGATATGACTAAAGAAATGAAAGGTTTTGAAGCACGAGCAAAAGTCTTGCCATCTGAATATCAAACTGCTTGGAATGAAATTAAAAGTAATCTCTGGATTCACGGAGATTTCACCGGTCGTAATCTGATGCCGATTCTTGACAGTGCTCTTGAACTGCTTGAAGTTACATCAGCCGACGGCCAGAGCGTCGAAGAAGTACTAGGAAATGATCTCAAAGGATTCTGCGCAGCGCTTGTTGGTGACGAAGGCGCAAAAACTTATAGAGATAAATGGCGTGACCAACTCAACAAGAACGTAGCAAGAAAATTAGGAGGATTAAAATGAGTATCAAAAAAATCATCGAAGGCAAAAAAGAATGGAGAGCCCATGTTTCGCGTGTCAAAGCGCTTCCACAAGATTACCAAATTGTCTATAAAGAGATCCAAAAATATCTCTTCAAAGTCGGTCCTGTTGAGCTAAACGAAGGTATCGGACTGCTCTCGGAAATTCTCAGCTTCTTTGAAGATGGCGCAGCTGCTGGGAAAGGTGTACTTGAAGTCACAGGAACAGACGTTGCTGCTTTCTGCGATGCGCTGATTGAAGAGTCAAAAACTTACGCTGATCTCTATCAAGAATCGGTCAATCAAAAAGTCGATAAGGCTATGAAAAAATAGAAAGGAACGTAGTACTTGACGGCAAAATTCTATCGGGCTTTGCCCAGGTAGATACAGCCATTTCATCTGAAACGTCAATAGTTTGGAAATGGTGTTTACTATCAAACTGACTTCGAAGTTGCTTAATTTTCTCTTCTGATCGACCACAGCCAGCTATGGTCCAGCCTAGTTCATCAAACCGATCAACCATAGCGCGTCCTAATCCTTGAGTAACCCCTGTAATGACAGCCAATTTTTTGTTTGTATGGTTAAACATAATAATCCTCTTTTAGATAGTCATGTGGCACTATATCTATTTTAATCCATTAAAATCATTTTTCCTGCAACGATTTTACGAATTGACACTACAATTTTTGATGGAGAAAGCGTTGGGAAAGTGAAATCATGTGTTTTTTATTCTATAATACAGATTATGGAATATTATAAATATTCTATAAGGAGGTGGAAAAATGGCAACTAAGAATAGATTGTCAGGGACTCCAGCTACTCATGCAAAGCCTAGTTTTAGAAAGGCGATACTTTGCATGGGGTGGACTTTGAATTAATTTAATATCGCCCTAGAAAAGGTTGTGCTTTATTATTCTAATTTCTTAGGCTTTGCACCTTATTCTTTTTTCCTAAAAATAAATAAGGGGCTGGCAGAAATGAAGTATGTAAAAGCAACTACAATATTACCTGAGAAACTAATTATAGAAATCCAAAAGTATGTTCAAGGGGAAACCATTTATATTCCTAAACCAGAAAATGCCCATCAAAAGTGGGGAACTCGTTCTGGTGGGAGAAAGCTATTAGATAATCGAAATGTAGCTATCAAACATTCATTTAAGAATGGTAGAACGATACATGAATTAGCGGAAGAATATTTCCTCTCCAGTGAAACAATCAAAAAAATTGTTTACTCAAAATAAATGACAAAAAGCGCTGATTACGAATCAGTGCTTTTTTACATATTAAATTTGCACGTTTATATAAAGTATAGAGTATATGTGTCTTTATCTTAGCCATGAGACTCGCAAATTATGTAAAAAATGATTCATACCCATTTTCTCCATTTTTTCTATCATGATAAATTATTAAAATAGAAACAGAGTAGGAGGGGTGAGAATGGAACCTTTTATAAGAAGTGACCAGTATAACTTTATCAATGCACAAACCCAGCTATTAATGAATGGACATTCTACTGTAAACGATAAAAATGTACTTCGAGCACTAAAAACGCTTGCTACAGAAAAAGTATTCAATTTGTTTACCGACATGAATGATGAACAAACCCAGTTATTAAATCCTATCAGTCATGTTGAGAATCACGTGGATGCGGAAATCTACTTAACCCAAATACACCCATTTGTTATCCCTTTTAAGAAGGTTTCGGAGCAAACGATAAAAAAATTATTTCCGAAGGCAAAGATGCTAAAGGTTCCAATTTTGGAAAATATAGATTGGAAAGAGATTTCATACTTAGGTTGGAATGACAAGGGTACAAATAGAAAATATATGGTAGCCCTTTATCAAAATAAACTGATTGGCTTGCACGGATCGTTTAGACTTTCAAACCATAAAGGAATATGTGCGTTATGTAATCGATTCGAAGAATTGGGGATGTTTATTTCTGAAACTAAAGGCTCTGTTCAAGGGACTTTTATTAAACGAGGGAACTATATTTGCCAAGATAGTCAAAAATGTAATCAAAATATGATTAATCTAGAAAAGTTACATGCATTTATTGATCACATTAAAAGAAGCTGAATCAATTCCCGATTCAGCTTCTTTCGATTAATTTGCTTCAGTAGTGAACCACGCTTTTACCTTTACCCTACCCATTGAAATAAATGCTGTCGCTAATGCAAAAATAATAAAGAGACCACCCACAGTCGGATTGAATTCTACAGAGGACTGTTCAATTACAATCCCTCCAATTAAAGAGCCGAACGCAATACCGAAATGAAGTGCCGAATTGTTTAAACTTTGTTGAATATCCGATGATTCAGGAGCAGACTCAATTAGATAGCTTTGCATGGCTGGTGTTATGGCCCAGCTAAGCATGCTCCAGATGACCATTACCCCCAAGAATAAAGGCATTGAAGTGGTTGTAAATGGTATCGAGAAAATAGATAGTGCAAATACAACAATCACTCCTAAAATGGTTGATTTTGTACCAAATCGATCCGCAAGAGTACCTCCTACCCCTCCACCTACAACAGCTGCAAAACCAAAAATTAAATACACGATGCTTACCCAAGTGCCATTGAGACCCATCGTATCTTTTAAGAAAGGAGTTAAATATCCATAAAACGTCAAGTGACCCGTCAAGAAGAGGAAGGAAGTCAATTGAGCATAGAATATTTTACGATTTTTTAACGTGCGTAATTGCTCCTTCAATGGAATGGATGGTTTAGGATGAATTTGATCCATAAAGAAATAAACTCCAGCCATCGAAAGAAGGGTTAAGACAGTAATTAATATAAATGGTGCCTTCCAGCCAAATGTATTTCCTAACATCAGTCCAATAGGAATCCCTAATACTAATGAGGCACTAATGCCCATAAAGACTACACCAATTGCACGGGCTCTATATTTTTCAGCCACTATATTGGAGGCAATTGTGACACATAAGACCACTAGTAAAGAGCCACTCACGGCAGAAACGATTCGTGAGATCAATAACATCGTGTAAGTTGTACTGAAAACTGCAAGTCCATTCCCAAGGAAAAAGACCAATAAGGAAAGTAAAGTTAGACGTTTACGCTCCATTTTTGCCGTCAAGGTTAATAAAACAGGAGCGGCTATTGCGAAAACGAGTGAAAAAATAGAGATTAACAATCCTGCCTTTCCAATCGTTACATGTAAATCCTTTGCGACTAAGTCCAAGACACCGCCTATAATCAATTCGACCATCCCAACTACAAACGAGACAATCGTTAATAAGTAAACACGTTTATTCATAGTTATCTGACACCTCTCTAGTTAGTTACCACTAAAAGAGTAACATTTTATAAAGGCGTCAACAAGGGTAAATTTATACAAAGGGAATGGCTATGCTATGATAATGTTATTAACAAATGGTTATTAAGGAGTCCAAAACAATGCTTCAACAATTCGGGTTTACACAATACGAAAGTCAGGTCTATCAATCATTAATAACGGTAGATCAACCATTAGACGCTACAGGTATTGTCAAACGTTCGGAAGTACCAAGGTCAAAAGTATATGAAGTCTTACATCGTCTGTCTGAAAAAGGTTTGATATTAGAATCGACAGTAGAAAAAAAACGCTTATATACGGCTCTGTCATTAGATGCCACGATTGAAAAGCTTAAAGCTGATTTTGAATCCAATGTGCAAAAATTGAAGGATACTCAAATAAAAGAAACGCTAAGTGACGATCGTGTGTGGACGTTGAAAGATAACCACTCCATTCAATCAATACTGAAGGACTTGTTGCATCAAGCAGAGCGGTCTATAGTGATTTCTGGGTGGGCGGATGATTTAACTTTATATCTACCTATATTAGAAGAAAAATTTAGCCAAGGAGTGAACATAAACATCCATGTCATTGGCGAAATAACCACAAACATACCAAACATATCAACCTTAATCCCTGATCAGGAACACGCACATCTTGAGAAAAGTCGCATCTTGATTGTCGATGAACAAGAAGTGATATTTGCTGGGATTGAAGAATTGAAATGGCAAGCGATTCGCACTCAATCGCAACCATTGGTAAAGTTTTTTACAGAGTTTTTCTATCATGATGTCGCATTAACCAAAATTACTCAAAAGTATAGAGATATTGTTATGGATGATGAAGAGGTTCGAGAAGTGCTGTTAAATTTGAGGTATTAAGAAAAGAGCAAGCGCCCGCTTAGCACGTCCTGTGCGTCGAAGCTAGACACTGCTCTAATTATAAAAAATAATACTATCTACTATTAAAAAAAGCTGATCCTAAATTTTTTTAGGATCAGCCTTTTTTGATTGTTATTATGCTTGTTTAGCAGCTTGGATTTCAAGTGAGATTTTCACTTGGTCTCCAACTAAAATTCCACCAGTTTCTAAAGCAGCGTTCCAAGTTAAGCCGTAATCGCTACGGTTGATGCTGCCTTTTCCACTGAAGCCAGCCTTTTCGTTACCCCATGGATCCTTACCTGCTCCTTCAAACGTTACAACGAACTTTTCTGGACGAGTCACACCATGTAAAGATACGTCACCCGTAACATCGTATTCATTTTCGCCTGTTTTAACGATGTTAGTAGCAACAAACGTTAATTGTGGGTATTTTTCAATATCAAAGAAGTCAGCCGTACGTAGATGATTATCACGATCAGCATTGCGAGTATCTACACTTTCAAGATCAATCGCGAATTGGATGACTGCAGTCGTTAAATCAGTTGGATCAGCTTCAATAGTCGCTGAGAAGGAGTTAAATGATCCTTTCACGTTACTTACCATCATATGTCGAATTGAAAAATCGATGCTGCTATGTGTTGTATCAAGTGCCCAAGTATTTTTCCCCAAAGTAAATTCCCCTTTATTTAAAAAGTTTTTAATTCGAGATAATTATCGCACGGATATTCCATTAAATGCAATAGGAAAATAAATTATTCTTAGTGGAATACTTGAATATAATCAATTTCTTTTATGATTTATTTATATTCGGTATGATTAATGAAAGTGTAAAAAGATGGGAGTGAGATAGGTGGAATTCAAAAAAAATTATAAAGATAATCCTAGTATTAGAAATAGTTTTTTTGAACTTGCGCAAGAAGTTTTTGGGATTAGATTTGAAAGCTGGTTTCAATGTGGATATTGGACAGATAAATACCTGCCTTTCTCGTTCTTAATTGGGGATAAGGTAATAGCTAATGTTTCAGTGAACAAGGTCGGGCTAATCGTGAATGGAGCCAAGATGAAGAGCTTGCAGATAGGAACCGTCATGACTCACCCCGATTTCAGAGGAAATGGTGTTTCAAAAAAGTTGATGGAACATGTATTAGAAGAATTTGAGGATGAGTATGACATACTGTACTTATTTGCCAATCATTCCGTTTTGGACTATTATCCGAAATTTGGATTCAAGGCTGTGGATGAATGCCAGTATTATATGAATTACATTCCCACTGTCCCTGATGGTAGTAATGTGAAAAAATTAAACATCGAAAGTGATCGGGATTTTCTGTACCAATTTGCGGCTGAAAGAATGCCCGTATCAAATTTATTCTCTTCATACGATACACAGGAACTCCTTATGTTCTACAGCTTAAATGTATTTAGTGAGGATATTTATTATCTGGGGGATGAGGATGTTATAGTCATCTACCAGGTTGATGAAGAAACATTGCATATTTACGATATAATCAGTAAATCAGAGGTTCATATTCATAGAATCTTAAAAAGGATTGCAAGTTCTAAAACGAAAAAGGTAGTCTTTCACTTTACTCCTGAATTTAAAGAAATAAAATTGAAGACTGAGAAGTATGTTGGGAGTGAAGTTTTGTTCATAAAAACAAAAGAAGGCATATCCTTGACTACAAAATTTAAACATCCAATGACTGCTCAGGCATAATAAATAGTTGAAGTGTAGTAATAATCACATTGACAATGGAATAAGGATTAAATATACTATCTTTATCTTACGAAAACCTAGAAGTAGCTCGACGTTGGGGTCGTAAGTAGGAAGATAGTGTAAGAGCAACTAGGCAATTGCCGGAGCTAATGCTTGGCACTAGCCCAAGTTTTCTAATAATTGATTCATAGAATTGTATATCTCCTAAAGGGGAGTAGCTTTTACAATAAAGTCGTCATTCCAGAGTTAGTGACTCTCGGCTTTATTGGCAACAGTTTGTTGTTAGCAAGACCTTTGCCATCGGGTAAAGGCATCCATATGCGAGTATAAACCTTTACCTAAACGGTGAAGGTTTTTTTGTACTTTTTCACTTTTCTTTAAGTGACGCTATTCGAAGAGTACTAATTGATAATTTTAGGAGGGTTTAATGTGATACTAAGAAAATATATGTCACTTTTAGGTGTAGGCTCGGCTAGTGTAGACCTGATCTTGCCAAAGGAAGAGTACAGGCGTGGAGAACATATTCATGGTCATTTTATGATTAAGGGTGGAACTGTTGAACAACAAATCAAACGAATCGAATGTGATTTGGTGATGATAAATGAGTTAGATGGAAACGAAGAGGTTATCGATTCTACGAATATCCTATCTACTAGACAGATTGAGTCTGATGAACTGAACAAAGTGGAGTTTACTTTCAAGCTTCCTACCACTATTCCAGTTTCTTCAGAAGAAATTTCATATCGTTTTAAAACAAAGTTAGCCTTTAACGAAGGGATCGAGAGCAGAGATCAAGACTTTATAAAAATCGTATAAATATAGAGGGTTTAGCTCCCCTAGTAAAACTAATATTAATATAACTTCCAAATATAGGTATAATCCTAGTTGAAAAGGGGAGAGGCACATGAAAAAGTTGGTCCTGTTAAGCGACTTGAATATCGAAGGCAATTTTCTACTAGAAAAGAAAATACAAGAATTATTAGGAAAACCTTCCGCAAAGCTAGGTTATATCCCCTCTCAACTAGATAGGGAACGAAAGTATTTTTCGGCTGCCAAACTACACTTTAATCGTCTTGGATTTCAAGAGTTTTTGTATTTTGATTTAGATGAAGATTATGATGAAAGACTAATAGATGAGTTACTTCATTGTGATGCTATTTATCTATCAGGTGGAAATACTTTTTGTTTTCTTGAAAACTTAAAAGTAAAAAATGTCCTTTCTCTTATTAGAGATGTTGTTGATCAAGGAAAGCTTTTAATCGGAATGAGTGCTGGGGGAATTATAATGTCCTCGAACATTCAAATTGCGGGGTTAATCGATGAAAATGAAAATGGTTTAACCGATTTGGATTCACTGGATTTAGTGGATTTTGACTTTATGCCACACTGGGATGGTGTTCATTCAATTGAGGAGTTAGTCGCTTATTCTACACAAAATCATAAAAGTGTATATGCATGTCAGGATGGCAATGGTTTGGTTGTAGTGGGAGAAACAGTAGAATCTTATGGGGATATAATTTGTATTCAAAGGGGCAGCAAATATGAATGAATCATCGTCCAAACAACAATTGGTATAAAGAAGTTCATGTGGCAAAATGATGTATTGAAAAAGGTCTATACAAGAGAGATACTTAAAATGACGTTATAATAATGGCCTTTAAGTATCTTTTTTTATTATTCGAAGTCTGGTTAATTTAAAAATTGGGAGGAAGCGTTTTCATGGAGAAAGTTAGAATTTCTGTGCACGTCGCATTATTACTAGAAACAGTTAAATCCAATGGTTTAACAAACGATGAAATAATGAGGCTATTGGAAGAAAGGGATTATTCGAGGTTCCACGAAGTCCTTGAAGGACTGTCAGAATGGGCTGATTTGGCCGATTACTATCACTGGAATAAGGATGAGTTTAAAAAAATCGTAAACGATGGATATAAAATAAAGTTCCTTACAAAAGGCGGTTTAAGAACTCTTCTTCGAGTCAAATATGGGTTGAACCCTAATGAAGATTATGAAGATGGAGTGGATTATTTTCATGATGTGAAGCTCTCAACCAAAGAATTAGAGTCGCTTTGTGACAATCTTTCTTTGAACTGGTCTGTCATTGAATTGGTTAATGATGAAAGTGGGTACGACCATGTCATTAGAATCCACCCCACTTTTAAAGAAATTGTATAAACCATATGGATATTAAAAAGCTCAAGAGGTGAAAAATCATCCTTTTGAGCTTTTGTCTTTATTTTTCACTTAACGTAATAGCTTGTGAAAGGGTAGAGGTAATTTTTACATTTTCAAAAGAAAGGCCTAATTGTATAGCAGTTGCAGCAATTTCAGGCCGGATCCCAGAGAGGGTGGTATTAACCCCTAACATACGCAAGGCTTCCATTAATTGAAAGATTTGATTGGCTACCATTGTATCGACCATAACAACTCCTGATAGATCAATGAATAGATGTGATACGCCTTTATCCGTACATTGTTGGAGTGTGTTTTCGATAAGTCTCTTGGCACGTGAAGTATCGATGTCTCCGACTAAAGGAAGTAAAGCAGTGCTTCCTTTAAGGGATATGACAGGAGAGCTTAATTCATTAATCATATCCTGTTGAGCTTCTAATAAGGTATTGGAATGTTTATAGTACTCTTCAATGAATCTAGTAATCGTAATATCAATGACACGAATGACTAAACGATTCCATTCTTCTTTTTGACATTGAGGAACCACTTCAGGGTATTGTTCTATGAACTTCTTAAGGTAATCTAAATATTGCTCACGTGTTCGAATGAATTCACGAACGATATAATGTATCGGTGTCACAGCATGTTGACTATCTTGGGCTATTTTGACAATCCAACTATTAAATCTAGTAAAGAAACTAGATTCTTCTTCGACGAAAATATCGTTAACATAATGATGAAATTCATTATTTTGCTGTTTTAGTGTTTCTACGATTTTTGGGTCGGTCGCAGAATACACGGACTTAGGATCATGATCTTCCAAAGTAGCGTACCATTCCTCGGTCAATTGATTCGCATGCTCTTTAAAAAAGCCTCTCAACGCTAGGTTCTTTTCCATGACGTTCCCCTTCATTTTTTAGTATGTCTATTTTAAAGATTATACGATATAGGAAAGAAAATACAAATTGTTTTGAATATATAGTGATCAAGGATTTTCAGAAATAACTATATCTGAGGCTGTATAAAAATAATAAAAACAATATGCTATCAGAGAAGTCTAATTTATGATGGAAATAACGTAGTATCTAGGGAAGTAAGGGGGGAAGAAATGAGAAAGAAAACCTTGTTTATTTTAGTAATTACTTTTTTATATCTTTCAACGATGTGGTTTGTCTTAGCCAGAGACAATGAAACAATCAAGGATCCATTAGTGATACAGGATGTTAGTCGGCTTCACCCAGTCAGGGTGAAAGAGGTCATCGGAGGAAAAGAAGAGTCTGTTTTAGTTGAAGCACTTCAAGTTGCGCAAAAGGAGAAGCTGAAAGTGTCCATATCTGGCGCCAAGCATACGCAAGGTGGTCATACGTATTATAAAGATGCATTGGTATTAGATATGACGGGCTATAATAAAATTTTGGATCTCAATCAAGAAAAGAAAACCATCCGAGTTCAATCTGGGACGACTTGGAAAGATATTCAGGAGTATATCAATCCTTATGGACTATCCATAAAAGTTATGCAATCTTCCAATATTTTTACAGTCGGAGGTTCCCTGAGCGCAAATGCGCATGGTCGTGACATCGTATATGGTCCAATCATTAACACTGTTAATTCATTCCGACTTTTAATGGCAGATGGAACCATCCTGAACGTTAGTAGAAATGAAAATGCTGAGTTATTCAAGTCGGTAATAGGTGGGTATGGGTTATTTGGGGTCATATTGGATGTAGACCTACAATTAACAGATGACGAGTTATATAGACTTGAATATCAAAATGTCTCCTACGAAAAGTATCCTTCACATATCCTGCATCTGTTAGAAACTAAAGATTATAAGATGCATATTGCACGCTTGTCCACAGCCAAGAGTTCCTTTTTAAAAGAAATGTATACGATGGATTATAAATCGATTAACGAGAGTAATGGAGAAACATTACAAGACTATTCTGACCTTAAGAATGAAAAAAACGTGGCACGAAACAAGTTTTTATTTGGTTTATCACGGCATTCAGAGTGGGGCAGGGAGCGGATCTGGGACGTTCAAAGTCTATTATATAAAGACGGTTCGTATGACCTGATTTCTAGAAACAATGCAATGAGGCCAGAAATCAAATTTTTGGAATACGAGTCAACCAA
The DNA here is from genome assembly GCF_010882125.1 of Peribacillus alkalitolerans. Lineage (GTDB taxonomy): Bacteria > Bacillota > Bacilli > Bacillales > DSM-1321 > Bacillus_BN > Bacillus_BN alkalitolerans. The sequence goes on along the minus strand of NZ_JAAGVZ010000014.1, from coordinate 71,192 downwards.
GGATACGGATTTACTCCAAGAATATTTTATCCCAGTTGAACAATTTCCTAGATTTGTCGATGAGATGAGAGAGATTGTCGTACGGAATGACATCAACCTTTTTAACGTGAGTGTCAGGTATGTAAAAGAAAATCATGATACCATTTTATCTTATGCCATTGATGATAGTATTTCGTTGGCACTTTACATTAACCAAGGCTTTTCCAAAAAGGAAAGGGAAAAGGTTCGAATGGCTACCCAAGATATGGTGGATGCTGCACACGAATTGGGCGGAACGTATTATTTAGCTTATCAGGAATATCCATCTAGAGTGCAAATGGAGAAGGTGTATCCTAACAAGGACCAATTCTATCAGTTGAAACAAAAATATGATCCGGAAGAAAGATTCTACAATTATTTCTATGAAAGATATATAACCGATGAAAAATAAAAACTACCATTACCTAATACATTCACAAAACCTTGCCATGCTGGGTATGAATATGGCTTTTCCTTTTTACCTATTATTTATTAAAGGTGTAGGAACAAGTTATACTCAATTCGGCTTAGCATATGGGCTGTTTACAGTGAGTTCGGCACTGTTCTATCTCCCATTAGGAAAATGGCAGGACCGTTATCCTAAGCATTATTTTTTAATGGGACATTCTTTTGGCATGGCGTTTGCTTTTTTATGGATTCCTTCCATTTCAGAACTATGGCAGGTATATTTGTTTCAGATATTATTTGGCTGCTTAGGCGCAGTTCAAAAAAATAGTGAAAAGGCATTGCTTGCGGAGTACACTGACACGTCAAAGCGGGGTACTATGTTGGGGAACTATCACTTTTGGACAACGATCTTTTCTGGGTTAGCCATTATGGGAAGCGGCTTCCTAATCGATTTTTTTACGATCGATTATCTCTTCTATATAAGCTCGGCATTTCTGTTTGGAAGTGGTTTGTTTTTGTGGCGTATTGAGGTGAATGAAAATAACTAGGATTCAAGCTAGATTATCTCATACACGACAATATTAAGCATTTTGAAAAATTTAAAGGCAAGGGCATATTTACCTCCCCTTTTTATATGAACGAAAAAGGTTATACAAGGTTAACAATTGGAAAGAGGTTAGAGAATTTTTTCTAAAATGGCTCTGTTAAACGGAGCTGTTGATTTCCGTACCAGGCACTTGCTTTCCGCGGGGCGGGCGGCGGTGAGCCTCCTCGGTGCACTGCGCCTGTGGGGTCTCACCTGTCCCGCTGCTCCCGCAGGAGTCAAGTGCCTTCCACTCCAATCAACTAAGTGGAGAAATCAACAATAAGATTTAACAGAGCTTCTAAAATAAAGCTTATGATAAATGTAAAAGAGGATGGTACAAAGCAAATCACGACTATGCTTTGTACCATCCTTTTATTGTTATGGGCGCTTTTTCCATTTCACCAATAAATAGCGCTGTAATCCACGAGTGAGTGAAATGGCTTTTTCAATATGAGATTTTTCGTCTTCTTCATTTCCTTGCTTCCCGTGTAGCTTGGCTAAAATAACTTCTTTCATCCAAGGTTTAGATGCTTGGTTAGCTTTTTCTTCGGCCGTCTCAAAATCTCTCAGTTCAACAGCTAGCAATCCTTCGTAATAGATTTTCAGTTGCTTATGTTTCAGTTGCTCAACCGCTCCTTGTTCGGAGCTCAAGTCATTTTTTCCAAGTGCGAAGGCTAGCTTATAGGCGGCTTGATATTGAGGAGAACGATACTTTTTAAGGACTAGCAAAAGGGCATCGTGAGCTTCTTCCATTTGATTATTGGCAAGGAAATAGTAAAAAGAGAAAATGGGTTGTTTGAATCGCGCCTTTAAAAACCTTTCAACCCTTTCCATGTTCTTCGTCAGATATAAATGGTTCACAAGTGGCACAAAGATTACAAGAGTGGCCAAGAGTATGAGAATAGGTACCAGAGTTGGAAAAGGGATGGAATAGAATCCTGCTACTAAACCTATAAATACGCATAGAACGAATAGTAGTGAGTATTGTTTTAGTGTAGCCATATCGTCCTCCGAATAAATAATTACGTCCATCATTATCGCACATAATATCTGGATTTATCAAAATGGTCTTGTAGGTATGATTAAGGAAACATCCGTTCCTTGTCCTTGAACAGAATCGATTTGAACTTGAATTCCTAGACGCTTAGAAATTTCAGAGACCAAGAATAACCCCATGCCCGTTGATTCACGACTGATCCTTCCATTCTCACCTGTATAAAATGGACGGAATATTTGCTTTAGATCTTGAGCAGGTATACCGATTCCTTCATCATGGATGGTTAAATTCCAATTATTAAGTTCTTGGGTAATATCGATTTTGATTCGTTTGCCTTTTCCAGATGAGTATTTCACTGCATTATGAATTAACTGTTCTAATATAAAAGAAAGCCACTTTGGATCTGTATAAACAAAATCCTCCTTCACTAAGCTTACTTCAGGAAACACTTGATTCATAATGAACAAGCGCTTATTTTCACGGATGGATTGTTGGACGAGTTCTGATATGGAAACTTGTTTGATCCGAAAGTCCTCTTCAAACTGTTCAAACCTGGCAGTATATAAAGCCATTTTCAACCCTTTTTCTAATCTTTCAGCCTCTTCACGCACATTTTTCCAATCTTCTTCCTCCATTTTATCTTCCGTGAGTAATTGAATGACGGATAAAGGCGTCTTCATTTGGTGGACCCATTGATGAATAAATTGAAGATGGCGGTTCCGCTTAGTTTCAGATTCCATTTTTTCGTTTTGGTGTTTTTCGTGAATAGTCGAGATCCACTTTTCTGTCTGTTTAATAAGGGGGTGGGGACCTTGGAGAATAATATCCTCTTCTGGTCTTTCTAACTGTTTATAAAGAGAGAAGGTTAAATAATACCTAATGGTTAGAAATAAGACAATAAAGACGGTTTGTAACAATAGAACATACCATGCTACTTTGCTATTTCCGTATCCATCTAAATAAAATATTCCCCACATGACAAACGTCTGGAAGATAAAAAACAGGATAAAGACAAGTTGATCCTTTAAAAAAAGCCTCATGACGGAGCACTCTCTTTTTTATACAGTCTGTAGCCTGCACCACGTATTGTTTCAATGCAATCATCAAGCATTAGCTCCGAAGCTAATTTCTTTCTTACACGATTGACGTTTACATTCAATGTGTTTTCATCGACCCAACCTTCATCATCCCATAGTGCTTCGAATAAAGAATCTCTTGAAACGATATGGGGAGCTTTTTTCAATAAACATTCTAATAGTCTGGATTCTTTATAAGTTAAAAGAGTCGTTCTTCCGTTAAAGCTTACTTCTAATCTCTCTGGAAAGAGGTTGATTCCTTGGAATTCAATCTTTCTTTCGGAGGCTAAACTAGCATACTCACCTAGAGAACGCCTTAGATGACTCCTAATCTTCGCCATTAACACATCGGTATGAAATGGTTTAGTGACATAGTCATCTGCTCCTTGTTCTAAAGCCAAAATTTGCTCCATGTCACCGGCTCGTGCTGTAATAAAGATGATAGGGCATGTAGTTATGGTGCGTATTTGTCTGCACCAATAAAATCCGTCAAATTTGGGAAGTTCAATGTCTAAAAGGATGAGTGCAGGTTTTTTTACTTCGATTGCCCCTAGGATATTCTCGGTTCCGTTAAAAACCTCGGTCTCAAAATCATTTTGATTTAACTTTTTGGTTAGTAATTCTGCTAGCTTTATATCATCTTCGATAATAAAAATTGGTAATTTCATTTTTCACACCTCACTCAGCCGATCAATTCTACCAAAAAACCCTCTTAGCCAGTGATCAAGAGGGCTTAAATCAAGTATACATTCTATTTCCATTAGATGACAATTTTCCTTTTTACCTGGGCAAAATATCGTTGTCTGATTAAAAGGAAGTACAGGATTTGCGCAATGAAAAACACTAAGATGACAATTAACGATTCTTTAATGATCGATAAAGTATATAGACTTTGCAGGGCTGTGAAAGCAAAGAGACTATGGATAACGGCTACTAAGATAGGGATAAAGAATAGACATTGGAGCTGGGAAGTAATGATTTTTTTTAACTCTTTGTCTGTTAGTCCAATTTTAGAAATCGCTCTATAACGAACTTGGTCCTCTTCAAGATCCGTATATAACCGGAAATAAATAAAACTGCCTGCAGCGATAAAGAACACCGCACCTACAAGTAAACCGATAAACATCATTGTACGATAAGCTAATTTTGTCATTTTATAATCATAGCCAGCCGAAGTAAAAGTAAATGGAGGCTGGTCAATTTCGCCTTTTTGGAGTTTTTCAAAGTTTTTTATTACTTGGTCACGAACCGGTTCACCAATTTGGGAGGTTTGCTCGAAGTTCTCCAACCAACCATCGATTATATATCCAACATAATGAAAAGGTTTAGTTTTGGCTAATGTTTTTATCACTTCATCATGAACAACCAATTGATTGACGTAAATGGAGTATTGATTAAAGATCGGTTGGTCCACCATCCCTTTTAACGAAAGAGTTACGTTTTCTTCAGCAAGGGGGATATCCCTAGGACTTGCATCAATTGTACTCTTATATTTAAGATTGGCAGGAACAATCATCGCCTCGTTTTCTACTAGTTGAATAGTCTTATACCCTTTTGCTGTCGCAATTTCATTATAAGAAGACAGGGGAATAAGCAGTACTTTATTTTTCGAATTCCCGCTTATAGCCTCTTTCCCATGAACCTCTACCTTCTGATAATCCATTCCTTTAATATCCCTTTCAATGGTTCCAAGATTTTTTTCGTGTAAGGGGTCTTCTTCAGAATATAAATATGTCAGGGCAAAAGGCCGGTTAGTCTCGAATTGTTTAGAATACACATTTAAAGATGCCATCGCCCCAACGGCTGAAACCGCTACGGTAGCTACCATCGTAACAAGGAAAAACATTCGCGCATTGTCTTTCATTCTAAAAACTAGGTCTGAAATGATCAGCATCCTTGTGCGATTCCAAAAAAACGATCGGCTTTTTTTCAATCTTTTAAGAATAAATACACTCATTTGCGTGAAGAAAAGATAGGTTCCGAGCGTAACTGATACAACGCATGGGAGAAGTCGTAAAACCATATTATTCTCAGTAGTCGTAATCGCTAGGTAATAGCCAATACCAAAGAGAATGATTGCCAATAGTGAAAGCCAAATAGATGCTTTCGGTTCCTTTTTCGGCTTGGCACTTCCAACTAACAGTTCGATTAATTTGGTTTGCTTCAACATCAATGAAGTAAATATAGTTATAGTCAAAAATAAAGCTACGAAGGCAAACGTTGTTAAGGAAAGAGCTTTCCAGGAAATATAAAACGAGAGCGGTTCGAGCCCTAAAAACTTAGAACCAAGCAACAAAAAAACTTTAGCGAAAAGTAATCCAAATCCTATACCGGTAAGAATAGAGAAGAATGAAATGAACATATTCTCCATAAAAACTAGTAAACGAAGTTTTTTATTCGTCATGCCAAGCATGGATAGTAGTCCAAGCTCTTTTTTTCGGGCAGAAAGAAAGGCACTTGTCGAATAAAGAATGAAGAAAAATGAAAATACATAAATCAACCATTGGGCAACTTTCATGGCCTTTACTGCTAATGCTTCAACAGTGCCTGATTCTACTTCGGGATGAAAGATAAACATCGAATAAATGAAAAACACCATGACAGAAAAGGAGCTGCTTAAGAAAAAAGCTCCATATGTTCGCTTGCTCCTGCTAACATTTCTATACGCGAATGAGAGTAGGTTCATGGTTTTCACCCCCAAGCATGGACAGGACATTGACAATGTTTTGGTAGAAAACAGATCGATTTTCACCTTTATACAGTTCATTAAAGATCTGTCCGTCTTTTATGAAAAGGACTCTGTCACTATAACTTGCGGCAAACGCATCGTGTGTCACCATCATCATGGTGGTCTTAAGCTCCTTGTTCATTTGCACCATCATTTCCATAACATCCTTTGATGCTTTAGAATCTAGGTTTCCTGTTGGTTCATCGGCAAGGATGAGTGCAGGTTTATGAATAAGGGCACGGGCAACGGCTGTCCTTTGAGCCTGGCCACCGGAAATTTCATAAGTCCTTTTGTCAATTAGACTTTCAATTCCTAGCCTTGTGCTAATATCCCATAATCTCTTGGATGCTTCTTTTTCCTTCACTCCATCTAAAATAAGTGGTAAAACGATGTTCTCTCCCACTGTTAATGTAGAAAGGAGATTGTAGTCTTGGAACACAAATCCTAATTGCTTCCGTCGAAATTGTGCAAGCTTGTCTCCGTTCAAATGGTGCGGATTAATTCCGTTAATAAAGATCTCCCCAGAGGTTGGAGAATCGATGGTGGAAATGACATTCAGCATTGTTGTCTTTCCACTCCCCGATGGACCCATCACCGCAACAAATTCGCCTTCTTCAATTGAAAAATTGACTTCTTTAAGGGCTTCAAACGAGATATTCCCTTTATAGATTTTTCTTACATTCTTCACCTGTAAAAGTGCCATGAAATATTTCCTCCTATTTAAACGTACTTAATAAATAAATGCTGTTGAAATCATCAATCCAACAACTACTGAATACATCGCTGCAATCCATTTCGTAATGACAGGTGCACGCATTCCATCATCAACTCCTAATTAGTATTCTTCTTATCTTCACTATATAGGAAGGACGCATTGCAACCCATTGTTCTCCATTACAACAATCTTACATTTTAGTAAGGTTGATATTTTGCTCTTTTCTTATGACAAAATAAATTTTAAAAAATAAAGAAAATTCATAGAAAGTTACGTGAAATAGGAGTACACTCCAAATATAAGTAAATCATTTCGAATCCCGAATTAAAAGAAGGAAGATGACAGAAATGGGATATTCACCTGAGATAATCAAGCTGAATGAAAAGTACAGTATATTAAATGGGGCAGCTTCCACATTTTCAAACGGAATTGTCACAAGCTATATTCCATTATTGGCGATTAGTGTGGTTGGTGCTTCAAACCATCAAGTTGGTTTAATCAGTTCGTTACCATCGCTTATGACCATGATAGCTATGATTCCAGGTGCTTGGTGGATTAACCGTCTGGATCGTAAAAAAGGATTCACGGCAGCTTCCATTTTCGCTGCTCGATTCTTTATTTTTTTACTCTTGCTTATCCCTTTCTTAAATAGGGAATGGCAGGCTTGGATTTTGGTGGGGGTTGTAGCGGCTATGGGTTTACCTAATGCTATTGCCACGCTGTCATGGCAGTCCTTTATTGGGGATTTAATTCCGGATGAAAGAAGAGGAGCATTTTTTAGTGAGCGAAATCGGGTTTTAACGTTGGTTGGGTTGATTGTAACCTTCCTTACTGGATTCATCATGCAATTTTTTGATAAACATCTACCTGGTCCATATCAAGTAGTGTTTCTTATTTGTTTCATATTTGGATTGATTGAAGTGTTCTATTTAATCAAGCATAAAGAAATCCCACTACAACGAATGAAGGTAGAAACCTCGAGAGGTTTAGGTAATTCCTTATCAATATTTAAACATAAACCTTACTTTTACTTTTTAGTGTGTGCGATTTTGTTTAATTTTGGCTGGCAAATGGCTTGGCCGCTTTTTAATATTTATCAGATTAATTATGCCCATGCTTCCGCTTTTTGGATTAGTCTCTTCACGGTCGCTAATCAAATATCGCAGATGGCAAGCTATAAATGGTGGGGAAGAAGTGCGGAAAAATGGGGGAACTCAGTCATGCTGTCAGTCGCTGGAATTGGTATGGCATCAGCCCCGATATTGACCATCCTTTCAAAAAACCTAATTTATTTGACTTTAATTAATTTACTGACTGGAATCTTTGTCGCAGGAACCGTCATGCTGTTATTTAACCAGCTACTCCATGTGTCACCCGATCATAACAGAACGAGTTTTATTGCCAATTATAATTTCTTAATTGCAGGAATGGGGTTTATTGCACCTCAATTTGGGGTTTATTTATTAGAGGCGTACTCCATGAATAGTGCTATGATCATTTCCACAGTTCTTAGAATAGTGGGTGGAATCTCATTTTTGTTTGTTGTACTTTATATTGATCGGCAGAAGCTTCGTCCATTTAAAAGACGAACAGCCTAAAATTGGGGCACGCAATAATTGCGTGTCCTTTATCATTATTTTATGGATGTATTGGACAATTTTTTCAAATAATACCTGATAGGACAGAAAGATGGAAGGAGATTACATATGCATTGGTATGAAAAATTAAATCAGTATTTCCCTATTGAAGAAATGAAATCAAAGGAGCATATAGAAACACTATTGGATGAGAAATCATCAATCTATCATAAGGATGAGGGTCCACATCATGTCTTGCTTTATGTGGAAACACCTACTTTCATTTTTATTGATTATCTATTTGTATCCAAAGAGTCACGAGGGCAAGGCCTAGGAGGAAAGCTACTAAAGAAACTGAAGCAAAAAGAAAAGCCGATTATTCTTGAAGTAGAACCTGTTAACTATGAAGACACTGACACGGCCAAACGCCTTCACTTTTACAAAAGAGAGGGATTTGAACACGCACAATCCATTGGTTATCGAAGAAGGTCCCTTGCAACTAAGGAAATAAATGAAATGGAAATCCTTTATTGGGCTCCACATCATGAAACAGAAGAAATGGTATATGAGGCAATGAAGAAGACATATGAACATATCCATACCTATAAGGATCAGCATTTTTATGGGGAATCCTATCAACCGGTTGCAGAAGTGCTGACTTATGAAGAGAACTCAGATCGTGAGAATATATTAAGTAATTTAGATTAAATAACTAGGCAGGAGTGTTATTACTCCTGCTTTTTCACTTTTGCAAATTATTAACGTAGAAGAATACCACTAGTTGCCTATTCCAGTTGAAATAAGGTTGATTTAGGAGGATTGGCCCTTTCTTTATCCCTATACTAATTAAAAAGCAAGAATTTGGATGTCATAATTAATAAGGAATGATATAAAGAGAGTAATAAATTTATTAGGCAGAGAGAAGGGGAAACATGAAACGAAATGAAATGATGACCTTATTCGGATTGGCGGCGCTTTGGGGAGCGTCCTTTCTCTTTATCCGGATTTCTTCACCAGTTCTAGGACCATTCCTAACTATTCAAGGGAGAGTTACTATTGCAGCGCTGGCTTTATTAATCTATATGATATCAGTCAATAAATCTCTTGAATGGAAGAAACGCTGGAAACAGTATCTAATAATTGGACTTTTAAACGCAGTAATCCCATCGATATTCATTGCAGTGGCAGCCTTGCAATTGCCTGCCTCCATGTCTGCAATTTTAAACTCCATGACACCTCTATTTACAGCTTTAGTGGCATGGGGGTGGCTGGGTGAGAGCATGACTATACGAAAATGGTTAGGGATTTTCATCGGTACCTTTGGAGTAGCATTATTAGTAGGGTGGAGCTCAGTGCCGTTTACTCTAAATATTATCATAGCTTGCTTCATCTCCATATTATCGACCGTTTCTTACGGATTTGCGGGTGTGTATACGAAGAAATATTTAGCGGGTGTACCTTCATTATCCCTGGCAACTGGGCAGCAGGTAGGGGCTACCCTCATATTGTTACCAGTCACTCTTATCTTTTGGAAAGAATCTTTTCAAGCAGTAACACCAATAGCTGTATTCTCAATGATTGGATTGGCCCTATTCTGTACTACATTTGCTTACCTTCTATATTTCTATTTAATTGAAAGCGCAGGACCGACCATAGCGGCTAGTGTTACACTTCTTATCCCATTTTTTGGTATAGTGTGGGGGATGGTATTCCTTAAAGAAACTATAACTTGGGGCATGATTGTCGGACTCTTCATCATATTGGGCAGTATTTTCTTAATCTCTGATCAAACATTGCCGAAGTTTAGGAAACAACCATCGAGATAAAGCGATATCCAATTGATGGAGGTTTAGTATGTTACTAGAGAATAAGATTGCTATCATTACTGGAGGGAATTCAGGCATCGGCCTATATCCGCAGCCGATCTATTTGTTGAACAAGGAGCAAAAGTGATCGTCCTTGATATTTGTATACATAATGTATCTAATCTCAAAAACGTTACTGCGATTGAAATCGATATGCGTGATCATGAAGCCATAAAACGTTCGATTACAACGATTATCCAAGAGTTTGGATCAATTGACATACTGTTCAGTAATGCAGGCATCAACCCGCATATAGGAAACATAGAAGCCACACTTGATGAAAACTGGGAAACTATTATACAAACTAACTTAACAAGTTGCTTTCATATGATAAAAGAAGTAATTCCCCAAATGGTGAAGCAAAAATCCGGTGCAATCATTGGCACTTCCTCCATTTCAGGAAGAGTCCGGGCTGCCAGTCATTCTGTTCCTTACGGAGTAAGCAAAACGGGAATTGAGGCTATCATTAAAAGTGTAGCTGCCCAATACGGACCCGAAGGAATACGTAGCAACTGCATACTTCCCGGATTTATAGAAACTCCTCTTAATTGGGTCAAGGATGAACAAGTCAAAGAAAACATTATGAAACGAATTCCTTTACGAAGAGCAGGAACTCCTATGGATGTTGCTAAAGTCGCGTTATTTCTAGCATCTGACCTAAGTTCTTATGTAAATGGTGAATCTATTATTGTGGATGGTGGATTTACGATATAAGTTGCGGCGCTTGGGGTGCAGTTCAGCATCCAAGCGTTTTTTTATTGGATTTTTGGTGCTTCATATATTTTTCCTTTATTTTTTCCTGTGGACTGTAGGTTTAGGGAAGAAAGCATTCGAGTGGCAATGTCTGAAGAGGGGAAATGAAGAAATCGGTGGGAAATTGTATAGTATTTTGGATCGAGCTGGTCTGAAAGTAATCTAATGATTGCTTCTCACCAAATTTTTTCGTTCTTTTAGCTAAATCCTCTTCAATTTTTGGCCTTTTTAATGATAATTCCTTGCCAATTTGAGTTTTCATTCTCTAACTGTGCACTATAATGTGAATTTGCGCTTTTTACTGCAGATTTGCGCTTTTTGCGGGAAATTTGTGCTTTTTAGTAGAGATTTGCGCTTTTTACTGGCTTGATTCGATTTTTAGAACAGGGATTCGTTTTTTAGAACCACGATTCGCTTCTTAGAACCTGAATTCGTTTTTTAGAACCACAATTTTTTGATACACGTGAAAATTCAGCTGGTTTCCGAGACTCAACAAAAATGAAAAATCCTTTTTTCTAGAAGTACACATGGAAATAGGTTGCGATCTAGTGGAATATTATAACAAACTCGTATTTATCGACCGGGGGATTATTAATGGAATGCAAAGTAAAGAAAGGCAGCGTTTTTTATGAGGTTTGTGGGGAGGGACTTCCGTTGTTAGTCCTACATGCAATGGGCACGGATCATCTTTCCATGAAAACTTGGATGGAGCCAATTTTTCAGAAGGAATCAGATTTTCAACGAATTTATATCGATGTTCCAGCTCATGGGAAGAGCATGATTGATTCATCGGTAAATTCATCTAGCGATATGCTGGAAAATCTGCTGGAATTCATTGATTCAACATTTCCGAATCAAAAGTTTGCTTTATTAGGAATGTCTTTCGGGGGGGGGTATTTAGCGCAAGGGATCATGCATGCAAAGCTAAAACAAGTCAAAGGCATTGCTCTTATGGCCCCGCCTATCCATGGTACAGAGAGAAATGTACCGCAAAAAGTTGTGATACATAAGGATGAGGCCGCTTTAATGAAAGTCGATGAGGATATCCGAGTTGCTTTTGAAACATTACTAGTCTATCAAACAGCTGATAATCTCCGAATCTTTATGGAAGAAATTCATCCTGGAAGATTGCTAGCTAATAGGGAGTTTCTTGGGTCTAATTGGAGAGAGGACAGATATTTGTTGAAAGATGAACCTTTCTTAGAAATAGACTCAATGGAACAACCGTCTTTGTTTATTTTAGGAAGACAAGATTCTATTTGTGGTTTTAAGGATGTTTGGAAATTGCTCGATAAATTTCCGAATGCAACCTATTCTGTTCTAGATCAAGCGGGACATCTTCTTCAAATTGAGCAGAGAGAATTAGTGAAAGATTTAATTGGTAATTGGCTGAAAAGAATACAGGACTGAAGCAGGGGTTGAGTTCCCTGCTTTTTCTACTTAAGTATTTTGAAATGTCTGTGATGTAGTCCTTTCTTTCGTTTCTTCTTTAAAGTTAATACCCATCTCCAAATAAAGTTTCTTCCAAAAATGTACGGCTGGGAGATTGGATAAAAGTTGCTCAATGAAAAAATCACCTTTGCACATGTTAAAAATCTGTCGAGCCGCCGATTTTCCTACCCCTTTTCCTCTATAAGCGTTAAGGATGAAGAAGTCATTAATGCAGTAATCAACTTTTTTAAGTAAAGGTGCTCCTAAGAGTAATACAAAACCAGCTAATTTGTCATCTGCTTTTATGAGATATGGATTGATACCATCCTTTTCCCAAATTTGTTCAAATGCATCGAATTCAAATAATCCTTCCTTGTTAGGGGCAAGTTCATCTGAATATAAGGAAAGGTCATGTAGGTAAAGAGCATAAAGATTTTTAAGAGTTTCCTTTTGATCGATAGAAATTACCTCTAGAGTTACGTTCATATTGGTTTCCTCACTTTATGGATTGACTCTTCCATAATATAACAAAAACAATGAATATTAGAAGATGAATTTTAAGGGTAAATTCAATTTTTATACAGATAGGTTAATATTTATTGTGACAGTATTTTAAGTATGTTTTAATTAATAGATAGAGGAATAAGAACGGAAAGTTAGAGGAGGGAACACATTGCCACCTATCGTATCTGATGAATACAAAGAGAAAAAGAAAAAAGAGATTTTGAAGAGCGCGCTAGCCTGCTTTGCAAAGAAAGGGTTTGAAGCCGCTACAATTGACGACATCGTTGCTCATTCAGGTATTAGTAAAGGGGCTATTTATAACTATTTCAAAAGTAAGGATGAAATATATCTGGAGCTTATGGGTGCGAATACTAAACGTATTCTAGAGGAATTAACGAGTGAACTGAATCGCCAGAATACGGCCTATGAGAAAATGGAGTATTTATTTAGAGTTTACCTAGACCGTGATTTAACTGTTAAAAGAAATATTGAAAATTCGGTTGTTCAGTTTGAATTTAAACTTCATTCTTCAAGGAGTGAAGATCTTATCTCAATCTTGAATGTTCGAAGGAAAGAATATTTCATTCCCTTAATTGCCGAAATATTATTAGAGGGACAACAATCGGGTGAATTTGTTCAGGATTTCAATCCAGAGCTTTATGCAGATATCTTTTGGTCTTTGATTGATGGTGTCAGCCTACAAATCGTTTATGGAGATTATCCGTATAAACCTGTATTGACTGAGATGAAAAATATGTATTTTACAAAAATTAAAGCATAAGCAAAAGGTGCCCAGATGAGGTACCTTTTTTTATTAGGCTCTGTAACTAGTCTTTTGTTTTTCCGCTCCATGCGCTCGCTTTCCGTTGGCGGTACGGGAGCCTACTCGGCGCACTTTCGCTCCTGCGAATACTCCCTTGTATAGATTTTCCCAAGGACATTGAACAGCATCCTTGAATTACACCGCACGAAGGAAATACGAATGTATTTTCGAGGAATCTCGGCCTTCCGCTCCAAACAACAATGTGCTTTAACATAGTCATTTATCAAAGCCAAAAAATGTAAATTATTTTATAATAATATTGATTATTCTGTTAATTAACCTTAAAATAAACTTAATGGTCGCTTTACTCCTTGACCTAATTTTCTCCAAAAAGGGGGCTGAAACTATGCACAATAATAAAGATGAAGCAGAGTTTGAAATGGATTGCATAGTGGCGGTATAAAAGTTGAACAAATTTTTAGTATTTTGCAACTTTTCTCCGGCGCATTCGTCTAATGGAGTATAAGCAGGTGAAAGTTCAAATCTAAGCTATTAGCTGGAATAGTTGGAGGATTAATTTTATGGCAACTCGGCATGCGAGACGAAAGAAGTTTGATGACTTAGTCTCCCATAATAAAAAAATGATTTTAAAAGATAAGAAATTACTTGAAGAAATAGAAGAAAAGGTTGAAAATCGATATCTCCGTAAATTGAAAAGATAATGCCTTTTTCGAATAGATGACCAGACAGTTTACCTGTCTGGTCTTTTTAGGTTTGAAGCATATAATTAAAGGCAAAATGAATAGGACATGATTGAAAATTGGAAGTGATTGAATGAGGATACCAGAAGAGTTGGCCGAATTCGGAAAGAAGAGAATATCTAATTACCCTGTGGAGGGATTTGTATATGGTACTGGACCGAAACATCCCAATTTGATGCTCGTAGGTGAAGCTCCTGGTGAGACAGAGATTGGCAATGGAATTCCCTTTAGTGGCAGGGCTGGCAAGGAGCTGATGAAGTTTTTAGAAATGGCTGGTGTCAGTAGGGATGAGGTATATATTACAAGTGCTGTCAGAAGCCGTCCCTATAAATGGGGAGAAAAAAGGGAACGAAATGGGACTATCATTAAGAAAAAATATAATCGTCCACCCACTCAAAGAGAAATACTTGCACATGCACCTTTATTGGATTATGAAACTCTTCATGTAGATGCTCCTCTAATAGTGACACTAGGCAATGTCGGACTGAAGAGGTTGCTAGGTTCAAGTTATTCAGTGACTGCTTTCCATGGACAATTCATTAACAGCCCAATCCTTCGTCTTGCTTCTCAGGAAGAAGGGATTTATGTGTGGAGTGAGAAAGACTATTTGATCTATCCAACCCTTCCACCCTGCCTCAATCTTTTATAACCCTAGTCTACGTGAATTAATTCACCAAGATATGGAGAGATTGAAAAATTGGTTACAGCAGGGTGAATAGAGGATATTTCATCAATTCTTTAGTAACCCATTTCATCCAACAACTGAAGCATTAAATCTGGACGATTGGTAATAATTCCATCTGCGCCTTTTTCAATCAGTTGTTTCATCTGAGCTTTATCGTCAATCGTCCAATAGTGAACATCCATGCCTCTTCGATGGGCTCCGTCGATTAGCCTTTTCTCAGTTAAGTCGAAAATGCTTTCTTTTGTAGGAATTTCAATTGCATCTACTTTTGGTTGATACAGGTTTCGTAAAAACAAAGTATGATACACGACAAATTTTTTAATTTCTTGTTTTCCGCCTGCAATGGCTACCTTGCCCTTTGAATAAGAATTGAAAGTATCTACAATGGATTGATCAAATGCCGCAATCAATACCTTATCCTGCAATTTATGAGTCTCAATCAGTTTCCAAAGCTTAGCTGCAATCTCTTCGATTTTTTCCCTAGGGTTGTCATCTTTAATTTCCATAACCATTTTCATGTTTGGGTATGTGGAAAAGACTTCTTCTACAGTAGGAATGTAAACGCCTTTCCCTCTGAAAGAAAAATTCCCATCTAAGTCTTGGAATTGATAACCAGCATCAAGCTTTTGAATTTGCTCTAAAGTCATATCTGCTACTTTCCCGACTCCTTCTGTAGTTCGGTCTACAGTTGGATCATGTATGGTGACTAGCTCTCCATCCTTCGTAATATGGATATCGAATTCTAGCGCATCCACACCCATATCTACGGCTTGTTGAAAGGCGACCATTGTATTGGAAGGAGCTAAATCTTCTCCTCCTTGATGAGCGATGACCATAGGTCGAGTGTTCTCAAAAAATGGCATTGAATTCCGCTTTTCAACCGACCAGAAATTTACACACCCCATGAACAGGATGATGGTTGTTAAAACTACCACCAAAATATTTTTCTTGTTTTTTTTCTTTTGGATAATGACTGGATTTGTTTGTACTTGCATGTTCATTCCCCTTCATATCATGAAAAGATTTAATCTAGTTTGATTTACTCTTACATAATTCGTTATCTGTCCCTAATCACCTCTAATATTAATGGAAAAAGGATTTTAGTCCGAGAAAAACGAATACGTATAGTGAGGTGATATTTGTGAGCAATCAAACTGAAACAAAAAACTATTCACATAAACAATTGGCAACAGCTTGTTTTAATAAAGTATGGGATTTCTTAGACAAAAAGAACAGAAACGATGAAGAGAATGAACAGATGATCCATATGTGCCATAGTTCGTTCTGGCACTGGACACAAGTCGAAGACCATACAAAAACCAATCTTTCCATCGGCTATTGGCAACTTTCAAGGGTTTATGCTGTTGTTGGTCAAGGTGAAAATTCATTACGTTATGCCAAAAAATGCATAGCTGTGAGTGATGAAGCAGAGCTACCACCATTCTATAGAGGCTATGCTTACGAAGCAGAAGCAAGAGCACACGGTGTCCTAGGGAATCATCCACAAAAACAAATAGCATTAGAACATGCTCTAGAGTTACTTGATCAAGTAACAGTTGCTGAAAATAAGAAGCTGTTGCAGCAGGATCTAGATGAATTGAAAGGATGAGCTATCCAATATTGGATAGCTTTTTTATTTTTTTAGATAATATCTGCAACTTTTTGATATGGTAAAACGTGGATAATGTGAAAGGGGGAGCGGGTATGAATCTTGATGAAATATATAAGACCCACGTGAATGATTTATACCGCTACTTGTATTCACTTTCTAAAAATCATTTTACGGCAGAAGATCTCGTTCAAGAGGCTTTTTATCGAGCTTACATCCAATTAGAAGATTATGAAATTCAATCAATAAGAGGTTGGTTATTCAAGGTTGCTTATCACGCTTTTATTGATGAGAAAAGGAAGAGCAATCGCCTTGTATTGGGACAGAACCTCATTGAAGGATTAGATCAAAAATCTTCACCCGAACAAAGAATAATTGAGAAAGAAGGACTTAATTTACTGCTCGAGGTAATTCATACTCTTCCAGAAAAAGAAAAGCATGTCTTGTTATTATGCGATTTGAATCAATTATCTTATCAAGAGGCTGCAGATATTTTGGAATTAAGATTGAACACATTGAAAAGTCATCTTCATCGCGGTAGGAAAAAGGTTATGAAAATGGTAAAAGAAAGGAAGATACAAGAGTGAGCGACGACAAAAAGAAAGACCTAGACACATATGAAAGAATTCTTCTGGAATCTAAGGAAAATCTAGATAGATCACATTATTTGCCAGAGGAACAACAAAAAAAAATTGTACAAATTGGAAAAAATACAGCAAGAATGACTAATATTATGATTACATTGGCATGTCTCTTATTGATCATTCCATGTGCCACATTAGCAACTTATTTGTATTATGGCTTTGGTGGCAGAGCGGATGAGCTTATAGAAGTGACGGGGAACACCATATATGTAACCGAACCAAACGTGAGCATTGAAGAAATGGATATAGAAGAGGAAATCGGTTTTTTTGAGATGAAAATACTGTTTGATGTGTACAAAAAAATCGGAATGGAGGACTACCGGGTCGGTTCATATGATGTGGACTTTACTTTTGACGAAGCAAGGAATCCAAAAAAGACTATGATGGTGGAACGTCCATTGGCAGAAAATCCTACAGCAGAGGAAGAAATATTGGTACATCCAAAATCCAATATACCCTTTTATTCCCTTTCCCAATGGAAAATGTTGAAGGGTCTCCCAGATGGTACTGTTTCAGAACTCTATATTTCGTTTACTAAAACTATGAAGCAGGAGGATATTGAACAATTGCTGCCTAATAATGTAGAGCTTCGTTGGATTGCAGTTGATACAGGAGTAGAGGAGAAAATGCTTGATCAAAGTGGAAGCCCTGTTTCTCCCATTGGATATCCTGCACAGGTCGATACGACCACTTGGTCTCCTTTTAATGGCAGAGACAAAAGCAATGAAGAAGTTTTCATGGACATTCTTCGAAAACTAGAAAAACGTGAAGATGTGGCTGCAAAAATATCGAGGGCCAAAAATTTGAGCTTGGATGAGAGAATTGCTTATATTGAACAGAACGGAATCCATGCTTATGGAGCAGTAGTCACTGGTCCAACACCAGAACTAAGAAAAATGGAAAAGATACATGAAATACATGCCATGAAGGTAGGGGAAGTGAAACTATGGAATTGGGAATAAAGAGCAAATCTAAAATGTATCAAAGAAATAGGGTACTTCCTACCCTTACAGGGTTCATCTCTTTTGTTTTAGGTTTAATATCCATGGCGGCCTTAAATGCTACACTGATACTTGAAACAGAAACTTTTCCATCTCTATTTTTAGGTGTTATCCCTTTCTTAGGTTTTGTATTTGGTATAGTTGGATTATTCACCCAAAAAAGATCACGCCTATACGCAGGATGGGGAATCTGCTTGAATTTGTTCATATTTGTGTTTATATTCTTTATGTTTGTTCTAGCATGGTCGATTAATGCTAAACCATAAAAAATCCCGATTACGTTTTTGCGTAATCGGGATTTTTTTGGGGTATCGGCCGTTTTTTCTAACTATTCTACCGAAGGAATCCAATCCTGAGCCCAGCTTTCAATTCCTTTTAGAACAGGTTCAAGTGCTTTGCCTTTGTCGGTTAAAGAGTATTCTATACGAACCGGTGTTTCCGGATAGACGTCACGTTTGACTATGCCTTGTTGTTCCAAGTCTTTTAATCGCTCGGAAAGGACTCTACCGCTAATCGAGATAGCGGACTCTATTGTATTAAATCTTTGTGGACCTAAAAAAAGCTGATAAATAATTAGTCCTGTCCATCGTTGGCTTATTATGGACATTGCTTTTTCAAGTCTTGGACAAAGTGAGGATTTGTTCATAATTGATCACTCCCATGACCATATTATAACTAATGTTTACAAAAAATAAAAATATTATATTTTATAAATTAATTACTTGACGTATATAAATAACTTACATATACTTACTTACATAAAGTAAGTTACTTTCAAAATAAAGAAATGAAGGTGAACCTATGAAACCTCAAATCACAATAGATTCAATTTCACTTAAAGTAGTCGACCTTGATAGATCCATTCAATTTTACCAAGGAGTTCTAGGGTTTCAAGTTATAGATAGAGAAGACTGCAAAGCTACGTTAGGAATTAACAAAACGCCGTTTCTTTATATCCATCAGCCAGATGGAATAAAGCCGAAGGAGGCTAGGAGGTCGGGGTTGTACCATTTTGCTATTTTATTACCTAACAGAGTCGAATTAGGTAGCTTCTTACATCACATGATCAAAAGCGGATATCCATTACAAGGTGCTTCCGATCACCTAGTAAGTGAAGCAATCTATTTCGCAGACCCTGATGGGAATGGAATTGAAGTTTACGCTGACCGTCCGTCAGATACTTGGAAATGGATTAACGGAGAAGTAAAAATGGCTACTATCCCTTTAGATGTAAAAAATCTATTATCCGTTTCTGAAGGTAAAGCATGGAATGCTATGCCAATTGGTACTACTATTGGCCACATCCATTTACATGTTTCGGAGTTGAAAGAGTCAGAAAAGTTTTATACAGAAGGATTGGATTTTGATGTAGTTACACGATACGGTGGGCAAGCACTTTTCATTTCTTACGATCAATATCACCATCATATTGGATTGAATACTTGGAATGGAGTGGGGGCTCCGGCGGCATCAGAAAATAGTGTAGGAATGATACATTACACCATCAAATTCAGAGATGCCGAAAAGCTCAGCAAAATTATAGAACAGCTTAAATTGCTGGGGGCATTGGTAATTCAAGAAAGGGAACATTGGAAAACAATAGATCCTTCAGGAAATCAAATTGTCTTATCAGTTTAAATAACAATAATAAGGAGAGATCAACATGGGATTATTAAATCAATTATTTGGAAAAAGTGAGCAATCAAAAGAAGGAATGGATTTTTACGATGCAGTTAAAAATCGACGTTCTATATATGCAATTAGCAAGGAATCACCTGTTTCAGATGAAAGAGTTAAAGAGGTCATTGAATATGCAGTAAAGCACAGTCCATCTTCATTTAACTCCCAAAGCGGAAGAGTGGTTGTATTATTAGGAGAACATCATGATCAATTATGGAATATAACAACAGAAACATTAAGAAAAATAGTACCAGCGGACGTATTTGTACCAACCGAAGAGAAAATGAATGCATTTAAGAGTGGCTATGGCACAGTTTTATTTTTCGAAGACCAAAGTGTAATAGAAGGTTTACAAAATGCATTCCCTACCTATAGTGAAAATTTCCCAATATGGTCTCAACATTCATCTGGAATGCTTCAGTATGTTGTGTGGACTTCTCTTGAATTAGAAGGTTTAGGTGCAACATTGCAGCATTATAACCCACTAATTGATGAAGAAGTGAAAAAGCAATGGAATATTGAGGATAGCTGGAAACTAATTGCTCAAATGCCTTTTGGAAAGCCTGTTGCCCCAGCTGGTGAAAAAGAGTTTAAATCTGTTGATGATCGTGTGAAAGTTTATAAATAATTGAAAATAAACCTCGTAAAAGCGAGGTTTATTTTTTTAGATAATTGAATAAGAATGATAATTATTATCAATAATAAGAATAAAGAAAAGAGACAACCCACTAAATGATTGTCTCTTTTCCATATTATATTCCGTTTGGTTCAAACGTTTTGCAGTCAGTCTCTCTACTGTTGTCAGCTTCTTTGCCCTTATGGCTGACAACAAAAATTTGAGATGCGCCACAACGTTCACCTTCTTTGTTGTATACGCAATTTCTTACTTCACATAATACATCTTGTGCCATATTCATTACACCTCCCCTCACAGATTAGGATTACCATAACTCATAGGAGTCATACCAATAAATAATCGATTAAAGTAAGGTATATCAAACAAATAGGAAGACTAATAGATTAATAATTTTTTTTATATTAAGAAATATTTACATAGGTAAAGTCTTTCCCTATAGAGAATAACTATTGAATAAAGGACTTATGAATCATTGTTCATTCAATAGGGGAGTGTGAAAAAATGGAAGCGGTTGCAACCCAGCACGTCGTGAAGAGAAAAAGAAACGTTAAACGACTATTCTTATGGCTTGGATTTACCTTAGTGGTCATTTTATTACTATCTGTCATTGGGGCAAATCTATTCTTAGCTAGGGGCTTGCCTCAGATTAAAGGAGAAATAATGCTGGAAGGATTAATTGCACCCGTCACCGTTACAAGGGATGCTGAAGGAGTCCCTCATATTAGTGCTCAAAATGAACACGATCTATACCTTGCACAGGGTTATGTTCAAGCCCAAGACCGATTATTCCAGATGGACCTGAGCAGAAGACAGGCATCTGGCAGATTAAGTGAGGTTATTGGGAACGCAACCGTTGATAATGATAAATACTTCCGAACTTTAGGCTTAAGAAGAGCGGCAGAAGAATCTTTAGCCAAATATTCAAAGGAAGGTAAGGAGGTACTTCAAGCCTATGCGGACGGTGTCAACCTTTACATTAAAGAGGTCAAGAAGAGCGGGAAATGGCCAGTAGAATTTACCTTTTTGGGTTATAAACCTGAAAATTGGAGCCCTGTCGACTCGTTGACAATTGGAAAATACATGGCTTTTGATTTGGGTGGAAATTGGCAAGATCAAGCTTTTCGGCAATATTTACTTCAAACATTCCCTAAGGAAAAAGCGTATGATCTTTTTCCTAGCTATCCGACAGAGGGACCTTTTATTATTAGTAAAGAACAGTTGGACATCGAAAAAAGCTTTGCACAGGCAGTCGTTCCATATGAATTTAATGGAAGCAATAACTGGGTGGTCAGTGGAGAAAAATCTTCATCTGGAAAACCATTATTAGCTGATGATCCTCATCTTTCCTTAAATACTCCTTCCATATGGTATCAAATGCATTTGCAAGCCCCAACCGTAAATGTGAGCGGTGTTATCTTCGCAGGGATACCGGGTATCATCTTAGGTCACAATGAACAAGTGGCATGGGGAGTGACAAATGTTGGACCTGATGTACAGGATTTATATATTGAGAAGCGTAACCCTGAAAACAAGGGAGAATTTTCTTATATGGGAAAATGGGTAAAAGCCCAAATCATTAAGGAACCAATTAAAGTAAAGGATGAAAAAACCTTAGATTATGAAGTGACCATAACTCGACATGGTCCAATTATATCGGAGTTTGCAGGTGATGCAGGCAAAGAAACGGCACTTGCTCTGAGATGGACTGCTCTTGACCCTTCAGCGGAGCTTGAGGCCATATTGAATATGAACAAGGCCACCAATTGGGATGAGTTTGAGGATGCGTTGCTTCAGTTCGAAACGCCTGCACAGAATTTCGTTTTTGCCTCACAGGATGGTACGATCGCATATAAAGCCAATGGTAGGATTCCTATACGAAAGAAGGGGGATAGCATTCTCCCAGTCCCAGGATGGACAGATGAATATGAGTGGGAAGGATTTATTCCGTTTGACGAATTGCCTACAACAATCAATCCAAAAGAGGGCTTTATTTCTACTGCTAATAATAAAGTTATATCAGATGAGTACCCATACCACATCAGTCATCATTGGGCTCAACCATATAGACAAGCGAGGATACAGGAAGTACTTAAGGAAAAGAAAGTAATAACATTGACAGATATGAAAGATCTGCAAATGGACCAAATGAATTTACAAGCAAGGGAGTTTGTTCCTCTGTTTGTCTCAATCTTGCAAGATGTAAAAGGGGAAAGAGAAGAAAAAGCATTGGAGTTACTTAGTGAATGGGACTTCATGGATTCTAAAGATGAAGCTGCACCATTGGTTTTCAATGTATGGATGACAATGGTTTCACATGTGTTGTTTGATGATGATATTTCGGAAGAGGCAATGGATTTATTTAATGGAAGAAAAGCTGTAGTAGATCAATTGTTGAGGGATGCAATCAAAGGTAATCCAGGTCCATGGATAAAAGAAAATGGGGAAATAAAGAAGGTTCTTTCAGACTCACTAATTTTAGCCTTAAATCATATTGAAGATCTACAAGGGAAAAACATGAATAAATGGGCTTGGGGGGAAGAACATCAAATACAGTTTAAACACCCATTGTCTAGCGTATCGCCTTTACAATATATTTTTAACAATAAGGGAGGAATCCCAGTGGGTGGAAGCAGTGTCACTGTACAGGCAGCAGCGACTAAGGACGATGATGGCATCGTTAATCATGGAGGGTCCTGGAGGTTTGTGATTGATACGAAAGACATTGATACAGGGTATCATATTGTAGGACCTGGCCAATCGGGACATGTGAAAAGTAAATGGTATCAGAATCAAATGGATGATTGGGCGGAAGGGAAGTATCATGCAACAGTATTAAAAGAAAATAGCGGAGATGTTCTGAATTTATTACCGAAGGATTAATGAGAAATGGAAGGTGGCTCAAAAATGAGCCACCTTCTACGCTTTATAGAAATGTTCAAGACTGGTGTTGATGAAGGAATGTTTCAATTTGTTTAATATGATGAGCATCATGGGAAGCGAAGTCATGCATTAGAAAATCCAGGGTGTAACGTTCGTTCGTTGTTGTATTATGTGTCTGGTCATTAATGCTAATAGGAGTGTCTAGTGGCATCATGCTATTGTCAAGCATTTGAAGCAATTCTTTACGTTTACTAACCGTTTGTCTAATTACATCAACATTGGACAGATGTTTCGCTAATTCTGCAGATTCAGCATTATACTGGTGGTATTCTGGAAAGGAGATTGATGTTGAATCTAGAATACTTGGAATACCACTTTCAATTAAGAAGATATCCCATCTGAAAAGGTGAGCCAGTACTTCTTTAGTGGACCATTTATTTTCTGACAAGGGAGTATCGAGCAAAGAAGGATCCAATGATTCAAGGGATTCAGTAAATGGAATCAATTTTTCAAGAGCTTGAACGGATGTTGACATATGCCACCTCATATAGGAAAAATTTGTTATATTTATAATATCAAAAAGAACGTATGTTTGTCTATTGGTTTTTAAATAATTAAATGATAATAGGCATAATATGTCTTTCAGTTCATTTTTTAAAAAAGGATTTCTTTTCTACTTCTAATTTGGAAGATAAATAGTATATAATAGATTAGAAGAAAAAATTTAATATGACTTACCTTTCTAGTAAAGGGGAGTAGCGTCAGATTTCGATCTGAAATACAGTCGTCATTACATGGGCTTCCACCCATCGGCTGTGTTGGCATATAATTGCTTAGCGAGACCTTTGCCTTATATAGGCAGAGGTCTATTTATTTGCTCAAAATTAAAGAAGGAGGTACATCATGGAAATACTTAGTTTAGAATTTTTATCAGCATTAATGGTCATTATTGCCATTGACCTTGTATTGGCAGGAGATAATGCGATTTTGATCGGATTGGCATCTAGAAACCTACCTAAGGAACAGCAAAAAAAGGCGATATTATTTGGGTCGCTTGGTGCTGTCGTAATCCGTTCTGTTGCTACAATTGGAGTAGTTTGGCTACTTAAAATACCTGGACTTCACTTAGTTGGAGGTTTGATGTTAGTCTGGATAGCGTACAAGCTTCTTGTAGAAGAAGATAATCATGAAGAGGTAAAGGCTGGTGACAGTTTTTGGGCAGCCATCCGCACCATCCTCATTGCTGATGCGTTAATGGGATTAGATAATGTATTGGCTGTAGCTGGTGCATCTCATGGTAACTTCCTTTTAGTAATCATTGGATTATTAGTATCCATCCCAATAGTAATGTGGGGAAGTACAATTATCTTGAAGTTTATTGAAAAATATCCGGTAATTATTACGATTGGTGCAGCGATATTGGCTTGGACTGCTTCGAAAATGATTGTCGGGGAGCCATTCTTAAAAGATTATTTCTCAAACGGATTCTTGAAGTACGGTTTCGAGTTATTAGTCGTTGGCCTAGTGGTCATGCTTGGTATTAAAAATAAACCTAAAAACGATGTAGAACAGCTAGAAGAAGAACATGAACCATTGAGAAAAGTAGGTTCTTAAATAAAAAAGCGACTGGATGATCGTGAATACGATTGTCCAGTCGCTTTTTCGTATATTAAGGCGTTTAATACAGCAGCATGGCGAGGGATTCTCCCTATCTTTTCGTAACGAAAAAATCTTAATTTCGAAAACGCAGAATTTATTTTTGAAAACTACAAAATACAAGCGAAAATCAAAATATACATTCGAAAACAACAAAAATACTTTCGAAAATCTTCAAATATCGATGTTTCGACAAATCCAGTTATAACTTTCACAATAAAAAAAGCCAATCATGAAATAGATGGGCCTTTGTAAAATATTATTCTTTAGTATTATTTAATAAACGATCAATATCTATCGGTTTAAGAAGCAGAGAGTAGGTTTCTTCGGCAAAATCGGTGGTAGCTTCTAGTAATTGATCGATATTAATATAGGATTGTTTCATTGTCTTACCTCCATATACTGAAGTTATACCCCGTTTGAGGCTTGTTTAAGCATCATGCTATATAATTCGCACTATGTTCGAAGCTTTTTGGGGGTAGAAATAGAAAAAATAAAAACTTCAGTATGGGACTATTATACCGTTTTTTGGTGATTAAAGCTAACTTCTATGTGGTAAATAACTACAAAGAACAAAAAGGAGTTGCTAATCAATGAAGAATACCTATTTTATCGACATTAAAAGTGGGGAGATTTTGCAAAATCCCATTGAAGAAAGTGGGCATTATACCGTATTTGCCACCGATAAGGAAATTGCAAAGTTAAAAGCGCTTTTTGAGCAAAATCATACTGCAGAAATGGAAACGTTTGTACGAGCCCAGACTCCATTTAAGGAATATCATAAAGATAAAGAAGATAAGCATTATGATCAGGCTATGATTAATATTTATAGATATTTATATGAATTAGGAGATGAGAATACGAAGGCTAATATAGAAGGGATAGGGATCTTAGGAAAAAATGAATTGAATGAGAGAAGTAATTTTTAAACATCTTTTTTCCTTAAAGTGTAAAATAAGATGTCAAACTGTTCTCAATATTATATAATCAATCCCTAAGGACTGTCGTGTACGGCAGTCCTTAGTTGTAGGTCATAAAATGGGGGAACAATATGAATGGGATTAAAAGATATATGAAAGTGTTTCATCCAATTGTTTGGACTTTACTAGCAGGGACAATATTTGCTAGAGGCGCGTCCTTTATGACGATGCCGTTTTTAGCAATTTATTTATCTCGCAATTTAGATATGCATCCGATATTAATAGGGATTACGATTGGTATTAGTCCTTTGACAGGTACGATTGGTGGTTTCATTGGGGGACACTTATCCGATCGTTTTGGACGCAAGCCAATTATGATTTCTGCTTTATTTGTATGGTCAGGTGTCTTTTATGCTTTTTCGATGGCAAGTGTTCCAATGGCCTTTATCCTGTTAAATGCTCTGAATGGTCTATGTCGTTCATTCTTCGAACCAACATCACAGGCCCTTATAGCCGATTTGACCCCTAAGGAAAACCGGATGAGAGCTTATTCACTACGTTATACTGCCATTAATATAGGTGCAGCCATCGGTCCTTTGTTAGGAGCCTTTTTCGCTACAAAGTCAGCCGATTTGACCTTTTTAATTACTGGAACAATGTATTTACTTTATGCGATAGGTTTACTTTTACAGATGAATAAGCATTTGTCATCCACAGTTAAAAGCGCTGAACGAAAAGACAATCCAGCATCAATAAAAGCGGTTTTCCAAGTAGTACGTAAGGACCGTATGCTATTAATGTTGATTCTCGGAACTATTTTGGTTAATGCCGGTTATTCACAGGTCGAGTCAAATCTTCCGCAGTACCTGGAAGATGCCATACCAAAGGGAGTATACTTATATTCTATCTTAATTTCACTGAATGCCATCATGGTCATCATATTGCAGATGCCGATTTCACATTATGCTGAAAAGTTTAAACCGATGCATTTAATGGTGGCGGGAGCCATCTTCATGGGAGTGGGATTGTTTAGTTTTGGATATTTTAATGCATGGGCAGGTCTGATTGTTGCGATGGGATTATTAACTATTGGTGAAATCCTGATTTTCCCTTCAAATAGCCTTGTTATTGATCAGTTAGCGGAAGAGGGAATGAGGGGAGCTTATTTTGGTGCAAGCCAATTCAGAAGCCTTGGTCATTTTTTTGGACCGATTGCAGGTGGATATTTATTGACCGAAATAGGTGGACCGTTTATGTTCACCTGTATAGCCACTCTTGTAATGGTCAGCACGATTTTCTTTTATAAAGGGAGTTCGATGAAAATATCTAAAGCAAATACTATTAATGTATAAAATGGAGGCGATCTGGTTATCAGGTCGCCTTTTATATATATAAAGTATTCATATAGGATACATATAGGATACATATAGGATACATATAGATTGTAAACATAAAGTAATGTAAAATTAAACTATATGCACAAAAAGTTTACTAATTTTAAATAACAGAGGGATTACAAATATGCTTATTGGAAAGAAAATAAAAAATTTACGCTTGAAAAAAGGACTTACTCAAGAGGAACTTGGCGAAAGGACCGATCTAAGTAAAGGATACATTTCACAACTTGAGAGAGACTTAAGCTCGCCTTCAATAGAAACCTTTTTCTCCATTTTAGAGGTGCTAGGTTGTTCGCCAAAGGAATTCTTTGATGATGAAAATAGAGATCAAAAAGTCGTGTACACGGAGGAAGATCAAACGGAGTTTTGGGATGAAGAACGTGGATATCGCATTCAATGGTTAGTTCCAGAGTCAAACGAAAAAGAAATGGAGCCCATCATGCTTTCTTTCGAGGAAAAAGGAGAATTCAAATCGTTTGAACCATCACTATCCGAAACCTTTGGATATGTTCTTTCTGGAAAGATAATAGTAAAGCTAGGAAAACATGAATATACGGCTAAAAGTGGCGAGGCAATATATTTTCATGCATCGGAAAACCATCAAGTAATCAATGATTACGATGGAAAGTCAGAACTAATCTTAGTCGTTACAAATTCATATTTATAACAATATGAAAGTAACCCATCAGTCCAAAGGTCAATGAAGAATATGTACGTTCACTGACAGGAAGGAGACCATAATGACAAATAATACGATTATTCGTTTTGAGAATGTTACGAAGCAATACGAACATGATCCAGCTGTATTGGAAAATGTAAGTTTTGAGATTGAAAGAGGGAAATTCTACACATTGCTCGGTCCTTCAGGGTGTGGGAAAACGACCATTCTTCGTTTAATTGCTGGGTTTATTGAACCATCCAAAGGTGATATTTTTATCAACAACAGACTCGTCAATCGAGTCCCTGCCAATAGACGCCAAGTAAATACAGTATTTCAAGACTATGCATTATTTCCTCATCTAAATGTTTTTGAAAATGTTGCCTTCGGATTGAGAATCAAAAAGTTGAAAAATGATGATGTTCACAAAAAGGTAATGGAAGCGTTGCGTTTTGTAAATTTGGAGGGCTATGAATACAGGGAAATCAGTGAAATGTCAGGTGGTCAACGTCAGCGTGTAGCCATCGCACGTGCGATTGTTAACGAGCCTGAAGTCATTCTATTGGATGAACCACTTTCAGCATTGGATTTAAAATTACGTACAGAAATGCAATATGAACTTCGGGAGCTACAGCGCCGACTTGGCATCACTTTTATTTTCGTAACGCATGATCAAGAAGAGGCTCTTGCGATGTCGGATGAAATTTTTGTATTAAACAAAGGGAAAATTGAACAAAGTGGAACGCCTATTGATATATATGATGAGCCTATTAATCGTTTTG
This sequence comes from Peribacillus alkalitolerans, assembly GCF_010882125.1. GTDB lineage: Bacteria > Bacillota > Bacilli > Bacillales > DSM-1321 > Bacillus_BN > Bacillus_BN alkalitolerans. Next base: position 42,461 of record NZ_JAAGVZ010000014.1, on the reverse strand, counting down.
TTGCTGACTTTATCGGAGAATCGAATATAGTAAAGGGACATATGATTCGCGATTACTTGGTCGAATTTACTGGTAAACAATTCGAGTGTGTCGATGGAGGGCTTAAACCAAATGAAGAGATCGAAATTGTCATTCGACCGGAGGATTTGGAAATAACCACACTAGAAAGAGGAAAGCTTCAAGTAAAGGTTGATACTCAATTGTTCCGTGGTGTCCACTATGAAATCTCTTGCTACGACGAAGATGGTAACGAGTGGCTCGTACATTCTACCAAAAAAGCCAATGTGGGAGAAAAAATTGGATTATACTTTGATCCAGAAGCGATTCATGTTATGAGACCAGGTGAGACAGAAGAAGAATTTGATAAACGCCTTGAGGCTTATGAAGAGGTTGGGGACCATGAAAAATAAAACAAGATCTTTGTATCTAGTCCCATATCTATTATGGATTGCTTTATTTGTCATTGCTCCTATCTTGTTGGTCGTTTATTATTCTCTCTTTAATATAGAAGGAAATTTCTCGCTCATTAACTACCAGAAATTTTTCACTCCGGTTTATTTGAAGATGACTTTAAGTTCGTTTTGGTATGCGTTTCTTATTACGGCCTTCTCTTTATTGATTGCGTATCCAACAGCGTATCTATTGACCCGGACAAAGCATAAGCAGCTTTGGCTTTTATTGATCATTTTGCCTTCATGGATCAATTTACTGTTAAAGGCATATGCGTTTTTGGGGATATTCGGTACGTTCGGTCCTGTGAATGCTTTCCTTGAAGTCATGGGAATTGGTTCAAAACAAATCTTATTTACGGACTTTAGCTTTGTATTTGTATCTGTGTATATCTTCATACCATTTATGATTTTGCCTATTTTCAATGCTTTGGAAAAGCTGAATCCATCAATGGTTTATGCATCTTTGGATTTAGGAGCATCCAACTGGACGACATTCCGACGAGTCGTATTTCCTCTAACGATAGATGGAGTGAAGGCAGGTTGTCAGGCTGTTTTCATACCGGCATTGTCCTTATTCATGATTACAAGGCTGATTGCTGGAAATCGTGTCATAACACTTGGAACGGCCATAGAACAACATTTTCTCGTAACCCAAGACTGGGGAATGGGTGCTACTATTGCCGTATTTTTAATTATAATCATGTTTGCTATTATGCTAGCAACAGGAAGCAGAAAGCGAGGGGTGAGGATTGAAAAGTAACGGGAAATTTTCAAAGATCTATCTAGCGATAGTATTTTTCATCCTTTATGCCCCGATTTTCTATCTGGTTGTCTATTCTTTCAATAGCGGTGGAACGATGCACGATTTTGAAGGGTTTACCTTGGATTGGTATAAAGAAGTGTTTCAAGATACGCGATTGTTAATTATTGTATTAAACACATTTGTCATTGCACTTCTATCATCAGCTATTGCCACAATCATAGGTGTACTGGGAGCGCTTGGGATTATGTATATGAAAAACAGAAAAGTGAAAAATTCATTTCTCTCGTTGAATAATGTGTTAATTGTAAGCCCGGATGTCATCATTGGTGCTTCTTTTCTAATATTATTCACGATTGCAGGAATCAAACTAGGCTTTTCATCCGTTTTGTTATCGCATATCGCATTCAGTATTCCGATTGTCGTAATCATGGTTCTTCCTAAACTACAGGAAATGAGTCCAACATTAATTGATGCTGCATTGGATTTAGGAGCTAATCGTATAGATGTGTTAACAAAAGTTATATTGCCATTCATTTCTCCAGGAATCTTTGCAGGCTTTTTCATGGCCTTGACTTATTCTCTAGATGATTTTGCTGTCACTTTCTTTGTGACTGGAAATGGATTCACTACTCTTTCTGTTGAAATTTATTCTTTGGCACGTCAGGGGATATCACTTAATATCAATGCTCTATCCACTCTCATTTTCCTTTTCACCATTGTATTGGTCATAGGTTATTACTTTATTAACCAGCGTAATAATCGTCCGAGAGGGGTGAATGGGAATTGAAACAATTAGTAAGGGCTTTTCTTGCTGTTTTCCTGGTATCAATGGGATTATTGTATTTCATTTCTGAGCTAAATTCTTCTGAGGGGTACACTGGAGGTAATACATTAACGATTTATAACTGGGGAGATTATATCGATCCTGAGCTAATAGAAAAATTCGAAAAGGAATCCGGATTAAAAGTAATCTATCAAACATTCGACTCCAATGAAGCGATGATGACAAAAATTGAACAAGGTGGAACAACTTTTGACATTGCCGTACCTTCTGAATACGCCATTGCAAAAATGAAGGAAGAAGAATTACTATTACCGATCGATCATACAAAACTATCTAATATTCAATATATTAACCCACGCTTTATGGATTTATCATTTGATCCCAACAATAAATACTCCATTCCCTACTTTTGGGGAACGGTCGGGATCGTGTTCAATTCAGAAATGTTAGATGGAAAGAAGTTAACTAGCTGGGCAGATTTGTGGGATAAGGATTTACGTAATCAGATCCTGCTGGTGGACGGAGCAAGAGAAGTAATGGGAATGGGGTTGAACAGCCTTCATTACTCTTTAAATGATACCGATAAGAACCATCTAATTGAAGCGAAAGAAAAGCTGGATACATTAACCCCAAACGTTAAAGCCATAGTGGGTGACGAAATAAAGATGTTAATTGCCAATGAAGAGGCTGCTGTAGGGGTAGTATGGTCAGGAGATGCAGCTGAAATCATGTGGGAAAATGAAAAGCTAGATTATGTCGTACCAAAAGAAGGTTCAAATCTTTGGTTCGATAACATGGTCATTCCGAAAACAGCGAAGAATATTGATGGAGCGCACCAATTTATGAATTTCATGCTGGAACCAAAAAATGCCGCTCAGAATGCCGAATATGTTGGATATTCTACGCCAAATGAAAAAGCGATGGAATATTTGCCAGAAGAGATCTCTGGTGATAAACGCTTTTATCCAGACCCGGAACTAACAGATAAGCTTGAAGTATACGAAAACTTAGGAAAGAAAATGCTAGCCTATTATAACGAACTATTCCTCGAATTTAAAATGCATAGTAAATAGACTCATCGTCCACTTCTACTTCCGGAGTGGGCGATTATTTGGTTCCTTTATTTATTTCCGTAAACGGTGTTGTATTGAAGTTTTTAGAACCGTATAAATAGATTTCAGATGCCAGATTTCTTTTTGTAATCATTACGCTTATAATTGAATCAAAAAAGGAGCTATTATTAAATGCCGAGAGCCGTCCGTTTTATCTTTATTTTCATTACAGCACTATTGATTGGAAGTGGTGTCCGTATTTTAAAGGATGCTAATAATATTGATGGTGATGGAATGGGTATATCATTTTTAGGAATTAAAATTAATGATAGTGTTGCAATTACCCAGGTCCCTTATTATGCTTGGAGTATGATTGGATTGGGAATTCTTTTGTTTATCACTATTACTTACTTAAATTTTAAATTAATGAAGAAGACAGAAACGAAATAAAATAACAAACCCGCCAAAGTCAATTTTGGCGGGTTTTATGTTTAAATATGTTTTTTCACTTGTTTATCAATCCAGAATGTTCCAAACGGGACGAAAGAAAGGAAAATTGCCCATATCGCCCATAGGAATGACCATTTCGCTGTGAATTTTACAGCGGCCACTGCGATTACATATAACACAAACAATAGTCCATGAAGGGCTCCTACTATCGTAACAACTTCTGGAATTCCGGCCATATATTTCAGAGGCATAGCAATTAATAACAGAACAAGATAGGAAATACCTTCAGAAATGGCAAGCCAACGCAATGATAGTAAACTTTTTTTCAATTCATTTTCCTCCAGAAATAAAAAATTTCCCCTTTGTTTCTTCTTAAAAGTATATCACAATTTGAAATCATATCCCTTACGATAAACATTACATTATGTACTTTTCATGTCAGTGAGAGTCCTATTCTACATTAAGTGAAGGAAGGTAATCGACCCATTGAGTGGCAAGACGGAAACACATATCCAGTGTTAAAAATCGAGGTACGCTCGTATTCACATCCATACTATACAGGCAAACAAAAATTTGCAGATAAGGGTGGAAGAGTAGATCGATTCAATAAGAAATATAATTTACAAGGATAGCAAAAAGCTGTAGATAGATGGAACATAATTCATTTAGCTATCAACAGCTATATTTTTTAGAACAGAAATTATTTTGTTGACGAACTCAAACTATCATACTATAATTTCGAGTATTATATTTAAATAACTTAATTACTTTACAGCGTTGAAGAGAACTTATTAAGCCAGTCTCCCTGTTATAAGAGAGTCAGTGGATGGTGTGAACTGATACAAAGACTAGGTGAATTTCAATCTTGGAGCTGTTCTTCAAAGAAAAGTACTTTTAGCTTTTCTATGAAGACGGGAAATCGTTAACTTACTAAGCGGGAAGATATATGAATTCTTCCAATTAGGGTGGTACCGCGTGTTCAAGCCACGTCCCTATTCTTTTTAGAATAGGGATGTGGCTTTTTTATTTTTAGCGACAAGAAAGGAAGGGAAAGCGATGGAAAAGGAACAATGGTCTTCTAGACTAGGTTTTATCCTAGCAGCTGCTGGTTCAGCTATCGGGGTAGGTGCCATTTGGAAATTGCCTTATGTAACAGGTGTGAGTGGAGGAGGAGCGTTCTTTCTACTATTCATTCTGTTTTCAATATTCGTTGGTCTTCCCCTTTTGTTAGCAGAGTTTGTCATAGGCCGTAGTACTGGGAAAGAAGCAATACGTGCTTATCAAGCCATTGCGCCGAATTCAAATTGGCATTGGATTGGATTACTTGGGGTTATCACCTGTTTCATTCTATTATCTTTTTATAGTGTCATCGGTGGATGGATTGTTATTTATTTTATTAAAGGGTTATATGGTGGATTGATACAGGAAGGTGCGAATTATGGTCAATTGTTCGAATCAACTATTAGTAGTTCATGGGTAGTTATCGGAGCTCAAGGTGCCTTTTTACTGATTACGATTCTAGTGGTAGCTAAAGGGGTACAAGCTGGCATTGAACGGGCAAGCAAGTTGATGATGCCTGCACTTTTCATCTTGTTTATTGTTTTGATTGTCCGATCTTTGACTTTAGACAATGCACTAGAGGGAGTAAAGTTCTTTCTGGCTCCTAGTTTTTCAAGTATTACATCAGAGAGTATCTTATTTGCCATGGGGCAATCTTTCTTCTCCTTAAGTGTAGGGGTTTCTGTCATGGTAACGTACAGCTCTTATTTATCGAAAAAAGAAAGCTTAATCCAGCCTGCCCTATCTGTGGTATGGATGAATCTATTAATTGCTATGCTTGCTGGACTTGCGATTTTTCCAGCCGTGTTTTCTTTAGGGTTAGAACCAACAGCAGGTCCAGGGTTATTATTTATAGTGTTGCCTTCAGTGTTTGGGAAAATTGTATTTGGTGAACTATTTTTGGTATTATTCTTGGCACTGTTTTTATTCGCGACGTTGACGTCAGCATTTTCAATGTTGGAAATTGTAGTAGCCTCCCTTGTGAAAGGAAAAAAGGAAAAACGTGTAGCCTATTCATGGATTACAGGAATCCTAATTTTTATTTTAGGCATTCCATCGGCATTGTCTTATAGTGTATTAGGGGACTTCCTCTTATTTGAAAAGAGCATTTTTGATGTAGCAGATTTTCTTGTAAGTAACATCCTTATGCCGATTGGTGCATTGTTCATATCTATTTTTGTCCCTTTAAAAGTAAAAAAATCAGCTTTAAAAGAGGAATTGCTTCGAAACTCTAAAGTAGGAAATGTATTCTTTTCAGTGTGGTATTACATCATGAGATATGTGGTACCACTAGTAATCATCATCGTGTTTTTAGATTCGCTTGGTGTATTTAAATAGAATGGAGAGCCCAAAGTGGGAATTACTTCGATTATTGCTTTACAATTTTTAATTGGAATCATATTCATATTAATAGGCGTTTTAAAAAAGAAAAAAGTAGTTTGGCTATTGGGAATAATCCTTCTTATGGGTAGTTTAGGGTTAGCTTTCATGGTTTGGAATGCGTTGAGTTTTATGTAATATAGTCAGGGCGGACTCAATGAATATGGAGTCCGCCCGCTCTTTTTTGGGGTATTAAAAATAACTTACAACCGTCTCCGCTACAGCTTTACTTGATTGTGGATTTTGTCCTGTAATCAGATTTCCTTCCTTCTGAATATGGACTTGCCAATTGGGGGTCGCGATAAACTTGGCTCCTAATTCCTGTAGCTTTTCCTCTAGAAGGAAAGGCATGTATTCATCTAATTGCACCTCTCGTTCTTCTTCATTGGTAAACGCCGTTATTTGTTTACCAGAAACGAAAGGTGTGCCATCCTCATATTTTGCTTGAGCAAAGCAGGCCGGCCCATGACAAACAGATGCTATTAACTTATCTTTCTCCTCGAAATCCATGAGCAATTCAGTGAATTCAACACTATTGGCTAAGTCGAACATCGTTCCATGTCCACCAGGAATGAAGAGGACATCGTAATGGTCGGCAATTAATCCTTGTAATGGAATCGTTTGTTGGAGTTCTATCATGGCATCTTTAAAAGATTCGGAATCTCCTGATGAGAGACTATTAGGATCAAGAGGGACATTACCTCCCGTTAGGCTGGCTGTATCGATTTTATAGCCTTTTTGTTTGAAAATTTCATAAGGTATGGCATATTCCTCTAACCATAAGCCTGTGGAGATGTCTTTCGTGATACTGGAATGACTCGTTACAACAAACAATACTTGTCTACTCATTCTGCTTCACTCCTCTTCTTGATATCACAGTATGTAAAAAACATACTTCATTCTCATTCCACAGATGGATAAAGTATAAACATATATTAGTAGAATGATATAAGCAGCGGACCTTGGAGATTCCAGATCCGCTGTTATAAAAAGATAGTAAAAATAGTTTTTTCAAGTTAGAGCAGTGTCTAGCTTCAGCGCCCAGCGACTAGTGTGCTTCCTCCCCCTCCTTACGATAAGTCAACATCGAATCACTATCGTTCTTCGTATTTCCTTTATCTCATACGGGTCCGTCCAGCCCATACGTCGCTTAACGGGCGCTTCCGCTTTTCTTATTATTATTTGTAATCGTGGTCATCGAGTTTAGAGCGGTAATCCTCGTTCTCAGGAGTTGGGGTTTGACGATCGTAAAAATCTATATAGCCAGTATCCTCTGGTGAAGAAGGGTTGTTGCTAGATCGATTATTTTTCGGATCATTATCAAAATGATTGTTTTGTTTTTGAATTTCTCCACTTTTTGGTTTGTTATTTGTACCTTCTGGCTTAAATGAAGGACGTTTGTGTTTTGGTGGCATTGTTACTTTTGTGTTTTCGATTTTATGATCGAGCTTGTTTAAATACTTTGTTGCAAAATCCTTGCCGCCTAGTCCGAAAGCTAAACCGAAGGCTAGTGCAAGTCCACCAAGGATCAGGATAAAGGCAGCATTCACGATAGTGTCAGCAACACCTAGTTGATCCAATGCCATGAAGAAGGCAATGGCAATGATTGCATATTTTGCAATGGATGCAAGCAATGTGAAATGTTCCCCTGTGAACATACTCTTTAGAAGCTTTTGGACGAAGTTACCTACATATAATCCAACCGCTAAAATAATAAGCGCGGCAATTACATGTGGAAGGTAAGCAATCACACCTGTTGCGAGAGTAACTAAGAATTCTAGTTTAACGATATTTAGGGCTTGTACAACAAATAACAGAACTACGATAATCTGTGCGATATATCCTAATATGTCTGAAAGAGATGTAGTATTGGTCGAAGGATTTCCTTTATAACCGATCCCATTCATGACAGAATCCAACCCAACTCGTTTTAAGAAACCAGATACGAATTTCTTAACCATTTTACCAATCCAAAGGCCAGCAAGAATGAACAGAATAGCGATTATGATGTTTGGAATCATCGTCAAAATGTCGTTTAACATTGCGATAGCAGGTTCTGAGATTCCTTCGATGTTCAATCGCTCTAAAGCAGCAATGACCACGGGAATTAAAATTAGAACGAATACGATATTACCGATGATAGAAGATAAGGACGTACCTTCTATTAATTTTCCTAATCCCATTCGTTGAACAAACTTTTCTATACCGACACTTTGTAAGAAATTCGTTATGATGTCACGTACAAGTTTGGCTACAAACCAACCGATGAACAGAATAAGTGCTGCTCCAATCAAGTTAGGTATGAAGGCTAAAATGTCGTGAAGCATGCCAGTGAAGGGCCCAGCTACACCATCAATATCAAGTGCGGACAACACAGCTGGTAGGAAGATTAATAGGACAAGATAGAAAACGATATTGGCTACTTTATCAATAATGTTTTCGCTAGTTTCATGGGAATCTTCCATTTTTAGCTTTGAGAATAATCTATTAAAGCGAAGAGTTTTACCTGCTTTCTTAATGAGAAACTTTAAGGCGGAAGCGATTGCCCAGGCAAATAGTAAAATTAGGGCAGCCTTTAAAACTCTAGGAATAGCTGAAGTAATAGAAGAAAGCATATTCACGAAAGGTGCCGCTATAAAACTCATGCTCAACATGTTAAAGAACAATACGAAAACAAACACAAGTATTAAATAATAGATGATCTTACTGATGATCTTTTCTGATGTATATTTCCGATTAGTTCTTTGAGGGAAGAGTTTATTATCAAGGTTCGTTTTCTTAAGACCCTTTTCCACCACTTTTTCAATTAGTTTTGCTACCATCCACCCGATAAATAGGACGACAAGTGCCATTATTAAATCAGGAAGGTCGAGGGCGATACTGTTCCATCCATTCCAAAAATGATATCTTTCCAAATGAATCACTCCTTTTTAGTAGTCATGATTTATAAGGTGTATACCCGGGGATAAATGAGTTAAACGGCTTTTTATAAAACAAATAATTTTACTAGAATAAGAGTTTATTAGATTCTATTTAGGAAATAGTACAAGTTGGAGATTGCAGAATAATGATAAAGGATAGTATAGTTCGGATAGGGATACGTTTCGATATGTGGATGAAAGAGGGGTGTGTATGTGAAATTAGACCAACATGATAAAAAGATTATTGAGTTGTTGACGATGAACGGAAGAATGTCCTATGTCGATATCGGAAAAGAATTGAATTTATCAAGAGTGGCTGTGAGAGACAGGGTCAATCAACTGATTGAGCAAGGTGTGATAGAACGATTCACAGCAGTCATTAACTCTGAAAAGGTGGGTAAATCGGTATCTGCTTTTTTTGAAGTAGATTGCGAACCCGCGTATTTGGTTGAGGTAGCGGAAAAATTGGCGGACAACCCATGTGTGGCAAGCTGTTATCAAATGACAGGACCCAGCACATTACATATGCATGTTTTAGTGGATGATTTTACACATTTAGAAAAGTTCATTAACCATGAACTCTATGCATTTGAAGGGATTACGCGTGTCGAATCACATATTCTATTAAGAAGGTTTAAGAGTAGAAATGGGCTGAAACTATAAACTGTGGATAGAGAAAAAAATACGAGGCATAGGGACCTCGTTTTTTAAAATAAAGTTTTATCAGAATATTCCTTAAATTATCTTGGTCTTTTTTAAGGGAAATAGTATAATCTTGGTATCTCACTTTCGTTTGTAAAGGAAAAAGGTTAAATTTCCTTCTAAGTGTTTAAATGAATGGATTAATTTTATCTAATGTTAAGTATACATAGATTAAGGAGCTGGGAAAAATGACGGACTATTTACATCATCCATATGCACTACCGAGAAACAGTGTATTCGCCAGAAAAGGGATGGTTGCTACATCCCAACCTCTTGCTGCACAGGCTGGACTTGATATTCTAAAGAAAGGTGGGAATGCGATTGACGCAGCAATTGCTACAGCCGCGGCTCTTACTGTTGTTGAACCAACTTCCAATGGAATTGGTGGAGACGCTTTTGCACTAGTATGGGTCAATAAGCAGCTGTACGGGTTAAATGGCTCTGGACCTGCACCAAGAGGCATTTCCATAGATGCGCTAAAAGATAGAGGACATGAAAAGATGCCTGTTCATGGACTCATTCCTGTAACCGTACCTGGAGCACCTTCAGCATGGGTTGAGCTTTCAAAAAGGTTTGGGAAGCTGCCTTTAGCAGAGGCATTGGCACCAGCTATCCGATATGCGAGAGATGGTTATCCGATTAGTCCGATTTTAGGGAAGTACTGGGAATTCGCTTACAGAAGATATAAAGAAATTTTCAAAGGTGATGAATTCCAAGGCTGGTTTGAGACTTTCGCTCCAAATGGAAGGGCACCGAAAATTGGGGAGATGTGGAGTTCGCCAGATCATGCGAACACATTAGAAGCCATTGCCTTGACCGAGGGGGAGAGTTTTTACAAAGGAGAGCTGGCTTGGAAGATGGATGGATTTTCATCAAAACATGGTGGCTACTTAAACTATGATGATTTAGCCAATTTTAAAGCCGAATGGGTCGATCCGATTTCAGTAAATTATAGAGGCTATGATGTGTGGGAAATCCCACCTAATGGTCAGGGAATCGTTGCTCTAATGGCCTTAAATATCGCAAAAGGCTTCCAATTCAAAGAAAAAGATGTCACTGAAACGTATCATAAACAAATTGAGTCAATGAAGCTCGCGTTTACTGATGGAAAGGCCTATGTGACGGACCCTGCACATATGGAGATGAAGGTTCAGGAATTGCTTTCAGAGGAATATGGAGACCTTAGAAGAGCATTAATTGGGGAAAAAGCGATTCAACCTGAACCTTATAAACCTGTGACTTCCGGTACCGTATATCTTGCAACAGCGGATGAAGAAGGCAATATGGTTTCATTCATCCAAAGCAATTATATGGGATTCGGCTCAGGAGTGGTCGTCCCGGGTACAGGCATTGCTTTACAAAATCGAGGGCACGACTTTTCATTGGATCCTAGCCATCCAAATGCTTTGCAAGGAGGAAAAAAGACCTTCCATACAATCATTCCTGGTTTCTTGACGAAGGATAACGAAGCAGTAGGTCCATTTGGTGTAATGGGAGGATATATGCAACCACAAGGTCATATGCAGGTGGTCATGAATACAGTTGACTTTAATCTTCACCCACAGGCAGCCTTAGATGCGCCAAGATGGCAGTGGCTTGAGGGGAAGACTGTAAGCGTCGAACCACACTTCCCACTCCATATTGCACAAGCACTTTCCAGATTGGAGCACACCATTAAAATAGAGACTGACACAGGTAGCTTTGGCCGTGGGCAAATCATCTGGAGAGATCCAGAAAGTGGCGTGCTTATAGGAGGAACAGAAAGTCGTGCCGATGGTAGCATTGCTTCTTGGTGATCGGAGTAGAAAGAAGGTGCATCGATGAAATGGAAAGACTTGTTTTTTGCCTTTTTTCGTGTAGGTATGCTTGGGTACGGAGGCGGGCCATCTTCCATCCCTCTTGTGAAAAAGGAAGTAGTAGAACGTTATGCATGGATGGAAGAAGAAGAATTCTCTGATACCCTTGCGTTGGCCAACACTTTACCGGGACCCATTGGAACAAAGTTAGCTGGATATATTGGTTACCGCGTTAAAGGTTTGTCCGGCATGTTCATAGCATTGTTGGCATCCGTTCTCCCGACAGTCTTGATCATGATTTTTTTCTTAAGTCTTATCTCGAATTATAAAGAGAAGTCATGGGTCACGGGTATGACACAAGCGATCATTCCAGTTGTTGGCGCAATGCTAATAGCGATGACATGGGAGTTTGTTGATAAGTCTGCTTCTACTTTAGGATGGGTAAAAGCTCTTCTATTAATGGGCATCAGTCTAGTCTGTATTGAAATCCTTCATATCCCAGTGCCAGTATTTGTCCTTGCTGTGTTACTTATTGCGTTGTTGCTACCAGTAGGGAAAAAAGAAAGGGATGCAGCAAGTGTCCAGGAGGAACGCACATGATCTATTGGGATATTTTCTTAGCTTTTTTCATTCCAGGGATATTGGGGTACGGTGGTGGTCCAGCGAGCATTCCTCTCGTAAAGGAACAGGTTGTCGATGTATATGGTTGGATGACAGTATCCGAATTTAGTGAAATGTTAGCGGTCGGTAATGCACTTCCTGGACCTATCGCGACAAAGATGGCTGGCTATATTGGCTATCAACAAGGTGGGATTTTAGGAGCATCAGTTGGACTATTTGCTACCATTGCTCCTTCATTATTGCTCATGATTGGATTATTGGCTTTAATCATGAAGTATAAGGACTCACCGAGAGTGAAGCGCTTAAGCATTGCCATTCGTCCTACCATCGCTATTTTACTAGGGACGATGGCATTTCATTTTTTCGCTGAATCTTATTTTAACATTTCCTTATTCCATACTATCTTGATTGGGTTCGTTAGCTACGTTTTAATGGAATTCATGAAGGTGAATCCCGTTTATGTAATCATAGGTTCGGTCATATATGGTGCTATATTGCTTGGATAGGATTAAGGCCAACCCTCTTCAGATTGTCGACAAAAGGTATCGAGAGTACGCTCTCTCGATACCTTTTGTCATTTTTGATATGTATATGAATTGCAGGAGAAAAGGTTGCTTTCCGCTCCAGACGCTTGCTTTCCGGGGGGCGTTCGCCGAGCCTCCTCGTCGCTACCGCTCCTGTGGGGTCTCGCCTGTAACGCTAATCCCCCAGGAGTCAAGCGCCTTCCGCTACAATCAACCAGTATCCTTGAATTCTCAAGTCAAAAACCTGTTAATTAAGGCTATATGAATCTTACTCAAGCAACTTTCCATGTCCAAGTTTCTAGTTTCTTTAAATTCATGGATGCAAAAGTCTTGATTGATTTATGGTCATCATCGTTTATCACCTCAAAATTATGTACAAGCACAGTTGATTGGAGAGGAGGGCGACGACTCCTGCGGGAAAAGCGTGAGACTTGAGACCCCGCACGAAGCGTAGCGAAGGAGGAGGCTCAAGCCACGCCCGCGGAAAGCGTTCGCCCGGATCGGAAATCAACTTCTAGTTCTAAGCTCTCTTTTTTTATGGCTAACTGAGTTTCGTCGAAATTCGGTAAAGGAACAATTTTCAATCGTATTTCAGCGATAGCGAAAGTATTTTAATGCTATTGTATTTTAAGAATATCCCCAATCGTTCATTAAATAATTAAATATGGTCCTTAAAAAAAAGGAAATGATTCGTTTTTCATTTGTAATTAACGTAGTTTTTTAAGAGAATGGTAGTAATTGAGAATTTTTCTACTAGGTGTCATACATAAAGGGGGATTGGCAATGACCTTGCAGATTCAGCTTGTAAAGGGTTTGTTTCAAAAAAGTGTATACAAACACCAATTACAGAAGGCTGAAGCATTTACCGGGTATAAAAGAAAACTGATTGGATTATTTCTATTAAGTATTGCTGTTTTTGCATTGAATGGGTTATTTGGAATTGGTTCAGAGGCAATTTCAAAAGAGTGGAGTACATTGAAAGATTCAGAATTTGAGGCTAGGAAACAATTATTTCTGATGGGACGAATGATTTCAGGATTAGTGTTCCCAACGGTATTCATTTTTTTATCGGCTTTAATTTTTTGGACAATCTTTGAAGTGGAATATAAAAAGTTAGTTGTAATCCAAATGCTTGCATTTTGCATCAGTTTATTAGAACAGGCTATTCAAATACCCATCTTTATCGGATTGGAAATTAATCATCTATCCAATCCACTATCCTTAGGAGTGATAGCCCAGTACGTAACGAAGCACTCATTAGTGATCCAATTTTTTAGCGGTATCACTGTTTTTCAAGTGCTAATCATTTCATTTATTACTAGTTATCTATCTTATTTATCAGAAAGAACATGGGGTTTTACAGTAATTGTAGTTAGTTTGCTATATATGTTCTATTGGTTCGTATCAGCGTTTCTAGGTTATGTGAACATCGGAATGCTCTTTTAAATAAAGTATGAAGGGAGGGTGTACATTGAATAGATGGAGAATTACAGGGATGATCCTATTTTGTGTTTTGCTTATAGCGGTGAATCTCTATTTATTGCTTAAGAAAGACAGCGTGGCACATCGTGTAGCATATATTAAAGAGTGGTGGCAGGTCGAAAAAGGCAATGTAACGGAAAAATTTCAGACAAAAGGCGTGGTTATACCTCATACGACGGTTCCTATTTCGGTGGATCCAGATAAGGGTGTGTTGGAAACCATATTGGTTGGTGAAGGTGATCTCATATCACCCGGGACGCCTTTATATACTTTTTCTTCAGACAAGCTAGAAGAAGAAAAAAAGGAATTAGAATCAACGAAGCTCCAACTTCAAGGTGAGATTGATAGTGTGGAGGCCCATTTATCCAAATTGGAATCATATCAATCGTCTCTTACCTTCCCTGCTTCTGAAACTAATGATCAGAATCAAAATAATCAGAATCAAAATGATCAGAATCAAAATAATGAAGCTGCCACTCTCATGGAAACAGCTACTCAAATAGAACGTGATATATATGAGGAGGAGCAGGAGCGTGACCGTCTCCAGCAGAAGCTACAAAAAATAGAGACTGAGCTAAGTGATTTACAAGCAAAAGAAGCGGATTTGACCGTTACAAGTCAAATCGAGGGATATGTCGTAGAGGTCGATCAATCACTAACCAATCCTATTATTACTATAGCCTCTACTAATCTTGCAGTGAAAGGTCAATTAACAGAAGTACAGAGGGCTAAAATGGTTCAGAACCTTGCAGTCAGCTATGAATCGCCTCTGCTAAAAAAACCAGTAAAAGGGATGGTACTTTCTGTTTCTTCCTACCCTGAAAAAGAACCATCCATAGAAGATGAAACCATTTATTCCTTTATTTCAGATTTGAAAATTAACAAGGACGACCTTTACCCAGGATCAAAAGTAAATGTATCAGTGGTTGTCAAAGAAGCAAAAGACGTTGTGTTTCTTCCTAAATCCTATATAAAAAAAGGCAAGCAAGGATTGGTCTATGCACTTGATGATAAAGGATATATTGTGCAGAACAGGATCGAAAAAGGAATTTCGTCCATAGGGAAAATAGAGGTGAAAAAGGGAGTGAAGGAGGGTGACCGGATTGTAAAGGAGCCTCAAGAAATTTGGTCTAGTCAAGTTCCTGTCATTACACCTCTACAAGACTCTAATCTAATGGTAGAGCAAATTAAAAAAATGACTAAAACCCAATGGGCAAAGTATATTGCTATTGGAATGTTGGATAAATAGAAAAGAAAAAAGGTTATCTTCAGGGATAACCTTTTTTACGTTATTTTTGCAAAATCGTTTGTGCATCTTTCCATCCTAATGCAATCTCATTAGCATTCCATTCTTCTATTAGCTCTATATCGACTTTCTCTGGGTAAAAACTTTCATAGAAAGCACGTGATGGATTTTCTTCAAGAACCCAAACCATAATAGAATCTAGACCATTCTCTTGTAGGGAAGACACAAGTGTTTGCATTAATTTTTTGCCAATCCCTTTTTTCTGATGTTCTTGAAGGAGATAAAGTGTATAGACTTCCCCTAAATAATCATATTTTTTTGTTCTTTCAGGTCCACCGTTAGAGAACCCTATAATTTCTCCGTCTAGCTCGGCAACAAAAGTATAGACTGGACTATTTTCTTGACTTAAAACCGATTTCCACAATTCTTCTCTAGCCTCGTAAGACAGATTATTAAGCGCAGAATCAGGAACGATTCCCTTATAGGTCGTTTTCCAGGAATCCACATGTACCTTAGCCATTCCTTTGATATCATCTATACTTGCAGCTCGTATTAACATAAGGATACCTCGTATTCATAATTTTCTATATATTGTAACAAAAATTGGAAAATGCGAAAATAGTAATGAATAAAAAGAGAAGAACCTAGCCATTCAATTAAGAATGTGCGAAGGTCATTAATAAATTCTGATTAATTAATATAAAGTTGTATACAGTAGGGGGGTATAGTAATATTATATTTGTAGGGAGGTTATAAAATGAATGAAGGTAACCTAAATCCATTAAATCATGAAGAAGAGAACTGTTGCTCTACGAATGAGCGTAAAAGTCACCATTCTGAAAAGGTGAAAAAAAATCTTATCACACGATTAAATCGAGTGGAAGGGCAAATCCGCGGCATTAAAGGTATGGTCGAAAAGGATGTTTATTGCGATGATATCATCACTCAAATCTCTGCAACCCAATCTGCTTTGAATAGTGTAGCTAAATTGTTGCTTGAAGGACATATGAAAAGCTGCATAGTTGAACGCATTCAAGATGGAGATATGGAAGCGTTAGATGAAATACTAGTGACGATTGATCGCTTAATTAAAAAATAAGATTGATTTAGTATGGAGGTAAATGATAAATGGAAAAGGCTTTATTATCTGTTCAAGGCATGTCTTGTGGCCATTGTGTAAAGGCAATCGAAGGTAGTGTAGGGAAGCTCGATGGAGTAAAGACTGTTGAGGTAAATTTAGGTGAAGCAAAGGTTAATGTAGAATTTGATGCAGCTGTCGTTACATTAGAAACTATCAAAGAGACGATTGATGATCAAGGATATGATGTTCAATAATATTTAGATGAATATAAATAATAAGGACTCTGTCTAACGTAGTAAACCAATCGGTGTGGCTATGTTTAATGGAGTTTTTTATTGTTTTAAAATAATAATAAATTATTTCAATAAAGATTTCGATTTGTTAATTTTCAATGTGTTTTTTTGGTACAATAAGGGTAACTTTTAACGGATAAGGGCTTGGGGGTAGGGCAAGACATGAGAAACAATCAACGAGATATTCTCTATTTACATTTACACGCTTCAGAACGATTTGTACTATCTAGCGGTTTTGAGTTCTATGAATTTGCCCTATCGGCCCCAGAGCCATTAACAAATTTGCTGTTATTAAAGCATAAATATGAAGACGGCGATTTCAATATGAATACTCTATTGGAATATGTAACACAAGAAAGCTTGCCTCACCTGCTTAAAGAAGATGTACATGCCTACGGGGATTTTTGTTGGATAGATTTCGAGGATGAAATCGGGCTGGATGAGCTTGAAGGGAAAGAGATTGCGGACCTTCTTTATCTAGGGCATTGTAAGACGCATCTTCAACCACCTTTTTTCCGGAAGTTAAATAACCAGTATGTGTATCTCGCTCACGATGATGGTTGGTTTAATAAAATTTACTACAGGTCGTTAGATCATTATTTTTATATGCTTGGTAAATTGGTACCCTTTAAAATGGATAGTTTGAAAATTGAAAGAACCTGGCTAGGGATCAAGAAAAGAAATGAATACCCAGATATGCCTGTGGAAACGTTGATGAGGCTATCCCATTTGATGACCGAGGGTATGGCCGTTTCTTTCAAGCACATTCAACAAACAAGAAATCGGATGGAAATTCCAATATGGGTAGTGGGTGACTTCTTCAACATGGATGATATGATGGATCGGTTCGAAGAAAATAAATCCCAGCTTCCAGACGCGAAAATTATCTATCAACGAAAGACGAAAGAATGGTCTATTGTTCTTAAATAGTGAGATATGGAGAGCCTTGCAGCATTTGATTCTGCAAGGCTCTTTCTTATCCATGTATAATGGATAGTTTCTTGGGCGGCATCTTTACTTCCTGTGCCGCTTGATGAATCTACAAAGAGTAGGACATTTCCAACCCTAAGTCATGTTGACGATGATTCCTAACATGAATGGATTGTAATAGAATAAACAACATTAATCGATTTTTTACTAATGTCTTTGCGTTCATTTAGATAGAATTTTTATGTAGCCCATCGAAAAATGTTACCTACAGGGTGTTCGGTCTAGCATATGGTTTCATATAGTAAAAGGTGGGAATGGATAGGTAAGTCATCCCATTTATACGTATGAGTGCAAATGAGGACCCTTCTTAGATATGTAAAATAGAGTATTTGTACAGATTAACGTTTTATTAGTAAAGTGATACAATAAAGGGGTACTGATTATTGGAGGGTATACAATGAAAACAAGAATTGGCCTACTATATGGTGGTAAATCCGCAGAACATAAGGTATCATTACAGACTGCTTTGGCAGTTAATAAAGCATTGGACTTTGAGAAATTTGAAATACATCCGATTTATATCAACACTGAGGGTCAGTGGATTACAGGACCTCAGCTTACCGGACCAGCGAGCACAGTTGAAGAATTAATATACACTTCTAATGTGACAGGTTTATCCGCGGTTCAAACTCAATTATTACCTGTTCAACAAAAAGATGAGCCAAGTGGCTTTGATGTTATATTCCCATTATTACACGGACCAAATGGTGAGGACGGTACTGTCCAAGGCATGCTGGAAATCTTGAATTTACCTTACGTAGGAAACGGAGTATTGGCTTCTTCAGCCGGGATGGATAAAGTCATCATGAAGAATATCTTCGCCCAAGCTGGATTACCTCAGGTGAACTATGTTTGGTACATTCGTTCTGAATGGGAGAAAGATGAAGAAGCAGCTTATGAAAAGGTTGAAGAACAGCTTGGATACCCTTGCTTTGTAAAACCAGCGAACCTAGGTTCAAGTGTTGGTATTAGTAAATGTACGAACAAGGACGAGCTGAAGGCTGCATTCGTAGAAGCCTTCCAATTTGATCGAAAAATCATAATAGAAGAAGGCGTTACAGCTAGGGAAATCGAAATTGGAGTACTTGGAAATGATAATCCTGAATGTTCTGTTGCAGGAGAAATTGTACCAAAGAAAGCATTTTACGATTACAAGGCAAAGTACGAAGATGGAGATACAGGACTAATCATTCCGGCTGAACTTCCTGAAGGAGTTTACGAAGAGTTGCATGAGCTTGCAATCCGTGCTTTTAAAGCACTTGATTGCTCTGGATTAGTTAGAGCCGATTTCTTCCTAACTAAAGATGGAAAGCTATTTATGAACGAAGTGAATACAATGCCTGGTTTTACTCCATTCAGTATGTTCCCGTTATTATGGAAGCATACAGGTGTCGAGTATCCGGAGTTAATTGAAAAACTAGTCATGTTAGCAAAGGAAAGATATGACGAAAAACAAAAAATAAAGTATACGTTTTAGGAAATAGAGCAGAAGCTACAGTCAAATGAATTGACGATGCTTCTGCTCGTTTTGCAAAAAAAGCTAAATGGTTTACATATCGAATGGAGTGATGATCCCAATGATTAAACGAAGTCTTGAAGATGTTGCGAAAATGATCGGAATAACACTAGAAAAAAACTTGGATATTGAAATCCAAGGTGTCACGATTGATTCCCGCAAGGTTGAAAAAGGGAATTTATTTGTGCCATTCCCTGGAGGAAATGTAGACGGACATCAATATGTTGAAAAGGCGATTGCATCAGGAGCGGCTGCTGCTTTTTGGAAAAAGGATGTCCCTAATCCCCCATTACATCTGCCTATATTAATAGTAGAAGATCCTTTACTTGCCCTGCAGGAATTATCTAAGCGTTACTTAGAAGAGGTCAATCCAAAGGTTGTTGGCATTACAGGCAGCAATGGAAAGACAACAACGAAAGACATTACAGCGGCGTTACTTTCTACAACCTTTCGTGTTCATAAAACCAGTGGAAACTTTAATAACCATTTAGGTTTGCCTCTGACTATATTATCTATGCCATCTGATGTTGAAGTCGTCGTGCTTGAAATGGGTATGAGCGGAAAAGGAGAAATAGAGCTCCTTTCCACACTGGCTCAACCTGACATTGCCATCATCACTAACATTGGGGAAGCTCATTTATTAGACTTAGGCTCTCGTGAAGGAATTGCAGAGGCGAAGTTAGAAATTGTGAAAGGTCTGAAGCCTGAAGGTGCACTCGTATATCACGGTGATGAACCGCTCCTTCAAGAAAGAGTATCTTCACCAGGATTTAAGACACTCTCCTTCGGTTTGGAGCATGATAATAAAATGTATCCTTTGTCGATCCAAACGAGAGAAGAAGACACTTTGTTCAAGACGAATATGTATTCCGAGGATTTCATTCTGCCGGTCTTAGGTGCTCATAATGTATTGAATGCTATGGCCGCAATGTTAGTTGCGAATGAGCTTAGTGTCACCGTAGAACAAATGAAGGTTGGGTTACAGTCGGTAAAATTGACGAATATGCGGATGGAGATGCAAAAAGGGATCAATGGCGAGAAGGTCATTAATGATGCATACAATGCAAGCCCTTCTTCCATGAAAGCAGCCATGGATCTTGTAGCGGAATTAAAAGGATTTGAAAAGAAAATTCTAGTACTCGGAGACATGCTTGAACTCGGTCCAAACGAAGTAGAATTCCATAAAGATTTAGGAAAGCAAGTCCCATCCTCTGTAGATTTTCTATTTACATTTGGACGTTTAGGCAAGTCTATTGCGGAAGGGGCAGAAAATGTACTACCTAAGCAGAACATCATGCCTTTTGAAGACAAAGAGATCTTAATCACTGAACTTCAAAAACATGTCGGAAAAGATGTTCTTGTATTAGTGAAGGCGTCCAGAGGAATGGAGCTTGAGGAAGTAGTCCATGCATTGATTGGAAAAGAAACTGCCAAGTAATGAATAGTTTGAGCGGATAAATCGAACGTCAGTTGAGTTATCCGCTTTTTTATATGCATTGTGATAATAGTGGAAATAGGTATAATTTACTATATTTTCATAAAATTGTAATAATTTATTCAGTGATTTTTCTTGCCTGCGAGATATACTTGTGAAAAATAATAGTTCCACGAGTTGATCTGGAGGTAAAGTATGAGTAGTTGTCCCATTAAAACACTATTTTTAAGCAGGAATGATAATCAATATGTATCAAAACAAAATCTTGTTGCCAACAATGATTCGACAAACATCCACATACACTACCAAGAATTAATGAAAAGCAAAAAAGCACATCAGCTTAAATTTGTTGGTTTATCTGAAAAAGATATGATGAATCTTCTCAGGATGCGACCATTGATTGAAATGAATGCAGATAAAATTGTAAGTTCCTTTTATTCAAGATTATTGGAAATTCCTCATTTAACAGCCATCATCCAAGATAATTCCACAGTTGACAGATTAAAACAAACGTTGACCCGTTATGTTTTAGAAATGGTTTCTGGTGATATCGGAGAACAATATATCAATAGAAGGAAAATGATCGGTAAGGTCCACAATAGGATTGGTCTATTCCCTGAATGGTACATTGGAGCATACACTCTCCTTCAAAACGAAGTACTTCAAGTAATGACCTCATCAATAGAAAGTAAGGAGGTAATAGCTGAACTATATTTATCTTTCCAAAAATTATGCTCGTTTGATATGCAAATCGCAATCGAAACATACATAGAATCCTATACCGCGTCTATGCTAAAGTTAGGGGAGATTGAAGCGATCCAACACAGTCTAAACGATTCTTCTGCTAGATTGGCAGCAAGTGCAGAGGAAACAACTTCTTCAATAGAAGATAAAGAGGAATCAATTAAACAAATGATGGATGAAATTGAGTCTATTCAATCAATTTCTCAAAATATGATCGAGCAAGTAGAGGCTGGAAAGGTAAATGTAATTTCCTCTCATATTAAAGTGGATGGGATTGTCGATCTCATTCATTCAACTAAAAACATGACACTGGAGCTGACTGAGTGCTCCGTGCAAATTGGCCATGTAGTGAAATCCATTCGAGGTATCTCTATTCAGACCAATATCCTTTCATTGAATGCTGCCATTGAAGCGGCTAGAGCAGGGGAGCATGGGCGTGGGTTTTCAATAGTAGCACAAGAAGTACGGAAGCTCGCCCGCCAAACGGAGGAGGCGCTAGATCATATACAACAACAAATAGCTACTGTCCAAGAGACCATAGAAAAGTTTGATAAAAGTTTCCGTATCCTTGTAAATGACACAAGCCATTACAGGGAAATGAATGGTCGAATTATAGGGATTTTAGACAAATCAGTAGAAAGTGTAAAAAATAATGATTCAAGAATAAGTCAATTTGCAATGGCAATAAGCAATTTTAATAAAACGTTTGAAGATATTATGTTTGCTTCTTATGAAATTGCGAAGATGGCGGAGCACCTCAGTCATTTGAACATGGAGCTGACGGGGAAAATTAAGGCTTAATTTTTTGGTATCGGGGTATTAAAGATTAAACTAAACAGAAACGGTGATAATATGATCGGCTGTTTATGCATTCATGGCTTTACTGGATCTCTTTATGAAGTGGAACCTTTGGCTGAGTACCTTAGAAAAAACACAAATTGGGAAATCATTGTGCCAACACTGCCAGGACATGAAGAAGAAGGTTCCTTAAAGGGCATTTCTTATACAGAATGGATGGAGTGTGCAGAAGAGGCCTTGCAAGAGTTGATAGGGTATTGTGAGAAGGTGTATGTAATTGGATTTTCCATGGGGGGGATGATTGCATGTCATCTTGCTTCGAAATATCCAGTAGAAAAGCTTGTATTGTTGAGTGCTGCTGCAAAATACGTTCATCTCAGACAATTGACCTT
Source organism: Peribacillus alkalitolerans (assembly GCF_010882125.1). Lineage (GTDB taxonomy): Bacteria > Bacillota > Bacilli > Bacillales > DSM-1321 > Bacillus_BN > Bacillus_BN alkalitolerans. Next base: position 19,980 of record NZ_JAAGVZ010000014.1, on the reverse strand, counting down.
GGATATTGTGGATTTGGTAAAGGAAGCAGTAAAAGGGCAACACCAACAAAATGAACTGTTCTTACGGTATAAGAACAAAATCAAAAAAACGCCTCTAAGTGCGACAATCCAGTTCAGAACTTTAGTGGCTAGGGTAATCCCTTTGATGGAAACTATCTCCATACCTACACTTATTGCACAAGGAGGGCTAGATGGCATTGTTCCTCCCAAAAGTGCAGATTACATCTATCAACACTTGTCATCCCGAGATAAGAAAATTATTCATGTGGAAAATGCTAAACACTTAATTTGCCATTGTGAAGAAAAGCTAAATCTTTTTCAGGAAATTCATTCCTTTTTAGGTGATCAACTGACTTAACTGTCTTGCATAAAGAATATCCCCGTGTTAATATTAGCTTTAATGCAACTTTAGGTTTGCATGATCGTCATTTGCAACCTTGGACTTTCAGGACAATATTTTTTATTGTCCTTCTTGTTATTTTAAAGTTGTTTTCATTTATCTTTTGAAAGAGATTTCTTTTCGATCCTTACGATATGAGGATGAAATTTTTTAATTTATAAAATAGGCCATGCGAATTTTCAGCTGGCAACGGTGTTCTTTGCAATTGAAAAAGATGCGACCATACAGATTTATGTTTACTCGATACGCGCTATCGAAATTAGTATATAGAAGGAAATGGACCTTCTATTATGGTCCCATACTCCGTGTCATGTTGGCCTGTTTTGTGTATGAAAAAGATTGGACTAAGTCAGTGACAGGAAATATTGTCCTTACTTAACCTTCTCTCCTGTAGGAAAAGCTATATATAGGTTTAATAGCTTCTGGGCTAAGTATGTTCTTTGGCTAGGAAAGCTTAAGACCTCCATATACTCCCTTCAGTTATATCATTTCTAAATGGTGATAATGAGAAAACTTTTTCTAAAGATATACACAATTCAAAGAAAAAAGGAGTTAGGAATTTTGACATTATTTAGCGAATTAGGATTACAGAAGTCTACATTAAAATCAATTGAAAGAATGGGATTTGAAGAGGCTACTCCGATTCAAGCACAAACTATACCTGTAGCATTACAAGGAAAAGATCTAATCGGACAAGCTCAAACAGGTACTGGAAAAACAGCTGCTTTTGGGATTCCATTATTAGAGAAGATTGACATTAAAGCAGAACATGTCCAAGGAATCGTTATTGCCCCTACTCGTGAGCTTGCGATTCAAGTGTCAGAGGAGTTATATAAATTAGGATACGGTAAAAAAGTGAGTGTTCTTGCAGTATACGGTGGTCAAGATATCGACCGTCAGATCAGAGCTCTGAAGAAGAAGCCTCATATTATCGTTGGAACACCAGGTCGTTTATTAGACCATATTAAACGTAAAACACTTCGTCTTGGTGATGTCCAGACTGTTGTATTGGACGAAGCAGATGAAATGCTAAACATGGGATTCATTGAAGATATTGAATCAATCCTTTCAACTGTTCCGGAAGAGCATCAAACATTGCTTTTCTCTGCAACTATGCCTGACCCAATCCGCAAAATTGCTGAGAAATTCATGAATGATCCTCACCTTGTGAAGGTAAAAGCGAAAGAAATGACAGTGGATAGAATCCAACAATACTACCTTGAAGTGAAAGAAGGAGAGAAGTTCGATGCGCTTACTCGCCTACTTGACATTCAAACACCAGAATTAGCAATCATCTTCGGTCGTACGAAAAGACGTGTAGATGAGCTATCTTCTGCATTGACTTTACGTGGATATACAGCAGAAGGAATTCATGGTGATTTAAGCCAAGCTAAACGTCTTTCAGTTTTGAAAAAGTTTAAAGAAGGCAGCATTGATGTCCTTGTTGCGACTGACGTGGCTGCTCGTGGTCTTGATATTTCAGGTGTTACACACGTTTACAACTTTGATATCCCACAAGATGCAGAGAGCTATGTTCACCGTATCGGTAGAACAGGACGTGCTGGAAAAACTGGAGTTGCGATCTCGTTTGTTACGTATAGAGAAAGATCACAACTATATGTAATTGAGAGAACAACGAATAAACGTATGGAACTTTTAAAAACGCCTACGTTGTCAGAAGCTTTAGAAGGACAACAAAAAGCGGTAACAGATAAAATCGTTCAAACAATTGAAAGTGATGATCTATCTGTATACTTGCCAAATGCAAAAGATTTACTTTCTAGATATAGTGCAGAAGAGCTTGTGGCAAGCGTCTTGAAAATCATGACAAAAGAGCCTGATGCAACACCTATTAAGTTGACAGAGGAAGCTCCAATTCGCTCAAAACGCGAAAGAAAGCCTTTCTCAAATAGTGGTGGAAGAAATAACAGAGGCGGCTCTAGCGATAGAGGTCGTAGAGACTTTGGTGGTAAGAAACGCTCTGGCAGTGGTGGCGATCGTGACCGTAAATCAAATGGATTTGGTCGTTCACGTAAAGAAAAATCAAGTAACTAATAATGATAAGTAACCCGACTTCCTCAGAAGTCGGGTTTTTATGTCTTTAGTCATTTTTATAGTCGACATGTTCTCTTTCTTCTTTGCCAATACTATAAAAAAACAGTTGAGGTGCCAGAAGTGACCATTTTTCGATTAGGATACGTCGCAATGAGTGTCCATGTCCAGAATGCTTCTCCTTCAAAGACTATGACGTACAGTCAATTTTCTAAAATCAAGGATAGAGAAGCGGCCATCCATAAGTTAGAAAGAATTGCAAAAACCAACTTACATAATTGTTTACGCTTACTAAGGCATAATCTTGCTCACGAGATCACTTTCTTTCGGTTTAGTTCAAGGCTTGTTCCACTTGCGAATCATCCTGATTTGCCTGATTGGGATTTCTTAAAGCCTTTAAAAAATGAATTACAGGCAATCAAGGATTTCCTTCAAAGTCGAAGTGATATGAGAGTGGATTTCCATCCAGATCATTTTGTCCTTCTAAATGGAACAGATATAGATATTTTAAATACATCCATACGGACATTGCGGATGCATTATAGCTTACTTAAAGGAATGGGAATTAATACGAAACATCGATGCGTCATGCATGTAGGGGGAGCTTATGATGATAAAGAGAAAGCTTTGGAACAATTTATTCTTAACTGGGGATTGGTTCCCAGTAAGATTCAAGAAATGATAATGCTGGAAAATGATGATACCACCTTCACGTTAAATGAAACCTTATATCTTTGTGAAAAATTGGGTGTACCCCTTGTTTTTGACTATCATCACCATTTAGCGAACAAAGGGAATGAAGAACAATGGGAAACTCAGTGGGATCGAATAGTGAGTACATGGCAACAATCCCAACTGCCTCTAAAAATGCATATTTCCAGCCCAAGGTCCGATAAAGATTTTTTAGCGCATGCGGATTATGTGGATGTGGATATGTTCTGGAGTTTCGTGGAAAAAGTGAAGGGAACTGTACCACAAATAGATTGTATGATTGAAGCGAAACAAAAGGATGATGCTTTATTTCGCTTAATGGAGGAATTATCCGCGAAAAAGGAGATAAAGAAGGTAAACGATAGTAGTTTTATCGTAATTTAATGAAAGAATAAGCCATTTTATATTGGGTTTTTCTCTTCACACTAAAATGGGATTAGTATGGTACTATCTACATATACAAGGTGATTGGAAAAAGGAGGGCTTATTTTGCAGCAGCGGGGCATGAATACAATTTCAAAAAAAGCGGTAAAGGTATGGCGACTATCAGGTATTCTTTATTCTTTAATAGGGATAGCCTTTGCTATTGGTTTAACTGTTTTGACTAAATTTCTAGATTGGCCAAATTGGACAATAGTGATTTATTGGACTTTAGCATTATTAGATTTCATATTCTTAACGTTGATGTTGCCTTCATTACGCTGGAAATGGTGGAGATATGAAGTTAGAGAAGGTGAAATTGACATTCAGAAAGGAATCTTTGTAGTAAAGCGGACGTTGTTTCCGATGAACAGGGTTCAGCATGTAGACACTAAACAAGGACCTATATTCAGAAAATATGGTTTATCTACGGTTATTATTTCTACTGCTGCCACTATTCACGAAATACCTGCTCTAGAAAGCCATGAGGCTGATGAGCTACGGCGTAAAATTTCAAGTCTGGCAAGCGTAGGTGAAGACGATGTCTAGTCCTAAAAGGTTACATAAAGTAGCCATTGTCACCAACGCTTTAAAAACACTTAAAGAAGCTATTATTCCATTCATTGTGTTATTCGTGTTTGGTGGGGATAAAGGTTCAAAATGGGAAAGCATGGAGTTATATATTATTTTAGGTGCATGTTTGTTAATCCTAATTTATGGATTGATATCGTGGTGGCGTTTTACCTATGAACTTACAGATAGTGAATTGCGTATTGAACAAGGGGTTTTTATCAGGAATAAACGGTATATTCGATTTGAAAGAATTCAAAGCGTTGATTTTTCTGAAGGAATCATACAACAATTATTTGGTTTGGTGAAAGTCAAAATTGAAACGGCTGGAACGTCAGGGATGCAGGCTGAAGCTGTTCTGACAGCCATTACTAAGCAAGAAGCTTCCATGATTGAAACAGCTATTCGGGACTCGAAAAAAAGCGATAAAGAGTCACTTTTCGAGGAAGAAGGGTCTGAACAAACAGAAGAGGTAGTTACGACTCTTTCTAAATTCCAGTTAAGTATAAAGGAGCTTATCCTTATGGGGATTACTTCCGGAGGAGCAGGAGTCGTGTTTTCAGGGGCGATGGCCTTCTTTTCTCAATTCGAAGAGTTCATCCCATATGAAATGGTCTTCAAAGGTTTTGAAGAGTTCATTGCTTCAGGAGTTATAGTTGTGACTATTCTTGTATTAATTGGACTAATCATTGCTTACATTGTCGCTACTGCAGGTATAGTGTTGAAATACGCTTTCTTCACCGTTGTGAAAAAAGAAGATGAATTGGTCATTACAAGAGGCCTCCTTGAAAGAAGGCAAATCACAATTCCATTGAAGAAAATTCAAGCAATCCGTATAGTGGAAAATTTGGTCAGGCAACCATTAGGATATGCGACAGTTTATTTAGAGAATGCTGCTGGTTCCGTGATGGATCAAGAGGCTTCAAAAGTCATGCTTTTTCCATTAGTAAAAAAAGAACGAATACATAATCTTCTGCAAGAGTTTGTGCCTACATATCAGTATCCTAATGCCATTAAGGTCGTTCCGAAACGGTCATTTACTAACTATTTATTTCAACAGTGGGTACTTTGGATTCCGGTATGTGTTGCTGCCTTAATTTTCTTGAGACCTTGGGGATACGTATCCATTTTACTATTACCTATCAGTGGTGTTTGGGCTTACATGAACTACCGGACTGCAGGGTGGTTTGTGGAACATCAGCAGCTATCCTTAAGGTACCGTACTGTTTCAAAACATACCTTTTTAGTGTTGAAAAATAGAATTCAATCTCTAGAAAAGAAAAGAAGCTGGTTTCAAAAACGTAAACAATTGTCTACTCTTAGCGCTTTTATTAAGCTTGGAATTGGCCCTGGAACGGGAAAAGTCGTTCATATGGACGAAAAGGATGCGGATATCATCAAAACTTGGTTCCTGCCTGGCCGAATCGACCAAGGAAACGAAATGGATTTTTGAAGAAAATAGGTGCCAAGAAAAATCCCGCCATTAATCCACCTAGATGACCGACTATGTTGATATTAGGTTGGAAGGTACTCATGACAACTCCGACAATCGTGAGCACGACGATCCTTTGGGAATCTTGTGTGGACAATTGCCTCTTTTGGAACATAACTAAATATAAATAAAATCCTAGAAGTCCATAAATAGCCCCGCTTGCACCAGAATGAGTATAAGTTAGAGGATGTATGATGTAAGTGGCTGTATTTCCGGCAATGCCGCACAGAATATAAAAAAGGAGCACGTTGAAAGAGCCTAACAATTTTTCAATGTAAGGTCCGAAGAGTACGGTTGAAAAGCAATTGAACAAAAGATGAGAAAATGAACTGTGTAATATTATGGGGGTCAGTAATCTCCAATATTCTCCTTGAGAAATCCAGAGGTTTACACCTGCTAACGACTCAAAAATCGTCCGGTTCGGTAAAAATGGAATCGCTGTACATAAAAAAACTAAAATATTAATCGTAACAATCGAAGTGAAAATAGGATAGTATCTTACGAATTGCTGGAAGTTTTCTGTTCTTAGTAACAATATTTTTACTCCTCTCTTTACTGTGAGAACTATAGTACCTGTTTGTCCATTATATGTATGTATATACCTTTTAAAATAGAAGAAGGTGATAGGATGATAGTTGGAATTGGCCTTGATATTGTGGAAATTGATCGGATACGTAATCTTACTCAGAGACAACCACGCTTTGTAGACCGTATTCTTACATTGACAGAAAAAGAAAAGTTTGAAGGTCTAAAGGACGGAAGAAAAATAGAGTTTTTAGCAGGAAGGTTTGCCGCTAAGGAAGCTTTTTCGAAAGCTTTAGGTACTGGCATTGGGAAGGATTTGCAATTTATAGACATGGAAATCCTTTCAGATGAAAGAGGAAAACCGTATTTCTCAAAGCCGGCAAATGGTAAAGTCCATTTGTCAATTACTCACAGCCACCAATATGCCGCGGCACAAGTTGTCATTGAAGAATGATAAATTCTCTTTTTTCTTTTTAGCTTGTCAATACTTGGACATATTCGTAAATCTCACCTCATATACTCATAGTGCTATAGGTGAGACAAGGCCAGGTAGATAGACATTTCCTAAGGCAATCAAAGCTTCGGGACTTTCGATTCTAAAGTATGGCAAAACAAGAGGGAGCTCTCTCATGTTTTGTCCACAACGTATGGTATTTCGACAAGTAGAGTGGAAAAAAGAATGTTTTGCCAGCCTTTTCGTCTCCCTTTTCATGAGAAATGATAAAAAGGGGTTGAAAAGATGAAGAAATTGTTAGTGGTATTTGCAGGACTTATGCTTCTATTTACCCTTTCTGCTTGCGGACAGAAATCTCAAGAAGAAGTTGTGAAGGCTTTGGATGAGAAGGTTGCCGATATGAAGGGGTATAAAGCGGATGCCAAAATGACTTTAAAAATGGGCACTGAACCACAGGTGTACAATGTGGAAGTATGGCATCAAGATCCAGATTTCTATCGTGTGAATTTAAAGAATGAGAAGAAGGATCAAAGCCAAATGATCCTTCGTAATCAAGAAGGCGTGTTTGTATTGACGCCGGCATTGAACAAGAGTTTCCGTTTCCAGAGTGAGTGGCCAAAAAATAGCAGCCAGGCTTACTTATACGAATCTTTGGTGAAGGATATTATTGAAGATAAATCCTCAACATTTAAAGCAACAGACAAACATTATGTGTTTGAAACGAAGACTCGTTACCAAAATAATAAGATGCTTCCGTATCAAGAAATTACCATCAATAAAAAAGATTTGACTCCTGTTAGTGTGAAAGTGATGGATCCTGACAAGAATACATTGGTTATTGTGGAATTCTCTAACGTGAAATTCGATGCTTCCTTTGAAAAGGATGCATTCGATATGAAGAAGAATATGACTGGCGCTCAACTTGAAGTTCAAGTAATGGCTGAAGTGAAAGAAGAAGACTTTGCTGTAAAATATCCAGTTGCTGAACTTAAAGGTGTCACTTTAGTTGATGAAAAAGAAATGGTAACTGAAGATGGAAAGCGTTTCGTTTTAACTTATGATGGGGAGAAGAGCTTTACTCTAATTCAAGAAAAGACGGAAATCGCACAAACTACCTTGACACCAACTAATGTCACTGGTGAACCGGTGGATCTTGGATTCACACTTGGAGCAATGACAGCAAACATGATTACTTGGACATATGATGGTGTGGATTATACACTCGCTTCGAAAGAACTTTCTCCGGAAGAAATGATTGAAGTGGCTCGATCTGTTCAGGGTAATCCAATTAAATAAACAGACTAACATCAGCAGGCCGTTTTAACAATGGCCTGCTTTTTTCTGGGGAAAGGGAACGCAGAGTATAATTATGTATTAGGTATCTTCTTATAGTAATATCCCCTCACTATTGCTTGCTTTTTACAAAACTAGTATTGTCCCAACTCCCCTTATTAAGTTTATTTCGCTTTAACATTACTTCCTTTTCATCATTCGATCATTATGGTTTTTTGATTCTAATTATCTTATAAAGTATAAGTTTGTTTTAAATGTTCACTATATGGTTTGACACTTTTAAAATAAGAGGTGATAATTTTTAAAAACGATTGTCTTTCGATTCATGTACCGATAGAAGGAAGGGTTTAGTGGCTATGGAAGCGTATTACCGCGATACTTGGGCTGAAATAAACTTGGATTATATTTATGAGAATATCAGAGTTATGAAGGATAGATTGCCAAAGGGCGTCAAAATGTTTGCCGCTGTAAAAGCGAATGGCTATGGACACGGAGATTGGCAGGTTGCTGAAACAGCGTTAGAGGCTGGAGTGGATTACTTGGCGGTAGCTTTCCTGGATGAAGCAATCGCATTAAGGAAAAAAGGAATTGAGGCGCCGATTCTGGTCCTTGGGGCGATACGGCCAAATGATTCCTCTGTGGCGGCTTATTGGGGAATAACTGTTACTGTTTTTGCTGCAACTTGGTTAATTGAAGCGGAAAAATGTCTAAAAGAAGATCAAACATTAACCATTCATATAAAATTTGATTCGGGTATGGGACGACTAGGGATCAAAGAGCGTCACGAAATAGCCCGAATTGAAGAGTTTTTAGATGGGAACCCTCAATTTGGTCTGGAGGGAATATATACTCATTTTGCTACATCGGATGAACTCGATGTTACGTATTACGAGAAGCAATTTTCTACCTTCCAGGATATGCTTTCTTGGGTAAAGGTTCGTCCAGAAATCGTTCATGCTAGCAACAGTGCTTCTAGTCTTCGATTTGATAAAACTAATTTCTCTGCTATTCGGGTTGGGATTTCTATGTACGGTCTTACTCCTTCCTTAGAAATGGAGCATTTGTTGCCAATACCATTAAAAGAAGCATTCAGCCTCAAAACAAAGTTAGTTCATGTAAAGAAACTCAATGCTGGTGAAAGTGTAAGTTATGGGGCAACTTATACATCTAAAGAAGATGAGTGGATCGGCACATTGCCAATTGGTTACGCGGATGGATGGTTACGTAAACTTCAAGGGATGGAAGTGTTGATTGAGGGAGAAAGAGTACCATTGGTTGGCAGGATTTGTATGGATCAGTGTATGGTGAAACTACCGAAAAGATATAAGATTGGGGAAACCGTCACATTGATTGGACAGAATGGAAATCAAATGATATCAGTCAATGAGGTTGCCCATAAGCTAGAAACAATTAATTATGAAGTGGTATGTATGATCTCAAGTAGAGTTCCGAGGAAATATATCCGAAACAAAAATGTAAAATGTATTCATAATTCACTCCTGTAATTAATAAAATAAAACGGTGTAACACAGCAATTTTTCATAATTTATTCGAAAAACATTAGAACCTTATACCTTTTATGCATAAAGGAAATGGAAATTGGACGATAATATTATGGAAATCCAATATACTCTTTGCATTTAAGCGTAAAAATGGTAATATGTTATGAGAGATAGTAAAGGTGTGTAGTGATGGTGGAGGTGTATGCTTGTGTCTGAATCCAGCGCAACGAGAGAGATATTAATTCAATTACCTCAAAATCTATTGACAGAGTTAGATGGATACGCAGAAGAAGAAAACGGCAATCGCAGTGAGCTTATTTACCGTGCCACAATGATGTATTTAAACGAAAGAAAAAAGAGAAAATTTCGTGATCAAATGAAACGCGGATATTTAGAGATGGCTGCTATTAATTTGACAATTGCATCAGAAGCATTCCTAGCAGAATACGAAGCCGAGCATTGCGTAGAACGTCTAGTAAGTGGAGGATGACGATTTGGGCTTTAAGCGTGGTGACGTATACTTTGCAGATTTGTCCCCTGTGGTAGGTTCAGAGCAAGGTGGGACCCGCCCAGTGCTGATTATACAAAATGATATTGGTAATCGCTTTAGTCCTACGGTAATTGTAGCAGCGATCACAGCCCAAATTCAAAAAGCAAAGCTTCCTACTCATGTAGAGATTAATGCGAAGCGTTACGGTTTTGAACGTGATTCGGTTATTCTACTTGAGCAAATACGTACCATTGATAAGAAACGCTTAACAGATATGATTACCCATCTAGATGACGTGATTATGAAAAAAGTCGATGAGGCTTTGCAAATCAGCTTGGGATTAAAAGAGTTTTAATATAGACGCCCTTACTTATGTAAGGGCGTTTTCGTTTTTTAAAAAGGCTGTGTTAAAGTCCATCGTTGATTTTAAGCTATATGTTGATTGAAGTGGAAGACGCTTGACTCCTGGGGGATTAGCGTTACAGGATCGGCGAACGCCCCCCGGAAAGCAAGCGTCTGTAACGGAAATCAACAGGCGAGTTTAACAGAGTCTTTTAAAAAAGGTATTTCATTAACATTTGATTATTTAGACAATTCAACCTTTTGTTTTGACGGTACTTATCCCCAAACGATATATTTAAGGTGAAGTACTCTTTGCTAAATAAAGGGTTTTTCTCTTTTAAAATCTTCTATTAAATCTTTTTGAAATTTTTCTTGAAAATAGGTTTACGGAGTTTCGTAAAGGGTATAAATAATCGTTTCGGTTAGAATAAAACATATTTGTGACTCAGTCATTCAATATAATTATAGGGTTTTGAAATGGAGGATACTATGCACGAGCTTGTATACGACTATATAACAAATAATAGGGGTAGTATTTTAAACGGCTGGATGGATCGGATGAAAACAAATGCGGACGAAAGGTTGATCAAGGTTGTTTCTGACCAAATGTTCGCACGGACAAGTAGTGAATTCATTGACATGGTGCTCTCAAACTTTAATGAAAATAATAAAGAATTTCAAAATAAATTAATTGATTTTGCGGAGAAAGTTGTACGTCTAGGGTGGCCACTAACTTTTGTGACTGCGGGATTAAGAGAATTTAACCTGATTGTCTTTGAAGGAATGAGTGAAGAAGGCATCATTACTTCGGAAAATCAAATGGAGATTGTGTACGACTTTGATAAATGGGCAACTCCAATGACTAACGAGATTGTAAACATGTATTCTCAAACCTGGGAGAGAACGGTTTCTCTTCAAAAGATTGCTCTTCAAGAATTGTCTGCCCCTCTTATTCCTGTCTTAGAAGGGATAACTGTAATGCCGTTGGTAGGTACAATCGATACTGAAAGAGCAAAACAAATCATGGAGAACTTATTGAATGGAGCAGTGAAGCATCGTTCAGAGGTTGTTTTAATTGATATTACTGGGGTACCTGTAGTAGATACAATGGTGGCTCATCATATCATTCAAGCTGCTGAGGCGGTTCGTTTAATTGGTGCAAAATGCATGCTTTGCGGTATTCGTCCGGAAATAGCCCAGACAATCGTAAACTTGGGGATTAACTTAAATGAAATTATTACAAAGAATTCATTGAAAAAAGGAATCGAAGCCGCTTTGGAAATCACCAATCGTAAAATTATCAGTGTCGATGAAGTGGGGGGATCATGATGCGAATCCCCATTCTGAAGCTTCATAATTACTTGCTAGTCTCGATTCAATGGGAATTGGATGATCGAACAGCATTGCAATTTCAAGAAGATTTACTTCGCAAAATACATGAAACAAGTGCTAATGGAGTGGTTATCGATTTTACTTCGATCGATTTTATTGATTCCTTCATTGCTAAAGTTTTAGGTGATGTCGTTAACATGTCCAAGTTAATGGGAGCTGAAGTTGTAATTACAGGTATCCAGCCTGCTGTAGCTATTACCTTGATTGAACTTGGAATTGGTCTTGAAGATGTATTTACAGCCTTGGACTTGGAAAAAGGCCTGGAGAAATTACAACGGGAACTGGGGGATTGAGTGTATGGAGCTTCAATCCTGCGTAAAGATTATTAATGAATGGGATATCGTAGCCGCAAGGCAATTAGGCCGCAACGTGGCAAAAGAGTTAGGATTTGGAACGGTTGACCAAGCAAGGGTTACCACAGCGATTAGTGAACTGGCAAGGAATATTTACTTATATGCTGGCCAAGGGAAAGTTTGTATAGAAAAGGTTTATAACAACGGGAAGGCTGGGATGAAAATCCTTGCAACTGATGAAGGACCAGGAATACAGGATATTCGTAAGGTGATGGAGGATGGGTATACAACTTCGGGTGGCCTTGGAGCCGGTTTGCCTGGTGTAAAACGATTGATGGATGAATTTTCTATCGATTCCACTCCTGGGGTAGGAACTGATATTCGCGCTACAAAATGGCTCCGCTAGGGGGAAGTTACATGGACCAAGATAGAGAGACTATGGAATACAAGTATCGTGAAGCTCTCTCAAATTATATAAAAAATCAAACTGAACAAGGCTTATATCAAGGTCAAAAACTTAGCCGTACAACTTTGGAACAGAAGATATCTCCTGAGGAAATCATAAGTTGGCATAAAAGTATCCTTTTAGACATCCTTCCTGAAACTTCTGAAAAGGTTCTTCATTCTTTGGATTTCTTGTTGGAGGTAATGATGGGATATGGGATTGCTTATCGAGAACATCAAAGTCTTCGACATCAGCAACAGGAATTAAAATCTGAAATTGAAATTGCGGCAAATGTTCAAAGTACTTTGTTAGAGACAAAAATTCCTGATGTAGAAGGTTTGGATATTGGAGCCATTAGTGTTCCTGCGAAAAGCATGAATGGTGACTATTATTATTTTGTTCAGGATGAAAATGATTTCATTGGAGTTTCTATAGCTGATGTAATAGGGAAAGGGATACCTGCTGCTCTATGTATGTCTATGATTAAGTACGCGATGGATAGTTTGCCAGAGAATAGACTTGCACCAGCTCTAGTTTTAGAAAATTTGAATCGAGTAGTTGAACAGAACGTTGATCCAAGCATGTTCATTACGATGTTCTATGGACTATATAACCCTTATGATCATATATTCTCATATTCGTCCGCAGGTCATGAGCCAGGGTTTTATTACCACGCTGCTGATGGTTCTTTTGAGGAACTATCAGCGAAAGGGTTGCTCCTTGGTGTTGATAAGCGGACAAAATATCAACAGTACGAACGGCGAGTCGAAGTGGGCGATATGATTATCCTGCTTTCTGATGGTGTAACAGAATGCCGAACAGAAGAAGGGTTTATAGAAAGGGAATATTTAGTGGACTACATAAATAAGAATATCCACCTTCATCCACAAGCGATTGTCGTTAGTCTATTTAAGCAACTCGAGAAGCTTCAAGATTTTCAGCTGAGAGATGACTTTACATTGATTGTATTGAAGAGAACAAAATAAATACGGGTTTATTTTTTAATTGTATGTTTAAGTGTTAGAAAGAAGGGTATATATAGAAAGCAATTTGAGTAGGTAAATGAGGTGGGTCAAAGATGAATATCACAATTGATGTTAAAGATGTAGATGCAAAGGTAGAAGTGAAGGTAAAAGGTGAAATAGATGCATACACTGCCCCAAAGTTAAGAGAGTCTTTATTTCCGCTTTCTGAACAAGAGAAAGTAAAAATGACTGTCAATCTATCAGAAGTAACGTATATGGATAGTACTGGTTTGGGAGTATTTGTTGGGCTATTCAAGAATGTCCGTGCATATAATGGGGATTTTGCTATTGAAGGGTTAAGTGATCGTCTTAAAAGGTTGTTTGATATAACAGGTCTAGGGGATATTATCAATATTAAAAGTGACGCAGAGGGTGAACAATCATGAGTCGAGCGTATGATTACATTGAAATGACAATACCTGCCAAGCCAGAGTTTGTTGGTGTAATCCGACTTACGCTTTCTGGAATCGCTAGTCGAATGGGATTTTCCTATGACTCAATTGAGGATTTGAAAATTGCAACAAGCGAAGCAGTGACAAATGCTGTGCAACACGCATATAAAGAAGGCGACTCTGGTGAGGTGAAAATCGGATTCGGCCTATTTGAAGATAAGTTAGAAGTAATGGTTGGAGATAACGGTCATAGCTGTAACTTTGATGAAGTACGACAAGGCCTAGGTCCCTATGCTCAGGATCAAAATGTTGAACTCATAAGAGAAGGAGGTTTAGGCCTATACCTCATTGAAACCCTGATGGATGAAGTGAAAATCCATGAAAATAATGGGGTTACAGTATTTATGACTAAGTATGTCGAAGGAGAGCAGGTGGAGAGTGATGCAGAAACAATCTCAACCTAATCAAGCCATGAAAGAAAAGGTGAACGAGTGGATTAAAGCCTATCAGCTTCACGAGGATGAAGAGGCTCAAGATCAGCTAGTTCTCCATTATAAAAATTTGGTTGAAACTATTGCGAGGAAATATTCCAGAGGAAGATCCTTTCAGGAAGATATCGCTCAAGTAGGGATGATTGGTCTATTAGGAGCTATTCGTAGGTACGACGAATCTTTCGGTAAAAGCTTTGAGGCATTTGCCGTACCTACAATTATTGGGGAAATCAAGAGGTTCCTAAGGGACAAAACCTGGAGTGTTCATGTGCCTAGGCGAATAAAAGAACTTGGCCCAAAAATAAAAACGACTGTAGAAGATTTAACGACAGAGCTACAACGATCTCCGAGGATTGATGAGATAGCTGATTTTTTACAGGTATCAGAAGAAGAAGTGCTAGAAGCAATGGAAATGGGCAAAAGTTATCAAGCTTTATCCATGGATCATTCCATAGAAGCGGATTCTGATGGAGGCACTGTTACATTATTAGATATCTTCGGGAACATAGATCAAGGATTCGAAAAGGTAAATCAGCGCCTTGTTCTTGAAAAAGTCCTTCACGTTCTGTCAGATCGTGAAAGAAGCATCATCCACTACACATATTTAGAGAATTTAAGTCAGAAAGAAGCTGGAGAAAAACTGGGGATTTCGCAAATGCATGTTTCTAGATTACAACGAAGAGCAATTAAAAAGCTACAGGAAGCCATTCAAGCTGAAAACTCGGAGATTAGTCGATGATTCAAGAGAATCTCGCAAATTCAAATGTTGAGGTTTTAGTAAGACAAACCTCGAAAAAAGGTGATCCTTACTGTGGGGATTCTTTTTTCTACACAGCTACTGATGAATATTTCATTTGTGTCCTTGCTGATGGACTTGGAAGTGGAAGATATGCTAATGAGTCTTCTGCTGCAGTCATAGATGCTGTGAAACAGCATCATTCGGAACCGCTCGTACATTTAATGGAAAAGTGCAATAAAGAGATGGTCAATAAGCGAGGAGCGGCGGTATCGATTATTAAAATGTATTTTAAAACCAAGACTTTTGAATACATTTCAGTCGGTAATATTAAGTTCTTTCTCTACAATCATAGGAAAGGAAAGATGTTATATCCCTTACCTGTAACAGGATATTTGTCTGGAAGAAAAGTGAAGATGTATATTCAAACATTTGAATATGAGGAAGGTTCAAGATTCATATTGTTTTCCGATGGACTAGTATTAAGGGAAATTAAAACATTTCTGAACTCCCATTCGCCGCTTGAGTGCATCGCTGATTCTATACTGGAATCCAATACCGTACAATCTGATGATATGACGTTTATATTAGGAAGCTTACAATGAATGTTGATGTAAGCTTCCTTTTTATGTTTCGGAAATTCGGCCATCCAAATTTCCTCTGAGCAAATTCATTTGATAAAATGAAAACAATACTAAAAATGATGGGGGAGTTTAGTTGACTACATTATTCGAACAAACCATTGACTTGATTGATCTAGTTTCCAAGGAATTGAAACTGCAAAAAAAGCAGGTTCAACAAGTAATCTCACTAGTGGGGGAAGGAAATACGGTTCCGTTCATAGCGAGGTATCGGAAGGAAATGACAGGTTCCCTTGATGAAGTGCAAATTCGGGACATTATTGAACGTTGGACATATCTTGAGAATTTGGAGAAGCGGAAAGAGGAAGTCCTTCGAAGTATTGAAGAACAAGGGAAGCTTACTCCTGAACTACAAAAAAACATTGTGAAAGCTGAGAAGCTTCAAATGGTAGAAGACCTTTATCGTCCTTATAAACAAAAGAAGCGAACAAAAGCGACGGTGGCAAAGGAAAAAGGTTTGGAGCCGTTTGCCAATTGGTTGCTTTCTTTTCCTGGGCAAGGGGATGTCTTAAAAGAAGCAGAAGCTTATCTATCGGATGAACTAGGCGTCAATACACCCCAAGAAGCCATTGATGGAGCAAAAGATATTATTGCGGAAGTGGTTTCTGATGAGGCTGCTATTAGACAGTGGATCAGAACACATACATTTTCATCGGGAATGATTCAATCAACTGTAAAAGATTTAGAAAAAGATGAGAAACGAGTTTTTGAAAACTACTATGAGTATGAAGAACCTATTCAAAAAATAGTTCCTCACCGAGTCCTGGCTTTAAACAGAGGAGAAAATGAAGGGATTGTAAAAGTTTCTTTAAAGGCAGATCCCGATAGGATTGTAGCATACATAGAAAGATCCATTATTAAAAATCAACATTCCATCAGTGTGCTTTATATTAAGCAAGCTATTGAAGATTCTTATAAAAGACTTATTCAACCCTCCATTGAAAGGGAAATTCGTAGGGAGTTGACGGAAAAAGCAGAAGATCGAGCCATTCACATCTTTTCCGAAAACTTACGAAATCTATTATTGCAACCTCCTTTAAAAGGTAGAATTGTGTTAGGGGTTGACCCAGCCTACAGGACAGGTTGTAAATTGGCGGTAGTAGATGAGACAGGAAAAGTGTTGGACATAGGAGTTATATATCCTCATCCTCCAGTTTCCAAAAAAGGTGCTGCTAAGGAGAAAGTAAAAGAACTCATTCATAAATATAATATCCAGGTTATGGCCATTGGAAATGGAACTGCATCAAGGGAAACTGAACAATTTATTGCAGAAGTGATTAAGGAACAGAATGATAAGATTTACTACACAATTGTCAACGAAGCTGGTGCGAGTGTATATTCTGCATCCGAATTGGCTCGTGAGGAGTTTCCTAACTTCCAAGTAGAAGAAAGAAGTGCAGTATCCATTGCAAGACGGCTACAAGATCCACTTGCTGAACTTGTGAAAATAGATCCTAAATCTGTCGGTGTAGGTCAATATCAACATGATGTATCCCAGAAAAAATTGTCTGATTCACTTACTTTTATAGTTGAGACAGCCGTAAACCAAGTTGGAGTAAATGTGAATACAGCTTCAGCTTCCTTGTTGCAAAATGTAGCGGGTCTTTCAAAATCGGTTGCTCAAAACATAATAAATAAAAGAGAAGAAGAAGGTAAATTCATTACCCGATCACAATTAAAGAAAATACCTCGCCTAGGGGCAAAAACGTATGAGCAGTGTATCGGATTTTTAAGAATTATAGATGGGGAGCAACCTTTGGATCGGACAAGTATCCATCCTGAAAACTATGATACAGTTAAAAAACTGTTGAAAAAACTTGGATTTAAAGTATCTGAAATAGGATCTGAAGGTTTGAAAGAGGCGTTGAATAATGTTTCGCTAGAAGAGGTTTCAAGCGAATTTGGAATCGGGACCCTTACACTTAAGGATATTATTGATGCATTAGTTAAGCCGGGACGTGATCCAAGGGACGAGTTACCTAAACCATTATTGAAATCTGATATTCTAAAAATGGAAGACTTATCTCCTGGGATGGAGCTTCAAGGAACAGTACGAAATGTCGTCGACTTCGGGGCTTTTGTTGATATTGGAGTTAAACAAGACGGACTTGTCCATTTATCCAAGTTAAGCAATAGGTTTGTCAAACATCCATTGGATGTCGTGGCTTTGGGAGATGTCGTGACAGTTTGGGTTGATTCCGTCGACATGGTTAAACAGCGTGTATCGTTAACAATGCTATCCCCTAATAAATAAAAGAATAAACACCTTCTAGCGCTATTGCTTGAAGGTGTTTGTTTTTCTATAGTAATACCAGCATTGATTTAGCAATTTGATTTGATATCGATCTTTTTCAAGGAAAGCTCTGCGGATTTGACTTTGCAACCATTTGGGCATAATGTTGCCTCCTATCCTAAGCTAGTGATACTGCAGTGTATGATATAATAGGTTGTCATGGTTAAAGGAGAATTTTTATGAATAATCAACAATTACAAAGAATGACTGAAGAAATTTCTATATCGCTTTTTCATAAACCCTTTTTACACTCTGTTTATTTCAACGCCCGCTTAAAGACTACAGGTGGAAGATATCTGCTGCAATCACATAATATAGAGATAAATGAAAGATATCTAAAGGAATATGGGGTAGAAGAGATTATCGGAATTATTAAGCATGAACTGTGCCATTATCACTTACATATAGAAGGAAGAGGGTACCAACATAAAGACCAGGACTTCAAAGAGTTAATGAAAAAAGTAGGTGCACCACGATTTTGCACACCACTTAAACATTATTTTAGAGAAAATATTACTTCTAAAAAGTTATATATTTACGAGTGCACCGGTTGCACTCAAAAGTATAGAAGAAAGAAAAGGGTGAATATAGATAGATATGTTTGCGGAAAGTGCAAAGGTCGTCTAAAACTGGTGAAGACTACAGATAGTTCAACCTAAAAAAATATTATTTTAATATTGACTTTGGGATGAAATCTAACTATAATTTAAAGAGTCGACAAGGTAGTCGAATGAATTTTCAGCTTCATATTGTTCCGCAGTAGCTCAGTGGTAGAGCACTCGGCTGTTAACCGAGCGGTCGTAGGTTCGAATCCTACCTGCGGAGCCATTTATTTTGGGGAAGTACTCAAGAGGCTGAAGAGGCGCCCCTGCTAAGGGTGTAGGTCGCGTAAGCGGCGCGAGGGTTCAAATCCCTCCTTCTCCGCCATAACATTATGGCCCGTTGGTCAAGCGGTTAAGACACCGCCCTTTCACGGCGGTAACACGGGTTCGAATCCCGTACGGGTCATCTTTATATGAATGGGAAGCGATCTAATCGCCTCCCATTCTTTCACCTTATTGGTTCCGTGGTGTAGCGGTTAACATGCCTGCCTGTCACGCAGGAGATCGCGGGTTCGATTCCCGTCGGGACCGCCATATTATTTTTTTAAACGAAAAAGAATAAAAAAATAATAGTTGCAAACACTTTTATAGTGTGGTAAGATATAAAAGTTGCTTCTTAAAAAAGTAAACATCATTGGGGTATAGCCAAGCGGTAAGGCATAGCACTTTGACTGCTACATGCGTTGGTTCGAATCCAGCTACCCCAGCCATTAGAGCCATTAGCTCAGTTGGTAGAGCATCTGACTTTTAATCAGAGGGTCGGAGGTTCGAGTCCTCCATGGCTCACCATTTTGTTTCGCGGATGTGGCGGAATTGGCAGACGCACCAGACTTAGGATCTGGCGCCTTACGGCGTGGGGGTTCAAGTCCCTTCATCCGCACCACTTATTATTTATGTTATTTCGCGGTCGTGGCGGAACGGCAGACGCGCTAGGTTGAGGGCCTAGTGGGGGCGACCCCGTGGAGGTTCAAGTCCTCTCGGCCGCACCATATTCATTTCTTCTATATAATATGCGCCCGTAGCTCAATTGGATAGAGCGTCTGACTACGGATCAGAAGGTTATGGGTTCGACTCCTTTCGGGCGCGCCATATTTATTACGGGGAGTAGCTCAGCTTGGTAGAGCACTTGGTTTGGGACCAAGGGGTCGCAGGTTCGAATCCTGTCTTCCCGACCAGTGAGAATTTTCAATAATTTAATTTGCGGGTGTAGTTTAATGGTAAAACCTCAGCCTTCCAAGCTGATGTCGTGAGTTCGATTCTCATCACCCGCTCCATTTTCATTGCTCTTTGAAAACTAAACAAAACAATACGTCAACGTTTAATTTTAAGTCTTTTAAATAAGACATTTTATGAGCAAGTCAAACACTTTTTGGAGAGTTTGATCCTGGCTCAGGACGAACGCTGGCGGCGTGCCTAATA
>NZ_JAAGVZ010000077.1 GCF_010882125.1 Peribacillus alkalitolerans | reverse complement strand
AGAGAGCAGTTTTTTTCTATGCACTAATCGTATGAGACGAATCCACTTTCGGTTCTGGAACAAACATAAGAATCGTAATACCAATGATGAACAGAACGACAAGGCTGAACACAGCACTTGCAGAGTTTCCAGTCACTTGCGCGGTTACAGCAATTAACAACGGACCCATAATGGAAGCGAACTTGCCGAAAATATTATAAAAGCCAAAGAATTCATTCGAGTTTTCTTTCGGAACCAGTTTAGCAAAATAGGCACGGCTTAACGCTTGAATTCCACCTTGAGACGTAGCAACAAGCATCGCTAAAATCCAAAAATCCATCGTTGTTTTTAAGAAATATGCGTAAATACAAACGATAATATAAACACATATACCAACGTAAAGCATCTTCTTACCAGTAAATCTCTCTGCTAACCTTCCATATAGAATGGCAAAAGGAGCAGCGACCACTTGTGTGACAAAAAGGATGATTAAAAGATTAGTAGAACTGATTCCAAGATCTGAACCGTAAGCAGTGGACATCGTTATGATGGTTCCAACGCCATCGATATAGAAGAAATAGGCAAGCAGGAATAAAAACAAAGCACGATATTTTCGTATTTCTTTCATTGTTTTACCTAAACGTTTAAAGCTGTTGATCAGAGGTTTCGGCTCTCGTTCGATGCCGTACTTCTGGTAAACGTTCTTTAGCATAGGAATCGTAAAAATGCCCCACCAAATGGCAGTGATTAAAAACGCAATCTTGCTAGCTAAAGTAGTTGAAATAGGCAAAACTTCATTTTGTGCCAACACGATAATCGCGATACTGGTCAAAAATGGAATCGTACTCCCGATATATCCTAATCCGAATCCTCTAGATGACACTCTGTTCATTCTTTCTTCCGTTGTTACATCGGTTATAAAAGCATCATAAAAGACATTAGATCCACTAGAGCCTATTGCAGTTAATGTATAAAAAATTAATAATAATAGCCATTGATCACTTGGAATAAAAGCTAATGAT
>NZ_JAAGVZ010000076.1 GCF_010882125.1 Peribacillus alkalitolerans | reverse complement strand
TTCTTTAATTTAATTATAGCACATATGGATTAAAAATAATACATTTTAGTCCTTAAATGTTATAATTTTATTCCTGTACAAATCAGTTGGTTTCAACATTTTGAATAATATTCGAGGTCGTACCTATAATTTATTAACAACTCACTAAAAGATTATTGGTGTTTCCCAATCTCAAAATTGTTGAAAAAAGCAATAAAATGAAGAATTATTTCTGTATCTGATTAATAATGATTAATTTATAATTTAAACATTAGGTTCTTAGGAGGAGATCAAATGTCCTTTAAAAAGGTAAAGAGCAACTTAACTATCATAGTCACTAGTGCTATTTTAGCAATTGTCTTTCCTATAACACTTTTTGCTGAAGAAAATTCAATTGGACCAGAGACGATTGGAACCTACACAATAGTCACAGAGGAAGAAGAAGCACAAATAGAAGTAACAAATGAAGTGAATAACTCTTTTGACAAAACTTATATTGGGGAACCTGAAATTACTCTTCCTAGCTCTGAACAATTATCAAAGTCTGGGGGACCAGCCGAAATCCCTCCTTATTATGAGGCCCCAGCATATCCTGATGGAACTACTTCAATAAGTAATTATGCTTATAGTAATGGGACATTAATCAAACAAGATACCGAAGAGGGTGTATTAAACAACATATGGAGTAAGGGTATGTATGTAGCCGGATATATCTTTAAAACAGTAGGCGGACTTGTTATTGATGCTGCGGATGCTGCACTTACAACTATTGATAAAAGTCGTGGTTCAACTGTCTACACATATAAGTCATACCGTTATATTGGAAAAGAGGTTAGAGTATATGATCACCCAAGTTGGATAAAATGGTACGAAGCTAAATCACGTCAAAACTTCGCGCACAGCTTATCAACCTGGGTTAATACTGCTGGCTATACGAAAACAAAGTCTATTGATTACGATTACGACAATGGTTTTAGCCCCGTAAAAACAGAGTTTTCTACTAATTATAATAACAGTAGTGTTTTAAAGAATCGCGCTTGGACGAATTGGT
>NZ_JAAGVZ010000013.1 GCF_010882125.1 Peribacillus alkalitolerans | reverse complement strand
TTCCAAAAACGACTAAACCATCGTGCTCCGATTGAGTATCGAATCACGATGGCTGCATAGTCTTTTTTAGAGCTGTCTACTTGACGGGGTTAAGTCCATAATGACGATCTATTTTTAAAATCCAGATAAAAATTTAAAATTAATTTTGAGGGACAGGTTTATTGTCCCGGCTTGTTATTATTTATTTTGACTTTTTTGGGCTTTTAATGATTTTTCTTCAAGTCCATTTTCACCCGCAAATTCTACATCTACTTTAGGTAAAGCATTTTTATTATTCTTAAATTCGTTATTTTTATTTTTAGCCATATTTTCACCACCTTGTAGTTCGATTTTTTTTACCTTAAAGGGTGCCAACTTGTATGAAGTACTTTTTATTTTTTTCGATATCGACAGCACCCACGATTTTAGTTTGCTTTCTTTTTTGTTGGCTATGCTAATTGGTGTTGTTAATTTATCAACATTATTCCTTAATAGAATCTTTCAAATAATGAAAAAATCCCTAGTTTAGCAAATGCTTTACTGCATTATTTCAGGGACAAAAAAAGCTTCCCTCTTTTGTAGGAAAGCATTCCTTTATAACTAAATGAAAGCTGCAACACATTTTACATTTTTATATAAACCCTCAGTTCCAAACGTATCAAAAATACCTATTGAAGAAGTTTTTCCAATTGTATTAGATTTATCAGCTCTTGCTCTGAAACTGGATCAAATAGGGTTTGATCTGCATTAGTTATCACTGCTCAGTATCTGTCACCGTATGACCAGTGCTACCCGGTATGATGTAAAAACAAAAAAGCATCCAAATTGATGGATGCTTTAAATAACTTCCCCCACAGCAAAAATACCTACATCAATATTGTACATGCCTCCAGCTGTGCTGTCGGTTTCTTTCATTCACTGAGCCTTTATGTTGGATTTTTATAGAGTACGGACTTAACATTGGTAAATTCTCTCCCTGATTCACATGTATTTGTTGAGCTTTTTTAACTTTTCCGCCTCCATGACCAACTTCAACATACGTACCTGATACAGGTGCAGTATCGTCTGATGTCAAGAATATTGCCATTTACACAACCCCCTTATTGAAAGTATTAATCCTAATCCATCATATTATGTGTTGTTTAATGTTATTAATTCAGATTGTAAAACTAGTCTGCTCCATTAAAATAAGTTGTCCCCTTTCAATTTTGAGTATCATGTCAATATTTCCTCTAACATAGAAATTTTTAGGGATAGATCCATATTGTTTTTACAAATGTACTAGTATGTTCAACAAAAAAGCACCTCTCCACTTGAAGAAATGCTACAAAGATAAACAATATGGTACTGGTTATTCCTCTTAATGTGTGGCTAACATCGTTTAGCCCTCTATTTCAGATCCATTTTCCAGCTATATTGCAATTTCCTAATATACATAATCTGACCAATATGATATGAGTTATGAGTTGATAAATTCCCTAAAACTGCCCACCATTTCACCTGTTCAGGTAATCCTTTTACATCACTTTCAACTTTTTCTTTAGATAATAATCTTTGCCATTGTAAGAGCACATTTAATAGCCTAGTTTTCAAGTCTGCAAATGTTAGATTATCAGGAATAATAAAGCTCTTATTATTGTCTATTGAGGGTACAGCATTGAAATCAGATTTTAGGTACCTTGTTTGCCACGTTTGATTCCAATATAAAAGATGCTGCACAATTTCAGCTATACTATGACTATCTTCGTTCGGCTTCCAAAATGCTTGCTCCTCAGTCAAATTTTCCACTGAATCTGAAAATGGAATGTACCAGCTCGGGTCATTAGCGTTAGCTAACAACTGATCCGATAATACTTCTATTGAATGCACCATATTTCTACTCCCCTGTAATAATAAGTTTTGTATTATTCTTACTTAAAATAATATCGTATTATCTGTATATTTATCATAGTTTACTAAATATTCATTATTAATTTTTCCGTCGAATTTTTGAGAATTCTTGTAAATACCTGTAACCAGTTAACAGATCAAAGTTCTTCAATATTAAACTGAAAAAATTCTGTTCTTTCATTGCCAGACAACATATCTTTAATCTTAAATTGATTCTGTTTCACTTCATCTTCCCCAATTAAGATTACATTCCGAACTTTCTCTTTGTTGGCCTTATCTAAAGCTTTGCCCACCTTTTTGCTAGACAAATCCAATTCAACTTTGAATCCTTGATTTCTTAGGTTACTAGCCACTAATAATGCTTCCTTTTGAGTATTAATTGGTATTATATAAAAATCCACATCAGAGGATTCTAAAACCATTTCCTTTGATAAAAGGAGAACAGTATAGATAACATCTAAACCAAAAGATATTCCAACTGTTGAAAAGCTCTCATTTGTACCTAATAAACCTCCGATTGCATTGTCGTATCTTCCACCACTACCAATGCTTGACTTAATAGTCTGATCAGATAGAAATATTTCATAAATAGTACCTGTATAGATTTCCAAGCCTCTTGCTAAAAATGGATTGAATAAACATTGCTGATTGACACCAAGGTACTCCAGATAGGTTTCTAGCTCCTTTAGTTCCTCTAATCCTTGCATAACTTTTTCATTGATTTCACTGAAGGGCTCATAGTAGGAATAACTTGTATTATTTTTATCCGTTAAAAACTGTTTAATTAAGTTGATAGAAGTCGCTTGTAGACCTAGAGCCGTAAGTTCCGAAGTAACAGTTTCTAAACCAACTTTTTCAAGTTTATCTAGAATTAAGACAACTTTATTTATTTTGTCCGCTTCCGTTTCAAATACTTCAAGCATTCCAGTTAGCAATTTTCTATTGTTATATTGAATGATTACATTCAAATCAAGTTTGCTAAATGCATCTAAGGCCATCACCATTAACTCTGCTTCTGCAATCTGAGAATCTACTCCCACAATATCCACGTCACATTGTGTAAATTCACGGAACCTGCCAGTTTTTATGGGGCCGTCTCTGAATACTTTACCTATCTCATACCTTTTAAAAGGCAACCTGATTGTAGGATTCATGGCAACTACTTTGGCAAACGGTATAGTAAGGTCATATCGTAATGCCAAGTCTCTTTCCCCTCTGTCAGTCAATGTATACATTTCCTCTAATATTTCAGCTCCTCCGCCATATTTAGATGCCATAAGCTCTGTGTAATTTAGGATTGGTGTTTCTAAAGGCTTACATCCATATTGGATAAATACGTCTTCCAATGTTCTCCTGATTTTTCTTCGAACCACTTCTGCATCTGGTAAATAATCTTGTGTTCCCCTAACATTTTGATAATCCATTTTTCTCATTGGTCTTACCTCCAATTTTTATTGATAAATAAAAAACCGCATTAGATTAAAGTCTTTAAACTTTACCAATGCGGTTTAATGATAAATAACCTTCCTATACACGATTTATAAAAATCGAATAGCAAGGCTACTTGATGTGATGATGTAATTGTGAAAGCGTACGATAACATTTAAAAGACGACATTATATCCACCTCTAATTTCCATATAATGTATCACATTTATTAATTTCATTCAATTATTTATTCCAATTTTCCCTTTAACGAGCCATATCATTAATAAGTTAGTGTAGGTAATCTTCAATTTTCTATGATAACCAGGTTCCGAGCTAATATTTTTCTAAATCTATGGATATATACACATTTTCTTAAAAATAGATTCATTTATCATTTCTATTATTCTATATCAACATAATCTACTTATATGAAAGGAGATGATTTAATTGGGGGAAAACCATTCTAATAATAATTTTGATTATATTGTAATTGGAGCAGGAACTGCGGGAGGAGTTATTGCCAAAGAATTGACGGATGATAATAAAACCTCCGTCCTCGTACTTGAAGCAGGTACTAATTTAACGGACAAGCTTAGTAGTCCCTCTGTGGAACAAGCACTTATACAATCTTCAGATAATAAGTTTTCATTTAATATGATATCACGATTCGAGCCAATGATTGGCCGTCCACTTAGGTTGGCAGGAGGAAGAGCTATTGGGGGAAGCTCATCCCATAATGCTATGTATGCAGTCCGCGGAAGCAGAGACCTCTATGATGAATGGGCGTCTCTAGTCGATGGAAAACGCCAATGGAGTTATAAGAAGATCCGTTCCTTATTTCAGCAAAATGAAACCTACACTGGAGATACACAAAAATCAAAGGAACGAGGTAATGAAGGACCAATTTATGTCAGACAGCAAATCAATCCTGATACTGTCCTTATCAATACTTTAGCAAACGCTACATCAAAAATCTTGGGAATCCCCATTGTCGAAGATTACAATACTGGGATAAGAGACTGTACTTTCAATAAATCACAATTCATCCAAAAAGAAGTAGGTGGGAATTTTGTTCGTTCATCTACTGCAACGGGATATTTAAACGAAGATATTGTCACACATGGAAATGAGAACTTTCCAGATGAAATTGGAGTAGGTAACAGAAAATTGGTCATTTATACAAAAACGACTGTTAATAAGATTTTAATGGACGAAAAAAATGGCGAATATACTGCTGTTGGAGTTCAATTTGTTAAAAATGGGATATCACAAGAAGCTTTTGCAACTAAAGGAATCATTGTCTCAGCAGGTAATTTTTCCTCCGTCATACTTCAACGTTCTGGTATTGGTAAACCAGAAGATTTAATTGAAATAGGTATTACGCCATTAATCAACAACCCAAATGTTGGATATAACTTAAAAACCCACTACTATGTTGGGATGGGAGTAGAGGTAGAAACAAACCGCCTTCGAGAGGTACTGTTATCTGATCCTAATCAACCAATTGCCTTAGGTGCTTTCAAAAAGGATCAAGGGCCAGGCCGTCGCCTTCAATTAATAGGATTGCCGCTGCCATTCTTTGTCCCTATTCAGGATGTATTTATTAAGAAGTGGAATTTTGACGATACAAAACTAACCAATATTATGAGTATCGCTATTTTGGATCTTAACCCAAACAGTAAAGGGACCATAAAAGCAGCCCATAGTGATCCTGAATCCTATCCATCCATTACCTTTAATCCATTAAATAATGACAACGACTTAGAATATATAGTTGATCAATATATTGAAACGTTCAATATTATTATGAAAGCCCGTGAGCTAGATCGAGATGGCAAATACAGATTGGTTTACCCTCATGAAAATATTTTCAAATTAACAAATGAGGTTGAAAAGCGTAACTTGCTTAAAGATTATGCGAAAGCCTCGTACACAAACTTTGAACATTATGGAGGTCATTGTAAGATGGGCAAAGACATCCAAGAGGGAGTTGTAGACAAATA
Organism: Peribacillus alkalitolerans; assembly: GCF_010882125.1. GTDB lineage: Bacteria > Bacillota > Bacilli > Bacillales > DSM-1321 > Bacillus_BN > Bacillus_BN alkalitolerans. The sequence continues at coordinate 104,083 of NZ_JAAGVZ010000013.1, read as the reverse complement.
TCTAAATGTCTTTGGAGTTCATCATTTAAAAGTAGCCGATCTTTCCATAGCTCCTATCCTACCTGACGGTAACACATCTATTCCTGCTCAGATGATCGGTTTAAATGCGGTTCGATTTATTCGAGAGGGACAATAATGGTATTAATAAGAAATTTGAAGATGAAGATAGTAAGATTAGATGTTCTACATTGAAAATACTTAATAAAATCAATAGGTTATCCGAACCTAATTCATTTTTTATTATTAAGCTATTTTCTTCTTCTAAATTTCCCAGTCAGTGAAGATTGCCCCTTAGCTCATGGTGCGTAGTAAGTGTGGCTAGAATAACTTAAAAAGAGGGCAATACAAGATTGCCCTCTTTTAGTTTATAAGTTTATCCGTACACTTTAAGGTCTCTGTTCTAGTTTTTTAAACCGTGTAATTATCAGGCAACAAATTATCGCTAAAAACCAGTAGATTGGGAAGGAAAACATGGATTTCCATGTTAACTCCTTGTAGATCTTCAACCACTCCATAAGAGGTTCAGCAATAAAAGCCAATACAGCAGATTGAAGAGCAGCAAATAATACGAATTTTTTAAAATTATTGCCCCATTTCTGGTACACATACATAAATGGGACTATCACAATACCAACATCGTACGGATAATATTGTGGGTATAAATATGGTGTAAGACGAACGGGATAAGTCCATAACATTGCTGTACTTCCAATGGAATCAAGAAGGATGGCAGCAACACCAAAAAATAAACCGAATGAAGTTATTTCAGTAATTCTCTTCTTATCGACTATCATCCACCAGACAATAGGTGCGAAGAAGCTAAGAATAACTAAAATCCACCACTTAAAAGATAAATAATTATGTTCACGCCAATAAGATTGCAGGGTATCAAAAAAATTTTTTTCCACTTCTAAAAGCTGGTCTAGTGAAATGGAATTCATTATTTGTAGATTTATTAGCTCTGAAAAATAGTATATCATGACAACTCCAAATTAAATTTTTTTAATATCAAAATCAAATAGCATAATAAGGTAGGTCGAATATCCAAAAGTGCAAATGTATTAAACCATACTAACTTCTGTGGTCAAAAAGATTGACCACCGTTGTTCATGTGCATTTTTACTATTATTTCCATTTAAATAATTTAAAAACTAGGCTATTAATAAATAAAACCCTAACTTAACGTGACTGTTAACTACATATATACTCTTACTTTAGATTTTCCTAATGCATTAAAATTATTTGGATAACTTTTAAACTGCCCATACCCGTTTACCAATATAAAAAAGCCGTCGAATGACAGCTTTTAATATTAGAAATTAAAAATATATAAAATCTCTATTCATTCATTGATGGACTCCTAACCTCTTACTAACCAATGTTCAGGAATGCTTAAAGAAGGTGGCAATTTGGTATTACTATCCCCATTAGCCGAATTTACTTGTGCTTGAGTAAGAAAAATACTTCCTGTTAGATTGGCACCACTTAAATTAGCGTCTCTCAAGTCTGCTCCAATAAGGTCTGTCACTCTCAAGTCTGCCTCTCGAAGGTCAGAAGCAATGAGTAAAGCTCCTCTCAAATTTAGTCCCCTAAGGTTAGTACCTCTTAAATTCGCACCAATTAGATTACTTCCCCTTTTGATTTTATTTTTTTTACCTTGGACATTATCTTTCTTTGCTTTAGCTCGGACTAATTCACTTGTTTGTAGAAGTAAATCATTAACAATTGCTCTATGGCTTGGTATATCAAGATTTAAGATAGACTTTGGACTTAGATTTGTTAGCTGTTCTGTTTCTTCTATAGCCTTCTGCAATTCTTTATGTATAGATCGAGCTTCATCTAAACTTAGTGCTTCATTTAAATACCGAAGCATTTCGTGAAGTTGCTGCATAAGAGGAAATACATCAAACATTTCCTTAGCTGTTTCAGGATGATCTCGCCAATCTTTTCCTTTGTACGTGACTTGGGAAACCTTTTGGCCTGCTCCAAAGCATTCATAAACCGTACAGCCTCGAAAGCCCTCCCTTCGTAGATTCTTATGAATACCGCAGCGATAATCAGATTGCAGGTTTCTACATGGAGCCCCTCCATCTTTATCAAAAGCGAAGTCAGCAGATTTTGCATAGGGTAAAGCCACACAGCATAATCCGAAACAATTTTCACAGTCAGAATTTAAATTAATTCGTATATCATCGTTAGCTAATAATTGATTAGACAAAACTTACACTTCCTTCTAATTAACAACAGATAATAATCATTTTAATATTACCATATAAAATCCATTTAAATGGATTATTTCCTGGCTGAGTTAGGTACATTTGAAAATCAAAAAAACAACCAGCATTTTCAATGATATATAGGTTAATAACTTTTTTATGGAAACATCTTACATACTACCTGATTCATATTAGTTTAACATCGTGCAGCAATTTTTTCCGTTTAAAAAATTAGACACCCTTTAAAGGGTGTCTTGTGGTTGCATTTATTATCTATCTTAGCAATAAGAAGGGTATCCATAGGCTGGAGCGATTGGGGCAACAGGACCACAACACGCACCACCTACAAAACTAGCACCTACTATGATCAAAAGAATAAACAAAACAACTATTAATGCAAACCCGCTAACTCCACGGTTATCATGATGACAATCTGACATTAATTAAACATCTCCTTATTTTAAATTAAAGGAAGTATTACAATGGGTAAGATTACTATATGCTGCCATTAGTTAATTGACACAAACAATTTGTTATCGATTGGTAATGCATCCTGCTCCCTTCCAATTAGATAAATATAAAATATGAAACCTTCAACGAACACTTTGATGACCTTTTGGAGAAAAAATCTTTGAAATTTAAAACCTGTGACGAATAGTATCAATCTAGTTTCTTACCTTCCACTTTAATAGAATTTGCTAGTTTTATTAATTCTTCTTTTGGCAAGCTCATTTCTCCTGTGAACTCGATGCCAAGTTCTAATTCCTCTTTATTATCTTTCCAATTCAACTGTTGCTTTCCATTTTTATTCTGGTAGTAATAATCCGTTCTAGGTATCTTTTTATTTTTATCCCACTTCGGATCATCTGCCCAACTTACATAATCTGTAGCTATTATGACTAATTTTTTATTTGTTCCTAAATAATTTAAGTTGAGAATATCACATCTTTTCCCACAAGATCGAATAGTCGCATAGCTATTCTGATATTCAAAAGGTATGTAAGTTGGTTCAGCTTCAATACCGACGATCAAGTTTGTCATACCAACTGGATATCTAATCAGATTCGAATAAAAAACGATCCAAAATAAAAGAGCGCCTACTCCAATAAGGAGGAACTTCCACCATTTTTTCATAAACTACCCCTCAGAAGTAAAATGATTTATTACCGATCAGTTTCATACTTATCCTTTTAATTTTAATCTTCCCCATAGTCTAATAAAAAAAGCTGTCTTAATGACAGCTCCATTCTTTATTTCACGTACTGTATGTTGGAAGACACATAATTTGGTGTGGTGCTTAAGAGATTTTATGTAAAATGGCCTGGTTTTTAAAGTTGATAAGTATAGTAATCTTGTGAATGTACTGCTTTGAATCCAACAGATTCATATAATCCTAAAGCATGGTCATTTTTCGTTTCGACTTCTAAGTGTACTGAATGACCAGCTGAACTTTGTTCTTTTATGACTCGACGCAACACTTTCCTGCCAATTCCTTTTCCTTGCTGTTCTGGCAAAATGGAAAATCCATATATCCAGGCTTGCCCATCTTCTCGTTTTATACGTATTTTCCCTACTGTTTTTTCGTTCACATCAATCATGAACATATCGGAGTCTCCATCACCGTCGATTAAGCTTTCCATCTTTAGGGCATCTTTTTCTTCCATACCGAACGCTTCTACTGACAAACGTACACGCATGTCTAAATCATCTGCTTTTGCTTGTCGCAGTGTTAAACCGTCTACTTCTTCAACAGCACTTTCTTGCCACTCCATTTGATTTTCTGAAAATGAATAAACAGCACCTTGTTTATTCAAAAAAGCTTTTGCTGCATCTGAACCCGCTGGTGCGTTCAATAAGATTTTCTTGTACCCGTTTTGTTTTACTGTTGTCATCCCTTGTTTGAACAATTGACTGAAATGTCCCTTCCTTCGTTCACTCGGTTTCACCATTCCACAGACTTCCACTGTTGATCCAAAAGGATACAATCCTAAAAATGCTACAAGTTCGTCTTTTTCATAATGAAGAAAGTCTAACTGATTAGATTTACGTTTTCTCAACATATCCCAATTAAGTTTCAGTTGAAGCTGATCATGAGTTTCGCACTCATTTTGTAATTGTTCAATGTCTTGTAATTGTTGTGTCGTTAACATTAGTATTCCCCTTTATCGAAATCGTTTTTCAATTGTAAATTGCTTATCCTTCTCATAATATAAGTCTTCAATATGAGTGAGTTGTAATCCTTTTCAAAATATGATAAATAAAGATGAATTATAACGTACCCCTTAAATAGGGAAGTTAGAGAAGTGCTAATTGCAGTTATTTTTTATTACATTAAAATGATTGGCCACTATATCCCGGCTTTTCTTACTTTGTTTTAGAAAATCAAAAGACATATTATCTTCTCTACTCTAAACTCATATTCTACATTCCTCCTCCACAAACCTGCCCATCTAGTTAATTAAAAAAAGCTGCCCCTTAATGGCAACTTTGATCTTGATTAGTTTTTTTAGCTCTATATATGTTGGAAAAGGAGTACCAATCAAATCAGGAACACCAATATCCAACAATATAACTTCTGCTTCATGATTAATTCCATAATTTTCTTCTAATAACCATCTTACTAGAAAGGGCTAAATTGTGTCACTTATCCCTTGTATTCATTTACTCTTAAAGCAATTATCACAATATACTTTACCATTTGCTTCAAACGTTTTGTTATCATTCAATAACATTCGACAAGTACTACATTCATAAGAATCATTCAAGAAATAATCATACACTGAAGCAGAATTCCACATAATATGTTCGCTCATACAATTACTCCTTTCATGAATATTTTGCCTACTTTATATACATATGAGAGTTTGGATGACGATAATACAAGTCATTTTTATGTTTTTTACTCCTTACAATTTTTAGATTCATGTATTTCTCTTTAAAACAGGAAATTCAAACACAAAAATATTTTATTCTATGATTTTAAGTGGTAATCCAAAGGATGAACCTTTGCGTTATGGAGTAGTATTCAGTATATGGACAAACATTTCCAAAAATAATGGAATTATTTCTGGTTATCAGCATTTATGGATCATGTGGGTTATGGGGCCTTAAGAAGCCCAATTAGTTAAAAAGAAAAGCCGTCATTAAGACAGCTTGGATTATTAGTACTTAGTCAAAAAATAAGTTCCTAATTATATAGATCCTTTGGAGTCTATCCCTTCCACTTCACACCTAATTTTGAAAAACTTTATTACCAAAGAATGGGTAGATTCTAAAAAAATCTTCTTTTCTAAACGTCGCTTCCCTAACCGTCTATCAAACATTGAAAAAGCTTGTATGAAGATATTTTCGGAATCCATGGCTTCTTCAATCGATAGGGAAGGATAATCCATAATCGGCCTGAGAAGATGATACGATTCAAATATTTCTGCGTTAATCAATATTTGTTCAGCATCATCCGACGCCTTTACTAATTCATGACGTTCCTTCGAATTGTACATGACATCAAAGTCTGGGCTGTATGGGATTTTTTTCAGTTCGCGTTCTTTTTTGATTTCCTCATAGAGCTTGTTATGTTTCATCATATATGTCACATCAGATGCACTAACTATTTGCTTTTTATCAAAAGTAATCCATACCCTACTTGGTCCGTCATGATATTTACGATAAACGGTGGTATAAATTTGGACCCTGCCTTTTAACTTTTCACATAAAAAACTTTCCAGAATTGATTTTGATTTGCTCCATTGCACTATTGGATCTCCTTTAGTTTACATAATAATTTTATGATTTTTAACGTTGTATTTCATTAATGCATCATCCGCATGATTCAATAACTTCCTTACTTGCAAAAACACAAAAATGGCAGCATTCCACCCAGCAGAATGATGAGGATTACTATTCCTCCACCATCAACGGTTTCAATGGACTGCTTGTTAAAAAACAATAGTTCCAAGGACCAATATACAAATAAGAATTACATTGATTCCAATGGATGTGCTAAAAATAACTTTTTGTTTTTTACTCATTCCCGCTCCACTTCGTTAGTGGAATAACTCTAACCAAACAGGATAATCAAATTGCCCATCTGATATTTGAATAAACTGACCCATTATACCAAGGTGTGTTATTCCGGCTTCTAGTCCAATAATGGGTGTGAACGTTGAAAATAGTAAGAAATTTATTCGTTCAATTTCCATTGGAAGCTCTGGATTATTAGGAATTTCACCATATTTATTTTCTGAAAACCATTTATATTTCTGTAAAGTAGGATTAGTGAAGTACAGAAATCCAATAAAGACTATAAGGAGAAATGGTTTCCAACTTTTCATAGTATCGTTCCTCTCATAATTTCCCATAGACTAGCTGGATGGATTCCATTAGAATTCAAATGAAACTATCAGACTATTAATAACTTCTAATATATAGGTAAGGAGCTTGTCACATGTCTAAAATTTCTCTTGCAGAAGCTGTTAAATTAAAAAGTGTGTTGTCCAAACGAATTCGTGAGTTAGAAGAAGAAATGGACCGGGTAGCATTTGTAGAAATGGAAAAAGGCAGTAAAGTTCCTAAACAAGTACGTACACTTTCTCATGTAGAGCAGGATATAGATGAGATTCGAAAGGATTTCCGTCTACTCGACAAATTGATGTATCAAGCAAATATTGAAAATGAGATTGCATTTAATGATGAAAGGTTGACGATTGTCGAAGCGATCGAGTTGGCAACACAGTTACGTGCAAAAGCAAGAAAATATAAAGAATATGGTACTACAGCTCAAGAGGAGTATTCTTATTCTTATGGAGAAAGTATCTCCCTTATTAAGATAGCCATGTTTGACCCTGAAGCATACCGATTAAAAGGGCTGGATATCGAACGTCAGGCAAATAAATTATCGAACCTGATCAACTCTAAGAACTATTCCATAGAATTAGACTTTGACAGTGAAAAGTATTTCTAACCCTTGAAGCGGTGAGACTCCTCTTCAAGGCATAGAAGGAGCCCTGTTTTCGTGTACTCTCATACACTTGTAATGGCAAAGGTAAACCAATCATCCAATGACCCATTACACTGTTACCAGTTACCGATGACCCACTATGGCAATTGACGGTCGATGACCAAAATCTTTTGACTTTTAAACTCCTTCTATGAGTCCCCCAACTTTTGTTTGGGGGATTTTTGTCTGATCATTTACCATTAAATCATTTTCGTATTCTTGTAAATTCACTTTTTTAGAGAAAGCCCACATTGTTTACAAAACCATTTATTTTTGGGGCTTATTAATCATCAAAAAATCTACCCTTGTTAGCCAAAGGTAGAACCATTTTTATTATTTATCCTTCTTTACCTCACCAAACAACTGATTCAATTCCTTCTGAAACCTTTTCGCCTCTTCTGTAGAATAAGACTGCCCTCCATAACGGACCCTATCATATACTTGTTGGATGTATTCATGGTCCGTTTTTGAGACTCGCTTTATCCATTTGGAGAAAGCTTCGCCTTTCTGTCGAGAGAATGGATTTTTCAATTTCTTTTCCCATTTATAAACGGCTTTACGTATAGGATTGGTTGGAGGCTTATTCATGAGTCCTGTTCCTAATGTTGTCACCTGTAGGAAACCTGAATTTTCTACTGTATAATCGTTTCTTGTATCTTCAACCCGCTTCCGGATTTTACGGTACAGATAAATTAAGATCAACACTGCTATAATGGACAGGATGATTAATGGAATCGTGTTGTCAGTTTTAGCTTCTTCTTTATAATAATCATTCCATTTATCCATTTTGAGTAACCCAACTTCTTCATTCATATTCCCTTCTATCGATAATTTAGGGAATGCAAACAATAGCCCTTCTACCAGAAAACCAATAGGCAAGGAGATGATATGGACGATTGAATAGAGTAGCCACCCCAATGCCTTAAAGCCGTATGGCAAGACAAAATATACTGCAGCACTTAATAGAATAGTCGTTCCAAGCATTCCAATACGGTTCATTGCCACTCGAACTGATTGGCTTTCTACAAATACTACGAGGATTAGTATCAGAATGAATAAGGCTATTTCGGTTATTCTTGGCATGGAAAATAGGTTCAATGCAGAATAAGCTAGCGCCGAAAGTGCAATCCAGATTTTATGGAAATTCTTTACATAGGAATCCCAATAGAGTAAATAAAACGTTAATGAAAGTACGAAGCTTTGCATCCATGAAAATGGGAGAACACCTAAAATGACTAACTGAAGAATAAAAAAGGTCACCCGAACCCAAGTTGCTTTATTTTTTCGCAATAACCACTGTGCTGCTATACTTACGAAAAAAAATGGGAAGAAATAAATCATTTGCTCTTCTTTCATAGAAACCAAGAAAAAAAGGAGAAATATAGAAGAGTTAAAAAGAAGCTGCATTCGAATTACCTCCTGATATCTCTCCACTTTCATTCACAAAAATCACATTTCCTTTGATTGCTCCAGAATGGTACGTGTCTCCCACAATGACTGAGACGACTGATGGGGATTTGTTTGACTCGATATATTTGTAGAACGCAGTTTCCTTTACCAACAGCCCAGCATTGGAAATCTGAGCAAGTGCTGTCAGACAGGTACCCACATGTTCCACCCCTTCTTTCATACTGATAGTGATTGGCCTACCTTCTTGATAGAGATTGATGAAAACCTCAAAAGGCATTTTTTGCTTAGCAGCATACTGACATAGGAATGCTGTATAGGAAATGAGATTCTCCATTTCTATATGAAAAGAATTTTTATGCTTGGAAGAAAGGTTCAAACAAATAGTCATCCCATTATGGGTCACACGATCATATTTTTTGGCCACGATACTCTGTGTTTTTAAAGAAGCCTTCCAATGGATTTGACGGAAGATCTCTCCTTCATAGGGTTTTATTCCAGATATAGAAGCCTCGTCCTGAAAAAATGAGAAGTTTGTAGGCTGGCTTCCTGTTACCATTTTTTGAAGCGCCTCGATATTTCTGATTGGCTTAATGATCGGATACACTAAAAATTCTGTCTCCAATTTATCTATTTTGGGAATCAATACCCTAGATGTACTAAACCAGTCATAAAGAAGGATTTCTAGATTCTCAATTCGATATAGTCCCCTTTTTTGAGGAAAAAGCTCGATTTTCCATTGAAGACGTTTATTTGGCGGTGCAGAAAATTGGAGCGTTGTGGAATTACCCAATAGCTTCAATGATTCACCTTTATTTTCCTTTTGAATGGATGAATCCATCGTTAAATGAATGGTTCCATTTGGTATGGTAATTCTTGATGTATTGAGGATACCGATGTTCAATGTCACTGCATCTCCCGGGAACAAACGATTTCTCTTTTTCTCCTGTAAAAGATGTAGATAGCTTGGAATATGTTTTGTATAGGCCCGAATCATAAACACGTACAGATAGTAAAAAAGGAAGGCCGCTACCATAAGTTCTTGCTTAAAGAACAACACTAGTAAAAAAACCGGGAGGGATAAAGCAACCATGCTCTCCTGGAATAGAATTTTGACATCTATGTAATTCCTATTCATCTAGCAATCTCCACAGGAACATCCACCGATGCTGCAATCTCGCTAACTATATCTTTACGGTTGGCGGTCAGTGAGCCTTCCATCGTCAATGAAATGCGGTGAATCGCTATGTATGGGAACACAAACTGAACATCTTCAGGAATGCAGTATGTACGTCCTTCAAATAAAGCCTTTGCTTGTGAGGCTCTCATTAAAGCTAAAGTCGCACGTGGACTCAATCCTTTTTCACATAAATGACTTGAACGAGTCGCTTCAACTAAGTTTAATATGTACTCCTCAATTGCCTCCGACACATGGATGCTTTTCGTCTGCTTTTGGAGATCTATCAATTCTTCGATTGTAATACAAGGCTCCAGCTGATCTAATGGCTGTTCTTCCCTAAATAGACGCATGATTTGCTTTTCTTGTTCCTTAGTTGGATAACCGACAGGGATGTTGATTAAAAAACGATCGAGCTGAGCATCTGGTAGTGGAAACGTCCCTTGTGATTCGATAGGGTTCTGAGTAGCAATTACGATGAATGGGCGTGGCAGCTTCTCTGTTTCCCGGTCAATGGTGACTTGGCGCTCTTCCATTGCTTCCAGCAAGCTGGATTGAGTCCTTGGCATCGCACGATTAATCTCATCTGCTAACAGAATATTCGTATGAACTGGACCGAGGCGCTTTTCAAACTCGTTCGTTTTTGGATTGAAATATTCAATTCCTGTCACATCCCCTGGCAGTACATCAGGGGTAAATTGGATACGAGAAAATGCCCCTTCCATACTTTTTGCTAATGTTTTGGCCAACAGAGTTTTCCCCGTTCCCGGAACGTCCTCAAGTAAAACGTGTCCATCTGACAAAAGTGAAACAATCACCAAATCTATCACTTGATCTTTCCCAATAAAAACTTTCTGAATATTACTTTTTAACTTTTGAATGGAATTCATGATCAAACCTGCCTTTGTATTTATAGGTAAATATAGGTAATTATATGATAACATAATATTCTGACAAAAAATCCATTAATTAATAGGCTCTATTAAAAATTATTGTGAATGTGTTTCTATTTATAATTTAATTTATGGACTTAAAATAATGGAAGGAATATTGAAATCGGTGTACTCCTCCGTATTATGTACTTAATTCGGAGACATAAAAACGTGTTTGCATACCACTTTCACATTTCTATTTGCTTTCACTTTTTATTTAGGTATGTTTTGGATCATACATTAACCTTCATTAATTTGGAAATAATAGGTTTAAATATAGGTTCTTTATTCTTGAAAAATGATTCTTTTGTTATCAGCAATCGATCATGTATTTTTTTCAATAAAGGAGATTTCATCTAGTGAGTCAATCATATAGGCGACCAAGGGCTTACCTTTCTACTTTCACTACGACTCATCTACATTTAAGGAACCCTTGGGTTATTGCTTTTTTCGCATTTTCATATCCTGGATTTGGGAATTTAATGCTGCATAAATATGGAAAGGCGTTTATTCTCATCCTTTGGGAGATGTTTATTAATCAACAGGCAAAAATTAACCTTGGCATTATGTATTCCTTACAGGGACATTTTGAAAAAGCTAAGGATGTTTTGGATGAAAGATGGCTCATGCTTTATGTAGGAATTTATATATATGCCATGTGGGATAGTTACCGCTCGACCATTGATTTGAATAAACAGTATATATTATCAGACTGGGAAGACGCTCCCATAAAATTGATGAAAATGAGTGCATGGGGGATCAATCATCTTGATAAAAGAGAACCATGGATGGCCATGGCATGGTCATTCCTTATTCCAGGGCTTGGCCACCTTTATGTCCAGAAATTAATCGTTGGTTTCTTTATTTTCATATACACATTGGTGATCTGTTATTTCTCCCACTTGCCACAAGCAATTCAATTTTCATTCACTGGTGATTTTTCACAAGCCAAGCAGATTATTGACATGCAGTGGTTCATATATATACCTTCCATCTATACCTTCATCATATATGACGCTTACATCTCGGCAATCGAACAAAACAAACTTTTTGAAAAGGAACAATCTCAGTATTTAAGGAAGAGCTACCAGAGCCCCTCCTTTCACTACCCACTTGGGGAGGAAATAGATATGTTGGCCATTGCTACATTTGAACAGAACACGTTCCTAGAGTTGGCACTAACTGAATTGGATCGAAAAGGAATCAAAAAGGATAAGATATTCGCAGTACCGTTGGATAAAAGGAAGCAATCTCACAAACTTTTTGATTCGATTCACTATGCAGACGGGATGGGGATGCTCGATATTGCAGCCATATTGGGGACATGCCTAATGTTATTAGGCGCGATTTATGGGTATGAACTTAAGTGGGGCCCAATCCTATGGGGTATCATCGGGGCAGTTACCGGGATTGTACTTGGTATAGCCATTAAGTTGGCAATCGTGAAAAAAAAGAAGAACGGCACAAAGTCCAATACATCAGAAGTGGTAGTGATGATTCAATTAGAGGTAAGCCAAAAGGAATGGGTTGAAAAGATCCTTTGGGAAAATCATGCCCTCGGGGTGTCTACGGTGCAGCATTCACAACATAATCAAATTAACTAGAAATCCATTTAAAGGAAATAGCTAGTATATGGAATCTAATTTATTTAATAGTAGAAGACTAATATTATTATCTTTATCTATTGGAGGCTTACCAACTATGGGTTTTGTAGTTTTTTCATTTCTTTCTTGGCTATTCGTTTCGATTTTTACTATTATCATCAAGAAATTATCCATTATAGAAAACACTGTAGTATTTCTTCTTGTCCTTATCATAAGTATCAACTACTCATGGATTGTATCTGAGGAGCTTAAACTAATAACCGTAACCAAGAAAGGTCTTGGTTATACAGCATATCTTTTGATTAGAAGTGTAATTATCCCGACGGTGATACTCATCCATCTGAATTTCCTTCAAGCAAAAGAAACAATGGTTGAGAAAAGTATTGTGATATTCACTTCTGTTTTATTATTGTCGTGTATCAGTTCCCTTTCAGCAAGTCTGAAAATTACAGATTATTCAAATTGGAATTTTGGGTTTGTCGTCATTTACTACTTGATTCTTAACCTGATTGCAATATTGTTTTATAAGCTATTTAAGCGCATATCCCAGAATACGGTGAGAGTATCATGATATTGTGGGAAAGCTTCGATAAAAACGAAATTTATATCTTCATTTTGTTAGTCGTTGCCTATGCTGCCTTGTTTTTATTTCCTAAGATATTGCCAAGGAATATCACATTCTTATTCCTGATTTGGGGATTCACCAGCGCAACTTTGTTTGATTTTACAATAGGCGGTGGATTACTTGATTTTTATAAGGTCAATGATTCGAACCAATATGAATTGACTGATCTTTTAACCTATTTCTTGTTTGCCCCATTCAGTTATTTTTTTGTTTACTTTTATGAAAAATTTAGGATAAATAAAAGAACCTTTATTTTTTATGTAGTGGCTTGGGCTGTTATTGGTTTAGCCATGGAAAAAGTATCGACTATAATGGGTGTCACACATTATCTAAATGGTTATAACATTCAATATTCATTGATCATATTTGTAGTAATTCAGACAACTACTGCTCTTTATTATGAATTCATTAAGAAAAATCAATAATTGGACAGAAAAAGGGCAGCTATATGGCTGTCTTTTTCTTTACTACCGATCTGTAAATGATATTATATGTAAATTATCTTATTTCATATTTATAGAAATTTTTTTGAACAGTTTTCATGGAGGGTTTAAATGTTTGTTCAGGTTGGTTGGCATCAATCTTGTTTTAATCGTAATGTTTGGATGGATTAACTAACATTGCAAACAGGAGATTTTTTGAAAATGAATTGGAAAAGGTTTGGAATCAATGCAAAAGTGATTCTATCCCACTCTCACTTATTCTCGAGATCGACTATTACAAACAGGACAACGATACATATGGCCACTTAAGCGGTGATGCCTGTTTAATTGAAATTGCACAATCATTATCAAAATTAAGCCTTGGACATGATTTCACGGCCCGATACGGTGGCGAAGAATTCGTCCTTGTTTTAGCTGGAGCCGATAGACATCAATCCAATCAAGTAGCTATTTCTTTAAAGGACATAGTCGCAGAACTTAGTATCCCACACCAAGCTTCACCTATCAGTGACATTGTCACCATCAGCATAGGGATTGCAACTTTAATTCCTAACCCAGGTATGAATCAAAAAGACCTGATTGCATATGAAGACGACGCTCTCTACGAAGCGAAATCAAAGGGCCGTAATACACTCGTTCCATATAAATAGTCAAATGAAAGGTCGTTGAACCATAATTCATATAAAGAGGAGAATTTATTTCTCCCCTTTATATGATTGAGTTACTATTGGATAGTATATTAAAATCCTAAATCAATTTTTAAGTTCCACAGGTATATAAATTATTCTGTAGTTTGTGCTTGTGATTTAGCTGTATTTTGTACTTGTGCAACAGCTGATAAGGCTGACGAAATTTCGTTAGATGCTTGTTTTAGCGCTTCCTGTGCTAAAACGGGGTCAGAATTGGATTTTTCAATCACTTTTGTTAATAATTCTTGAGAAAGTGATACATTTGCTTTTGCTTGATTCAATTGATTTACGTCAAATTGTGGCATACTATCTCTCCTTTTTACTTAGGGTACCTCTATATACTGACCCAGTATTATTGTTTTATTTATGGAAAAAAACACCTCCAATTGGCATTCGTTTTTTGATTTACCATTTAGGCTTGGTGATGGAAAAATCACATAGTTCAATTCTATAAAGCACAAATTAGAAAACAAAAAAGACTTCCAATTGGAAGCCCTACTTAGAATGCTTACTTTGAAGATTTGCCAAGCTTGCCAACAATAATGACCATTGTGGCTAATGCAAATGGGATAATATGATGTAAGGTAGGATGTAGGTTTTCAATTAGTTGACCCACTGCCAGATCCTTTAACATCATATCACCAGCTGTGAAACCTAATAGAGCAGCTCCTATAATAATGATGATTGGGAATTTTTCCATGATGAACATTAGGAAGCTACTGCCCCAAATGATTAATGGAATACTGATCAGAAGTCCAATGATTATTAGAATAATATCTCCTTGAGCCACTCCTGCTACAGCGACGACATTGTCTATACTCATAATGATATCGGCAATCACGATGGTTTTGATGGCTCCCATAAGAGTGGTATTTCCTCTAATATCCTCTTCTTCATCACCTTTTATCAATTTTACAGCGATCCACAGTAACAACAGACCTCCAATGAAGTTTAAAAAAGGAATCGTTAATAAATATACTGCAACGAATGTTAATAAAACTCTCAAAACAATGGCACCGAGAGTACCAAATAATACAGCATTATCCTTATAATGTTTAGGTAAATTTCTGCAAGCCAAGGCAATGACGACTGCATTATCACCACTTAACACAATATTAATGAGAATAATTTCAAGCAAATTAAGTACTAAAGCTTGGTCCATTTTTTGATAATCCCCTAAATCATTTATTTAAAGCCAAAATCTGATAGGCTTTAAATTATTTATATTCAGAGTTCATGGAGGAGTTGTCTATAATTTTTTACAAGCGAGGTTTTCTTTCATTAGCTTTGCTATTTGTTTTTGATTTTCGCTCGGAATCTTTTCCAGTTGCTGGATTACAAGTTTTTGTCGTTCTTCTGAATGGTTCTGACTTAATTTCCATTTCCCTTCAATTCTATTGATTTTGATTTTAAATGGGACGATTCCTTTACTTAACCCAGACATGTAATTGGAGTCTACATCCTCAAGTTTGTAAGGACTTTCCGGCAGTTCGTATTTAACGACCAAATCGCTTAGAGCATCCATGATTTCTTGTTCGTCCATTATCATTTCCATATTTCCATATACATGAATCGATACATAATTCCAGGTCGGCACAGCATCTTGCGTTTCATACCAAGAAGGAGAAATATAGCAATGAGGTCCTTGGAATATGATCAGCACCTCTTGGTTTTCAATATCTTTCCACTGATGATTAGGTTTTGCAAAATGTCCATACAACTCCCGTTTTGTTCGGTCCAATATTAATGGCAAATGAGTAGCATACGGACCCCCATTATGTTGAGAAAAAACCGTTGCAAAGCCATTTTCCTCGATGAAATTATAAATTACTTCTTCATCATTTATTTTGAAGTATTTCGGTATGTACATATCATATTCCTCGTTTCTAAAGGTTATATGTATATCATACATACGTTTATAATATCTTAGAAACCTTTTTAATAAAAAAAGGACTTCCATCTTGGGAAGTCCTCAATATTAATCTTATATTATGGCTTAGCCTCTCATAAGTCCTCTTTCTTTATCAGAACGATTGCTTAGCTTTCCAACAATAATGACCAAAGCTGCTAATGCAAACGGGATTATATGGTGCAGGCCAGGAAGTATACTTTCCAAGAAATGACCAACCACCTGATCCTTTAACATCATCTCACCTGCTGTATAACCTAAAAGACCTGCTCCAAGAATAATAATAATTGGGAACTTTTCCATGATTTTCATTAATAACTGGCTGCCCCAAATGATTAATGGAATACTTATTAAAAGCCCGATAATAATTAGTGTAACATTCCCGTTCGCAACACCAGCAACAGCTACGACATTATCCAAGCTCATGATCAAATCTGCAATAATGATAGTCCTTACAGCAGCCATGAGTGTAGCATTGGCTTTTATATCCTCTTCTTCTTCCCCTTTAAGCAAATTTACAGCTATCCATAGTAATAACAATCCTCCAATGAAGTTCAAGAAGGGAATTGTTAATAGATACACAGCTACAAAAGTTAAAAGAACCCTTAAAACAACCGCTCCTAAAGTACCGAAAAATACTGCTTTCTTTTTGTACCTTTCAGGTAAATTTCTGCAAGCTAATGCAATAACTACTGCGTTATCACCACTTAATACAATATTAATTAGTATAATTTCTAGTAGATTTAATAGTAAGGCTTGGTCCATCACATAAATTCCCCTGTATTGTTTATTTATAAATATAATTCACATTGCTATAGATGATTATTCTCAGAGTTCGTATAGAGTTGAGAATGCAATATAAAGTTTTCCTCTTTTAAAACCACTCTTAATTAAACACTGATTTTCAATAAATGTAAACTATTAAAACTATTTATTAAGATTCGTTGCAGGAGTGTTTTTGATTACTAATAAAATCTTTGTAAGATGCAATTTTGTCTTCAAGCATTTTATCAGTTTCCATTAAGTTTTTTATTTGAGCTTGAATTGAACTTTTATGATTTTCAAGTAATTTTAGCCGCTTTTGACTGGTATGTTCTCCTTCGAGGAATAACTGCGCATATTCTCTAATTTTCGCTAATGGCATTTGAGTTTCTTTTAATTTCATAACAAATCGTAGCCATGCGAGATGAGAATCATGATAAATCCTATCACCTAATTCACTTCGATCAGGGACAATGATTTTCTCCTTTTCATAATAACGAAGTGTATGTGTGCTTAAGTCCAATATTTTTGCAACTTCACCAATCGAGTACATATAGCCTCCTAATTATCTAATCCATCATAGTTAATCACCTTGTTTTAAATAATAAATAATTATTGACTTAGAGTAAACTCTAACCACTATAATTTGATTCACAGTTCAATAAATTTTTTTGGAGGTCGTCAAATGAAATACACTGTTATCACTGGAGCAAGTTCTGGAATTGGGTATGAAACTGCACTCGCTTTTGCTGCTCGTGGAAAAAACTTGATTATTGTAGCCCGTAGAAATGAGAAATTAGAAGAACTAAAGTCAAAAATCACTCAAATTAACAAAGACTTGGATGTAATAATTCGAGCAGCTGATTTATCAGATTCTAAAAATGCATATAAACTATACGAAAGCCTTCGAGAATATCAAATAGAAACTTGGATTAACAATGCAGGCTTTGGTAACTTTGCTTCCGTTGGAAAACAGAATTTAAACAAGATTGAAGCTATGTTACATCTTAATATTGAAACTTTAACCATCCTCTCATCTCTTTTCGTAGGCGACTATTCAAATGTTGAAGGGACACAATTGATTAATGTATCTTCAGGTGGAGGGTATACAATAGTAGCAGATGCCATTACCTATTGTGCTACTAAGTTTTATGTGAGTGCATTTACTGAAGGCCTTGCACAAGAACTTTCATTACAAGGGGCAAAAATGAAAGCGAAAGTTTTAGCTCCTGCAGCAACAGAAACTGAGTTTGCAAAACGATCTCTGGATATAGAAGAATTTAAATATAATGGCGTTGTCCCGAAGTTCCATACTTCAAAAGAAATGGCTGGATTTATGCTGGATCTATATGACAGTGAAAAAGTAGTAGGTATAGTAGATGGATATACGTATCAATTTGAACTAAAGGATCCTATTTTTAATTTTGCTGTAAGGTCAACAAATCAAGAATAGTAACACCAATAAAACGTTCAGTATTCATACTGAACGTTTCAGATTGTCGACAAAAGGTATCGAGAGTATGCTCTCTCGATACCTTTTGTTATTTTTGATATGTATGGTAGGCGAATAGGTTGATTTCCGCTCCAGCCGCTTGCTTTCCGGGGGGCGTTCGCCGAGCCTCCTCGTCGCTACCGCTCCTGCGGGGTCTCGCCTGTAACGCTAATCCCCCAGGAGTCAAGCGCCTTCCGCTCCAATCAACCAGTGTCCTTGAATAATCAACTTAAAAACCTGTTCATTAAGCATAAAATCACCTAAGCAACTTTCCATGTCCAAGTTGCCAGTTTCTTAAAATTCATGGATGCAACCGTAAGCATCGCCTGCATGGACAATTTTTTTAATCCTCTTAGGGTTGTCCAACGCATACCTTGCTTTTCCTTCGCATCCGCAAAGACCCGTTCAATCGAACGTCATTTTAAAGAGTACAACTGGATCAATACTAGGACGTCCTAAATTAGAAAAGAGGTGTTCGACTAACGGATAGATGAAGGTAAAATCAATCGCTGCATCGAGTTTTCGGACTAAGTGGTCTTAAGGAACAAGTTGTTCAATAGCCAGCATTTCTAATTGTTCACGTTCATTGATTTGATTTTTCGTCATCACCGCTTATCACCTCAAGAATTATGTACAAACACCGTTGATTGGAGCGTAGGGCGACGACTCCTGCGGGAAAAGCGTGAGACTTGAGACCCCGCACGAGCGTAGCGAAGGAGGAGGCTCAAGCCACGCGCGCGGAAAGCGTTCGCCCTTCGCTGCAATCAACTTCTCTAGTTCTTGTTAACTTCTTTCATTGTAAAAGAAAAAAGACCGTAGACAAACTCGAAATTCTTCGAGTTTGTCTACGGTCTGAAACGTTCAGTATTCGTACTGAACGTTTTATTATTTTGACCTATTCTCCATTCAACTTCAGTGTTATTACTGCACCATCGTCGAGTTGATTCTGGAATGTCCCACAAAATTCCTTACGATAGTAAAAAAATCCTAGACAAATCTGAGGACCAATCATTCACCGAATGCCACTAAGATTAAACCATTGCTTCCTGAACCAAATCGGTGTCTGATTCCCTTCGGTACCGTAATCATTGAACCTTGAGGAACGGATATCTTTGAGGTTTCAGTTTCAAGTTCAAATTCACCTTGAAAAGCAATGATCATCTCTTCCACATCAAAATGCTCTTCATAAGGATATTCCTGTTCCTTTAGGTTGATCAGGAGTAAACTTCCTTTATTGAACTCCTTTAATATAAAATCCTTGTCTACTTCCTGTGCATTACCTAGATCGTAAAGATTTATTACATCCATGTTCATTCTCCTTTTTTATATTCACGTTTCATTATTTCTATATTTTCCTTGTGGCATTCAGCAGTAAAGTCAGATGTGTACGGTAGGCGATCCTCAAACGATTTTAGGGCATCTATGTCATCATTAAGCACTGCCTCTTTCATTCCATCCAGGTAGTCCTCAGAAATTTTGATTCTATTTTGAATTTCTTCGATATCTTCGGTAGGCTCACCATGGCCAGGGACAAGAACTTTAATTACATGTTTCTGTAAAATTTGCTTGGCTTTTTTTAGGGTGCCCTTATAAGCTATTGCACTATCATAGATAAATGGCAATTCAAAATCTGAAAGATAATCTCCACTAATCCATATGCCCAGAGGGTCAATGATTGTAAAAATCCCATCATGGCTATGGCCAGGGGCTAAGTAAAAGGTAACCATGGAATTGCCAAGTTGAAGTGTTTGGCCATCCTTTTCAATGACAATATCACATTCTGGGAATTCT
This sequence comes from Peribacillus alkalitolerans, assembly GCF_010882125.1. Lineage (GTDB taxonomy): Bacteria > Bacillota > Bacilli > Bacillales > DSM-1321 > Bacillus_BN > Bacillus_BN alkalitolerans. The sequence goes on along the minus strand of NZ_JAAGVZ010000013.1, from coordinate 84,040 downwards.
ATTGGATAGTCTCGATCAATGTAATAGTTGTGATCAAATTCTTTAATAAGCCGTAATTTCTTTTCTTTTTCCGGATGATTTTGCAATCCTTTACTTCCGATAATTTTTGCTTCTGGGAATGCCTTGTACCCGATAATATGGTCAAAGTCTCCATGAGTAAATAATATGTAAAGTTCACGATTTTCCCGTACCTTTTCTACATGTTTCTGGATGGCTTCAATCTCATTTGGAAGCCAATTCGGGTCAACAATAAGGATGAAATTATCCCCTTCTACAACGGTAGATGTTGTCTTGAATAATGCACTTTGGAAAATGTTTATATGTTCTTTTGTATATTGGGTCATGATTTGGCTCCTTTTAAGGCTATTTTTTCAAATTGAATAATCATTTCTATAAAACGAAGGTCCTCCTCTAAATACGGTAAATGGTTACTCTCATTGAATATAATTAGTATTGAGATTTGAAGATAACTCTGAAAAAAAATGGAGGGCATTGTGTATCGTGTTTTCAACAATAATACCTCGAATTTGCCCCTACTTGTATCAACCATTTTTTTTTCCACATAAATGACTATATAAGAAAACTCTGTTCGAAATTGAATTCTACATTTGGTTGGAGGTTTCCTTTTTTGGAGGAAGGTTTGTGGCTCCTTTTGTCGAAAAATCGATAAATCACAAATTTCGAAAGTAAATTGTTCAGTTTCGTCTGTAAATTTCGGTTTTCGATTGTATTTTTCATTTTTCGAATGTAAATCACTCATTTTCGAAAGTAAATGCCCCCACCCCTATAACCACCAACCCACCAAAAAACCAAAAAGCTTGTAGAGGAATGACAACATCCACCTACAAGCTCTTTAATTTACAAATTAAAACTCAATTCCTTCCACAGCAGGTATCCCTTTGTCATAATAATGCTTTAATGGCTTCATTTCAGTGATTAAGTCGGCCTTTTCTTTGACCTTCTCATTCGCCGATCTCCCTGTGATGACTAGGTGCATTCCTTCTGGTCTTCCATCAATCGTAGAAAGGATGTCTTCAAGTGGAAGTACGTCATCCACTGGGAAGGTTTCAATTGCTAATGCATTATTTAGTTCGTCGAGTATGACTAAATCATAGTCTCCGCTCATGATTTTTTCTTTTGCTAACGACCAGCCAGTTTTTAATGCCTCACGGTGTTCCTCTGGCGTTTTCGTCCAGGTAAAACCAACTCCGGTTTGGTAATTCTCGATTCCTACCCCATCAAAAATGACTTTTTCACCGTACGAACGGCCAGGTGCTTTTATGAATTGGATAAAACAAACGCGCTTCCCCTGTCCTTTTGCTCGAATGGCAACGCCAATGGCCGCTGTTGTTTTTCCTTTTCCGTCTCCTGTATATACGAGCACTAACCCTTGTGATTTGGTTGTCATGTTCGTCATTCCCCTTTCAAGATAATTGGATGGAAATATGTATTTGTCGTTTCTTTAATGATGTCTTCGCACTTTTTATCATAAGAAATGATGACACAAGTAGCAGGCCCACCTGATTGATGGATATCTAATTCACATTCTAATTCCAACGGTGAAAAATGAGTAAATTCCTCAGCAATCCCTTTCGACCCGACAGGGAGGATTTCATATATCCCTGTCAGATCCAACAATCGGCGAAATAGTGGTAATGGTAAAATCTCATTTCCCTGACTCAGAACTTCCTCTCCAACTAACGGTGAACCAATCACGGCATATGATGCAGAAGATGCTGTCACATCATTTCTTACTTCCTTTTTATGTACTTTACCGACCACCATTACTCCAAGGGCCGATTGCAGCAAAGTAAAATTGGATTCGCTACTGCCTGTGACAGGCATCTCCTTAAGACCGACTTGCATACAAACCTCTTCAGTAACTCTTTTAATCGGTTTCCAAATCAAAGGGTCAATAAAATTATGAACAACGACTGAAATAGGTGTCGCTCCGAACGCCATGCATTCCATAAGTGCTACTCGCAATGCAAATTCATACACAGCTTCGTAATCTGCTTTTACCACATCATGCTCTTTCATTCCGACCCCCGCGGAATTATCAACCGATAACACCAACCATTCCTCGTCTGAAAGTGGAATACATTGAACATCCCTCATCCTTTGATCTCGCCAGTTGCCACATATCGAGAAAAGATAGGACTTACTTTACGTATCAATAGATACGCACCGATGATATTAATGAAAGTACCTACCATTAATGGAGTAAGCAATGTGTAATAAAAAGTAGGACTGATTAAGAAATAAAACGGTAGAGGCGCTAAGAATGCATTCCCGATAAACATAGTCAAATAAGAAATTATTTTTAGCTTCTTGTATAGATAACCGAAAAGCATGACTAGACCCAACATCTCCAGACTTATCAGCCCATGGAACATCCCTAGAGGAAAACCAGCTAATAATGAAGACAAAATATGCCCCATCGCAGCCGTAACCCCACCAGCTATTGGTCCTAGCAATACCGCTGCGATCAGTGCAGGTAAACTATCTAGAGCAATGCTTCCCATAAAGGAAGGAATTTTAATCATAGCTCCGACCGTAGATAAAGAAATAAACATAACTGTCAAAACAGTCTTTTTTAGTTTTATATTGGTCATTGTTCTATTACCCCTTTAATGAAGTTGAAATTCCATACCAAATCAAGTTTGCTCGTTCACATTGTTCCATGGTCATTTGAAAGCATTTTCCGGAATCATCTCTCCATCTCCGTTGAAAAGCATCAACTGGTACAATTCCTTTTGTGATGTCCGTTCCAATAAGGACCATCCTTCTACCTGGCAATTCACGTTCCCAATTAAGCCAACCTTCCAAAAGATTACCCCATACTGCTAGTGGGGCTTGATCGGACTCGAGGATTGCTCGAACTATTTCTTCCAATCCTTCAATGACTGTAATTGGTTGGAATGAATCAGTTTGTTGGACTTTTTCTATCATATCCTTTTCATCATAAGCTGTTAACCAAGTATGGGGGGAAACCTCTAATTCGAATTTTTGGAAGGTCCACTTCCGTTTTCCATTAAACGCTCCACCGGTGATAAAATGCATCTCTTCCCCTCCCCTAAATCCTGTAATGTAAGTTGAATGGTATAGCCCGTTCCGTGTGACAGAGGAAAGTCCCAAAATGATTTTTTCTCTTTATCCAGAAGCGACAGAATATAGCGAAGTGAACCACCATGTGCGATAACTACGGTCTCCTTGATCTTTTCACTAATAATTCTATTACGAATCTGCTCCCATCCCGTTTCGACCCGTTGTTGAAATTGTTGAAAAGATTCTCCATTTGGGGTACTCATTTTGTCATAATTATCTAACCATTTTTGATAATGCTTATCCGCTTGTAACTCATCATGCGTTAACCCTTCCCAATCCCCAAAATGCATTTCCCGCAATCCTTGAACGGTCGAAATAGACTGAGAAGGAAACAAAATTGATGCAGTTTCCTTACATCTTTTCAAATCACTCGTAAAAATGAAAGTTGGATTAATGTGTGAGTATCCACATAATTCTCTTCTTCCCTGTTCACTTAATACTTCATCTGTCCATCCAAGATAAGCATTCTTCGCATTGGATTCGGTCAAGCCATGGCGTAGGAATGTAATAGCCACAATATCATCCATAAGTAGGTTTCTCCTCCTTCGATGCTCGCACCTAACGTATCACCTGTTAATCCATTAAACTCTCGTTTGATGAAGAAACTCGCCCATACGTAAAATAGTAAAATGGCTAACATTCCATAAATCAAGGGTTGGACAATCGGCCACCCAAGCCAAATGTAGCTTCCTCCTACTAATACTAAATTGTACAAGGCTATCACCCAAACATGTTTAGACCTTATAGATTGTGAGAATAAAGCAGCTAACCCTTCTTGTTTTGCTAGCCCTGGCCCCTTAATTAGCAACAGCAACATCATAGACCTTGATAAAAATGGAATGATGGCACTGAAAAAATAATAGTATGGACTCTCCACTAAAATCGTCTCATATATAAATAAGAATCGAGCCGCTAGCATGATAAGTAGAGATAGAACCGCAAACGTCCCAACCTGGGGATCCTTCATGATTTCTAGCCTTCTATCTTTGTCCCGAAAGGAAAAAAAGGCGTCACTACAATCAGCCCATCCATCTAAATGAAGTCCACCAGTTATGAAAATAAAATATATAAAAACGATAAATGCAATGGCGAGGGATGAAAATGGACTCCACTCTTGTAAAAAATACATCAATGTAGATGCAAGGATTCCTATTAGTAGTCCCACTATCGGCAAGATTAGCAAACTAGTTTTTAGACGTTGTTTTTCCATGGATATATTCTTGTTGATGGGTACGCTCGTGAAAAATTGCAGACAATGGATAAATCCGTCTATCAATACTTTCATTCCTCTAACACTCCTAATACCAGCTCACGAATGTAAGCCATATCAAGATGTTCTTGAACATGTGTCGCAAGTTCTTCATATCTTTTTTTTCTAAATTTAGCTAAAGGTACAACAGCCTTGGTAGGAAGCCCTTTCTTTTTACGTATACTGTTTAGCCATTCATTCCTGAAAACATCATTATTGAAAATATGGTGAAAATAGGTGCCAATGATTGCTCCATTGTTTAAACTAATCCCTTCATTCCCATCCGCCTGAAGGATAAAAGGAGGGACATTTCTAAGGACTTCTGTGACTCCTACATGAATCTCATATCCCTCGACCGGTATCGAAGGAAATCCTGAGTCAGGATGTAACGTACCTGTTGAACGGATCGTTTTTTTCTTAACATGAAATTCTGTTGTGATTGGTAAAACCCCAAATCCTTTAATGGAATAAGTAGGCTTTCCAGTATCTAGGCCACTGACATCCAACAATGTTTCACCTAACATTTGATAACCACCACAAATGCCGACCACTGTTCCACCAGAAGCTGCATGGTCTCTAATCATTTGATCCAAGCCTAATCCTTGAAGATGCTGCAGGTCTTGTATGGTGCTTCTCGTTCCCGGAAGGATGATGGCGTCTGGTTTCCCAAACTCTGATGGAGAGCTAATCCATCGAATGCGAACATCCTCTTCCTCTAAAAAAGGCTCCAGATCTGTATAGTTAGATACATATGGGAGTCGAATGATTCCAATCTCGATGGGCTTTACATCGGCTTTTTGAAACACCGTTTGAAGAGATAGAGAATCCTCACTTTCAATGCCATGGTTTTGTAAGTATGGAAGGACTCCGACTACTTTTACTCCCGTTTGTTCTTCAATCCAATGGATACCATTTTCAAACAGTGAAATGTCGCCACGAAATTTGTTGATGATGATTCCCTTTACTCTTTTACGTTCATCTTCGGAAAGTAATTGCAGCGTTCCTACTATACTAGCAAAAACCCCTCCCCGGTCAATGTCAGCAATTAAAATGACAGGAACATCTGCCAGCTCAGCGACCTTCATATTGACGAGTTCCCTTGATTTCAAATTAATTTCAACTGGGCTTCCTGCACCTTCCATTATGACCACGTCAAAATGTTCATCCAGATATGCTAAGCTTTTCCCAATGGCTTCTATTCCTTTTTCATAATAATTGTCACGGTATTCCCTACCATCCACATGGTCGACACTCTCTCCGAAAAAGATGATATCGGATTGCTGTTCACTTTTTGGTTTTAATAGAATGGGATTCATGAACACATTCCCTTCAACCCCGGCTGCTTCAGCTTGGACACCCTGTGCTCTTCCAATTTCCTTTCCATCTACTGTCACATAGGAGTTATTGGACATATTTTGTGATTTAAATGGTGACGTTTTATAGCCCCAATCGTGAAAAATCTTACATAAGGCAGTAGTAATTAAGCTTTTTCCTACATCAGAAGCAGTCCCCTGCAACATTACACCCTTCATTTAAGGACCAATCCTTTCATTAAAATAGGTACCCCGTGCTGGATTAAATAGGCTTGATTGGATATACCTACAATCTCTTGATGCAGCTTCCCCATAATCTTTACATATTGAAAAACAAGACCTTTATCCATAATAGGTTCATAGGATACCTCATTAGAAACTAATATCACTTTGGAACAATGCTTCTTTAAACTCTCAATCCCATGTAAAATGTGATTCATTTTTTCTTTTTGAAACTTCACCTTCATCCAATCCTCACTACCTTCAAACACTTCAGAAAATAATTCATTGTTTAACCAAGTCGTCATACAATCAAGGAGTACAAACGAATTTTCAGGGAGGTGATTGCACATTTCATGTATGTCCTTTGATTTTTCCCAGGTAATCCATGTATATCCGGAGAGTTCTCTGTCCAGTTGATGTTTTCTGATTCTTGATGACATCTCACCATCAGAATAGATGGAAGTTGCAATATAATGTGGGGTCTCACCTGTAGGTAGACTACTTGTTAATAGATTTTCTGCGAATGTACTTTTGCCGCTCCGGACTCCTCCAGTAATGAAAATTAACATTGTGCCCTCCACTTTTGTAAAACAGACAGTAATTGATTGTTTTCTTGCACCGTTTTGATTGCAAGTCGAATATATTCCCCTTCTAAACTAGTAAAATTATAGGTATGACGAGGAACAATCCCATTTTCTAGTAGAAAATGGACTAAGGTCTGAAGATCGTGTTTCTGCTTCTCTCTTAGCAAGTAAAAATTGACGGAGCTTTTCGATGTGACGAATGAAAGCTCCTCTAATGCCTGTGATAACCTGTTCCATTCCCTTGCAACAAATCGCTTTGATTCCAGCACATGGTGTCCGTCCTGTAAAAAATGGATTCCAAGATTCTGAGCTATGCTATTTACACTCCATGTAACCTGATGCTCTTTTATTTTTTGAATTAACTTCTCATTTCCGAGTAGATATCCTAAACGAACCCCAGCCATACTGTACATTTTCGTCATGGACCGTAAGATGATTAAATTAGGGTAGTCTTTTAAAAATTGGGACATAGATTGTGTATGTATTGAAAAATCAAAGAATGCTTCATCAATTATTAAAAGGATTCCTTCTTTTTGGGCTTCATGTGCCAATGACAATAACAGGTCTTTATCGTACGCCACTCCTGTAGGATTGTTTGGGTTACATAAAAATAAGGCAGCCTTTCCTTTTAACTGAATGACGAGTTCATCCCTATTAATATTCCATCCGGCTTCTTCGCTTAAAACGTAAGAGTGAACCTCGCAGTCATGCTGTAAACATACTTTTTTATATTCAGAAAAGGTTGGTTCCACGATTAGAACGTCCTTTCCTCTGAGAAGGGATTGAACGACGAGTTGTATGAGCTCTGCTGCTCCATTTCCTACTATAATATTGGGTAATGGTAAGTTCTCATGAATAGATAGGAGTTTCCTTAGCTCATAGCATTCTGGATCTGGATAATCGATTATCTTCTTCTGGAGCTCTTCCCATGTTTTAGAAGATAAATAAGGAGAGCCGATAGGATTGAGATTCACACTAAAATCTATGATGTGATCGGGTTGTTTTATTTTAAGCGACTGAAATAATCTAGAAGGATTTGATCCATGAGATGGTAAATTCAATGCAAATGCCCCCTATCCATAACAAAATAAAAAATGCCACAACCGTACGATGCATAATGACATTCATTACTTTTATATGATGTTTTTCAAGTATTTTGATTGGTATGCCTATTTTCGGCCTTATCGATGGAATTCCTTTATAACGATTGAACCCTCCAAGTTGAACTCCTAACAGGGCTGCTGCTGCAGATTCAAGCCAACCACTATTGGGACTTGGGTGATTTCTCGCATCCTTCAAAAATAGTAAAATAGCATTCTTCCTACTAATTTCCACAATTGGTTTATTGACAACCATCATCAACCAGCCTGAAATCCGACTTGGAATCCAATTAAGAACGTCATCGAGTTTCGCTGAAGCCCAGCCAAACTGTTCGTATTGTGCATTCCTATACCCCACCATAGCATCGCATGTATTAACGAGACGGTAAACAACAGCGAAAGGTGCTCCACCAATCAGTGTCCAAAACAATGGTGCGGTGATGGCATCACTCGTATTTTCCGAAATGGTTTCAACGGTCCCTCTCACTATCTCAGATTCTGGAAGACTGTTGGTATCCCGTCCGACAATCATCGATAGTTTGTAACGAGCCTGTTCTAAGTCACCACTAGATAGTGGAGTATATATTTCATTTGCTGCGTCCCTTAGACTTCTTTGAGCGATGGTGGTGAAAATGATTATTGATTCGAAAGTGATTCCTAAGACAGGATGGATGGAGTAAAACATTCTCACCAAGTACAAGGTGACGAAGTAGCTTATTAGGATTAGCACTACCACCATTACAATTCCTTTTCTTTTTCGATGACTTCCTTCATTTAGGTATTTATCAAAAAGATTTATCATTTTACCCATCCCGACGACTGGATGTGGCATCCACCTCGGGTCACCGATCATCCAATCTAAAAGGAGGGCAATACTTATAGCTATGCAATGTTCAATCATGGATATTTCGCCTTGTTTTGTAAGATTGAATTGATTTCCTTATACATTCGTACACACCTCTTCCAATACTTTGACCAATTGGTGTTATTGATCCACTGTATTGATAGTACGTCCCCTTTTGGGATGCAGCCAATAGGATGCTATCCGTTGAAGTACCTGTTGCAGATGTATTGGATACAGGATCCTTAATTCCTTCGTCAAAGAGAGCTTTCACTTTTGCCTCCGTAGCAGTCATCATCCCTTGGAGAAATGCTTCTTCTGAAAGGTTGCCTTCTACAAAGATCCAAACATTGATGGTTCCTGCCGTGACAGGATTACTTTTGACCTTTGCCGTCACATCCACTGCATTTCCAGTTCCAGCAGTTACAACAATATAAACTGAATGTTGCTCTTCATTCAATTCTATTACTGCAACATCCTCTAATTGGACTGCAGTCATCATCCCTATCGTTTCATTGAGGGAGAATCCTTCTTTGACAATGTAATTTTCCATATCCTTTTTTGGATTTTGACAGTCATAGTCTTTATGAACATGAAGATTAATGAATGTCCTGTTCCAACCAAAACCACCACCTAATAGGCTTGATGAAAGAGTTTTGTATGGTTCACGTGATTGGATCAATATTCTTTTTTCTGAAATATCTAAGCTTTCTTTAAGATCAAACAAACCATTGGTATCTGATTCGATTGAAGGTTGAACTGAAATTTGAGGCTTGGCGATCGTTGGATGCTGTTGTTTTATGACTTCAGTATTGTATACTTCATTAATACTGGATTGTTCCAACACATCTATTGGTGTCCCAACTGATACCACTCCTTGTTTATCCATTAAAAGGATGCGATCGCAATAAAGACTTGCCAAATTGATATCGTGGAAAATGGATAGAACCGTTAACTCATTCGACTGTGTATAAGATTTCAGGAAATCCAATAGGTTTTTTTGATGGGAAATATCAAGATGATTGGTTGGTTCATCCAGTAGTAACAGTTTTGGTTCTTGTGCTAGGGCTTGTGCTAAGAACACCCTTTGACGTTCCCCACCACTTAGTTCACCAAGTTGTTTATTTTTAAAGAGATAGGTGTCAGTTTGTTCCATAACGGTCCTAATGACCTCAAGGTCTTTACTTGACAGATGGTGGAATAACCCTTTTTGAAAAGGATATCTGCCGATGGACACCACTTCTTCAACCGTATAGTCAAAATAGGTATGCATCGTTTGCGGAAGTACAGCCAGCTTCCTACCAAGTTCTTTCGATGAAAATAATGTCAATGGGTTGCCTTCAAGAAGAACTGTACCCGCTGTTAATGGCAACACCCCACTTACTAGCTTAGCTAGCGTGGACTTGCCGCTTCCGTTTGGCCCTAAAATCCCAAAGAAATCCCCTTTATGGACGGAGAAGGAAACATTTTGTACGACCTCATGATTGTTGTACCCACCAGATATATTTTGAACTTGTAACAAAACTACCCTCTCCTTTCCTTTTTTCTTCTAAGTAAGATCAATCCAAAAACAGGTGCGCCAATAAGAGATGTAATGATTCCAATTGGTAATTCAGTTGGTGAAATAACGGTCCTCGATACTAAATCAGCCAAGATTAAGTAGGAGGCCCCTATTATCGATGATATCGGCAATAAAAGCTGGTGGTTCGTTCCCCAAATCATCCGGACCATGTGAGGAATCAAGAGTCCTACAAATCCAATCGTACCTGAGACAGAAACTGCAGCCCCCGTTAAAACCGAAGCTGAAATGAGGATGAAAAATTTCCGATGCTTCACATTCACTCCTAAATATTGTGCCTTCTCCTCCCCAAAGGACAAGGCATTCAATTCCTTTGTATTTAGGAGCATGAGAAGACTACCCACGAAGAAAAAAGGAGCAATAATCCATACGAATTGCCAACCCCTCATGGACACACTGCCCAGAAGCCATTGGATGATATGACGTAATTCTTCACCTGTAAGCGCAATCATTAATGATATAAACGAACCTAGAAATGAGCTAACAATGATTCCAGTCAGGATAATTGTTTCGATTTTCATCGTTTTTTCAATCATACGTGCGAAAATTAATACTAAAAAAATCGTTATGAGTCCGAAAATGATACTTACTACAGGTAGTGTAAGCATTCCTAGAAACGGAATTTGAATCCCAAAGAATAAGACACAGACTGCCCCTAGAGAAGCTCCCGATGAAATACCAAGTGTATATGGGTCAGCCAACGGATTTTGCAATAAACCTTGAAAAGCAGCACCTGAAATGGCAAGTGCTGCTCCTACTAATCCAGCTAGGATTACCCTAGGTAACCTGATATCCATTACAATGTTCACCATTGAAGAAGATACATGGTCAGGAAGCGGCATGGAAAACCATTCCGCCCCCATAATATAAATAATATCCTTGATTGAAACAGAAAATGTTCCAATGCTAATTCCAAGTGCCATTGCCATCAACAATAATGCGATGGAAATTGGATAGGCCCATTTTTGTTTATTTTTTGAAAATGTCTGGATAGATGGCTGAGGCAAGTTCCTCAACTCCTTCAATTAGTCTAGGACCTGGTCTTGTCACACGGTCGGCATCTACATTATAAACAGCTTTATTCTTGATCGCAGAAACCTCATCCCAACCTTTTCGGCTTAAGACTTGGTCTACAGGATTTTCCACATAACCTCCGTAAGTAGTGATGATAACTTGTGGATTCATTTGTATGTAGGCTTCTTCGGTTAATTGGATCCAGCCTTCTTGATCACCAGCAGCATTCTTCACATTGATGGAAGTCAAAATCTCATTCATGAATGTATTTTTACCTGTAGTATAAATTTCTGGTGATGGTGAAACTTCGACTACTACACTTTTCTGATCAGAAACGTTTGCTACCTTCTCTTTAATGTCTGCTAATTTAGCTTGCATATCTGTAACTAATTTTTCTGCTTCTGATTTTTTACCAGTTAATGTACCCATCGTCTCAATGGATGAATAAACTGTGTCAAAAGATTGTGCATCCTCTACTACAAACACTGGAATCCCAGCCTGACGAATCTGTTCTAAACCAGCCTCTGAATTATGTGCCCCTGAAGCATGTGCAAAAACAACATCCGGAGATAATGAAATGATCTTCTCTACATTAAATTCCATGCCACCAATTTTTTCTTTTTTAGTTGCCGCTTCTGGGTAGTTATCAAAATCAGAAACCCCAACAATTTCTTTATCTAAGTTTAATGCAAAAAGTATTTCTGTATTACTTGGAATTAATGAAACTATTTTTTCAGGCTTAGCATCAAGAGTTACCTCTTTCCCAATTCCGTCCGTTAACGTGACTGGGAACTCTGCTTTTTCTTCAACCTTTGATGTTTCTTCGTCAACTTTCTTCGTCTCCGTATCATTGCCACATGCAGCTAATAGTAAACTTGCTACTAGGACAAGGAGCATCCATAAACTAGAAATTTTTTTCATGATAAACCCTCCAACACTCTAATGTGGAGCTACTAAAAGGAAAAAATAAAAAACATCTCCTTTGAATTAAGGAGATGTTAGAAAACGGGTGTGTATTAATGGTATAAAAACATAATCTTAAGATTAATAAATTATACCGTTCTCTAACACCAAACCTATCCTCGTAGTGAAATTGGTGCTTTTTAAAAACAGGCAGGTCTCCTGGCTTATGATCAATGCTCCCTATTCCTTCCCGATTTCCATCAGTGGATTTATAGGTCACTCCCATATTACAGTGGCGGGACCGCGTTGGATTTTCACCAACTTCCCTTTTAAATGATATAACTCTATCATACCCGTTTTTTCCAATTTAGTTGTCCATCGATAATTTTACTATTTTCATTAATTTCTGTAAATGAATATTTTTCTACAAAAATAATTTTACAAAAAATGCCCATGAATTTTTCTTGAAATTCATGAGCGCTTTTTTTTACTTATACTTGCTCTGGATTGGTGAACTCCCTTTGTTTTAAAGAGCGTCTTTGCCAAGTAATCGTAATTAGTAAGGTTACAGATAATAAAATTAGACCGAGAATGAATGGATAAGTGATTTGAACATCATATAATAACCCCGCAAAGGTTGGTCCAAGAACATTTCCTATACTCATGTAAGCATTATTCATCCCCATCGCAAAACCTTGTTCGTTCCCAGCCAGTTTTGAAATCAAGGTATTGATTACCGGACGTAATATCGAAGTTGCTAGGAAAATAAGTAACGATATCCCAAAGAATAAAGCATAACTTGACGCAAAAATGGAAAGGAAGAAACCAATAGCTGCTACTGCTAAAAATAAATTCAATACGGCTACTTCACCAAAACGATTCACGACTTTGTCTACAACAAATAGTTGGACAATAACGCTAACGATGCCAGTTGATGTAACCATGAATGCAATTTGCTGTGGTGTTGCACCAAATTGATTGTCCACGAAAAGACCAAGAATAGATTCGTACGACATTAGACCAAAACTCATCACAAGTGTAATGACTAAAGGAATGAAGAATGGCATTTTTACAGAACGTCCGATTTTTCTTATCATGGTTTCGTTTTCTACTGTGACAGAGTTCATTGTTGCATCCTGCTGTACTCTACTTTCTTTCAGGACCACTACTGAAAAAATCACTGAAACAAGCGATACGATCGCGGAAATTAACAGTGGAGTTTTCAATCCAAAATCTGCCAGAAAACCTCCGATTCCAGGACCGATAACAATTCCTAGAGACATTGAAGCAGAGATAAAGCTATTCCCTTTAGCTCGTTGTTGAAGAGTAGTAATATCTGCCACATAAGCGAATATAGCAGGAATCAATAGCGCTGCACCAATCCCTCCGACCACACGGGAAAAATATAGCACCCAAATGGAGTTTGAACCCCAGAAAATGAACATGGAAATAGTCAAACCCGTTAATCCGTAAATAATCATTAATCTTCTACCATATTGATCGGCCCATTTTCCAGCAATCGGTGAAAAGATCAGCTGTGCTCCTGCAAATATAGCAATCATCAAACCAGCTGCTGCCCCACCTTGATTAATGGACTTTAAATAAGCCGGTAAGATAGGGATGATGATTCCGAAGCTTCCTATTGCAATAAACATATTAATCATTAATATTGTCATTTTTTTACGTTGATCTGCTGTCATGTTGTTTTTCCCCTCCCTTTAAACATAAAGCTCTACGAAAACAGCCATACACAAACAATAAAGCTTGCGGACTGTATTTCGTCCACAAGCTTTAAACATTTTATTTATAGAATACTTTATCTACATTGTATTTTGACTCAAGTTCGTTAATAATGTATGTTTCGTAAATTTCACGTTCCGTTGGATCTTCAACCACACAAACTTCGATTTTGTATACTTCGTCTCTGTGATTTTTAATAGGAGAAACATTGTCCTCGAAATGCTTTTTAATTCTTTGTCTTAATTTCCTTGCCTTGCCCACGAATAAAAGCTCATCATTTATGTTATAAAACATGAAGACTCCGCCTTTATCACGTGGAATTAGGTGGAAATCAATGAATCCATAAATGGAAGGAATCTCAATTTCATCATGTTTTGATTGCTTACGCTCTGTAATAGTAACATCCGGTGTAGGGATTTCAATTTTTATCACTATAGTCCACTTCCTCTTCTTCTGTAAATGTTAATACTATCACAATTCATCCTTAATTCCAATCTGATTTTTAAAGTTTCGAATTACCATACCTCTCGACTTGCTCATCCCTAATTTTTCATAATAAGGCTGTAAATTCTCATCACATAATAAATCAATCATATAAATTTCATTCAGTTCACCGATCATTCTTTTTACTAATTGTGCTCCTATACCTCTGTTTTGAAATTCCGGAAGAACCTCCAGTAAAGGAATATAAGCGGATAACACCCCATCACTGATAGCCGTAATGAAGCCAACCACACGATCTATCTCTTCATCAACCGCTAACACAACCTTATTACTATTTATTAATAATTTTAAATGTGTTTCCGGACTCGGTGGATTAGGCCATCCAACAAAAAATCCCTGTAATTGATCTGGAGAAACCCCTTCAAGTGAAACCTTATATTTCATAGTATTATCCACTCCGAAAATCTTATTTAAACACCAATTACGAATTCGACTTTTGCCTTCAATATCCTCTTACCTTACATAAATGTAAGGTACATGTAAGCAATTTCAATTCATCACAATTGGAAGATAACGTATATTCTCCTTATTAGACTTGCAAGGAGGCATTTTTCCATTGAAAGAGTTGAATATTCAATACTTCAGGATGATCAATGATTTAGGGAAAGAATATGAAGGTTTAAATCAAGTGTTTGTAGTTACGGCTGAATATACCGTTTATCTATTAGCACTTGCCCTTCTCATATTTTGGATTAAGGGTCGTGAACAGAACAGAATGATGGTCATGAGCGCTGTGGTTGCTTTTGGATTGGCTGAAGTAATCGGGAAGTTAGTCGGTTTATGTTATAGCAATTACCAACCATTTGCAGAATTAGCAGACGTCAATCAGCTGATAGAAAAAAGCGTCAATAATTCGTTTCCGAGTGATCATACTATTTTATTTTTTTCGGTCTGTTTTACTATTTGGCTGTTTAGAAAAATGGTTGGTTCTGTATTTGTCATCATTGCTGTTTGTGTCGGTCTTTCACGAATCGGTGTTGGAGTACATTATCCTGGCGATGTGTTGGTTGGAGCGGTTGTTGGTATTATTGCGGCGGTTATGTCTTATTGGGTAGTTCATAGGGTTGGGTTCTTTAGTTCGTTGTTGGATGCTTTTGAGAAAGGGATGACCGGGAAGTCGAAGGATGTCTCTTAATCATCGGCGAATATGGGAAGTGAGGATATCTTCTAATTTTAGCGGATATCCTAGGTTAACCGTGGATAAAGAATTATTAAAATGGATAAGTTCCAAATTAGATTGTTAACTGGAATTAAAAGTGGAAAAATTCGATTTTTCAAGAAAAAGTGTAGGATAAATTTTGAAAAGTGATGGATAAATATAGTGAAAGTGTCAGATAAATGGGGTCTAGAGTTTGAATTCTAGTTAAAGGAATGGATAAAACCAATTCTTTCTTATAACCAAACCATAAAAAATCAGCTCAACTTGCTTCAATGCTTGAGCTGATTTTCTCAGTTTTATTAGGTTAAATCATGCTAACGATAACAGACATTCCGATTTGCTAACTTATTTCAATGTTAAAAAAATATTAATACATTGCAGGTGTTTTTTTCTTACGTTTAGTAAAAAAGTAAATACTTAAAAGCCCCATTATCTTGAGGAAGCCTAAAGATACCTTATCAATTATCACTTTCATCCGTGGATTTTATTTTGTTCTGATATTTTTTATGTTCTGATAAATTTATCCATTCATCCCAAAATAAATATGCTTTTCCTTCTGAAACATAGGTTCTTGATCATAGAAATTCACTACAAAACAATTTTTTCCTGTTAATTCAATACTTCTTACATTCTCCATAATCAACTGATGTATATTTTGCTCTTCCCTCTCATGAAACCACAATCTCATTCCAATAAATGACTTCATTGCCCCTTCATCTATTGAATACTCCTTACAGGATAAACAAGTCCAAACATTTCGCTTGTTGTTGTCAGTTACACGTGAAAAATATCCTTTACAGGTGGAGCATGGAATTTTATTTTTAAAAAGCATACTTACCTCACTAAATTTTTTATAACAGTATAGTCAGAGATTTGAGCTTTCATGCTTAAAACTGAAATTGCAGATAAATGGGGAAGTTTATTTTTAGTAAAATGGAGTGCTGAAATTTGGTCACAAGTCTCGCTTTTTCATGTTAATGGGATTATTAGAGTAATAGAGTGTCATATGTAAAAATAAAAAAATTTTTAAAAACAAAACCTTGTAATCTAATCGGAATAGTTTATAATGAAGATAATTTTAAAAAATAAAACAAGACTGATTGGAATAACCAAAGGTCCTTAACAATTGTTAAGGACCTTTTTGTTTTTTTCATATTCTAATTAGGACTAAAATTGGAGGCGTTAAAGATGCGCAAGTTAATTATTTTTACTTCCATTGGTTTTTTAGCACAATTAATTGATGGGGCTCTAGGAATGGCATATGGAGTTACATCAACTACATTATTATTAACATTCGGAATACTCCCAGCGGTTGCCTCTGCATCCGTGCATTTAGCAGAAGTTGTTACAACAGCTACATCTGGCATCGCACATATTAAATTTGGAAATGTTGATAAACAAACGGTGCTGAGATTAATCATTCCAGGATCGATCGGAGCGTTTGTTGGAGCTTGTTTTTTAAGCAATCTCCCAGGGGATATAGTAAAACCATACATCGCTATTTTCCTCCTGCTACTTGGGGTGTATGTTCTTTTCCGATTTTTGTTTCAATTTACGAACTCGGCTCAAAATAAATCGATTGATTTGTCGCTTAAGCAGTCAATTCCTCTTGGTCTTATTGCAGGATTCGCAGATGCAACGGGTGGTGGAGGTTGGGGTCCAATCGCAACTCCAGTTTTATTATCAAAACAAGGCACGTCAGCTAGAAAAGTTGTAGGGACAGTTGATACGAGTGAATTTGCTATTGCAGTTTCAGCTACGCTTGGATTTTTTATTTCCTTAGGATGGGAGCAAGTGAATTGGTATTGGGTAGCTGCACTTATGCTTGGTGGAATTATCTCCGCCCCAATTGCAGCTTGGTTAGTAAGAAAACTTCCAGCTCATCTTTTAGGTGTTTTAGTTGGTGGATTAATTATTTTAACAAATTCACGAACACTCATTACTACATGGGTAGAAGATGCAAATTGGACTCCATACATTTATGCATTTATACTTATTGGCTGGATCTCTGCGATATATTATTCAATAAGGCGAAACAAAACATATCAAATACAAGAAATAAGTGCATAATGATTCATTCACACAGATAAGGGTCCATTATTGGGCCCTTTAATATTTGAATATTCCATAATTTCATTTATGTAAGAAGGCGGCAAAATAAGTATAAAGATGTGGAATAGAAGGCTGAAGAAATGGCTCGTACGAAAAACAGTCTGACTGACACCTTAACAGTCCTTCAATACTATTACATGGATATCATAAATCATATGAAGTCACCACTAGAAATCACCAAAACATAAAAAATGACAAAAAAAAGAGTCCTAAGTAAAAGGACAATAAACTCTTAAGACTCTTTTGATTATCTATTATCTATTATCAATCTTCTCCGGATATAGATCATGATTCATCATTCTATATTCAGCCATTTGTTCGAATTTCGTTCCAGGCTTCCCGTAGTTTGTGTATGGATCGATGGAGATTCCACCACGTGGCGTGAATTTGCCCCATACTTCGATGTAACGCGGGTCCATCAATTTGATTAGGTCTTTCATGATGATGTTCATGCAGTCTTCGTGGAAATCCCCATGGTTACGGAAGCTGAATAAATATAGCTTCAGAGATTTACTTTCAACCATTTTAATATCAGGAATGTAGCTGATATAGATCGTTGCGAAGTCTGGTTGTCCTGTAATTGGACATAAGCTTGTAAACTCTGGACAGTTGAATTTTACGAAATAATCCCTGTCTGGATGTTTGTTGTCAAATGTCTCAAGGATTTCTGGTGAGTATTCAAATAAATAGTTCACACCCTGGTTACCTAATAATGTGATATCTTGTAATTCATCATTTTTACGTCCTGCCATGTCTATCTCTCCTTAAACTCCCCGTTTATTGCCCCATACGAATGTATGTAGCTGAGGTAGCACTCTAACGTTTACTAGTTTTTCACTGGCCATCGTTTGATCGATGAGCCATTCATATTTTTTTATTAATTGCTGCATTAGCTTAGTAGAATCAGCTTCTTGTAAATCCTCATTCCCCACTTGAACAAAGAAAGGAATATGAGGGTAACGTTGGTGCACCTCTGTTGCATATTCCAGATCCTTGTCATCAAACACAACGACCTTCAAACTCACATTCTTAAATCGATCAGCAACCTGTAACTTTTCCAAGATTTCATCCAACATTCCAAAGTTAGTATTCATTGTAGAGCTTGGTGGTTTTGGTGAAATCGTTAAATCATCAATATCGACAAACCATTCCTGCCAACGACTTCCCTGTGTTTCAATTGCGACTTTCACACCTTTTTCATGAAGCAAATCTATCAATTCATTAAGATGTGTTAAAAGTGCAGGATTTCCACCTGAAATTGTGACATGACCAAATGAATTGCCACCAATTTTTCGGAGCTCTTCCCAAATTTGCTCAGACGTCATTTGTTCAATATCGTCTTTTCCACTTCCGTCCCATGTAAAGGCTGAATCACACCACGAGCAAGAGTAATCACAGCCAGCTGTTCGAACAAACATCGTTTTCTGACCAACGACCATTCCTTCACCTTGTACAGTTGGTCCAAAAATTTCTAAAACCGGAAACTTCTTCATGACTGTTTGGCTGCTTTCGGTCTGAATATTACATAGCTCGTTGGTGTTTCACGTAAAAAGATTTGCAAGCATTTTGGTTGATTTGGAAGTTGGTCCAGATGTGTCTGGATGATTTCGTACATTTTTCTTGCTGTCACTTCAGTTGTAGGAAAATCATTAGGGTTTTTATCGTTAAATACATCATGATGGTCATTCATGATTGTGTGATCAAATCTATCATGTAGTAATGTTTTTACATCTTTAAAATTGACGAGGAAACCTGATTCATCCAGATCATCACCCGCAATCGTTACATTGGCAAAGTAAGTATGCCCATGAATTTGCTGGCATTTACCAGCTGTTTCATGTGGGACATAGTGAGCAGCAGCAAAATGAAAGTCTTTATTTAATTCATATTGATAAGAATGTGAGACAACCGGATAGATTTGTTGAATCATTGGGTTGCACCTTCTTTTTCTGCTAAATATTCGTCCAGACCTCTTTTACGGAGTTTACAAGCCGGACATTCGCCACAACCGTCTCCTATGATTCCGTTATAGCATGTCAACGTTTTTTCACGTACAAATTCGAATGCTCCTAACTGATCAGCAAGCTCCCAAGTCTGTGCCTTGTTTAACCACATTAATGGGGTATCTAATACAAAATCATAAGCCATAGAAAGATTAAGTGTCACATTCAGTGATTTTATGAATACATCCCTGCAATCTGGATATCCGCTAAAATCAGTTTCACAAACACCTGTTACGATGTGCTTTGCTCCAACCTGTTTTGCCAGCACACCAGCAAATGAAAGGAAAAGCAGATTGCGGCCATCCACAAAAGTGTTTGGGACACTACCCTCAGATTCCTCTATTTCTATATCCCTAGTCAATGCATTTGGAGCTAATTGATTCAATAGGGACATATCTAAAATATGATGTTTTATATTTAATTCATTCGTAATAGTCTTTGCACATTCAATTTCTGCTTTATGACGTTGACCATAGTCAAACGTCACGGCAATGACCTCTTTAAATTCCTTCATTGCCCAAAATAAACAAGTTGTGCTATCTTGACCGCCGCTAAATACGACTACTGCTTTTTCATTCTTCATGTTTTTTCTTCCCTTCTATTCAAAAAAGAGAAGTCTTGAACTTACCCTATTAACACCAAAAGAAAACAGAAAAAAACCATACCTAAAGAAGATATCGTTCCTTCGTTAGTTTTTTATAGAGGGAGTTCACGAACCTCTCCTGCACAAATCAGTACAGAATTTCTACTTATAGTTTTACCTTGAACACTATAGCATATTTACGTTGTTAAGGAAATGGATAAATATTGTCACTGAAATTGAATAGAAAAACACGCCAACATCCACTATAGAAAGGAATAAATAATTAGGAGGTTTTGTTTTGAAACCGTTAACAGCTAAAGAATTAGAATATATTGTGGATTCAATGTCCAATGAGGATTTGCTGACAAAACAATGTGTAGCAGCAGCAGTCAGTTCTAGTAATCCAGCTGTACAGCAGCTTTGCCAACAACTTATAACGAAACACCAGCAGCATTATCAAGAACTGCTGTCAATGTTACAGGAGCATACTGCCATTGCACCAAAAACAGTTCAAGAAGCCGAACAACAATCTCAAATGCAAACCATGATGCAAAATCAGATGCAACAACAGCAAAACCAAGGAATCCAATCCCCTTTACAATAGGAGGCAATAAAAAATGAATCAGCATAATACCATATTAAAGGACGAAGATCTTGTATATACAATTCTTGCAGACTTAAAGCGAACTTCTTTTGAATATGCAATTGCCACTACAGAATCAAATTGTCCTGTTGTAAGACAGAAGTTCCAGTTATTATTGAATGATAGTCTTCAATTGCAGGGGCAGGTCTATAACTTTATGTCACAAAATAATATGTATAACACATCAGGTCCTGCCCTTAGTTCAGATATTTCAAAGCAGATTCAGGAGTATAGCCAGACAAAAACACAAACAAGCCAACTAATCCAACAAAATCTTCATTAATAAAGGCTGTTTTCGTAAAGTTAGTTGCTAATTTACAATGGAGTGGTTGATTTCCTCTCCAGGATGCTCGCTTTCAGCGGGACGGGCGGTGAGCCCCCTCTGCTCCTAATGCCTTTGGGGTTTCACCTGTCGCGCTGCTCCCGCAGGGGTCTCGCACCTTCCGCTCCAATCAACCTGTTTATAACTGTTTGTCTTAAAAAAACTAATTAAAAAACAACAATCTTTTAGAAAAGAGCTTTATAAAAAATACAAAGAACTCTGGAGAAAATCCAAGTTCTTTTTTGTTTGGATAAAATAAGTTGTTTTGAAAACTTTGTTTTATTTTCCAACCTATACGAATACATTTTTGTCTGACGCTCCCATTACAACGACATGACATGACTCTGTTGCAAACGGAGTTCTTATCCACTTTACCACGTTATTTTTACTAAGTTCATCGTAAGTCGTCCGAACTTCATCAAACAGGATTTCTACTTCCATAAAGTTTATATAAAGGTTATTACTTAATACTAATTCAGAACTTTCTCTATCTGGAAACTTTAATCCAATTTAAACCCAATTAATTTCATTAGAGCATACTATTTGCGTATTCCTTTTTTACGAAAGAAAGTACGTATATTGAGTATTTACCTTAGAGCTATTCGTCCTAATTGAGCCCTTTTATATTCTCTTTTTTTAACAGTATTTCTCCTTATTTTCGGACATTATAAATGAAGAGGGGTGATTAAATGGCAATAGCAGAAATCGGCAACACAATTTCTTTTATACGGGAAGGAGAAAATTTTGAGGGGGTCGTTAAGGTCATTAGAGAAAATTCTGTAATTGTTGAATTTGGTTATTCTAAAGAAAGAAACGCACCACTTACCACTGTCGTTAATCACAAAAACTATAAATTGAAAAAATAAAAAAGCGGGTAAAATGTCCGCTTTTTCTATTAATTATTTTGTTTTAAATGTCTTATAGCATCATTTTAATAAGATACGAAAAGACCAAATCTTAATGCGATTTGGTCTGCAAATTATATTGCCATTCATTGACGGATTTACTAAGAGAACCATTTTAAGGTATTAATAATATTTTCCCAGTACTTTTTCTGCTCTCCAACAACTTGTGTGCCTCTTGACCATTCTCCAAAGAAAATGTTGTAGGAGTTTCTATTTTCAGTTTCCCCTCACGAATCCATTGATAAAGTTGATTTGAACGATTAACTCTTTCTTCAAATGAGGTAAGGACATTCCATAGATCGCCACCAGTTAATGTTTTTGATGTATCCATGAGCATCCTTGGATCAACTGGTGCTGGATCGCCTCCTGCCATACCATAAAATACAACAGTACCTCCAATACGAGTTGATGCAAAGCTGTCATTCAATGTAGAACCTACTGACTCGTACACTACATCTACACCTTTTTCTTCTGTAATTTCCTTGATTTTTTCCACCCATGATTCTTCATACAAGAAAACATGTTCCGCTCCTGCCGATTGAGCAACTAAAGCTTTTTCTTTAGAGGAAGTTAGACCAATCACTTTCCCACCTGAAAGCTTTGCAATCTGAACGAGAAGCTGACCTACCCCTCCCGCCGCAGCATGAACAAGAACCCAATCTCCAGGGTTGATTGAATAACTATCAGTGGATAAATATAGAGCTGTCAGTCCTTGAAGAAAAACAGAAGATGCAATTTCAAAGGAAATGTCATCAGGTATTGGAATCGCTTTTTCAATAGGGACAGCAACTAGTTCAGAATTGGCAAATGGAACATCGGCAAAACCAATCCGATCCCCAACTTTGATATTAGTAACTTTTGAACCTACTTTTTCAACAACTCCAGCCCCTTCATACCCCAATATGTAAGGCGGTTCACCTACAAGATGATAGTTTCCTTTCCTTCTATAAACATCGGCAAAATTTAGGCCGATCGCCTTCATTCTTACCAGAATCTCATCAGGCTTAATGGTGGGATCGGGAATTTCACAACAATACAGGACTTCTGGTCCTCCAAACTTATTAAAAACTAATGCTTTCATGTCTTTACCTCTGTTTCAAATGTTAATGTAGCTAAATAGTAAATGAATCCTTGGCTCAACTCAAGTTTTTGGTTTCGTCTGTTGAGTTGGTTGTCTCCCTATTCTATTATTAGTGATATTAAAAGAACTAAGAGGGTAATAATGTATGAAATATATCGAAAAACAGCCTCCACTTGAGCTGGAACCATATATAAAATGTTTTTGGTACTTGAATCGTACATATAATGATGTGGATTCAGGGGAAATTCTTTGGCCAGATGGATGTCATGAAATGATTATTCATTATGGTAGTCAATATAAAAGCCAAGGTCAGACATTACCAACTGCCTGTTTAATTGGAACATTATCTAAATACCATTTCTTAGAGGGGAATGGTGAAATCCGATTATTTGGGATACGCTTTAAACCATGGGGATTAATACCAGTCCTCGAAGAAAAAATTAATTTGCTTAAGGATCAATTTTTACCATTGTCTATTCTTTTAAAAGGTATTGAAAATATTGAGAAAGAATTGGAAAAGGCTGAGTTAGAGGAAGGAATAGGAATCCTAAAAGGGTTTATATTAGAACGGTTCGATATCAATAAGATTGAAAAAGAACTTGAGTTTATTGAACTATTATCGAAGCTATATTCTAATCCCATTAATCAAGATGTACAGACTGTTATAAAAGAAAGCCACTATTCCCCAAGACAATTTGAAAGAAAATGTTCTGATCTTATCGGTTTATCTGCCAAAAAGCTAAGTAAAGTAGCGCGATTCAATCAAGTGCGTCTAAAACTATTCTTTAATCCATCATTGGATTTGCATGATTGTATGAATGAATTTGGATACTTCGACTACTCGCATTTCTCAAAGGATTTTAAAGAAAGACTTGGCTTAACTCCAAATGAATATAAAAAATGGATGTTGGATCGAAGTAAAAAGATAGATACTTCGAACAAGAATGTCGTTTTTTTACAAGATGAATCTTTAAAACCTTGATAGAATTCAAATTGCAAAGACAAAATGAGGAGGAAAATATAATGATCAAAAAAATAGCAACAGTAGCAGTTTATGTTGAAGACCAACAAAAGGCAAAAGATTTTTGGACAAACAAGGTTGGATTTGAAGTCAATGCGGAATTCCCGATGGGTCCTAATGCATCTTGGCTAGAGGTCGCTCCTAAAGGTGCAGACTCACACTTAGTTATTTATCCTAAATCCATGATGCCAAATTGGAATGAACTGAAAGCTTCGATCGTTTTTGAATGTGAAGACGTTCTTGGTACTTACGAAACGATGAAATCAAATGGTGTGGAATTTATCGAAGAGCCAAAAGAAATGCAGTGGGGTACCTTCGTACAGTTTAAAGACGAAGACGGAAATCAGTATATTATGAAGGGCTAGAAATTATAAAAAGTAGTGAATTTCTTTTTTGGAAATCCACTACTTTTCTTGTTGTAAAATTTCATTTTTTATCTTTTCGATAAAATCCGTTTAAACCTGCTTTATCCAAAAATATAAACCATTACAAGTTATTCACTTCAAATGCAACGCGAATTCCTGATTCAATTGCTCCTTGTATCCAGCCGTGTGTCAATGATGTATGTTCACCGGCAAAATGAACTCTACCCTCAGGTGTAAGTATATGTGGAAACAGTTCTTTTTCCTGCCCTGGTTCGAGAATTGGAAAAGCTCCTCCCGAATATGGGTTATGACTCCAACTAAAGGATTTTCCAGTTACGAATTCTTGATAAACCTGGTCTCCGTATATTTCTGCTAAATTGGTTAAAGCAAAATGAATACGTTCCTTTTCAGGTAGAAAATCCCAAGTCAATGCTTCATCCGCCCATGTATAACTTGCAACAATCACTGCATTGCCTTCAGTTCCAATTCCAGTGCTAGGGAAAAATGTAAAACGGATTGGCAATTCTGTAATAGTTTTTCCACCACGTTGTCCTTCTTTTTCCCAAAACCTACTTTTGAATTCGATTCCTATTTTTGTTGAAGACATATAGTTAATTTCGCGAATCGCTTTTCGTTTATAGTAAGAAAAAGAATCGTATGGTTCTATTTGTACGAAACGTAACGCTGAAAAAGGAATGGTAATGATGGCAAAATCAGCTGTGGTAGAGGTCGCCTCAAATGTATTTGGATGAATTGAATCAATGGATACATTGTTTGGAGTTTGTGAAATCTTCGTCATTTTTTGATGAAACAATATTTCTTCTTTTAATTGAGGGAGGAATGATTGGGGTAATAAATCCATTCCACCAGTAATCTCATAGTATTCTTTTGTAGATGTGAAAGTAATGATTTCTCTTAGAATCTCGATAAAAGACATTCCCATGAATGCCTCCAAATCAAGGAGAACACCTATCATATCAATTGCTCCATCAGAAAAATACATGTTGAGAAAGTTTCCTAAAGAATAGTTTTCATACTGACTTTCAACAATCTTCCAATTTTTAGTTGGATCTTGATTTATGAAATCAATGATTGGCTGGACCGCAGAAAGTAATAATTCCTCCGAAGATTTCCCTTTTTCATTTGGGGCTACTGGATAATTAAGCATATCGGGGTTTTTTTCATACTGGTCCAACCGTGTTTTGATTCCATTAGCATAAATAATATCTAAATTTGTTCTGTTAATGAATAGATTTGTAGGTAAAGAAAACTTTTTAATGTATTCAAAGGTTAAAAAGTGTAAATCAGAAATACGCATCGGGCCAGCATTAAAATATAATCCTTTGCTAAACGGTGAGCGTGAAGTGAAAACTCGTCCACCAATTCTATTATTCGCTTCCAGAATGGTAACTTTGTGGCCAGCGTCCTTTAACAAGGAGGCTGCTACAAGGCCAGCCATTCCAGCACCAACGATGATAATATGTTTAGAGGATTTTGTTTCGGGAAGTCCATTCTTAATAATTTGAATCATTTGTTCAGAAGATAATTGAACATTTTTGTTTTTCGGCATCTCTTCTCTCCTTGGTAAAAGGATTTATAGAAATATATTCCATTAGATGGATGCCTATGAATTGTTTACAATAGTATGAATTACCCAAATAAAAAACTGCCGTTGTTATTGGCAGCTTAGCTTAACTCTTATTCCATTTTACTTTTACGTCTCGAATATTGTTCAATTATTTGATTCAATCTTTCTAATTCAAATGAATACTCATAGAAAGCAGAAGCGATAACTACGAGTCCTAATTTTTGATAATCTTCAATTAAATTGGCCCCAATGATTTTTTCAAGAAAATTTTTGCTTGCAATCGTGTATTCCTTATCATTACTAGGTTCATTCTCTTTGATTTTCCCGTCGTATTTTAGAAAAATGATTTCATGATCGTTTATTAGTTTTTCTAAATGCTTATCAAATAACTCTACTACACCTTTTTCAGGCTTACTGCGAAAGAAATGACTATCAATCAAATCTAATAATCTTAAACCATGCTGTAGTGAGGTTAACATTTGTTTAAAGACAACAATCTCCCTTGCATCCACTGGCTTGAGTTTAGAAAATTTCCTTCTTTCTTCATCTAGGATATTATATAAATCCTCAAGTTTCTTAATATCCTTTCTAAATGCTTCCCATTGTTCCTGAAACGATTTTTCGGTTAGTTCATTTGAAATCGCTGTTCGTAATAGAAGGGACATGTTCCTGAACGTCGAATCAAGTTTTTCCAAGTAATTCTTCTGATAGTTAGGTGGAGAAATGATTAAATTCACTAGGAATGCAGATCCCATTCCGACCAATACAACGACAAATTTATTAGCTGCTGCCAGAATTCCCTCATAAGCATGTGAACTCATCATCACTAATACCGTAATTAAGGTTAGAGAAATGGCTCCTTCCATTTTCAGCTTTAAGCAGACTGCAATTACGATGATCATGACGAGCCCTATAATGATTGGGTTGTTACCAAATAAATAAATGGAAGCAACCGCTATGGTTGCACCCAATGCATTCGCTTGAACTTGTTCAATGACTTGTTTCCATGAACGATATATAGATGGCTGAATCGTCAGTGTCGCAGCCACAGCCGCAAATACAGAATTTTCTAATCCTAGCCATTTACTAATGTATAATGCTAACACGACAGCAAGTCCTGTTTTTATCACGCGTGGACCAAGAGTAATCAAAACCTATCCCCAACTTTCATATGCTGAATAGTTCCTTTACATCATACTATATTGAAATTCAGAATGCATAAAAAAACTAGCCAACATTTAATAGCTAGTTTTTTGTCTTTCATTTCACATATATAACCCCGCTAAAAAGATACCCAATGTTTTTCGATAAATTTCATCAAACTGTTCGATTGGTAACGGGTTGACTCCACTACCAAGCTCAACAGTAAAGCCTGGTCTTCTCCAGTCCTGGATAAACCAGTCTTTATATCCAGCATAACTCTCAATTGTTTTGACAGGCTCATACCCACTGACTCTTGCAAATTCATTTACGATTACTTCTGACTCCGGTGGTTCAAGATCTTGAAAGCCCCAATAAATAACCTCTCCTTGAGTATGAAACGCCAGCACTCTTGCAAAGTCTCGTCTTCTGGTCAAATCCCCCATTGCTATTGCTTCAGGCTCACTAAAAGGCTTTGGACCAGGATAGTCTCTAGGACCCGGCTCCTTAGGATTTCTAGCTACCTCTCGCTCCCAAAGTGCAGGGAATTGATCGTTCAAATCCACTCCCCTTATATTTGCTTTCCATCCAGAAAAATCAGTACTGCCTTTATTCCATTGGATTACTCTACTTCTCCATGGTTCCGTTGGTGGAGGACCATTTAATACTAAATTCACCCCATCCGGATTCACCATCGGAACAATGGATAACATCGTCTGCTGATATTGAGGAAACATGGAGATGCCACGGATTGATGTTTGATTCGTAAGAGCGAGTAAATATTCATTCAAGAATGTCATGACAACAGGCGTTGTGATCCACTCATTTGCGTGGAATGAGCCATTATAATGTACTCTTTTATCCCCTTTTCCAATAAGGACCTCAGGGATATCCTTTCCTAAAACTGATTTCCCAATCATCGGCACCTGTATAAATGGATAAACGCGATGTAATCTCGCAATGTCATTCATCATCGTCTCAAACGAATATTCCTGCTTCCCCTTCACTAATGGCCATGTAATCCTTAACGGCACCCTAATCGTTTGACCAACCTGAAGTGAATTCGGATTGATATCCCGATTGGCAACCAATATTGCATCCAGCGATAGTTTTCGACTTTGAGCAATCTGCCACAAGGAATCACCTTGCTTAATTTGATATGCAATTCCAACATAGCCGGGAATTCGAACTCGCTGTCCAATAGAAAGTTGATTCGGATTTACGCCACTATTGGAATCAACAATAAGTTGAAAATTCATCTTGAACAACTGGCTATAATACCAAAATGAATCCCCCTGCCTAACATAAACGTCCATACCACTCCTCCTGTTATTCAAAGTTGCCCTTATCAAAATGTATGCTTCAGGATCAGAATTATGGTTGGTTTCAATTCAAAAGTACTAAGGAAGGAAAAATTGAGGGTGAATTGATACAGAGTACAATGACGCTCTCTTCTGGGAACGTGTTGATGGGAGGGTAATTTAGTTTAAGAATTGGATCAAGGGAAAATGTGAAGGATATCACCTTTCATCTGAAGGATATTGATCAAAAGTGATTGATAACCAAGATAAAGTGAAGGATAAGTTCTGCATTTTCGCGAAAAGTGAAGGATATTTTTTTAAAAGTGATGGGCAAATCCCCTAGAAGTGAAGGATAATAGGGGCTATGTGATGGATAAAATGGGTATTGTGCATGATAAATCTACTCCATCGCCATCATTTAAATTTCACTTACCTAAAAGTAAAGGATATCACCTTTCATCTGAAGGATATAAATCATTAGTAATCGGTAAATTGATAAAGTGAAGGATAAATTCTGCATTTTCGCGAAAAGTGAAGGGTATTTTTTAAAAAGTGAAGGGTAAATCCCCTAGAAGTGAAGGATAATCGGTGCTATGTGATGGATAAAGTGGGTATTGTGCATGATAAATCTACTACATCGCCATCATTTAAGTTTCACTTTCCTAAAAGTGAAGGATATCACCTTTCATCTGAAGGATATAGATTATAAGTGATCGGTAAAATGATAAAGTGAGGGATAAATTCTGCATTTTCGCGAAAAGTGAAGGATATTTTTTAAAAAGTGAAGGGTAAATCCCCCAGATGTGAATGATAAACGGAGGTATGTGATGGATAAAGTGGGTATTGTGCATGATAAATCTACTACATCTCAATCCTTAAATTTCCACCTCCCTAATGTGAAGGATATCACATTTCTTCTGAAGGATTGAGAATAAAAGTGATCGATAAACGGGATAAAGTGAAGGATAAATAAAAAAACCAGCTTCCGTTGGAAGCTGGTTTGCTGTCGTCGATTTAAAAAGCCGCATTTGCCGTATTTTGCGTAAGAAAGTTTTAAACCACCACTCCTCAAAGTGGGTGTTCGCAAAAACCATCCTGCTTGTCATCCTTGTCTTATAGACAGATGCTTGTCATTCGAGTTTTTATATAAAACTCCCTATTACAGCTTAAAGGTTAAAACTTTATTATCAATACGTACAACGCAGCTTGTATTAGTATATTACCTCATTTGTTCTCATTGGTCAAATGGAAGTCGCTCCCTTCCCTTAGTTGGTAAAGTTGAATACTTCCCAAATATCTTGAGTTTCAGAGCCAAGATACCACGCTGAAGTCCCGCCAAGATGGAATTGTTTCACGAGGTCAACTCGTTTTCCCATGGAAGTTTTGTCTTCTATCCAGATTTGGTGCTTTTCACTGGCGGTTGAGTATTCAACATAATGTTGAGAGGCTTTTTGATCCCAGACCTTCTTGAGTCCTTTAGATGCAATAAGCTGATTGATTTGGTGCATGGTT
The DNA here is from genome assembly GCF_010882125.1 of Peribacillus alkalitolerans. Classification (GTDB taxonomy): domain Bacteria; phylum Bacillota; class Bacilli; order Bacillales; family DSM-1321; genus Bacillus_BN; species Bacillus_BN alkalitolerans. Next base: position 54,148 of record NZ_JAAGVZ010000013.1, on the reverse strand, counting down.
CGGTCATGACTTTTCACTGTTTGCGTCGAGTGGTCCGTTACCCATTCTCTTGTGTAAAAAGGGACACCTAACAGGATTTTGTGAGTGGGAACTTCTTGCATTAATAATTGGAGACCTTCTTGAATCCATGGCAATGATGATACTGAACCTGCTTTTGGACTTGTTCCCCAATGTTCGTCGTATCCCATAATCACTATATAGTCCGCTATTTTGCCCAGTTCTTTCCGATCAAAGCTCCCTGACCAAAAAGGGTCTTCGTTTTGTCGCGTTACATCGACGGAAAGAGTTATTCCGTAAGGCTGAAGAGCATGCTTAAGTTCACTGATAAATTGAACAAAATCCTGTTTATTCTTAGGGTTGATGTTCTCAAAGTCAACATTGATCCCATCACTCTTTGTTTTAACTAAAGAATCACGCAATGTTAAAACAAGTGTTTGTCTTTTTTTTGAATCACTTAAAATTGCGTCTGTTAAATCTGGATCGAATAAATTACCAATTAATGGCCATACTTTTTTTCCTTTTTTATGGGCATTTTCTACATATACCGCATCTTCAGTGGACGTTACCATTTTGCCAGAGTTGACTAGCGTATACCAACGAGGAGAAACAACATTTACTGGGTTATTTTTTTCATAACTTAAATTAGTACCTGGGGTAGTCCAGCCCATAACTACTCTATCCTTGCTGCTTACTTGAAGTTGTGACTTCTTAATCCACCCTTTCGTACCTCCCAGAATTTGGACTTGGCAAAAATAATCCGGTATCCTGATTGGTTGTCCAATCGCTAAATGCTCGTTTTTTAAGGAATTAACCTTTTTCAAGTCAGAAACAGTAACTCCAAACTTATTGGCAATTTTCCATAACGATTCTCCTGATTGAACAGCGTGAATTGAATATTTCTGTGGAATCCTCAGTGCTTGCCCAGAGATTATTTTACTTGATGTTAAATGATTTTCCTTTTGTAAATCCTGTACTGTAGTCCCATATTGTTTAGCTACTTTCGCTAAAGTGTTGCCGGACGTAACTTTATGATAGGTTGGCGTTGTAATCCCGGATGAAGATGCAATTATAGGAAATTCCTCGTCTTTTTTAAGAACTGCAATTACTGAAGACTTTAAATCAGGTGATATATATAAATTAGCGTTGTCATCAATGACAGTACCAATTGTAAAGTTTTGATTAACTGCTTTTCCTTTTATAGGAACAATACTTAATAAGAGAATGCCGGAGATAAAGATGGTTAGTAACTTTTTCACTTTTTTAGTCTCCCACTCTAATTTTTAGTTATATTTTCACTTGTTTATTTTACACCCGTTTATCCATAGATTCATAGTGGTGCTTTGTGGAAGGTCAAATGAGGAAAAATTCCTACTACTTAAAAGAATTTTAGATTGATGATTATATTCGTTCTGTAACGAGTGTATAAATCATCTCTCGTTAATGAAACTTTAAAGGAAGTACAACGTAATTACAGCTAAGTCGTAGAAAAAAATAAATACCAACGAAAGGATATGAAATAAACAATGCGTGAATGGTGGACTAAAAAGAAACAGAAAATGAGAAAATATAAGAAAGATAGCGATCATTATACGTTTTTTGATTTAATTTTTGATGTTCTGTTCTGGATACCTGAATTGTTATTGCTACCCTTCAGAATAATTTTCTGGTTATTACGAGGAGTAGGCAGATTGGTAGAAAATATTTTTGATACATTCTAAAGCTACTGAATTCATAGTGTAAACAGCAATTTATAGGAAGTGTTAATACTAAGAAAGCCAACTTTTCACAAAAAAAAAGACCACGCCTTTGGTGGTCATAACTCATTTCAGTATATTTAGGATTGTTTCCCTCTAAGCCCTATTTCCCTTTAATTCAAGAAGTTTTTTGTAATATTAAAAACTGAAGCTTCTAGGCAATGTCGGTAGGAAACACCCTTTATAAATAGTCCTAAGTGCTCTAACTCCCCTCAGAAAAAAAGCACCTTTATTTAGGTGCATAAATGATTATATTCAATCAACCAACAATCTCGATATTCACCCTCGTGGTATTCGTGTTTTGGAAGGAATTTGATCTTTTTGAAACCACTTTTCTCATAACAACGGATTGCCCTTTCATTCCAAGCTTGTGGATCCATTACGATCTTTTCTGCACCATGTTGATCCAACAAATATTGCACCATAGATTGGACTAACAGCTTCCCGATACCTTGATTCCAATATTCCACTTCGCCAATAAATTGGTCCGTACCGAATATCACTTCACTTTTGTCATATCCATAAAGCTTTCGAGCATCTTGATCTAGTGGATAAAATTGAATGTAACCTATCGGTTCTCCATCGAACTCTACAATACACCCGACCTCATCCTCTTCTCGATTGTAAAATTTTTCATTTACTAATTCTTGAGTTTGTGGGCGATCTCTTCCTTCATAAAACTGAAGGACGTTTGGATCGGTAAGCCATTTTGCGATTAAAACATTATCATGGTTTTCTAATGTTCGAACTCTTATTTTCTCTTTTTGGAATAATTCCATATTAATTTCCTAACTGTTGGATTTGGTCTTGAAGCTTGGTGATTTCATTTATGGTTGTCATGATTTCCGAGTTTTGGAATCCCTGCAAAGTAACATTCCCTTTTTTCACTTGTTGATGAAAATCGTCAATCGAGCTTTCAAGTTTTTCATTTTGGGAAACTATTTTTTCATGGAGACCATCAGCAATCGATGGTGGGTTTAATTCATTAAACGTATTAATATCTGTTTTTAATTGTTCAAGTTTCGTATCTAACTGCGATAAAGCTGCTGTATCTTTGACTGCCTGTTCGGCCAGACCTGGTAATTCCTGAGCTGCATCATTTAAATTTTGCACATAGCTAGTAGCATCATTTACATAATTTAGTGTGTCATTTACTCCCTCTAACAGACCACAGCCTGAAAGCATCATGAAAATAAATAATGTCACGATGGATAAAGTTCGTTTCAATTTTACGCCCTCCATTTCATTCACTTTACATACATTCTTTATGTATGCCAAAAATCCTTTTTTTCAAATTCAACCTCTTCAACATATGTAGCTACAAACACTCCAATGGATGCACCAATTACCTGCGTCCAACTCCCAATCAGGGAAATAAAATCACCTTTTTCATCCAATTGCCTTAATAAAAATAAATTTCCTATTGCATCTAAAAATGCTCCTATTGAAATTAATTCAAGACCAGTGACTTCAAGGTTTTTTAATTGTTTTTTTTCATTTTCACCAACAGCAATGGCTTCTAATTTTGCACCAAGAGCTTGGACCCCACTTCCTAAAGCATTTATCCTGATGGATTCTGGACCTGAATCATTCAGTTCTGTCTCCGATGCAAGAGAGTTTGTTGAATTTCCGACAGCTTGAATCCAACTACCCTTTATGCCTATTTTTTCAGGATTATCACTTTTGGACCTACCTATCGCTTGAAGAACATTGCCGAAAGCTTCCACTCCATTCCCTTTTGAAACAAGGCTTAAACCATTCCTATCCTTAAAAATGGTTTCTTTTGTTTGTCCGACAGCAGTAAGAATGGTACCTATAGCAACGATTATTGCTCCAGCAAGTATTAAGTCCTCTCCCTTTTCGGTCATATTCATTCCACTCTTTTACAATAGGATATGTTATTTTATTCGGAGGATGGAAAATATACATTATAAATTGAATAAAAAATATTTTTAATCCAAGTGTTTTCTTTGAAAAAGTCTAGTTTACGATTTAGGATGAATAAGAATAAATGAATAGTTTTTTCTAAAGAGGAGCGGATATCTGGTAATGGAGAAACTCAAAAATGAATGTGTTAATCAGCTGAAAAATCGAATCCAAGGTATGGCATTTACTCTCGAACATCAAGGGGACTATGAAGGCATTCAATATACAACTAAAGGAATCATGTATAATCCATGGAAGAGAAATGAACTTTTATATAAAATCCAAGTCACCTATGATTCAGTTTCTGAAGAGGTAAAAGTCTTTACCATCGGACTGTCAGAGTCTACGTTTTCATTCAAAATCAAACAACCAAAACGAGCAGCAATCCTGCTTTTACAATACCTAGAAATCCTTGATCAGGAATTTATCGAGTCCATTCACCAATTTATCATTGAAAATGAACCATTTACCCTTAATGCCATTCAAAATATGGAATCAGGCGAAAAACAGGAATTTATCAATGCGCTTGTTGAAGCTCTTTTATCTCAAGACTTACCTGTTCTAGACCTGCCATCTATTTTGTTAGAAGATGTATTTACAGAATTTCAGGTGATTGAACAGATTAATAAACAGCAACCTAGAGGATATGGGGCAAAAATGGAGATTTAGTGAAGAAGTAAAAAAAGATCATTCAAAAATACTTTCGTTTATCAAAAAATACATTCGAAACTGCAAAAATACATTCGATTTTCAAAAAACACTTTCGAAAACACGAAATTTACATTCGATTGCCAAAATCCAAAATCAATAAGGGTGCCATCACTATCCAAAGTGATGGCACCCTTATCATTTATTTCCGAAATCTATTATCAAACCAAGTTTTTGCTTGCTCCACTTCGTCTCTTCTGAGTTCGTGGCCGCCTTCTGTCCAATATTCTGTAACTTCTGCACCAGCATTTTGGAGTTCGTCTGACAGTTCCTTCGTTTCTGCCGCCGGTATTAATGGATCTCTCTTTCCTGCTCCAATGAAGATTGGCGTATCTGAGAGGTTTGGTAAGTCCATTCCTCTTAGTGGGACCATGGCGTGGAGCAAAATGGCTCCAGCCAGAACATTACTATAGTGATAAAACATACTTGCTGCAATGTTCGCCCCATTTGAATATCCTATGGCTACGATATTTTTACGGTCAATGTTATATTGAGAAGCTAAATCAGAAATTGTGTCGTGTAATTCCTTTGTACGGAACACTAAATCTTTTTCATCAAATACACCTTCAGCCAATCTTCGGAAAAAACGAGGCATGCCGTTTTCTAATACGTTCCCTCTTACTCCAAGAATCGAAGCACCAGGCGCAATCATATTTGCCAATGGAATTAAGTCTTCTTCATTTCCGCCTGTACCATGCAATAGGAGCAGTGTAGGTAATTTTTCATCTGAGCCTTGGATGAATGTATGCTTCATACTTATTCCCTACCTACTTCTTTAGTGTCTAATGGTTTTAACTTTGCTTCTATTTCTTTTCTTTGACCTTCAAAATAAGGTGGTAAGGATAAGTTTTCACCTAATGTCTCAAATGGTTCGTCCCCTTCAAAACCTGGACCATCCGTTGCAAGTTCGAATAATATTCCGTTTGGCTCACGGAAATACAGCGATTTGAAATAGTATCTTTCTACAAATCCAGAGTTTGGAATTCGTAACTCTTTTAAATAGCTCGCCCATTTCATGAGCTCTTCTTGATCTTCCACTCGGAATGCGACATGGTGAACACTTCCACGTCCAGGACGTTCAACAGGTAGATCAGTTCTTGATACTACATGGACTTCCGCTCCTGTACCTCCCTCACCTGTTTCGAATACCAACACTTCGTGTCCTTCAGCATCATACTTCCCTTTTTCGCGATAGCCCAAAACGTCTTTTAATACATTTGAAAGTACTGATATATTTTGGACCGTTAAGGTAACAGGACCAAGTCCGACGATTGCATGCTCTAACTCAACCGGGCTTTTATCCCATGGTTTCCCACCTGCAACCCCCACATTATTTTCATCAGATACAAGGGTTAGTCTTTGGCCTTCAAAATCTCTGAAAGCTAATGTGGCACGACCCGTGACGTTAGAGATTTCGTCGTGTTCTACATTAAATTCCTCAAAACGCTTCTTCCAATATTGTAAAGAAGAGTCTTTCGGCACACGTAAAGATGTAGTTGAAATACTATTTGCACCATAATAAGTGTTTCCAGCATGAGGTATTTCAAAGAATGTTAAATCTGTTCCAGGGTTTCCTCTTTCATCAGCAAAAAATAAATGATAAACCGAAGTGTTATCTTGGTTCACTGTTTTTTTAACTAGTCTTAGTCCTAATACTTTTGTATAAAATTCATAATTTTTCTTGGCATTTGCAGTAATGGCTGAAACGTGATGCTGTCCCTTTAAAGCTTTTAGAGTCGTCATAAAATCACGCCTTTCTTGTTTTTTAAAAAATTATTTTAATTAATATCTCAACTTCGAGATAATTATAGCATGCCTATTATCTCGAATTCAAGATTTATTTTATATTCAAATTACCTATTATAAAAATAACCCGAACGACGGACCATTATTTAAAAATGTCCATTATCCGGGTTATTATTCATTCCTATGATTTAATTTGATCTAAGGCACCTATGAGCGTATTTAGGACAAAATCTAAATCCTTCTCTTCAATATTCAAAGGTGGAGATAATGTTAGGACATTATTATATCCAGCTACTGTCATCCCGTTCTTCCCTATAATGACGCCATTTTGTTTACAAGTGGCTATCACTCCGTTGACTTTTGCACCATCAAGTGGCTCTTTAGTGCGTTTATCACTTACTAACTCTATACCCACTAACAAGCCTTTCCCTCTTACATCACCGACAAATGGATGGGCTTGGAGTTTATTTTTTAATTCATTGATAACTTTTTCACCTAATTCACGGGATCGTTGGAACAGATTTTCTTTTTCCATAATTTCGAGATTTTTCAATGCCAATGCACAGGCAGCCGGATTCCCACCAAACGTATTAACATGGCGGAAAAATTCATACTCATCCGATCCATTAAAGGCTTCATAAATTTCTCTTTTCACTGCTGTTGCTGAAAGTGGCAAATACGCACTGGTGATGCCTTTTGCCATCGTGATGATATCAGGTTTAACTCCGTAATTCATGAATCCAAATGCTTCTCCAGTTCTTCCGAAACCACAAATAACTTCATCAACGATCAGTAAAGCTCCATGTTTTTCACAAACCTCTTTGACACCTTTCATATACTGTTCATTTGGTACGAGGACTCCACCACCTGTGATGATCGGTTCCATGATCATCGCTGCAATCGTCTCGCTCAGTTCCCATGTCATGACCCGATCGATTTCTTGTACTGACTTTAATTCATGAGGATTCATAACATGTTCGTCACCATCTCGATAGCTGTCTGGTGGTGCTACATGGATAAACCCAGGTGCAAGTGGTTCATATTTATACTTTCGTTGAGCTTGACCTGTCGCAGCTAGTGCTCCCATTGAGTTACCATGGTAGGCACGGTACCTGGAAACAAATTTATAACGGTTATATTCTCCACGCTGCTGGTGATATTGGCGAGCAATCTTAAATGCCGCTTCGTTTGCTTCAGACCCACTATTGGAGAAGAATATCACATAGTCTCCACCAAGCATTTCATTTAGCTTTTCTGCCAATTGGACTGCAGGCACATGACTTTGTGTCAGTGGAAAATAAGCCATTTCTTTTAACTGCTCATAAGCTGCCTGAGCAAGTTCTTCTCTTCCATAGCCCACGTTTACACACCATAATCCTGCCATGGCATCGATATAGCGCTTGCCATCACTATCTGTAATCCATGACCCTTCAGCCTTTGTGGCAACTAAGGTATTGTTTGGGCTATAGGGTTTCATCGAATGCCAAACATACTTTTCATCGTTGGCTAACAGGTCTGGTTTTTGATCTAGTTTACTCATGTCCACCCTCCTATCAATTAAAAATCGTAACGTGATGTAATCATTTTCTTTCTTGTATAGAAGTTAATGCCGTCTTTTCCGTTAACATGTAAATCACCGTAGAAAGAATCCTTCCATCCTGAAAACGGGAAGAAAGCCATCGTAGCAGGAACACCAATATTTACACCTAACATTCCCGCATCTGCCTCTTCACGGAATTGACGGACTGCCTTTGCATCTTTTGTATAAATGGTAGCACCATTACCAAACCTCGACTTTCTGATGAACTCAAGACCTTCATCTAAGTCAACAGCTCGTAATAGGCTTAATACTGGTGCGAAAATTTCATCCTTGGCGATGGTCATATCAGGGGTGACGTGGTCAAAAATGGTTGGTCCTAGGAAGTTTCCTTCCGTCATTTCATCCATTTCCTTACGGCCATCCCTGATTAACGTCGCACCTTCTTCGAGACCTTTTTGGATATAGCCCAGTGCTTTTTCACGATGGTCTTTACGAATGACAGGAGTCAGTAATACTTCCTTATCCATCCCATTACCAATGATTAATTGGTCCGCTTTTTTCCGAAGCGCTTCTACAAAATCATTGTTATCACCTACCACTATGACAGCGCTACAAGCCATGCATCGTTGACCTGCACTTCCATAAGCTGAAGTGACGATATGCTCAACTGCTTTGCTCATGTCAGCATCTGGCATGACAACATGGTGGTTTTTGGCACCAGATAGTGCCTGTACCCTTTTTCCAGTAACCGCAGCTCTCTCATAGACATATTTGGCAACCGGTTGAGAACCTACAAAGGATATCGCTGCAATGTTTTCATGTTCGAGCAGTCCATTCACCACATCATGTGCTCCATGAACAACATTCAAGACCCCTGCTGGTGCTCCTGCCTTTGTAAAAAGCTCCGCTAATTTATTAGCAAGGATTGGTGTACGTTCTGAAGGTTTCAAAACAAACGTGTTACCGCAAGCAATTGCTAATGGGAACATCCAAAGAGGAACCATCATCGGGAAATTATAAGGTGTGATTCCACCAACTACACCTAGTGGATAACGGAACATTTCCGAATCTATTTCCTCGGCAATGCCTGAAAGTGTTTCACCCATCATATGAGTCGGAGCTCCCGCTGCGAATTCCACACATTCAATTCCTCGTTGAACCTCTCCATAGGCCTCTGTGTAAGCTTTTCCATTCTCTTGAACAATCAATTGCGCTAGTTCTTCATGGTGTTCGGAAATTAAGTGATGATAGGCATAAAAGATTCTAGCCCTTTTCGGAACCGGCGTTTTCTTCCATGTTTTGAATGCCTCCCTGGCAGCCTTCACTGCACGATCCACATCTTCCTTCGTAGAGATAGGTACCTTTGCAACCACAGCATTTGTAGCTGGGTTCAAAACATCCAATGCTTGTGTTCCACCGGATTCAACCCATTCCCCACCGATAAAATTTTTCAGATGGAGAGTCTCATTTTTCGTTACAGTCACGGGTAAATGCCTCCTTTAGAATGGATATGTAATGAAAGAGGGTGACTCTATATAAAGTGCATGCCCCAAACAAAATATTCTTTGTACATTTCGTATGGGGCAGGACTTTCAGTCACCCTCTAGCTAGAATTAATGATTGATTTGCAGGTAAACCTCTATTTCTTTCATCATAATGTCAAAATCTTGTTCTGATTCGAAATCACTGGATTCCCAGTTTTCGATGATCCATACCACTAGCTCTTCTGGTGAGTTAAATACTTCACCTGTTGAATCCGTATTTCGGATCATAAATCTTCCATTATCCTCATCGATGGTCACTTCACACGGATACACATTATCCTTGCTTTTTAACGAAAATTCCATATCGTACCTCCATCGTATTTCGATTTTTCAACCAGTTTTTTGCTGTTGTTTAATGAGGATGACAGAGAAATACTTTCTTGCCTCTGCAGTTTGAATGTGAAGAGTTTCCGTATTTTCTCGATCTAAGCTAGTATTCTCAAACTCTACAAATGACCCACTTAGATTTTCATTTACCCCTTTGATTCGATACCCTTTTTCAATCATGAAATCAATCTTTTCACGTTCACTTAAAAATTGTTGGTAGTCAGACAAATAAAGTGCCTCCTCTCCTTTAGACAGATATTTTCTTAGGCTGTTCCTGTTCCTGCTCATAATCACTGATGACCCAGTCACGACCAACTGAAATCCCTAGATATTTTTTATCATCTGGATCTTCAATTTCAGCCTGCTTGTATTTCGGGAACCACCAGTATTTTGCCAAGACATAATAGCAAAATGCCCCTACTAAGAACCCAACTAGAAATCCATAGCTTGGAACGAAATAGGAGGCTACTCCCCCAAGGATCCATGAAATAAAACCAGCATAATTTATTCCATTTGAATACCTGAATTGCCCATCATCCTCATATAAGTCAGGGACATTTACACGGCGTTTACGAAGTAGGTAATAGTCAGCAATCAAAATACCGACAATAGCAGATAAAATACCACCGACGAATAAAAGAACAGGAATGATGATATCAAACAAGTTCCAAGGTTGAACCACGATACCTACAAATCCTGAAGTGATAACACCTGCCCAAAATGGAAACTTAGGTCCACCTACGTTTGAGAAAATCGTTGCAGCTGGAACGATATTGGCAGCAATATTGGTAGACCATTGAGCTAAAACAATCATTAATAATAAAATACCTAGAGCAAACCCACTTGCGGCTTCTTGCAAAGCAACAATTGGATCATAGTTCAAAACGGCAATGTATGAAACTCCACCAATAACAACCATAAAGGCCTGTGTTAAAGGTAAAGCAATCAAGTTACCAATCAATGAGCTTCGATTTCTTTTAAACCAGTTTTTTTGATTTCTTGGTGCATGCATAAAACGGGAAATAGAAAATATATCAGCAGAAAGAGTTGCCCAAAAGCCCATATTACTGAAAATCACCACTAAAAATGCCGTAAATGCTGCTCCACCAGTTACAGGGCTTTCCACCCAGCTCCATACATCTCTTCCTTCTGCAGCTGCTGCATCAGATAAAGAAGAGTACATCCAGCAGGAAATGATAATAATGACGGGAGCAGCTAAATCTGCAAATCGTTCAACTGCCTTGATGCCAAGGGCAGTATTAATGATTTGAAGTAATGCGAAAATGAGGAAACAGACAAACCAGTTATCAAAATCGTATAGGATATTTAAAATACCGTTTATGGCTGTTGCGCCAAAATAGGTATTAATCCCAAACCACATCGATGCTGTAACACCACGAGCTACCGAAGGTATATGGGTACCTAGAGTTCCAAAAGGAGCTCTCATATAGACAGGAAATGAAATTCCATGTTCAATTCCAATATCAGCAGTTAATGAAATAAAGAGCCCTATTGCCAATGAACCAATGAGGGTTCCCAGTACTACCAACGGAAGGGGGAGGTTTATGACCCCACCCCCTCCAATGGCAAAGGTAGCCAATACTACAACCATACCAACCCACATGAAAGAATAACCAAGTGGTGTAATTTTCCGGTCTTTTTGGGAAATCGGCAAAAGATCAGGCGATTTTAAATACGATTGCTTTTTACTCATTAAACACTCTCCTTTAATTGGGGAATTCATCTTTCAAACAATTCCTTACAGAGGGCAAGCAATTGCAGGAGCAGTTCAGATTTATGAGCCCAAATCGATGTAGAGTTGTTTTATAAAAATGCAAGGAATACAGAATCTTATATTGTTAGTTTTTCATTTTGATCTGAAGAACTTAACATGCCGTATTTTGCCCGTTTTAAATATTGACCTGAGCCAGGGCTGCCAACAAACTTCTTGTTTTTGACAACGAATTCACCTCTAACGAGTACAGAAACAGGTTCACCGGTTACTTTCATTCCTTCGAAGGCACTATAATCCACTGCCATATGATGTGTTTCAGCAGATAATGTCCGTTCTACATTCGGATCAAATATGACTATGTCTGCATCGGTCCCAACTGCAATCGTCCCTTTTTTTGGAAAAAGCCCGAATAACTTAGCGATTCTCGTTGAGGTGATATCCACGAATTGATTAAGCGTCAATCTTCCTTTTTTCACTCCCTCTGAAAAAAGGATCGAAACACGGTCTTCAATGATAGGACCGCCATTCGGTATTTTCGTAAAGTCTCCGCGGCCTAGCTCTTTTTGACCTTTAAAGTCAAAGGAGCATTGGTCGGATCCTAACGTTTGAAGCTGTCCAGTTTTTAGCGCGTTCCATAGTACATCTTGATTCCACTTCTCTCGCAAAGGTGGAGACCAGACGTATTTGGCACCTTCGAAATTTGGCTTTTCTAAGTAGGATTGATCAAGCACTAAATACTGAGGACATGTTTCCCCCCATACATCAAATCCTTTTTTCCTGGCTTCAGAAATTTTTTCTACTGCATCAGCACATGAGACGTGTACGACATAAAGCTGTGATCCTGCAAGTCCCGTCAAAGTTGCTGCTCTACCTGTTGCTTCCCCTTCCACTTCAGGAGGTCTTGTCAATGCATGATAAATTGGATCGGTATTGCCGTCTTTAAGGGCTTTCTTCGTCAAGTAGTCGATGACATCCCCATTTTCTCCATGGACCATTACTAAAGCGCCTAGATCTTTCGCGGCGATGAGCGTTTTAAACAGAGTTTCATCATCTGCCTGCAACACGTTTTTATAGGCCATGAACACTTTAAACGAGGTGATTCCATCTTCGTTGACAACAGTATGTAGCTGCTGTAAAACATCATCGTTACATTCACCGATCATCAGATGGAATCCATAATCGATGACCGATTTTCCCTTCGCTTTTTCATGCCATGTGTTGATGGAATTCCTTAAAGGCACTCCTTTGTTCGTTAGGCAAAAATCAATAATCGTTGTCGTCCCGCCAAAAGCCGCTGCGATTGTACCTGTTTCGAAATCATCCTTCGTAATCGTTCCTCCAAAAGGCATATCGAGATGGGTATGTGGATCAATGCCACCAGGGAAAACAAGACAGCCCTTCGCATCAACCACCTCGGCACCATGTGAAGGCAGTTGATGACCTATCGCTGAAATTTTGCCATTTTCAATCAGTACATCCGCATTAAACGTATCTGTTGCCGTAACAATTGTTCCATTTGTTATTAGCTTTTTCACTTTCGTACCCCCTGCTTATTTATTTACTACATCTATCGAACAACCTTGGGTTTGAAGGGCTGCCTGGCGCTCATTCCATGTCATTGGAGGAAGTTCATTTGGCAGCTCCACCATTTCGATTGCACCATCAACAGGACAAACAATCGAACAAAGATTACAGCCAACACAGTCTTCTTCACGAACCTTCAAATAGTTTTTACCGTTAGGGTCTGAGAGCATATCGATACATTGGTGAGACGTATCCTCGCAGGCAATATGACATTTATTACAATTAATGCATGTGTCTGTATTGATGCGTGCCACAACTTTGTAATTTAAATCTAAATTGCCCCAATCCGAAAATTTCGTGACTGCTTTTCCAGAAAGTTCAGCTACAGACGAAAGTCCTTTTGAATCTAAGTAATTGCTTAATCCTTCTATCATGTCTTCCACGATCCGGAATCCGTGGTGCATAGCTGCTGTACATACTTGTACTCCTATCGCACCCATTAATAGGAATTCAACTGCATCCTGCCAGTTTGAAATCCCACCAATACCTGATATAGGTACATTAATCCTTGGGTTCCTTGCGCATTCCGCCACCATATTGAGTGCAATTGGTTTCACAGCTGGACCGCAGTAACCTCCATGGGCACCTTTCCCTGCGACATGTGGGATGGTGTTCCATGTGTCCAGATCGACTCCCATCAAACTATTGATGGTATTGATCATGCTTATGGCGTCTGCGCCACCTCTAACCGCTGCTTCTGCAGTAACGGTAATATCCGTGATATTCGGTGTAAGCTTAACAATGACAGGAGTTTTTGCGGCTTCTTTAGCCCAATAGGTTTGTTTTTCGACTAATTCAGGAACTTGGCCAGAGGCTGACCCCATGCCACGCTCCGCCATCCCATGGGGACAGCCGAAGTTAAGCTCAAACCCATCGACTCCCACATCCTCGACCCGCTTGACGATTTCATGCCATTTTTCTTGTTTCGGCTCAACCATCAACGAAGCGATAATCGTATGATTGGGGAATCGCTTTTTAGTTTCATAGATTTCTTTTAAATTCACTTCAAGAGGACGGTCTGTAATGAGCTCGATATTATTGAATCCCGCAACTTTATGTCCATTGAAACTCACTGCTGCAAAACGGGAAGAAACATTCAAGATAGGGTCTCCGAGTGTCTTCCAGACCGCTCCTCCCCACCCCGCTTCAAATGCCCGTTGGACCTGGTAACCCGAATTGGTAGGAGGCGCAGATGCTAGCCAAAATGGGTTAGGAGACTTAATTCCTGCTAGGTTAATTGATAAATCTGCCATTCGTTTCTCTCCTTTCGTCAATGAATCTATTGAATGGTTACAGGGCTAATGAGTTTGTGGATAGCATGAGCAGTGAGCTTCCCTTGTTGAGCAGCTGTTACGACCATCGCGTCTCCCTTGCCTTTTCCAAACACGACATCACCGCAAGCAAATACTTTTGGATGGGAAGTCTGATACGTATCCTGATGTACCTTTACAACTCCGCCTTGATGCTCCAAACCAAATTGTTCGATCAAGTCTTGATGTCTTGTTTGCCCAATCGCTTTTATTACTGCATCGACCTCCAATATGAATTCTGATCCTTCAACTGGAATAGGCCTTCTACGTCCATCTTGGTCGGGATCACCAAGCTCCATTTTGATACACTCTATGGATTTTACTTCACCGTTTTCACCGATAATCCTTTTTGGTGCTGTTAACCAACGGAACTCAACTCCATCTTGCTTTGCGAATTCATATTCGAAATCGTAAGCAGACATTTCTTCCTGAGTTCTTCTATAAAGGATCTTGACGTTTTTTGCACCTAATCGAACAGAACAGGTTGCACCATCAATGGCTGTATTGCCTGCACCAATGACCACGACATTTTTACCAAGCAGGTCTTGTGAAATTTCCTTCGTCTTTGTGTCTTTAACAAATTGGATCGCATCATACACACCATCTAAATCTTCCCCAAGTATGGCTAGGGCTGGGACATGAGCCATGCCGACTGCAAAAACCACAAAATCATAAGAATCTAGTATTTCTTGAGCTGAAATATCTTTTCCAACACGAGTATTAGTCCTTATTTCTACATTCAGGGATTTTACCTGTTCGACTTCCCAAAAAGATATGGCTTGAGGCAATCGGAATGATACAATGCCATACGTATTTAATCCGCCGGCCCTTTCTTCCGCTTCGAAAATGGTAGTTGTAAAACCGAGTCGGGCTAATTCTCTGGCTGCTGATAGACCACTTGGACCGCCACCAATGACGGCAACTCTCTTTCCGTTGGTTTCACCAGCCTTGAACAATACTCTTTGATTTTGAATGGCCCAATCCGTGGCATATCGTTGTAGATTGCCAATCATGATTGGTTTTGTGGAATGATTTAATACGCATGCACCTTCACAGAGCTCTTCAGTTGGGCAAACACGAGCACAGCTTGCTCCTATTGGGTTAGAGGTCATAATGGTGGTAGCGGAACCTAAAAGATTACCTGATGCGATCTTCTTAATAAAGGTTGGGATATCAATATCGGTTGGACAGGCTTTTATGCATGGAGCGTCATAGCAATATAAACATCGATTGGCTTCTTCGATTGCCTCTTGCTTTGAAAGTCCTGGATGGACTTCCTCAAAGTTTTTCGGCAAATCGAGTAAAGAGATGTGAGAACCTTTTTCTTTAGGCAAATGTATGTCCTCCCTTTCTAATAGTAAAAATAAGGCTTTACACAACGAAAGATATGTAAACCTAGATTTGACCATTGATTCTCTAAGGCAATATTGACATCATTTCTCCGTACGTCTCAGGGCCTCAATCACGATAGAACTGCCACAGACCACGTACTTCCATACATTTCCCCCTTTGGTAGTTTTATATATAGTAAGTTCTCTCTCTTAATAGAAATTGAACTTTACTTACTTATGCTGGCCAAAAGAAAGCGATTTCATTTTTTTTGCGTAACAAAGGATTAAAATAGTAGAAATAGAGGGCATTTTTTAATTAAAAGTCTCTGTTAAACAGTGTTGTTGATTTCCGTTCCAGGCACTCGCTTTCCGCGGGGCGGGCGGTGAGCCTCCTCGGCGCTACCGCACCTGTGGGGTCTCACCTATCCCGCTGCTCCCGCAGGAGTCGAGTGCCTTCCACTCCAATCAACTAAGTGGAAAAATCAACAATAAGCTTTTACAGAGCTAATTAAAAAAAGAGGAAATGGTAAACTACAATAGTAATTAGTAATAAGTTCTTTTAATTTATCCTATAATTCTTAAATAATATGTAAAAAAGGGTCGTCCAAAGAGAAAAGAAATACTATTTTTCAATAACATAATTATTAGCAACCATTATTTTTCCAACTAATAATACAAACATTATAAGTAGTTGATTAGCATTCTCATTTTTCCGTCATAATATTAAAAAAATAATCGTTCGACAAAACCAAAGAATCCTGTCGACAATAATGGTAGACATCTATCATGCGGTTTTTTATTAAAGATTCAGGTGAGGTGATATGAATGTGTGGAAGATTCACTTTGACCGCTCCCATATATGATATTTTGGAACAGTTTGAAATTGAACAATTCCTACAAGAGGAGTTGTTTCAAACCAGTTATAACATCGCTCCTTCACACTCTGTGTTAGCAGTCATTAATGATGGGGCAAAAAATCGATTGGGTTATTTGAATTGGGGTTTAGTGCCTTCATGGGCTAAAGATATAAAGATAGGATATAAAATGATTAATGCTCGAGCAGAAACACTCTTAGAGAAACCGAGTTTTAAACAAGCTTATTTGAAAAGAAGATGTTTAGTCCTGGCTGACAGTTTTTATGAATGGAAAAGAAATTCTGATGGAACAAAAACCCCGATGAGGATCAAATTGAAGAATGATGAAGTATTTGGGATGGCTGGAATATGGGAAAAATGGCAAAGTGGTGAAGGAAAACCTTATTATTCGTGCTCGGTCATAACGACTGGTTCTAATGAGCTTATTAAAGACATTCATGATAGGATGCCAGTGATATTGGAAAAAGAAGTACAACAACAATGGCTAAACCCCTCGATAACTAATATAAGTCAGCTAAATAGCCTTTTAACCTCTTATAATGAAGACCTAATGGAAACCTATGAAGTGTCAAATTTAGTAAACTCACCTAAGAACAATTCAGTAGAACTGATCCAGCGGATTTGCTGATATACGTTAGCGGATTCTAACTTAATCTTACGACCTGGATATTTCTACTAAAAACACAAAAACCGGAGGGATCCTCCGGTTTTCGATTTTATTTCTGATTTTTTAATAAGTCACGAATTTCAGTTAGCAGTTCTATTTCAGGAGCCACTACATCCTTTTCTCCCACAGCTTGTTCTTCTTTTTTGTCCTTAAAGCTATTTAATAATTTCACAAACAGGAAGATTGAGAAGGTAATGATGAAAAAGTCTACCACACTTTGAATGAAAACACCGTATTTTAAGACTGCATCGCCAACAGGATATGATAATTTTTCAAAGCTCAATCCACCGAGAAGGACCCCAACTAGGGGCATGATAATATTGTCAACAAGGGAGGAAACGATTTTTCCAAAAGCAGCTCCAATCACTACTGCTACCGCTAAATCAAGAACATTTCCCTTGATAGCAAATTTCTTGAATTCTTCCCACATACTGTTTCCACCTTTCAAATATGGAATGATTCTTTTAAAATGTTGAAATTCAAATGTAACCACAAAATTATGTATTGTCATTGAAAGGCTCAAAAACCAGGATCATGAGCCTTTCCATTTTCACTCGTATATAATTATTTTCTAACCTTTACTGAATTCACTAAATCCCCTAAAAAATGATGAATCAAAGTAAAAGCTTCTTCAAATGTCATTTCTTCTTTAAATCCTTCAACACGATTCAACGGAAAGTTCAGGTTCCACAAACCATCTTCATTGCTAAACATTAAACTATATTTCGGGTCTTCACCTTCCAGTTGATGACTTAAATAATCCTTAATGTTAGGCTGGAATTTCTTTTGAAGCTTTAATCCCAATAAAGCTTCATATGTACCAAATACGTCATCTATCTCTAAAGAAAGAGAATCAATACCTAATTGATCAAAGGAATCTCCTTCTATGTAAATAAATTCATTCTTATGTTTTTTTAAATGATCGATCGGTTGTTGTAAAAAGTTAAGACCTTCTTCTGCAATCATATTTTCAGATTCTTTATCGCATCTCTCCATATAGACATTCTCGAATAAATTATCATTTGCCATGTTCCTTTTCCTCCAATACTGTGAAAGTTCTACTATTTATCTGACAATGGTAATGAATCACCTAATTATAATGTATCGGCTAATCTAAGTATATCTATTCTCTCAAAAGGCAATCCTTCTAAGGAATTTTAAACGCTAGGAGGTTTCATTTTGAAAAAATCGATGTTTTGGTTAGTCATGATTATTTTAGTTATATCTAGTACAGCTTGTAGTGTGAACAACGATTATTCAGAAATGGAAGACCATCAGGAAGCAGTGCCCGTAAGTGAAAATAAAGTGGCTCCGCTTCATATAGATGTAATGAATAGTAAGGGGGAAAAAATCGGAAAAGCAACGATTGTAGAAGCCTCAATTGGGGTATCGATTCGACTACAGGCGGATGGTCTTGAACCTGGCGTAAAAGCCATTCATATTCATCAAACTGGAAAGTGTGACAAACCTGACTTTAATTCTGCTGGTACTCACTTTAATCCTTATCATAGGCAGCATGGCTTCGAAAATCCTAAAGGGTATCATTCGGGTGATCTACCTAATTTAGAGGTGTCCCAAGATGGAAAAGTGGATATCGAAATGCATGCTTCTGAAGTGACGTTAATCCAAGGGAAAAACAATTCCTTATTGGACGAGGACGGAAGTGCCCTTATCATTCACGAAAAAGCGGACGATTATAAAACAGACCCAGCTGGCAATGCAGGCAACCGAATTGCCTGTGCTCCCATTGTGAATTAAATACTTTAGGGTGACTCTATATGGAGCCACCCTTGTAATTGTTTTAATCAATCCTATTCAATCTTTCTAAAATTCTTCGTTTTCGGTATAACATAATTCCTACTTCTGATAAATCATTAATCATACTTCGGTTTGTGAATGCCCCAAAAATCAATCCAGCAATAGGGATCATTTGGAATAGTTTTTTCCACCCAAAATTATCTCTATATGTATAAACCACTTCACGCCATCCCTGTAATTGAGAAATCATCTCCCCTGACTTAGCTCCTTCCCTATTAAGCGATGATAAATCATTCAGTATGGCACGCTTTCCTACTATGTCAGCAGAGGAAAATTGCAAACATTTAACGATGAATACTCGTTCGTTTTTTTCATTCGGATCGTATCCGTGGATGATGGCGATTTCTTGTAGTGTCTTTAATGATAGGGCCAAAATCGCTGGAATGTCGATAGCAAGAGTGAATATCCCACCAATGCCCGTACTGGCACCTTGGACCGTGGCCAATTTTTTTCTTTGATGCATGACTTTTTGACAGACCTTTTCCATTGTATATAAAGGAATATCTTTGACTTCCTCCATATTTTCTATAGGTTGGCCTATTTCATTTTCTAGGTCCTTAAGAATATTCTTTTCACTGACTAAGTACTTTCCGCCGTTTTGTATGTAACCTCCCAATTCGTCCAGTAAAGTCCCGATTTTATTATGGAGAAATTGTGGAGTAATCTTATCTAGGAGTTTAAAAGGCAATCTCCCTAGCTTTTCCCAAAACCATAAATCACTTTGATCTTCTTCCCACTTTTTTATGATATCTAATTCTTTAAGTAACTGTTCCTTAGTCTCCACGATTACGATCTCCTTCATTTTCTCATGCTATGGTCATTTTACCACTAAATGTTAGAAGCAATGAAATTTATAAACTTACAGCTACCTTGCTTCTATTTTTGATTGGAATCGTTTATCGTATTATGTGGGATTTTGTTATGAAGGAGAGATGTCAACTTATGATTAGAATATTAATCGTAGACGATGATTCAAATATTAGGGAATTAGTAAAATATCATCTTCAGCTAGAAGGCTATTCAGTCGTAGAAGCTATAGATGGTGAACAGGCAGCCTTGCTACTTAGTCAACAACAGATACATTTAGCGATTGTCGATGTGATGATGCCCAATAAAGACGGGTTTCAATTATGTAAAGAAATTCGGACTTATTATGATTTCCCTGTCATGTTGTTAACTGCTAAAGATCAATTAGTGGATAAAGAAAAAGGTTTTTCAGTCGGTACCGATGATTATTTAACCAAACCATTTGAACCAAAGGAATTGATATTCCGGATCAAGGCCCTTTTACGCCGTTATCAAATGGTAAATGCTGAAAAAATTAGGCTTAATGAAACAATCATTGATCGAAAAAGTTATGAAGTCCACTGTAATGGTAAACTCCTCATGCTTCCGATGAAGGAGTTTGAATTATTATCTCAACTAGCAAGCTATCCTGAACGAATCTATAGTCGAGAAGAGCTTATCACAATGATTTGGGGTTTAGACTACGTTGGAGACGATCGAACGGTAGATGTGCATATAAAACGATTACGGGAACGCTTTGCCGATAAGACGGACGATTTTTCCATTAAAACCGTTCGCGGAGTTGGATACAAGCTGGAGGTCAAAAAGTGAAGACTCTTTATTTGCGGATTGTAGTAACTACTTTACTATTTATGATTATCAGCAGTCTTTTAGCTTTTTTCCTTTCAAATGCGTACTATCAATATTACTTAAAGTCCTTTAACGATCAAAAAGTAACTCACATGGCACTAAATGTACAAAATTATTATCAAAGCAAGGAAGTTAAAGATATTGATTCTTATCTAAAAAACGTCGGTATCTTAGGGTATCAAATGTATCTTACAAATGGAAAAGAAACAGGAACATTTTTTGGGGATCCATTCAGGAACAAAGAGTTATCATTGAAAGTGATTCAAGATGTTTTAAGTGGAAATGTCTATCACGGTATTTCTAAATATCCATCCAAACCATTTAACACTGGTTTTTTTGAAGATTCTCTGATTAATACCATTGGCGTACCATTAGTTAAGGATGGCGAACAATATGCACTTTTTATCAGGCCTAATGTGGAAGTCCAATTTGGAGAAATGCGTTTCTTTTTCGCGGTACTTCTTGTAATAACCGTTGTTCTGAGCATTTTGTTTGTGGCAATAAGTACTAGATATATTGTAAAGCCAATTATTAAACTTTCCGAAGCTACGAAACAAATTGCAAAAGGAGATTATAATATCCAATTACAGACGAATCGAAGCGATGAGATAGGGCAATTGGCAGCTCACTTTTCTAAAATGACAAAAAGCTTGGAGAACCTAGAAGAGATGCGGCAAGAGTTTGTCTCAAACGTCTCCCATGAATTGCAGACTCCCCTCGCTTCGATACAAGGTTTTTCTCAAACTTTAAAAGCAGAAACACTTACTGAGGATCAACGTAAAGAGTATTTATCCATCATTGAGAATGAAAGCAGACGATTGTCCTTGTTAAGTAAGCAATTACTGACATTGGCTTCCTTAGATAAAGACAAGGAAGCGATAGAAATGCATACCTTTGATGTAGCTGACCAAATCAAGCAAGTGTTGTTCTTGACTGAGTGGAATTGGAGAGAAAAGGAACTTGCCATGGATTTGGATATTCCATCAACTTTTATTCACGGAGACCAAAGATTGCTTCACCAAGTATGGACAAATTTGTTAACAAACTGCATTAAATTTACGGAACATGGCGGAACGATATCGATACAATTATCCGAAGTCAACCGAGTATGTCATATTGATATAAAGGATTCTGGTATTGGGATTGATGAAACGGATCTTCCAAACATCTTTAATCGCTTCTATAAAGCCGACAAATCACGAAGTCGAAAAGAAGGCAGTGGATTAGGACTTGCCATTTCCAAAAAGATTATTGAAATGCATAATGGAACGATTACTGCCGAAAGTACCTTAGGAAAAGGCACTACATTTCATATCCGGCTTCCTCAGTTGTAATATGCTGTTCATATTCTGTTCATTTTTCATTCCTATACTGATTTTTGAAGATAACTTTATATAATCATATGGGAATGGAGCTGTACGAATATGTTTCTTGCTTTACGTGAATTAAAATTTGCTAAGTTACGCTATGTTCTAATAGCCTCGATTATGGTTCTGATATCCTGGCTCGTGCTTTTTGTATCTGGCTTGGCTAATGGACTCTCTACTGACAATGCTTCCGCCATTCAAAACATGAATGCAGAGTATATCGTTTTACAAGAACACTCTGAAAATCGATTAAACCGATCTATTTTAACCGAGGAAACCATACAAAATGTAAAAGGACAAGAAGGATCCTCAACACCATTAGGTATGCAAATGACAACTATTACTAAAAATGGTTCTGTACAAAAATGGGATGCCACCTTTTTTGCCATTGATTTTACTAGTAAGTTAACTCCTAAGGTAGTAGAAGGAAAATCGATTTCGAACAAATCAATGAATGAAGTTGTGGCCGATTTATCTTTAAAGAGCGAAGGCGTTGATTTAGGAGATGTAATACAGGAAAAAATGTCTGGAAAGGAATTTGAAATTGTAGGTTTCACTGAAGGCCAGACCTTCAGCCACTCCCCTGTCATTCATATGAACCTTAAAGAGTGGGAGGAATTAATCCAAACCAAGAATGATGCAAAAGCCTCATTTAATGCACTTATTTTGGATACAGATGAAGTGACTGCCCAAAAAATAGCATCAGAGGTTTCAGGAATAGAGGTAATTAGCAAAAAAGAAGCATTGAATGGGATACCTGGTTACAAGGAAGAACAAGGTTCCTTAATCATGATGATTGTTTTTCTGTTTGTTATTGCTGCATTTGTTTTAGCCGTTTTCTTTTACGTCATGACCATCCAGAAAATGAATCAATATGGAGTCCTGAAAGCGATTGGCGCAAAATCCAGTTATTTAGCTCGGACCATTATTTCACAAGTAATGTCGATATCAATCTTAAGTCTTTCTGTAAGTGTTTCCCTTTCCTATGGCGTTGCTTTCATCCTGCCTAAAAGCATCCCTTTTAGCTTAACTCCGACATTGGTTATTGGTTGTGCTGTGCTGTTTCTAGCGGTATCAGTAATTGGCTCCTTGTTATCTCTTTATCGGGTAGTGAAGGTTGACGCAATTGAAGCAATAGGGAGGGCTGCATAAATGAATACGAAACTTATTTTGCATAATATTACTAAGGTTTATGAAGATGGAGACCATGCTGTAACCGTCCTTGATGGGGTCAATTTGCAGGTTCGAGCAGGTGAATTCGTTGCTGTAGTGGGGCCATCTGGTTCTGGTAAAAGTACATTTTTATCTATTGCGGGTGCCTTATTGTCTCCCACTAGCGGCAAAATCATTGTTGGAGATCATGATATTAGTAGGCTTTCTCCTCAAAGAATGAACCAAATACGCTTAAAAAATCTTGGCTTTATCTTTCAATCATCGAACCTTATCCCTTATTTAACGGTTCGAGATCAATTACTTCTGATTTCTGAATTAGCGGGCGTCAGGTCAAAACAAAATGAACAACTTGCTGATGATTTGATTGAACGCTTAGGATTGAAGCATAGGAGAAATCATTATCCAGAACATTTGTCTGGTGGGGAGCGTCAACGAGTGGCCATCGCACGAGCATTGATGAATGATCCTGAATTGATACTTGCTGATGAACCAACCGCTAGCCTAGATGCTGAACGTGGAAGAGACGTTGTTGAATTGTTAGCAAATGAAGTGAAATTAAATAAAAAAGCCGCCGTAATGGTCACACATGATAAACGAGTTTTGGACTTGTGTGATAGAATTGTTTATATGGAAAATGGCAGGTTAATTGAAAAATAGAAATCAGACCTTCCTCGCTAGTGGAAGGTCTGATTTCTATTTAAACACTGGTTCTTTCTTGTTTTTACCACCATGTATCACTTTTATTTTCACTTTTACTTCACTTATAGAATTTTTGTCTAATGGAATTTTTCCATTTTGTTCGATCTTTTTCCAAGTATCGATTTTCTTTCGATATAAAACTTCGGAAAAACGATACATATCAGAATCAATTTTAAGTCCTTCTTTGTAGGTTTTCATAACTTGATTTTTTATTTTTTTATTAGCTGCAGCCTCTATTTTCTTCAAAGGAACGTCTTCTTGTAATATATCAATTATTGCTTTTCCTTCTATATTGATTTTGAACGTTACTTTCTCTCCCTTAACATCTGGTTCAATTTTGGACTTAACCTTTTCTACCAGCAAGCTAACGTCTGTATAATCTGGAATTTCAGCAGTTAATTCATCTCGTTTCAGTTCATTATTCATCCATTTTAAACCCATAGCCTTATTTCCTTTAATGTGGCCCTTAAGTTTATTTGATGTGACCACTGAAATCCCATCAAACATTAATGCATCATGCTTTTGCTTTTCAGTCGAAAACCTTTCTTTTGAAATGGTAACATTTGGTATTTTCGCCTCATGAGCAGGCTCATGTATGGAGAGTAAAATCTCTCTTAAATCCAATGCCCTGATGATCGAGCTCTGATTAAACGAAGCCTCTGGATTACTTAAAAGAGAGTTATTTGTAGATTTTTGATACATTGGCATTGTCGTGAATACCTTATTAATCGGATCCTTTGTCGAATATAGCCATATTCGATACCGTGTCTCACGATATCGATCCATTAATTCTAACATTTGTTCGAGTGCCCCATGCTTTAGTGCCTCATCAGATAATACAAGATAGGTCAGGTGACCCCAAAAAACTTGTATTTGCGTGGTGTGATACATATTGAAAGCTGCTGCATCAATTGACTCTCCAGAAGCATGGGCTACCTCTACCTTTGTTTCAGCCGCACCTCCTGCTGCCTCTGATTTTGCCAATAAGCCTAAATTTATTATCTCAAGATAAACTGTATAGACACCATCTTTAAAATCAATCCCCATACCATGGGCGTATACCATTCCCTCAGGCTCATTGGAGTCCCAACACCCTGTAATTGGCAAAATGGAAATAATAACAAGTATGAGAAGCATTGTTTTTTTAAAATAATGCTTCATTCCGCGCCACCATCTCTTCTGGTTGAGTCTTTTGGATTTAACATACTCGGACGTTTAAAATTCTTCTGCTCTGGTATGCGGACAATTGTTCTTAATATATTCACAAAATTGATCCTTGTGGCCATTTCCAAGTATGGAACCCCAAAGGTTCTAATTTTGGCAAGATATACAAGGATAAAAAATAACGAAATAAATACTCCCAAAAAACCGAAAAGTGACACAAATAATATGACAAAAAACCGAACAAGTGAAACCGTACCAACTAAAGATTGATTGATTAAAGTAAAGGTGGCAACCGAGGATCCAGCAATGACCACCAAAGTGGCTGGACTCGTTAACCCTGCTCTAATGGCAGCATCACCGATAATCAAGCCTCCAATTACACTTAAAGTTTGACCGACTGCCAATGGCAGACGTAAGCCTGCTTCTTTAAAAAGCTCAAACAATAAGAGCATTAATAAGACTTCAGCTGTCGTAGATAAAGGCACACCTCGTCTAGACTCAACAACTGTCGCTAAGAAGGTCAACGGAAGCTGATTTTGATGAAAGGCTGTTAAAGCAATCCAAATGCCAGGAAGGAATGTTGCTACTAGCAAACCTACAAGTCTAATTATCCTTTCAAAGGAGTTGTATGCAAAGGCATATTCCTTATCCTCTGAACTTTTAAGCAGATAGAACATATTGATTGGTGTTACATATCCAAGTGAAACCCCGTCAATTAGTATGATGAACCTACCATTTAACAAGGATTGTGCTGCAAAATCAGGACGCCCAGTATAGTAATAACGTGGAAACATGGTAAACCATTGGTCATTTAATAATTCCTCAAGTTGCGTTCCACTAAAGAGTCCATCAATAACAATCGAATTCAATTTATCTCTTAGCTGTGTAAGGAACTCGTCGTTTGCTATATCCTCCATATATAATAAGGCGACCTTAGTTTTCGTCCTTTCTCCTATTTCAAATGGTTCACTAACTAATGAAGTAGTCCTAAGTCTCTTTCGGATTAATGCCATGTTTATAGTGATATCTTCGATAAAATTGTCCCTAGGTCCCATCAAACTCATTTCAGTTTTTGTTTCCTCTGGATTTCGTTGAGGACGGTCACATATATCTACAGAAAAAACAGAGCCCTCGATACCAAAATCGATGAATAGCTTTCCTGCAAAGATATCTTTAATCACTTGATTTGAATCTGTAACCACATCAAATGAGGGTAAATGAATACCATTCAAAATTTCTTCCTTTGTTGGTTTCACATCCAAGGTTTGAAAAAATGCTTCAAGAGTCTCGGGAATTTTTCTATATAAAATTTCCGTACTTATGAGACCTATGCAATAAAAAAGGACTACCCTATGCTCGTTGTAATTAAAAGAAACAAATTTAACATCTGTACATTTTTTAAACAATTGGGTTAAGCTTTGTTCATTTATTGGAACTGATGGTTCGGATGTATCCCTAATCACAGGTGTTTCTTGTCCTGATTTTTCATTTTTATTAGCTTTTCTTTTACTAAACCACATCTTTTGACCTCCTTTCCCTATTTGCAAATATCGCAACTATTACACCAAGGAGAATAGAAAAACCAAATAGAAACCAAAAAGTGTAAGGTAAAATTTTAGTTGACAAAATATCTGTATATTGAAAATCACTAATTGGTAGCATAGTAAATCCTGCAATCATTAAAATTACAAAACCTAAACTCCAGCGTTCTGCGTTTTTCTTAAATGGGATCAACTCTCTAATTAGAAGCAATAGTAATGATATTCTAATGAATGCACCTGATAGCCATTGATAGATGGATAAGAAATCAACATGCTCAATAAAGTGCCCAATTGTAACAAGTCCCCACTCTTCATATGCTGGAAAACGGAGTTTTGAAGCTTCAATTGGACCAAATTCTACTATAGCCCCCATCAACGGCCCCATAGTAAGGCCAGTCAGAATGAGTGCGATAATAGCTAAATGTTTATACTTAAAAGGTTTATCTGTTTTATGTTGAAGTAATACAAAAAATAATATTTCAATCATACCTGATGCCTGATAAATCATGCTTTTGAAAACGGGAGTATAACCATTCTCTAGAAATGGTGTCAAAAGGGTATAATTTTTATGTTTAATATTTGAAAAAGCAACAAAGAATCCTAAAATTACAATCAGTATCAATAAGATGAAATTCACGATACTGATTGTTCTGAAATCTGTTCCTGCAAGAATCAAGCAAATCAGACAAATGACAAAGATCAGAATTAAAGGAGGTGTTTCTGGCAGGAATGCAATGCCAATCCATGTAATCGTTTCTCGTAAAGTCACACCAGCAAGTATTGTTAGATAAATAATCACTGTTAATAGAATGACATAAGTTAAAACTTTTCCAATTTTCCCACTCAACCATTCGAAAAGATTTTGGCGCTTTGTATTTTTTTGAATAAAAAGTAGGAGAAAACACCAGACCAAAGTTATACATAGGACTAAAAGTGCCCCCATCCACGCGTCTCTTCCCCCTGCTTGTATCATGGGTGGGATTACAATAACATGATTTTGCATTCCGACTGAAGTCATAAATAATAAAATTAATTGAGTCACTGTAATCGAATCTTGATTTTTTATTGCTACCACCCCGAACAGAATTATATGGAAATTAGTATTTGTTGATTTTCATTGCTTATGCATAACAGGTATTTGAAAGAAAAGTATAAATGAACTAAAAAAACCCGCCGATTGGCGAGTTTAGGTAGGGATACCATGAAAAAGAAATAAAGTTCATACACTATTTTACTTCCAGTAATCCTTCATTAGTTCAGAAACCCAAGGAGGCTGCTTGATTTCTTCGCTAGGTAAGAATTCCTTCATTACAGGCTTTATATCAATGATAGGTGTTCCATCAATCGCATCTAAACCCTTTACATAAAGCTTTTTCCCTTCCTTTTTAATCAATGTGACGATAGTTGCACCTATTTTATTCGGTCTATTTTTCCCTCTTTGTGCAAAAATCCCAACCTCAGGCCAGTCCTGATTGTTTCTTGGATGCCTTGAGCCATATTGAATTTTTTTGTCTTCAACAAGGTGGAACATATATAAAATTTCTAAGTGTGAAAACGTATCGATTTCATCTAAACAACTTTCATCGAGATTTTGTGTAATTTCGATGACTGAAATTACTTCACCCCAAAAATCGTCTTCCACTTCTTTTCGTTTATTTAGTACGGTTCCAATTGCTTGTATCGAAAACATAAAATCTCTCCCCTTAAAATAAATGACCTTTTTTCTAACCCATTACAGCACAAAAATTAAGCCTGAAACTCATTTTCCATAATTTTTATACTAATAATTTAAACCTTGTGAGTAAGCTAGAAAAATATCATAGATGTTTCATTTTACAAAAATAGCCGTCGAGTATAAATCGACAGCTATTTTTGTTTGGTAGATTTTTTCTTCATTTAAATTGTGCATCTGATTTATTTATGCACTTGCCAAGTTATGGATGCCTCTTTAATCCATTCGTCGACCTGAGATTTATTAAAGTACTTTTTCCCTCTTAATTCGATATAGGGAATAAAGGTATATGTATTAAATGTCCCTGCAGCTTTACGTAGCTGATCTTGCTGATATATGACCGTTTCAAGATCATCAACTGGTATACTTAAATATTCAGCCGCTTCCTCCATATTCATCAAACCAGTTGCTGCTACTTCACTATTACTTTGTTTTTTAGGAAAAGAACTGCTTAACTGAAAACTGCAGTATATGAGAGAAATGCTTAATAATACGATTGATATAGCTAAAAAATTATTTTTCAAAGGCGTACCCTCTTTCGTTGTTTTTTACACTTTATTCCACAACACTAGTCCAAATCCCTTGTCAAATTGTAAATTTATTGAAAAATCCCCCTTCATGATTTTGAAGGGGGATTGATTTTATTTTTGGAATTGAACTTTATGGAGGTTTGCAAATACCCCATCCATCTGTAATAATTCTTCATGATTACCTTGCTCACTAATTCCTTCATCCGTAACGACAATAATACTATCTGCATTACGAATAGTGGCAAGTCGATGTGCGATGACAAGGGTTGTTCTATTTTTAGACAGTTCGGTTAGTGCTTTTTGGATGATTTGTTCGGTTTCTGTATCCAACGCTGAAGTGGCTTCATCCAAAATCAGGATTGGTGGGTTCTTTAAGAACATTCTAGCAATTGCAAGCCTCTGCTTTTGTCCTCCAGAAAGCTTCAATCCCCTTTCTCCGATTTGAGTTTCATATCCATCAGGCAATGATTGTATGAACCCTTCAAGATGAGCCCGTCTTGCAGCAGAAATGATTTGTTCATCCGTAGCATCCAACATCCCATAGGCAATATTTTCACGGATGGTACCCGTAAACAGGAACACATCTTGCTGGACAATTCCAATTTGAGAACGAAGGGATTGCTTCGTCATATTTCTAATGTCAATTCCATCAACAGTGATACTACCAGATTTCACATCGTAGAAACGTGGTATCAATGAACATATGGTTGTTTTCCCAGCTCCGGAAGGACCCACGAATGCAACCGTTTCACCTGCCTTGATTTTAAAGGAGATGGAATCTAACACTGACTTTTTATCATCATATGCAAAGGTCACATTATCAAAATGTATATTCCCTTTCAATGACGACACTTCAACAGCATCTTTCACGTCGACTACATCTGGCTCTTGATCTATTAATTCTGTAAATCGTTTAAACCCAGCCATACCTTTTGGATACAATTCCATCAAAGCACTGATTTTATCAATCGGTTTGAAGAGGACATTTACGTACAATACAAACCCTACCAATTCACCGTAGGAAAGCTGTTTAGTAAAACTCAACCATGCACCAACAACTAACACGGATAATGTCACGAATCGTGTCATCATATATATACCTGATGAACTAAAGGACATCACTTTATATGCCCCTAACTTTGCTTTCCTAAAACGATTGTTATCGACTGTGAATCTTGAAATCTCGAAATCTTCATTCGTGAATGATTGCACTACACGTGCCCCAGATACACTATCTTCAACACGCCCGTTCACATCGGCAATATTGCTATACATATTTCCCCAAGCTTTATTCATCTTTAAATTGCTAATGACAATAAGAAGAATTAAGAATGGTAGAATACAAATTGTGACCAGAGCAAGTTTTACATTAATCGTTAACATAATCCAAAATGCCCCTACAAAGGTCATGATCGTAATAAAAACATCCTCTGGACCATGATGGGCAAGCTCACCAATATCAAATAAATCATTCGTTATCCTACTCATAATATGTCCTGTCTTCGTATTATCAAAGAAACGGAAGGATTGTCTTTGCACATGGACAAATAACTGCTTCCTCATATCCGTTTCAATATTAATACCAAGCATATGTCCCCAATAGTTCACAACAAACTGGAGGAACGTATTGATAAGATATAACGCTAATAATGCAATACTTACTGATACAATCGTAGACCAATCCCCACTTGGCAGAAGCTTATCAATGAACCATTGGACAGCAACCGGGAATGCGAGTTCCAAAACAGCAACCACAATGGCACTACTGAAGTCGAGGATAAACAATTTTTTATGAGGCAGATAATAAGAAAAAAATCGCTTTAACATAGTTGTCTCCTAACGAATTTAATAAACATAATAGGATTATAGTTTGAAAAGTTATATAATTCAATATTTTGGTAGGCATGAGGACTTATTTGCGATAAAAAGATTATTTTTTGGGGAAATCTGATTTATTCGTTTTATATCTTCTTTGGATGGCGTTTATTCTTCAATTCACCTCTTTTTCCTTCGCTCCTTAGACCATTGTTCATCTAATTTCTAAAAACCTCCCATTTTATCCTTCACTCTTCAGACCATGGATCCGGTTATATTCTAAAAACCTCTCATTTTATCCTTCACTTGAGGTGCAATATCCTTCACTCTGCCCCTGATATCCTGCACTTTTTCTAGATTTACCCTTCACTTTTCAAAATTTATCCTTCACTTTTTCGATAAAATTGATTTTTTCCCACGAATATCTTCTTTTATCCACTTCTTAGGGCATTTATCCTTCACTCTACTCCTTTTTCCCTTCACTTGAGGGTCAATATCCATCACTCTAACCCTTTTATCCTTCACTCTTCAGTCCATTAATCAGGTCATATAAAAAAACTTCTCATTTTATCCTTCACATTAGATCCGTTATCGTTCACTCTACCCCCGATACCCTTCACTTTTCAAAATTTATCCTTCACTTTTTTGGAAAAATTGATTTTTTCCCACGGATATCTTCTTTTATCCACTTCTTAGGGCATTTATCCTTCACTCTACTCCTTTTATCCTTCACTTGAGGGTCAATATCCTTCACTCTAACCCTTTTATCCTTCATTCTTCAGTCCATTAATCAGGTCATTATTAAAAAACCTCTCATTTTATCCTTCACATTAGATCCGTTATCGTTCACTCTACCCACGATATCCTGCACTTTTGCTAGCTTAACCCTACACTTTTTAAAATTTATCCTTCACTTTTTCGGAAAAATTGAATTTTTCCCACGAAAAACTTCTTTTATCCACTTTTGAGGGCATTTATCCTTCACTCTAACCCTTTTATCCTTCACTCTTCAGTCCATTAATCAGGTCATTAAAAAAACCTCTCATTTTATCCTTCACATTAGATCCGTTATCGTTCACTCTACCCACGATATCCTGCACTTTTGCTAGCTTTACCCTTCACTTTTTAAAATTTATCCTTCACTTTTTTGGAAAAATTGAATTTTTCCCACGAAATACTTCTTTTATCCACTTTTGAGGGCATTTATCCTTCACTTAACCACTTTTATCCTTCGCCTTTCTGACTTTATAGTACAGCTTAATCAAACCGAGCTTAACAACCATCCCAATTAAAAAACGGGACAATGCCCACCTCCTAAACTCTTATACATAAACCTCTATTGAACTTCTCTAATTCATCATAAAAAAGGCCATAACCAGTTTTAATCCTTTAATACCTTTGTACATCTGGTTCAAATAGATTGATTTTATACAGTAGTCCATGAAATTTTGCAGCTGGCACAGGAATTGCTGGATAAATCATTCCTGAAATGAATTTTATAAACCCCTATTTTATTTATGAATAGTGTTCGCTCAAATAGAATGAATTTTAAATTAATCAATCATTAAAATCTGAATAAAAAAAGACACTTGGAAAATCCAAGTGTCTTAAGTAAACGATTATTCAGCGTCAAATACCTTAACTTCTTTCATTACATCGCCGTTTCTCATGTTCAATGCTGTCTCTAAGCCGGAAGTTACTTTTCCGAATACAGTATGAACACCATTTAAGTGTGGTTGTGGTTCATGAACGATAAAGAATTGGCTTCCACCTGTGTCTTTACCAGCATGAGCCATAGATAGAGCTCCAGCTACGTGCTTATGTGGGTTTCCTTGTGTCTCACATTTGATTGTATAGCCTGGACCACCTGTTCCAGTACCTGTTGGGCATCCACCTTGGCTAACGAAGCCAGGGATTACACGGTGGAAATTCAAACCATCGTAGTAGCCTTCTTTTGCTAGCTTTTCGAAGTTTTCTACAGTTCCAGGTGCTTCATTTGGGTATAATTCGAATTCAATTTTCTCGCCGTTTTCCATTAGTATGTATCCTTGTTTAGTCATGGAAATCATCTCCTTTGTAAATAAAATCAGTTATTATCATATCATTTTTCCCAATGGAATGAAAAGCGTGACACATTAACCCTTACGTTATCCTCAAAATCCTGTTATGATAAAGTCGAAAAAGAATCTAGGAGAGACAATATGAGTGTACATAAAGCAATCAGCAAGCATGTTAATGGCCAGAATGAAATTATCCGTCATTTTGCTTACTTAGACGAGCAACGTGAACGTTTCATTGAAGAAGCAGCAGCTCTTTGTAAAAATGGTCAACCATTTTCGACCGACCAAATTAATGCTGTTACAAAGGAAATGAATGAACTTTCCATGAAAATTGAGAACCTTCCTTCCCGTAAGCAGGTGACTCAAGAAATGGTAAGGGAATTTGTGAATCGCATCGGGCAATAATCAGCAATTGTTGAAGAGTCAAAAAGGAAAGTGCCCAACATCATAAGCGAAAAAAGACTAAGATAGACAGAAATAACTTTGTCTATCTTAGTCTTTTTTTTATCCTATCCTACTTATCATCGAAAGCTAGGCATTATTTATATAGAATATCATCCCTCAGAGAAGCGACTTTTGTTAACGCTGTATCTATGTCCCTTTCACTAACTCCAAAATGTGCCAGAGAGTCATGTAGATGAGTCGCGATTGCATCAAAATGTGCTGGCTGTAAATTCATACCTTCGTGTGCTTTTGCCATTGATTTCCCTGTATATTGATGGGGACCGCCTAATGCAAAACTAATAAATTTAGCTTGATGGCGACGTTGTTTTTCCATATCAGTATTTTTAAAGAAATGATTAACAGTTTCATCTTTCAAAACTAATTCAGAGTAAAAATAGTCTACGACTTTCGCAATAGCTTCTTCTCCTCCTACTTTTTCGTAAAGTGTTTGCTCCATAAAAATTCACTCCTATTTCATTAATATAGGAGTATTTTCCACAGAAACCTTATAATTACTCTTTAAAAATTTTTTTCATTTATTTAAAACAATACCCTCTTTATAATTGGATATTTAAAAGTTTAGATCAAATAGGATTAGGTAATTTTAAGGATGGATAGGATTAACTCGTACAAATTCCACAAAATAGTATGAAATGACTGTATGGATTTAATGCTTTTGCCTTTAATGTAGCCGTTTTGTTTCACCTACTATTATAGAGTAACATTCGAAAATGGAGGGAAGCATGAAGAGGAAATTTATCATTATTTTCACATTGGTATTTACATTTGTTATTAGTCTCGGTAATACAACCAGTGCCGCAACACCAATCAGCGATCCAAACTTACGAAATGCATTATCAAAGGTAAGAGATACCGGACAAGTTATTATAGTGAAAGCAAAACCATATTCAAGAACTGCTACAGTACAAGGTTTCGAGAAAATCAATGGACAATGGATGGCTTCTTTCCAACCTATTCCTGCTGTGATTGGTAAAAATGGAATCGGTAAAACTACAGAGGGTGATGGAAAAACGCCAGTTGGGGCTTATCAAATTGGAAGTACTTTTGGTTGGGCCAAAAGTCCAACTAACATGAAAATGCCCTATAAACAAACGAATAAGTTTCATTATTGGGTGGATGATACAACATCTAGGGATTATAACAAATGGATGTATTATACAGGAAACCCTTATTCCCGTTGGAAATCGTTTGAACGGTTAAACCATCCTTTATATAAATATGCATTTGTCATTCGCTTTAATAACCAACCGATCGTAAATGGAAAAGGAAGTGCAATCTTCTTTCACGTATGGAATGGTCCAACCACATACACTGCGGGATGTGTGGCTGTAAGTGAGAAACATGTAGTAAACATTCTTAGATGGCTCGACGCGAAGAAAAAACCGATCATTGTAATTGGTGACCCTAATTTGATTAATTCATCTATTATCAATTATTAATAATTGGCTAGAATTCAAGAAAAAAGACTTGTGGCAATCACAAGTCTTTTTTGCTTGATTTATTAAATATTCTCAGATCGTTCTACAGCTCCTTTAATCCAATTCAATCTCCAGCACGACCGGACAATGATCACTGCCCATTACATCCGAATGGATTTGTGAATCCTTTATATTAGGAGCTAATCGGTTTGAAACAATGAAATAATCGATTCTCCATCCGATATTTCTTTCCCTTACTTTAGCCATATACGACCACCAAGTATAGGATTCTGTCTTTTCTGGATAAAGGTATCGGAACGAATCCACAAAACCAGATGAAAGCAGTTGTGTCATTTTCCCTCTTTCTTCTATCGTGAATCCTGAATTACCCATGTTTGATTTTGGGTTCCTTAAATCCATTTCAGCATGTGCCACATTCAAGTCACCACAATATATGACAGGTTTAATTCTTTCAAGTTCAACTAAATGGTTTAACAATTCATCTTCCCATTGTAGACGATAGGATAGTCTTGCAAGGTCTCTTTGTGAATTAGGGGTATAAACATTAACTAAGAAAAAGTTTTCAAATTCAAGAGTCAATATCCTACCTTCGGCTTCCTCATCGGCCAATCCAACTCCATATTTAACAGAGATGGGTTCTTTTTTTGTGAAAACCGCAGTCCCTGAATACCCCTTTTTTAATGCGTAATTCCAGTACTGATGGTATCCTTCAAGCTCCAGTGTAATTTGACCTGCCTGCAACTTGGATTCTTGAATACAAAAAATATCTGCATCAATGGCATGGAAATAATCTAGAAAGCCTTTTCCCACACATGCCCTAATTCCATTCACGTTCCAAGATACTAATTTCATATATTTTCTCCTCTTATCTATTCGGTATAATCAACTACTATAATAAAATAGCATAATTGTGTTAAAGATTATCATTTATTTGTTTGTAAGATAACAAAAAACAGAGTATCACAAGATACCCTGTTTCGATAAATTCTTTATTTATTTTTAGGATAAACTATTTCGTCGATGATCCCATATTCCTTGGCTTCTTCTGCAGTCATAAAGTAATCCCGATCAGTATCTTGGTTGATTTTCTCGATTGGCTGGCCGGTCCTACCAGCAATGATGCCATTGATCAGCTCACGATGTTTTAATATTCTTTTAGCCGAAATCTCGATATCAGTCGCTTGCCCTCTTGAACCTCCCAAAGGCTGGTGAATCATGATTTCACTGTTTGGGAGAGCAAATCTTTTTCCTTTTGTCCCAGCCAATAATAGCATCGCACCAAATGATGCTGCCATCCCGGTACAAATTGTCCTTACATCAGGTTTAATGTATTGCATCGTATCAAAGATGGCAAATCCTGCTGAAATCGAACCACCAGGGCTATTGATGTAGATGGATATATCTTTATCAGGATTATCCGCTTCAAGGAATAGGAGCTGTGCCACTACGCTATTTGCGATATGATCGTTGATTTCATCTCCAATCATGATAATCCGGTCTTTCAATAATCTTGAATAAATATCGTAAGAACGCTCTCCGCGACTGCTTTGTTCAATCACATAAGGAATCGTGCTCATTGTTTTGTCCTCCTTCATAATTCGCGGCTATGCAGCCAAATAGAGAGATGAGAAGGAAGTAAACTTGTTTTTGTTTTGGACTGGTTCCGTAGCAAGGCTCGATAAACTTGGGAACAACGGAATGGCGATTAATAACACCGATGGATCATCGGAGGAGATGGCTGATAGGAACAATTCTTTAATTTTCCTTTCCTCCTCTTCGTTCATGAAATGGACTTTCTTCGATGATGTGAGCGAATCGTTTCCATGGGAGTGAAGTCTTTGTTTAGCCCTATGGAGGGTAGATTTGACAGCCATTTCAGTTGTATTTAGGATTTCGGCAATTTCCTTGATTTTATAGAGAAACGCTTCCTTTAATACAAGAACGACCGCTTGCTTTGGAGTCAATATTTCCAATAAATGCTCCACCACTTCATTTCCTTGAGTTTGTGTATTCCAAGTTTTGTCCTGTAATTGATCGGTCAATTGCTCTTCCTGTTGCCTAGCCTTTTTCCTCGTGATATCAATCCAAGTATTATAGGCGATTTTTTGCAATAAAGAATGACAGACCGATGATTCAGGATAAGAGTTCAATGCTTTAATTAAGGTTTCTTGGGCAAGGTCATCCCCATCCCAAACGCTCTGTGTTAGAAACCTACAATACTGCTTTATGCGCGAAAAATATGGATCCCATTTCGTTTCCTCGTCAATTTCTACCTTGTTACTAATTACTTGTAGGTGAATAGCTTTGCCAGCCATCTACCATCACTCCTTTTTCATCCCTCTGCTATTTAAACGAAAACAGAGAGGAATTAGATACGGGTGAGAAAAAATTTTTAGAAAAAGTTATAAAGACCATTTTCGAAGTAATCATATTCTTCTTCCGTAATTAGTTTTTCTCCATATCCTTCATAAAAAATAACACTATCATTCTTGTGGTCAAAGATTCCTTCTTTTTGTCGGACAGAAAGGCTTACATCATAACGCGGGTCACCATATCCTCCACCGCTCCAATCAATGATAGCCACGATTTTTTGGTCTACCACTAGAACATTATCGATTGTGAAGTCTCCATGAATCAGACATGGCTGAATTGGTTCTGGCCTATGTTTAATCAGTTTATCCAATAATTCAAGTGTTCCTTCAGTACCATATGTGATCAAGTTATATTTTGCTTCATTAAGCTTAGCTTCCAGCCAATCGGAAGGAGTGATTAATGCAGGGGGACAGGTTACTGAATGGATTCTGTTGAGTGTTGCCCCAAATTCGAAAATCAGGTTCCGTCTCACTTCCTTGTTCTTTGTACGCATTAGTGCTTCTCGCAAAGTTATTCCTTCGAAGTACTCCAATACTGCCCAAACCTGCTCATCATCTATATGTGATAAGAAAACCTTAGGAATGGGAAGGTCAGTATGGAGAGCGAGCTCGTTCATTACTTCAATTTCTTTTTTAAGCCAAAGATTGTATTTTTCTTTCTTTGTTCTCTTTAACGCAAACGTACCCTTTTTCGAATAAACAATGGCTACATCTGATGCCCACCCTTGGCGTGGGAATTCTAGTCTTTGAATTTCTATAAAAAATTTCTTAATGGGATCTGGGATTTCAATGCTCATGATTGGTTCCACCATGATTGCCTCCTGATAAGCCTTTTCACCATACTATATGACATTAGTAATCAAGCAACAAGCATAAATTTGCGAAATTTTCCCAATATGTTGTCTATTAGCATAGTATATATCAATTCCTTATGGGGAGGTGAAAACATGGGACTTTTCATTAATCGTAATTTAGACGTTTATAAATTCTCAGGAGAGATAAAAACATCTAATCAAATGGAAGACAGAAAGAATTATTTGCAAGAGTTACTGAAAGAACAAGAATTATTCAATCATTCTGTCCAAGACATCATGCAAACTTTTTCGCGTTCCTTTGACAAAATTGAGCAAGAACAAACTACTAATTGGAATGATATTTCAAACCAATTGATTGATTTAAAGCAGAGTGGGAAATCACAAAATGAATTTGCCGAAATGATGATCACTTGGATGAAAGCAATAGATGAAAAAACAGAGGCATTGAAAGAACTAGTCGCTAAGGAAGAAAGCATGAAGCAAGCAATGATTGAGCAGCTTAAGGTACAGAGTCAAGCAACTCTTGAAATTGCTGAGAAGTTCGATGAAGTACAGGTAGAGCATAGAGAACTAAATGAACAGCAAAAGGAAATGACGGCAAAGCTGGATCAACAGGAAATTCGGACAAAAGAAGTACTTGAAAGGTTGGATCAACAAGAAGTTAGCACAAAAGAAGTACTAGTAAGGTTAGATCAACAAGAAGTTGGCACAAAAGAAGTACTAGTAAGGCTAGGTCAATCAGAAGTTGGCACAAAAGAAGTACTGGTAAGGCTAGATCAACAAGAAGCATTGGTCCAACGTATAATGATGCAATTGAATGATTTCCGATCTATTCTTTTTGAAAGAACGAATCATCTAGTTGAAAAGATTGAAAGTGGGTATGAATTAACCTCCTCATATATTTATAAGCTTATGACAGGAAGTGATCAGCCACTGACGTTTTATATGAAGAGGGAAAAAAAGTTAGAAAATTCGTCGATTGGAGAGCATTAGAGATGGCAGAAGCGTAGTTAAACTCATACTTTCCTTTGTGGATCATTCTCTGTTACCAATTTTTCTAAGTAAAGGTGCAGCAAAAAAAGTAAGAGGAGCATAAATCTCCTCTTACCTTTCTTAACATTATGATCGTTGTAAAACATTTACTTCACTTACCCAACCAAATGTGTCTTCCAATTTACCGGTTTGGAGTCCAGTTAGTGTCTCAAACAACTTTCTTGATAATTTTCCTGTCTCACCATTGTTTATGATCATATCGTGGTCTTGCCAATGGAAACTTCCGATTGGAGAAATGACTGCCGCTGTCCCAGTTCCAAATGCTTCTTCAAGCAATCCATTTGAATAGGCTTCCTTGATTTCTTCCATTGAAATCTTTTTCTCTGTAACAGGAATTCCCCAATGTTCTAATAAATCGATGATGGAAGATCGTGTGACTCCCGCCAAAATGCTACCGTTAAGTGCAGGAGTGATGATTTCTCCATTAATTTTGAAGAATACATTCATACTTCCCACTTCTTCAATATACTTCTTCTCCAGACCATCTAACCATAGGACTTGTGCACATCCTTTTTTTGTTGCAACTTCCTGGGCCTTTAAGCTTGCAGAATAATTCCCACCTGTTTTAGCAGTCCCTGTCCCACCCTTTACTGATCGGACAAACTCTTCTTCCACTGCAATTTTTACCGGATTAATGCCTTCTTTATAGTAAGCACCTACTGGGGACAAAATGATAATGAACTGGTAATGTTTCGAAGGTGAAACTCCTAAAAACGGCTCGGTTGCAATAATGAATGGACGTATGTAAAGAGAAGTACCCTCAGCCGTAGGAATCCATTCCTTTTCTAAATCAATCAGCTTTTTTAAAGCAAAGAGGGCAAATTCCTCATCAATTGCCGGAATACATAATCTTTCATTAGATAAATTCAACCGCTTCATGTTTTGTTCTGGTCTAAATAACAAAACTCTTCCTTCTTTATTCCGATATGCTTTTAGGCCTTCAAATACAGTCTGCCCATAATGGAATGCCATTGAAGACGGTTCTAATGTTATCGGTTGATAAGGAACGATCCGTGGATCATGCCAACCAATTCCTTCAGTATAATCCATCATAAACATATGGTCTGTGAATGTTCTACCGAAGACCAGGTTTTCATGAGAAGGTTTTGGTTTTTTTGTAGGATTTTCAGTTATTAAGATCGAATGGTCATACATAGACATGGCTCCTTGTTCCCTATACTTTTAAAGGGTGATGTTGTAAAGTGGTAATGAATTAGAGTTATTTTACTCCTATAACAAGAAGGTATCAAGTATATTTACAAAAAATTCAAAATATTTTTTTGAATTTTTCTCAATTATAAAACTCATCAATCCATTGATCCAATCTGCCTAAACTAGAAGCGGCCCTTTCGTTGGATATTTTTCTATAATGATGTTTTCCTCCCTCTTCTTCATCTTTTTCATCCGCTAATTTAACAATTTGTTGTAAAGGAGTCCTTTTAATATCATTTGATGGTAAAAATGAATTTGTATGAAACAGGATTGCTAAAGAGATGGTTCTTGCCTTTACTGGATTTTCACCAAGCCTTATCAATAACTTATGGGCTCTCTCTGCTCCCTTTATTGGGTGAATATCATTTTTCTTGTATAGCTCATAATCCCATTTCCCGTTTTTATACCATGTGAAATGGCCGATATCATGAAGTAGACCTGCCTTTGCTGCACAATCTACGTCTATTCCATGTCGTTTGGCAAGCTTAAATGCATGATATGATACAGCAATGGCGTGCGCTAGCCCAGAACGATTTAAGTATTTTTGGGCGATATGATGATTGATTATTTGTTGTAAAGTCACATCTCTCATAGCTTGCCTCCTTAAGAATATTGTTTTTTAGTGTAACATTTTATGTCTGATATTCTCAATTATTTTTTACAAAGTAGATTCACTCTTTTTGAGTCTCTGTTTATTAAATCTGTTTTAGGGAAAACAAGATTAAAAATGGAGTGCGAGCCATTGAGTGATAAAAAGCTAAAACCTATCCAAAATAGTTTTACTCTACGCCAATATTACTTCCCAGAACAAATCGTTGAGTCCTTTATAAAAGAAGGAGAGAATTCCCAAAACAAGACGATTCTTGCGCAGTTTATCCTATCATTAATGGCAGGCTCGTTTATTGCTATTGGAGCTTTGGCTTCAGTCCTATTATCTTTAGAAGTAAAAACAGCTGGATACTTTAATGTATTGGCTGGAATTGGATTTGGCTCTGGTTACGCCATGATTTTTTTATCTGGGTCGATTTTGTTTACTGAAATAAACGTTCTTTTGCCTAGCTATATCCTCCACAATAAATTTAGGTTAACAAAACAAATCTTACAATTCTGGGCTGTTTGTTATATAGGGAATTTCCTTGGGGCATTATTTGTAGGTTTTCTCGTAAACCTATCAGGATCATTGGATGCTTCCTTTTACAAAAGCCTCTTGTATTTCATGGAAAAGAAAACACAATTTTATAATCGAGGAACTTGGGGATGGGTGCAGGAATTATTCTCAGGAATCCTTGCAAATTGGTTAATTGGCATTGCAGCAGTTCTAGCAACTGCAGCCCGTGATGTAGCTGGTAAAATACTTGGAATCTTCCTGCCCGTCATCATATTTGAAGCTGGGAATTTCCAGCACGCAGTGGCCAATATGGGGTATTTCAGTATTTCAGTGCTTGAAGGATTTGAATTCAGTTGGTATGAATTCATCTTCCGTAATATGATTCCTGCTTCTATTGGTAATTTGATTGGAGGGGGTATATTAGTATCCTTATTGTTATCCTTTGCTTTTAAAGAAAATATTGATGATGAATTATTGGAGAAGGATTAGATAGTATCGGAATTGTTTTGCCATTCTAAATAAAGAATACGAATGAACTGAGGACCTAGTTCATTCGTATTCTTTTTACTGTAAAATATTAAATTGATACCCGATTCTTTGATTCGAGTAATTCGGGAATTTCCATTAAATCATGAATCCAATAATCCGCTTCTGCGTATTCCCACAACCCATTGATTTTCCAAGCAGTTTTCATCCCTGCACTTTTTGCTGCGAAAATGTCATGAAGTGGGTGATCTCCTACATATAAACATTCTTCAGCAGATACATTCATTTCCTTCAATGCCCATTCAAAGATGGCAAGGTCAGGCTTTTTCATACCAACCGCCTCCGAGATGACAATCGTTTCTATATCATTTTCTATTCCTAAAGCACGTATGGAGCTTTTTTGAAACTGCTCCCTCCCGTTAGTAATGATGCCTACACGAATTGAATTCTTTTTCAATTGTTCGATCATAGGTTGTAAATGCGAAAAAGCGATACAATGGTTTTTGAACTCCGCTATGTAGTCAGTTAGTAAAAATTCAACAGAAACATTTATCTCGAATTTTTTGATCATTTCAGCATAAACCACGTCTTTCCACACTAAACCATTGCAATCCAATTCCAAGAAGGTTTTTATGTATTCCGTTTTTGACACATAGGGAAACAAGGTATGTAGTCTTTCATACTGATTTTTTATGAAACTCATGATTGAAAGCTCTCTATCTAATAATGTCCCATCTAAATCGAATAGTACGGTTGTAATTTTTTCCACTGTCATCATCCATTTCCACTGATAAATCATTAACAAAAAATGAAAATTTTCCCAAAAATTATCCCAATACGTTTATAATATTAATAAAAACATAATATGGAGGTGTTCATAAATTGGAGAAGCCTGTACTTAAAATACCTAAAACCAAAATCGAAATGCTGTTTGATGGTCTTGGCATCATCGCATTTCTTGGAAGTGCTGTTTATGTTGCCCAACATTGGATGGGATTCCCTGACATAATCCCGACGCATTTTGGCGCGAATGGAAAACCAGATGATTGGGGCTCAAAACATACCATTTGGATCCTGACAGCTATTGGCATGCTAATTTGGGTTGGGTTGAGTATACTCGAACGATTTCCGCACACCTATAACTATATGAATCTTACACCTGAAAATATTGAGAATCAATATAAAATTGGAAGACTTTTAGTAAATTCATTAAAAAATGGGATGATTTTTTTATTCTCATATATTCAATGGAAAATCATTCAAGTAATTGAAGGATCGGCCGTTGGATTAGGTAGCTGGTTTTTGCCGATACTATTGTTAATCACTTTTGGAACTGTTTTTGGTTTTATTGTGTATTCCATTAAAAAGAAATAAAAAAGGGTGACTCGAATGACCGTTATTACCGGTTCGAGTCGCCCTTTTTTAATAAAACTACTATACATCTTTGGTTACAGTTGGAACTTGATTTTTATCTTTTAATCTTTTAATTACAGAAATTACTATCATTCCGAGTATCGATAGTAATAAATAATATAAAACTGCATATTCCACATAATGGTAGGATAAGGTGGCCGTAACATCATATAACGAGTGAACAATCACACAAGTCCACAAGCTTCTAGACCATAATAAAAGTAAGGCGAACAATAATCCCATATTTGAATATGTGACGACGGTCCCGATGGTAATTTGCCAGTCTGTTTCACTGGAGAGGGCGTGCCCCATTCCAAATAATATCGAGGTCATAAACACTGATGTAAGCAAGAATCGATCCCTTTTGCCACTATTCCATTGGATTGGGAAGAAAAATTTGCACAATAAAAGAATAAAAATAATATAAGATAGCCTCCATACTTCCTCTAAACCTGCTAAAAGGTCTGTATATAAGTCATACCCAATTAAATCGATTGTATCGAATATGGAAGCAGATTCTGCACCAGGATATTTTTCCAATCCTGAATCCTCCATAATAGAAATGGAGTCTGAATAGCTCTCCACATAGTCTATATAACTATTATTGAAGTCTTTGAATAAATTAGAGGTATACAGATCTGATAGAATGCTACCTGTAATAAAAATCGATGATACCATAAAAAAAAGAAATAATTTCTCAGAAAAAGATGATTTATTTCCCTCCAAATTTAGTCTATCATTCAGTTTAATTCCAATAAAAAAAGCTACGATCATTATTGCATCATAAATTGTACTGAAGAAATAACTATACCGATTTAAATATAATGTAATCTCCGCCCCGATGGTAATTAGGAACATGCCAAGAAAAAGTTTGGGAGAGATTGGCTTTGTCAAATGATCTGTTAACATAGGAAATACCGTCTATTCATATAAATTTTGGATGTGCATTTCTAAATCATTTTCATATTTCTTTGGCCATGTTGTTTCAATTTCAATTGT
The DNA here is from genome assembly GCF_010882125.1 of Peribacillus alkalitolerans. Classification (GTDB taxonomy): domain Bacteria; phylum Bacillota; class Bacilli; order Bacillales; family DSM-1321; genus Bacillus_BN; species Bacillus_BN alkalitolerans. The sequence goes on along the minus strand of NZ_JAAGVZ010000013.1, from coordinate 10,184 downwards.
ATAACGGTCCCACTCTTTTTGGAGATTATGTAGTGTTTTACCATATACCGCTTCCATATTGAGTTCGGCAGTATGATGATTGAATAACTGGAGATATTTTTTAGGTCCATAATGCTCTATTAAGTAGAGACTAAATGATGCGATTTTCCAATATGATGCTTGATTCTTTGTGTAAATCTCCCTGTCTTCATTCCCACGGATTATGGCATAAAAAAACCAATCTTTTGTCATAAGTTCATTGAATTCAGGAGTTTTAAAATGCTTTTTATGTATAATCCACATATCATGAGCTGTGTATTGAATGCCTTCATTAGGCAAATAATGAAGATAGTTTCCTAGACCAATCGTAGTAAAAGGTCGCATCTTGATTTTAGGATACAAACTATAAATCATCATTTCATGGAAATTCCAGTCTTCTAAATACATTTGGTCTGGATCATATAAATACATAGAAACATAACTTGGCGGTACATACTGTACTGCTTTACTGCTATTCAGGACTATAGTAGCCTTTTCTTTCGGTGCAATAGAAGACTTCATCGCCCCTAAAACGTCTTCTGTCGCGGTTTTGATGTACTTTTCGATTTCATCCAAAAGAGCATCATCGTAATTACCGTCATTTTGGATGACGATGGTCACATTTTTTATTTTGATATATCTATTTTCTTCGCTTGTATTTTCATTTACTAACTTGATCGAGACAAATCCAAGTAGGTTTATACAAACTAGAAAAAATAAGCAAGCCACTGCCCACTTTAATGCACGTTTTTTCATATTACACTCCCTTCATAATAGTTTATGAGAAATTCCTATCATGACATATGATATACATTATTCAACATTTTTCGAAATTGAGCAATTCATTTTCTAATTAATGGCTCTGCTAAACTAGCCTGTTGATTGCAGCGTGATGCAAATCCTGTCCGCGGTCGCTCCGGGGGCCTCTTCGGTTTGCGAGACTTTGGGGTCTCCCATGACCCGCTTTTCCTCCAGGAAATTGCAACAACTCCTCGAATAAACACCGCAATAAGGAAATGCGAATGCATTTGCGTGGATCTCGAGCCTTCCGTCCCAATCAACATAGTGCCAAATCATATTCAACATTAACATAGTCGATTAAATAAAAACCAAAACACCTTTATGGGTTAACTAGTAGAGTAGCGATCTCATCTTGGATGATTGTGACTTTTTCTTCATCTTTGACGTTATTGATAAGGATTGAAAATACGTACTTTTCCCCATTGGAGTTATCTGCATAACCTGAAAGTGCCGATACTGAAGTAATGGTCCCCGTTTTTGCCTTCACATTTCCTTTTGCAGGTTCAGCCTTCATTCTTTTTCGTAATGTGCCGCCTATCATCCTTTCAGGATTTCCAGAGACAGGAAGAGAATTTTCAAAACTAGGAAACCAAGATTCATTTTGAATAGATACCAAAAATTGTGATAATGTATTTGCTGTTACAAGATTCACATGTGAAATTCCAGACCCATCACGAATTAATCGTTTTTCAGGATCGACTCCAAAACTTTTAAGTGTTTCTTCTAATACTTCAATCCCTTTTCCCAGCTGCCCTCACCTTTTTGAATTTTTCCCATTTCCTTGACAAGAACCTCTGCAAGTCCATTATTGCTTAACTTCATCATTGGTACTAAAATTTCTGACAAAGGCATCGATTGTTGTTTTGATAATAAAGTTGCATTAGAAGGAGTTGACCTATAGCTTGTATCTCCAATAAAAAGAAGGCCTTGTTCAAGAAGTGCTTTCTTAAATTGATCGATGACAAGCTCTGTTGGTTCGGTAACCGCAATCCATGATCTTGAAGGGGATGATTTAACAGGTATTTTCCCCTTTATTTTTATAGAATTCGAATCATGGTCTCTATTAATATCAATCTCTTTTTTCTCACCTTTTTTTACAGTTTCGGTTTCATTCTTTATAGATACAAGATTAGTTAATGGAGTTATTTTAATACTGGCAGGCTTCCCTATACTAGTCGAAGGTTTAAGATCCACCATGATTGTACCGGTATCATAATCTTTATTTGGAGACATCGTTAATGCTGATACCGCCGCACCATAATATTCTCCTTCATCGCTCCATGAAAGGTCTTTTGAATAACGCTCAGAATCATACCATGTGTCATCCCCTATTAAATTACCTTTTATGATGGACACACCCTGCTTTTTCAATTGGGTAACTAGTTCTGCTATATCTTCTTTCAGTAAGGTTGGATCTCCTTTTCCTTTTACGTATAAATCTCCTTGTAAAACATTACCTATTATTTTACCATCCGTCCAAACTTCTGTTGAAAATTTATAATCCTCTCCTAATACTTCAAGCGCTGCTGCTGCAGTATATAATTTCAGGTTGGATGCCGGCCTTAAATTGACATCTCCCAGTTTCGAGTAAACTAAATCACCTGTACTGGCAGATCTTATACTGACAGAAGTCAATGCACCTTCAAGGATTGGATTCTTCAATACATTTTCAATTTTCTCATTTAATGGATCCTTGACAGGCTCTGCTTCAACTTGTATTTCTTGTTTTCCAATAGTCGTAGGTTTGACGGTAATGAAAAGTAGTAACACCATCGCCATGCTCCAAAGTATTTTCTTTTCCATGTACCGCCCACCCTTTTATAGTTATTGGTATGTTTTTCGGGATATCTCTATCAATATCCTTCTTCGATAAAAAATAATAGAGAACAGCAAAAGACCTATTATCGATAAGTGATAATAGGCCCTATTATTACATTTTTTTACTGTCGGGAATCCAAAGCCAGATGCATAATCATCCCCTGTAGCTGCCCTGTTTCTCCATTAATATCATTACTCTTTGCTCTATTTTGTAATTCTGCACGAACTTGAGCAGAACTCAATGATTTATTTGCAGACCAAATTTTTGCAGCAAGTCCAGAAATATGAGGAGAGGCCATCGAGTTCCGCTTATGGTGTTATAGCCTCCATTCATCCAGGTGGATTCAATGGCTGCACCTGGCGCTAATACCTCAACGTCTTTTTCTTGAATGTAATAGTCCCCATCTGTTAATGGATTACCTCTAGATGAAAAGTTTGCTACTCTATACGTCCCATTTTCCTGGACGTTTTCTAATGCGGCTACTGCGATTACATTTGTAAGTGCGCCTGGATAACCAATTGTATTAGAAGAAGACCTGGTATTACCTAAGAAAAATACAGGGTCAAATGGCCCTGTATTTTAGGAAAAATTATCTAATTACGCTAAATTTTACCTTCATCCTTTAATCGGAATGCTTTTTTCAAGGATTCTAATATAGTAGATAAAGATAGAATACTTATGGCAAAAAAGAAGATAGGTGTTAACGGAATCCATGGGTATGCTCTTAAATATCGATAAGAATCACCAATGATACCAGACCATTCCATGGAAATAGATTTTGGTGGCTGACCTGATTCATAATCTATAAAGGTTCCTCCAAAAAATAATTTAAGGGTTCCCAAATGTGCTAGGATAATTAATGCCTGAATAAATTGTTGAATAAATAATAAAAATATTTTATCTGTCATATTAGGTAAAATGTGCTTCCAAAAAATATGCCATTTAGACCCACCTAATATAAGGGCACTCTCTATGTATTCCTGACTCCACAGTTTCTTCATCTGACTAGTAAACTGTAAACTTAAAGTCGGTACGGCTAAAAAGGATAAGACTAATATTTCAAATAAAGCTCGCTCCCAAAAAGGATGCTCGAATCCAGTCCTTTTCATCCACAAAACGTTGAACAAAATAAAAAATGCTATCAAAGTTTGAGGGACAATAGAAAAAGGTTCCGAAATCCATCTCATGAAGGGCATTGCTCTAGGTATATAGGAAGAAACAGTAGATCCGATGAGAAAACTCATTGCAACGCGCAATATTGCTATTATTAATCCAACAGAAAGTGTATACTTTGCCCCTACTATTACCGTCTGAAGCATATCATATCCTAATATATCAGTACCAAATGGCAACTTTTCTAATGGTGAATAAGGTGGTACTGATAACACTTCCGCTTTCTCGTTCATTTCCAAAAGTGTAAGTTTGATTTTATTGTCAAAAAAAACACCATAACCAATACTCCATAGAAAAAGCCCTACAAAGAATATGGTACTAATCATAAACTTCCAATCTTTTAAAAGATAAGATTTCATTCTCTTTCTCCTTTCATAATCTGAGGAGTAATGAGCTCGTACAGTTTATACGCAATAAAAAATGGAACAAAAATTGATAATGCAACGATGACAAATAATTCTGGCGCTTCAAAAGTAAGAATAAACATGGCAACACCTTGGATATTAAACAAATATTCCACGACCACCATAGAAGATAACAAAATCCAAATAAGCGTTTTCGAATTAATCCATATTTCGTCAATAATATTTCTTGTGATGTGTTTTACTAGAATAGAAAGATGTGTTGTGCCAGTACTTTGTGCTAATAAGACATAATTTTTCTCAAATTCGTTTTTGATAGAAAGTAAAATAATTTTTATGAAATAAAAGCTTGCTGGAATACTAAGTGAAATTAATGGTAAAACAATACTCCTCTCAGACCCCATGGATATGACTTGAGTAAGCTTTACACCATAGTTTTTATAAATTAAAATGACTCCCAGTTGTAAACCAGAAATAATCAATATATCTGGAATGGATTCGAAAATTACTAATTTCCTTAAAAATGAATCTACCTTTCTAAAGAAGAATGTATAGCAAATAATAACTACGAAAATAGAAAATAGTAATCCAATCAAGAGTGAAGATCCTATAAAAATCGCTGTTTCTTTATATTTCACCCAAAAGATAGGAAATAATTCAGTATGTTCCCAGTATGTTGCATTATCAAAGAATATTAGTTTCATTGTTAATAATTTTGTGTATTGAAGGTATTCTTTTACGTGGAATCCAAGACTATCAAATAAAATGGGTAATCCGGTAACTAATATTATGATTGCAATCCCAACCAAAAATTGAAGAATGATTGAGGTTATTTTTAATCCGATAGGATAAATTTTCCGCATTCGTTCACCCGCTTATGTAAAATAATGGTTATAATTATCATAAGTATAAATTATACCTTACAATTGTTGCAATTTTCTATATAAACTTTTAATTTATTTACTGAACTTTGAAAGATACTTATGTAGATGTAGTAAGCACTCGAGCGCATTATCTTTATGGGGATGGTATTTTGTCGAATAATCGATATATTATGATTTTCGATTTTATTTTGGCCATATCGATTTTATTTTCCCTGGTTTCGAAGTTATTTTTTCAGTTTCGATTTTAAATCTTTCAGTTTCGAAAATTAACGTTTCCCTAACCTAAAAATCTACTAATCAACATAAAGGATTTTAGCTGTTTATGTAGAAATTAACATTAAAATCTAGATTGGAGTGATAAAATGATCATAAAAGACTTAAACGGCATGAATTTCAACTTAAAAAGTGGTTCACATTAAAAGGCTTTCCCCACATTCCCATCTATTCCTTAGTCCTCATTAGTAATCCAAGAACATTCATTCGTACTTCCCCTGATAACCATTCCATAGCAGAAAAAGTCATTCATCGCGATTTATTACCCTCCAAAATCAAACAATTTGAAAAGTCCAACCCTATTCCCATCATTTCAGAAAAAGAAATAAAGAAGATTATTCGCCTACTCACGAAACACAATATTGAAGGTGAAACCTCCATTCTCGAACAATACCAAATTAACCATAGAGACATTTTAAAAGGTATCTATTGTCCTGAATGTAGCTATCTTCCTCTCATTAGGCAACATGGAGTTTGGTTTTGTCCAAAGTGTAAGGGTTCGCTCACTTACAGCCTTAAATGATTACATGCTTTTGATTGGTAACACCATCACGAACATCCAAGCAAGAGAGTACTTGGTACTTGAATCACCGTCTTCAGCTACTAGGCTTCTATCTTCTCTAAATCTCCCATTTTCAGGGACTAAAAAAGGTAGAGTATATAGTTTAAACCTTAATGAGCAATATGATTGATGCAGAAGTGGCTGGACAAACAACACCATAGTACTTCTTTAGCATAAAAAAAGAAGCCTCCAACTAATGAGGCTTCTGCTAATTGATTATTTATTTGTAAAAGTATCAGTCAAGATAGGCACGATTTGTTTCTTACGAGATACTACTCCTGGTAATACAGCTTTATTGCCATCTAGTTTTACGTTATATGCTTTTTCAACTGCCCAAGTTTCTTTGCCTAGTGCTAGGACGGTTGAGTCGCTATTTAGGATGTCAGTCACAGCTAATACGAAAAGATCCAATCCTTTTGATTCAATAACTTCGTTGATTGCAGATTCAAGCTCAGCTTGTCTAGCCATTACTTCTGATACATCAATCGCATTGACTTGTGCAATTTCAACTTTGCTATTTCCCATTGGGAATTCTTTTGAATCAATCGCAATCAATTGATCAGCTGTTTTGTCTCCTAGGCTAGCTCCTGCTTTTAGCATTTCCAAACCGTATTCATCAGCATTCACACCTGCAATCGAAGCTAATTCCTGAGCAGCTTTTACATCTTCTTCTGTACATGTCGGAGATTTGAATAGAAGGGAATCTGAAATAATGGCAGAAAGCATTAATCCAGCCACTCCACTAGAAATCTCGACATTATTTTCCTTGTACATTTTGTTTAGAATCGTCGCTGTACAACCTACCGGTTCAACGCGGAAATATAATGGATCGCTTGTTTCAAAGTTTGCTACGCGGTGGTGATCAATTACTTCAATAATCTTCACTTGATCAATATCATCCGCACTTTGTTGACGTTCATTATGGTCTACAAGAATTACTTGTTTCGCTTCGCTTGCCACTGCTTCCACTAAGCGTGGAACCTCAGCTTTAAATGTATCCAAAGCGAATTGAGTTTCTGCACTTACCTCTCCTAAACGGATTGGCTCTGCATCCATCCCTAATTTATTTTTTAAGTCTGCGTAAGCTATAGCAGAACAGATTGAATCTGTGTCTGGTTTTTTATGACCAAAAACTAAAACCTTTTCCATGAATTTTCGCTCCTTTACCTTATGTAAACTTGGTTTATTGCATACCTAATATCATACAATTTTTTTACTCAATTGTTAATATGTAAGTTCTTTCTCTAATTTCCCTAATGCAAGAGCCAATAAATCGGAGGCTGACATACTGGATTCTCCCCCACCTTGCGCAAAGGTATCGTTCCCTCCACCACGTCCGTCAATCTCTGGGAGGAATAAATTGACCCAGGTTTTCATACTGACCGTTACATCACCCGTTCGACCAACTACCACTTGAAGCTTTCCTTCATATTTGGAAACTAGACTGATAACCATGGATTCATTAGTTTTAGATAACATGGTTTTGGCCAATTTTTGAAGATCCTGCATCGTCTTACCTTCAAAGCTTTCTGCAATCATTTTCCAGTTTTCACTACCAAAAGGACTAGCATTATTGATAAATTGTTGTGCCTCGTATTCCATTAACATTACAAGGGTGGCCTGATGTTCCTTATCCAATGACTTTTCTCTTTCTTTTAAACTGTTTACTGCTTCTAGTAACTTTTCCTCTGAAGCATTCAGTACAGGTTTCATTTTTGTGATTGTATCATGTTTGAGTTGTAGCTGATTTAATACTCGTCGTCCACAAACGAAAGTAAGTCTTATTCCATTTTTCTGTTTTTCCCATTCCAGGATTTTAATAGCCTGTACCTGACCAGTGGAATCAGGGTGTGTTCCACCACAGCCATTGTAATCAAAATCAGGAATGATGACTAAACGAATTTCATCCGTGACAGATAATGTCTTCCTAAGCGGGAATGACATTGCCTCTTCTTCCGTAACCCATTTAGTTTCAATGGGTAGGTTTTTTATGATAACTTCATTTATATAAACCTCAACATGACCGGCCTCATGGACATTTAGTTGAGGTATATCTAAATCTATCGTACAAATTTCATTTCCTAAATGGAAGCTAGTCGTCCGGTAACCGTATATTTCCTCAAACGCCGCCGACAAGATATGTTGGCCTGCATGTTGTTGCATATGATCAAACCTTCGATTCCAATCGATAGAGCAACTGACATCTTCAGATATTACTGATAACGGCGAGTGTAAGAAGTGCCTAATTTCTCCTTCTACTTCCTCCACATCTACGACTTCATTGCCTGCTATTTCCCCTATGTCATGAGGCTGGCCACCACCCGTTGGATAAAATGCCGTTTCATTCAAAACGACATACCATTTTCCATTATGATCCTGTGCCTGTTTTTTTATAGAAGTGGAAAAGTTCACTAAATATTGATTTTCATAATATAATCTCTCGGTCACCATCAATTGCCCCTTCAGAATTTATTTACTTATTAAACATATCAAATTCTTAATAGGAAGAAAACTTCACAAAAAATACATTGACAGATATTTATGGAGGATTATACGAATCAACCAATATCAAAAATACTCTTTTGAAAATTGTTGAGGAATCCTCCCAGCTAACAAATTAATCTTCTTAAAAACACCCATTTCCCTTTTCTTACATAAAGTAGGTAAGTAAAGGAGTGATACCATGTATCAAAGACGTCCAAATGTAGGTGTTTACGGCGGTTTTGGTGGTGGAGCTTTCCCTGGCCATGGTGGTGGGAATTTCAACCCGAATCCACACGGCTAGAACCCAGGTCCCTTCAATCCAGTGCACCATGATCAGTTCAATCATTATGGTCCAACTGTCGTTGGAGGTCACGGATATCCCTATGTTGGAGGTTTTGCTGGAGGATTACTGCTAGGAGGCCTTGCAGGTGCAGCAGCAGGTTCAACTTCTACCCCTGCTTATCCTTACCCAATGCCTTATCCATTTCCCTACCCTTATCCGTACCCGCAACAAGGGTATACACCTTATTAATTGAAAATATTTTTTCAACATAATCGAGTAGGAGGCACGTTACCGTGCCGACCTCTCACACCACCGTACGTACCGTTCGGTATACGGCGGTTCGAAAGTTTATGTAATTACTAAAGACAACGATTTTAATCCTAAATTAATCCAGTATTTATTGTTCATGGCTTTATCTAATGTTTTACTATTAGACATTCGCCAATATCCTTTTCTGGTATTGGCGTTTTTCCATGCCTCTTCTTTTGAAATTCCTAATTTCTTTAGGTTTCTGTATTTGGTGCTTACCTTCTTCCATTCTTTCCATCGGCACGCTCTCAACCTACGCCTCGTATGTTTATCACACTTTAAGGCATAACCCTTCATGTCTCCGACTTTAAAATAATTCCCCCATCCTTGGATGAGTTGATTTATCTTTAAGATACGATACTCCATACTTACTCCCCAGTTACGATTGGTCAGCTTCTTTAGCTTATCCTCGAATCTCTTCTTGGTCTTCCTTGGCACAAATACTCTTGTTTTCTTTCCATAGAAACTCACTCCTAAGAATATTCGTGCTATCGGCTTTCCCACCGCACTTTTCTCCCCATTCACCTTGAGCTTCAATTTCTTCTCAATGAAATCTGAGACCCCGTGTTTAACCCTTTCTCCAGCCTTAAGACTTTTCACATAGATGTTTGCATCATCTGCGTATCTGACAAATCGGTGACCTCTCTTTTCAAGTTCTTGATCTAGTTCGTTTAGAATGATATTACTTAATAACGGACTAAGTGGACCACCTTGCGGTGTTCCTTCACGATTTACTGTGACTATACCGTTCTCCATGATTCCAGCTTGAAGGTATCGGCGAATCAGTTTTAGAGTGGGTTTGTCTGAGATGGATTTTGATACAAGAGACATTAATTTGTCATGCTGAACTCGGTCAAAGAACTTTTCTAAATCAATATCTACGACGAAGTTGTAGCCGTCTTCGATATATTTTCTAGCCTGTTCAATCGCTTGATGTGCACTTTTGTTCGGTCTAAAACCGTAGCTATATGGGCTAAATTGCGGTTCAAATATGGGTGTAAGTTTCTGTACTACGGCTTGCTGAAGGATTCTATCCGTGATAGTAGGTATTCCAAGGTTTCTAGTTCCCCCGTTTGGTTTAGGAATTTCCACCCTTCTTACTGGTTGAGGTTTATACTTACCTTCTTTAATCAGTTGGATAATCTGTGCACCATTTTCCTTTAAATATAGGCGAGTAGCTTCTATATCTTTCGCATCGACTCCTGCTGCTCCTTTA
>NZ_JAAGVZ010000075.1 GCF_010882125.1 Peribacillus alkalitolerans | reverse complement strand
AGAGTGGAATGAGAAGTCAAAGGAAATTGCGTTACACTTTAAAAATCGTAATAGACAAAAAGCAAAAGAACCAATGAAATTCTTCTTACAACAGCTTTTGAAAACGATCTATCTCGGAAATGGAGTGCAGCCTGATGAACTGATGAATTTTAGAAACGATCTAAAGGGATTCAAGCATCTACCTGTAAACGCGATCGAGCGGCTTTCGTTCATCGAAGAGCTGCCAGATCACTATCAATCGTACATACAGCTTAGTGAGTTATTTTCTGAATGGGAAAAGAAAAGTGTCATATTAAAAAAGCGCAGTACATAAGGACAAGACACTTGGACATATGATGATGACATGAGACGTTTTTTTAGGAGGGGTATCATGCAGATTCATGTGGTGAAACGGGGCGATTCTCTTTGGAGACTTTCGCAGTACTATAAATTGCCGTGGCAGGAGCTCGCTACGGTTAATCGATTGTCAGAAAAAGACGTGTTAACGGTAGGACAGACACTTTTCATTCCAACACCTTTTACGTATACCGTTCAGCCTGGTGATTCATTAGAGGAGATCGGAAAGAGGATCGGTGTAACTGTCGCCCAGCTACAGCAGGCAAATCCGGGTGTGACGGACAGCAACCTCCGGCCCGGAACGCAATTGAACGTACCGCAGCGTACGAAGAAAACAATCGTAACGAACGCGTTTGCCGAGCCTAATCCAAAGGCTCAAGCCAATTTTGATGCCGCTGCCAGAGCGCTCACGTACATCACGCTATTCAGCTATGAAGTGAACGAGAAAGGTGTATTCAAACCACTGAATGATTCTGAGTTCTTAAAAGATGCAAAAAATAAAAACGTACGCCCGATCATGGCCATCACGAACATTAAAGACGGTGAATTCAGTGAAGAAGTAGGGACAGCGATCCTAACGAAAAAAGAGATTACAGATAAAGTGATAAACGAATCTTTACGTATCATGAAACAAAAAGGATATGAAGGGATCTCGGTAGATTTTGAATACTTAGGAAAACAAAACAAAGAAGCTTACAATCAGTTCCTAAGG
>NZ_JAAGVZ010000074.1 GCF_010882125.1 Peribacillus alkalitolerans | reverse complement strand
CCACTAAGTGAGGAGCGACATTATGAAAGAGGATTTAATCAAGCTGAACTTTTGGCAATAGGTTTGAAGAAGCATACAAGTAACTTACTAAAAAGAAAAAATCATGAAGAAAAACAAAGTAAGAAGTCTCGTAATGATCGATTACAGAAAAAAGAAAATCCATTTGAGTTTGTTGACGAAATAAATGCAATGGGTAAAAAGTTTGTATTAGTAGATGATGTTTATACTACTGGAAGCACAATCCGATATGCTGCTATGGTTTTATTAGAGGCTGGAGCAAGGGAGGTCTCTTCAATCACACTAGCAAGATAAAAAAAGAATTCCCTGTTAAAAACTCTTTAGCATTTTCCGATATAAAGGACAGATAAATGTGCTGAGGAGCGGAACGTAATGAATAATATATTGAACTGTCCGCATTGCGGAAAACTATTTGTGAAACGTATTCGAAAATGTTGTGATACGTGTTTTTATGAGGAAGAACAACAGTATGATAAAGTATATCGATATATTAGAAAAAGCGAGAATCGGAATGCTACGATTGTAGATGTAAGTGAAGCGACCACGGTTTCAGAGAATAAAATTATCTATTTCATTCACCAAGGGAGAATTCGTGTAAAAGGATATCCGAATTTTACTTATCCCTGTGATGGTTGTCAAAATCCAATTAATGATGGAAGAATTTGTGCACCTTGCAAAAATAAATTAAAGTCAGAACTATCAATTGAGGACTTCATTAGTAGAAAACAAGAAGAAGCATTACCTTATTACCATACAGATGACAATTAACCTATTTTATTTTCATAATTTAAAGATTTATTTATAATTGTCGATATACTTTATATGAATAACAGTCTCTTAAAGAGGTGAGTAAATATGCGTATAGATCAATATAATTCAATTCAAAGCAATCCTTATAAAAAACAGACAAGTGATTTGCAGCAAGAAAAGTCACAGCTGTTGTATAAGAAAGATGAAATACAAATATCTGATGAGGCTAAGAAGCTATTGTCATCATCTAAGTTTGAACAAGACCGTGCGGAGAAAGTAAGC
>NZ_JAAGVZ010000073.1 GCF_010882125.1 Peribacillus alkalitolerans | reverse complement strand
ACGCAAAAGTCCCGCTTCTTTTAATTTTGCTTCTACAAGTCCTAACGTCAAACGTGTTCCATATACGGGCACGGGTACTTGTCTTAAGACATATGGAAGTCCCCCGATATGGTCTTCATGGGCATGAGTTAAAAAGATTCCCGTCACACGCTCCAGGTTTTCCTTCAAGTAGGTCACATCTGGTATAACGATATCAATCCCTAGCATTTCCTCTTGAGGAAACATCAGACCTGAGTCCATGACAAAAATTTCCTCACCTGTGTCCACAACATACATGTTTTTGCCGATCTCACCGACTCCGCCCAGGGCAAAAACTTTAATTTTATCTCTATTTTGTTTTGACAATGTGTATATTCCTCCTATGTTGTATGTAAAAAATCTATAATCCCGATCACGTCACTTAAAAACATTATACTCTATGAGAGGAATACAAAACAAGACTGAGCAAAGGACAAATAAAAATAAGGTTATAGCGGTGGATCTAGTTTGACTGAACGTTTTTTGTTTGTGAAAATCGAAAAGTTTAATAATTTCACGGTAATCCGTTTTATTTTCACGGTAAATCAATATTTATTCACACATAAAGCCAATAATTTCACGGATAAAATTATTTAAACGATTTTCGACAAAACGTGTCTACATAAAGACGCTGACTTATTTTTTTCGATCGGTAGCAGGATGGAGAAAGACCATTTTCGTCTACAAATACAGCATTTAGTACTCAAAAAAAAAAGGGCTACACATATAATTCACATGCGAAGCCCTTTTTTATCAACTAAAGAAAACCCAGTCTATTTTTATAAGCTGTTTAATCTGTTTGAGAGTGCTTCTCTTTCAGATTGGTTTAAAGGCAGTAACGGTAATCTAACACCGCCGACATTAAGCCCTCTTACTTGTAGCGCTGTCTTTACTGGAGCAGGACTCGGCGCTTTAAAGAGCTCTTGCATAACAGGAAGCAACTTCCTATGAATACGCGCAGCTTCTTTATTCTCACCGTCTCTAAACGCCTTGATCATCGTCTGCATCTCGTTACCGATCACATGTGAAGCCACTGAAACGATTC
>NZ_JAAGVZ010000072.1 GCF_010882125.1 Peribacillus alkalitolerans | reverse complement strand
CTTATACTCACAAAAACAGAGCTGATACAGAAGGATTCTACCTATTTAGTGGAAATTCAGCAACTTCTTTAAGACCATCGAAAATAATAAGCGTACTATCCGTAGCATATTCTCTTACTTTCTTTAAGTCAGCATTCTTTTTAATCTTGTATTCTACACTGAATAACACCTTTTTTTGCGTCCGTAGATCACCTTGAGAAGATCCGCCAACTGGATTCAACTTAAACGTTGAAGATCTCGGGAATCTACTCATTACTGAAGAAAGTTTTTTTCCCGGAATAACTGCAATCTCCATTGAAGGCTGAGGATAGTAATGTCCACGATATTCTGGATGTTTTAAACCTTTGGATGGAGTCTTATTAGTGATAAGAAAATCATACCTCAATACGTTTGGAATACTTAAAATATTGATTTCAGACTTTGAAAGTTCAAAATCACTTTCTGCAGCAACCTTTTGAACTCCTAAAGGAGATACAAGACAAAGAATAAGCATAATACATAGTGTCTTTTTCATAAAATCCTCCAAAAAACTTTAATTAAGGATAGTTTTCTCTTTCGTCATTTGTTCTATCCGATAGGTATCAAGGTATACTCATCAGTTTATGTAATAGATAAAAAAATGAATACTTACAGTCAACTAAGCTTATGATGATATTAAAAGGTTTTATAGAAGGTGAATCTTTGTCTAACACACTAAAAATAATTGCTATTCTATTGGCTTCTCTTCTTTTGTCTTCATGTGATTTAGTTGACTTAATGGACATAAAAGGAGAAAAAGTTTGGGTTGCCGTTCACAATGAGCATGACAAAATAATTAAATCAAACACGATAACTAGAAATGATAAAAAGTTAGAGATTTACACTATAATGGATTTCTATAATAAAAAAGGAGATTACTTAAGCACGTATATCTTTCTAATAGCAGGAGAAAAAGAAAGATCAATAGAAGAGCATAAGCCTTTAACCCTTTTAACTGATCGTTTAAAAGGTGAAATGTCTCTTAACATGAACAAAGAAGAAAAACTACGTGTAAAACAACATGTATTAGAACAAATGAACAAGTTAGATAATTAATAAACTTAATAGCTGTAACATAACACA
>NZ_JAAGVZ010000012.1 GCF_010882125.1 Peribacillus alkalitolerans | reverse complement strand
TAAAGGAGCAGCAGGAGTCGATGCGAAAGATATAGAAGCTACTCGCCTATATTTAAAGGAAAATGGTGCACAGATTATCCAACTGATTAAAGAAGGTAAATATAAACCTCAACCAGTGAGAAGGGTGAAAATCCCTAAACCAAACGGTGGAACTAGAAACCTTGGAATACCTACTGTCACGGACAGAATCCTTCAGCAAGCCGTAGTACAGAAACTTACACCCATTTTTGAACCGCAATTTAGCCAATATAGCTACGGTTTTAGACCGAACAAAAGTGCACATCAAGCGATTGAACAGGCGAGAAAATATATCGAGGACGGCTACAACTTCGTCGTAGATATTGATTTAGAAAAGTTCTTTGACCGAGTTCAGCATGACAAATTAATGTCACTTGTATCAAAATCCATCTCAGACAAACCAACTCTAAAGCTGATTCGACGATACCTTCAAGCTGGAATTATGGAGAATGGTGTAGTCACAGTAAATCGTGAAGGAACACCGCAAGGTGGTCCACTTAGTCCGTTATTAAGCAATATTATTCTAAACGAACTAGATCAAGAATTAGAAAAGAGAGGTCACCGATTTGTGAGGTACGCAGATGATGCAAACATCTACGTGAAAAGTCTTAAGGCTGGAGAAAGGGTTAAACACGGGGTCTCAGATTTCATTGAGAAGAAATTGAAGCTCAAGGTGAATGAGGAGAAAAGTGCGGTGGGAAAGCCGATAGCACGAATATTCTTAGGAGTGAGTTTCTATGGAAAGAAAACAAGAGTATTCGTGCCAAGGAAGACCAAAAAGAGATTCGAGGATAAGCTAAAGAAGCTGACCAATCGTAACTGGGGAGTAAGTATGGAGTATCGTATCCTAAAGATAAATCAACTCATCCAAGGATGGGGGAATTATTTTAAAGTCGGAGACATGAAGAGCTATGCCATAAAGTGTGATAAACATACGAGGCGTAGGTTAAGAGCGTGCCGATGGAAAGAATGGAAGAGGGTAAGTACCAAATACAGAAACCTCAAGAAATTAGGAATTCCAAAAGAAGAGGCATGGAAAAACGCCAATACCAGAAAAGGATATTGGCGAATGTCTAATAGTAAAACCTTAGATAGAGCCATGAATAATGACTACTGGAAGAATCTAGGACTAAAATCGCTGTCTTTAGTAATTACATAAACTTTCGAACCGCCGTATACCGAACGGTACGTACGGTGGTGTGAGAGGTCGGCACGGTAACGTGCCTCCTACTCGATTTTTTGGCTATGTAAAAATAGCCTGTTGATTGCTGCGAGATGCATTCCGCTTTCCTTGGGCGGTTCTGGCGCCTCCCTGGGGCATTGCGCGCATGTGGGGTCTCCCTTGACCCGTATTTCCTGCAGGACATTAAAACCGCCAACTCGAATAAACACCGAACGAAGGAAATGTGTATGTATTTTCGAGGAGTCTCGCGCCTTTCGCTCCAATCAACTTAGTATCAAATCAACTAAGAGCTTTAACAAATCCTTGTTTTTTAAAGTAGATTTGAGAAATTCATTGGGGTGAACAATCCTTTGAAAAAGAACAGTCCATCTCCGCACGCTCGCCTTAAGGCTTCAATCAGAGAGCTCACTAACTAATGCGTTTAAAATGTTTTACTCACTAAGTGGACCAAGCTGGAATAAGTATAAGATTCTACGAATATAGTAGCAATGGTAAGAAATATATTTTTTGAAATATCCTAAACCTTTTGGGAAGGGAATTATGCAAGGAGGAGCTAGGAATGGAAATATTAAAGGTTTCAGCAAAATCTAATCCCAATTCTGTAGCAGGCGCGCTAGCGGGTGTTTTAAGAGAAAGAGGTGCCGCAGAAATTCAGGCAATTGGTGCCGGCGCGTTAAACCAAGCTGTAAAGGCAGTAGCAATAGCAAGAGGATTTGTAGCACCTAGTGGAGTCGACTTGATTTGTGTTCCTGCATTTACAGATATCAAAATTGATGGTGAAGAAAGAACAGCCATAAAGTTGATAGTGGAACCTAGATAATGTGAATGATCCTTGAAAAGGGAAATAGAATGAATCTTGACCTGTTTGCGGATGCGAACAGGTTTTTTAGGTTCCTATTAGGTGAATCGTGATATTATTTATAATAAGAATATAGTAATTAAAGGTGGGGCCTTATGAAGTCAAAACCGAAAATTTTTGATGCACATTGTGATGTATTGATGAAAATGTTCCTAAATCCTAATCTTTCTTTTTATGATAGTGAGAAATTGCATCTTACAAATAATCAATTAATGAATGTTGGCTCTAAAGTACAATGCTTTGCAATATACATTCCTGAAAGAATACATCCATCTATGAGATTTCATGCGGCTTTGACAATGGTTGAACTTTTCTATGAAAATGTCTTGAAAGCTCCAAATATGAAGCTGGTTAAGAGTCATGAAGATATAAAGCTACTTGGAGAAGGTGATATAGGCGCCGTTCTCACGCTTGAGGGATGTGATTGTATAGGGGAGGATTTACTGAAATTAAAGACTTTACTTAGATTAGGGGTATCTTCTGTAGGATTAACATGGAACCATTCAAATGCAGTAGCGGATGGAGTTCTTGAGCCAAGAGGAGGGGGCTTGTCAGCGTTTGGTCATAATGTCGTATCCTTATTAAAGGAGACCAATACTTGGTGTGATGTGTCTCATCTTTCAGTACAAGGGTTTTGGGATGTAATGGAACAGGAACTCCCTACTATCGCTTCTCATTCCAACTGTCATTCTATTTGTTCCAATCCACGGAACTTAAACGATGAGCAAATTACCAGTCTAATAAAGAAAGATTCAGTAATTGGAATTACTTTTGTCCCAGAATTCCTAAACTCTGGCGGAAATGCATCTATTAAGGATGTGATGAAACATATTGAACATGTTTGTTCCTTAGGCGGGGAAGATCATGTTGGCTTTGGTTCGGATTTCGATGGAATAGATAAAGTAGTAAAAGGACTTGAAAAATATCAAGGGTATGAATTGCTGATGGAAGAGCTGAATAAACACTATTCTACAATTCAAGTGGAAAATTTTTTGCTGAACAATTTTTCAAAGAGATTTCCTGTTAGGGCTATTTAAGAAATATTCTAAATAATGGATGTTAATTTACTAGTTTATGAAAATTATTAAAATATTATGCATATTTTTGGCAGCAAATTAGGTGAAAGGGTTGCTTTTTTTTAGTGATAAGTCTAGAATTGAATCGTTTAGTACACCTTCATCTAAGGCTGGAACAGCAACGAAAGAGATATCTTACATAACCGACTGGCAATCTAGTTAATTATATGGAGAAGTGCTACAATAAAAGGGTATAAGTTTGCCATTTTGAACGTACATAAAGGGGTGTAAAAGATGATCAATCAACTTTCGTGGAAAGTTGGCGGACAACAAGGGGAAGGGATCGAAAGTACAGGGGAAATTTTCTGTATTGCACTTAACCGATTAGGCTACTACTTGTATGGATACCGTCACTTCTCATCTCGTATCAAAGGTGGTCATACAAACAACAAAATTCGTGTCAGCACTACGCAAACGCGTTCAGTTTCTGACGACTTAGATATTCTTGTTGCCTTTGACCAAGAGACCATAGACGTAAACTATAAAGAATTGCATGATAAAGGGATTATCATTGCAGATGCAAAGTTTAACCCAGTGCGTCCTGAAGATACAAATGCCACATTATATGCTGTTCCTTTTACAGAAATCGCTACAGAACTTGGAACTTCACTTATGAAGAACATGGTGGCAATTGGTGCTTCGAGTGCTGTATTGAATCTTGACATAAGCATTTTTAAAGAAGTGGTTGTAGAAATTTTTGGCCGCAAGGGTGATCAAGTCGTTCAAAAGAACCTTGATGCGATTCAAGCAGGCTTTGATTATATGAGTGAAAAATTGGGCGATAATTTCGGTGCAATGCAATTAGAAAAAGGGGATGGAAACAAACGTCTCTTTATGATTGGAAATGACGCAATCGCATTAGGCGCTTTGGCTGCTGGATGCCGTTTCATGGCAGCATATCCAATTACACCTGCATCAGAAATTATGGAATACCTTATTAAGAAGCTTCCTCCGGTGGGTGGAACTGTTATTCAAACTGAGGATGAAATTGCTGCTGTAACGATGGCAATTGGTTCAAACTATGCGGGTGTCCGTGCTTTAACGGCTTCTGCTGGCCCTGGACTTTCTTTGAAAATGGAAGCTATCGGATTAGCTGGAATTACAGAAACACCAATCGTAATCGTAGATACTCAACGTGGCGGTCCTTCTACAGGTTTGCCTACAAAGCAAGAGCAATCTGATTTGATGGCCATGATTTATGGTACACATGGTGAAATTCCTAAAATTGTTATGGCTCCTAGTACTGTAGAAGAGGCATTCTATGATACTACTGAAGCCTTTAACTTAGCTGAAGAATATCAATGTCCAGTTATAGTTTTATCAGATTTACAGCTTTCATTAGGGAAACAAACTGTAAATCCATTGGACAATTCTAAAGTTGAAATCAGAAGAGGTAAGCTTGTAAAGGGCGACCTACCTGAAACTGAAAACTATTTCAAACGATATGAAGTAACTGAAGATGGAGTTTCTCCACGTGTTATTCCTGGAATGAAGGGTGGAATCCACCACGTGACAGGTGTAGAACATGATGAGACAGGTAAGCCATCCGAGAGTGCTGCTAATCGTATTGCACAAATGGATAAGCGTATGAGGAAAATTGAAAATATCCGTTTCAAAACGCCAGTGCATAAAGATGCAAAGCATGATGAAGCAGACTTATTAATTGTAGGTTTTAACTCTACTCGAGGTGCAATCGAAGAAGCGATGGCTCGTTTAGAGAATGATGGTCTGAAAGTGAATCATGCACACATTCGCTTAATTCACCCATTCCCTACAAATGAAATCCTACCATTGGTCGAATCTGCTAAAAAAGTGGTAGTGGTTGAAAACAATGCGACAGGGCAGTTAGCCAATATCATGAAAATGAATGTTGGTCATGTCAATAAAATTAAGAGCCTCTTAAAATATGACGGTAACCCGTTCTTGCCGCATGAAATTCATTCACAATGCAAGGAGTTGTTCTAAGATGGCTACGTTCAAAGATTTTCGCAATAATGTCAAACCAAATTGGTGTCCTGGATGCGGAGACTTTTCTGTTCAAGCAGCCATTCAAAGAGCAGCTGCGAATGTAGGATTAACACCAGAAAACTTAGCAGTTATTTCAGGTATCGGTTGTTCTGGACGTATTTCAGGTTATATTAAGTCATATGGTTTCCATGGAATCCATGGTCGCTCACTTCCAATTGCACAGGGTGTAAAAATGGCTAATCGTGATTTGACTGTCATTGCCTCTGGTGGAGATGGTGATGGTTTTGCGATTGGAATGGGACATACGATCCATGCAATTCGTAGAAATATTGATGTCACTTACATTGTAATGGATAATCAAATCTACGGTTTGACAAAGGGGCAAACATCCCCTCGTTCAGCTGCTGGCTTTAAAACTAAATCGACTCCACAAGGTTCTGTAGAACAGGCAATTTCACCAATGGAATTGGCACTTTCTGCTGGAGCTACATTTGTGGCACAAAGTTTCTCTACTGATCTTAAAGATTTAACTGCGATCATTGAAGCTGGTCTTAACCATAAAGGTTTCTCTTTAATCAATGTATACAGTCCATGTGTTACATACAACAAGGTTAATACGTATGATTGGTTTAAAGAAAACCTTACAAAATTAAGCGATGTGGAAGGCTATGACCCTTCAAATCGTGAACAAGCAATGCAAACCCTAATGAAGTATAACAGTCTTGTCACTGGAATCATCTATCAAAATCAAGACCAAAAGTCATATCAAGAACTTCTTCATGGATACAGCGACCAGCCGTTAACTGAAGCAAACTTGGATCTTTCGCAAGAGAGCTTTGATAAACTTGTAGCCGAATTCATGTAAAAACAAAAAACCCGTCTGACATTATGTCTGACGGGTTTCTTACTGTTATAAAATTTTACAACAGTTATTGCTACTCAGAAATCAACTCACAAAGTTAAATCCAGCTCCAGCATCTGCGACGGCGTCTGTCATCAAAAATACCGCCAACTCTGTCATCACGATCGCAACGATCTACCGCACGACAGAAGTCGTCTCTGTCGATTTCGATTCTAGCATCAAATACAAAGTCTCTTCTTCTGCGATCTCTGTCTCTGTCTCTGTCAGAAATACCTAAAACGTCATCTCTGCCATCTCTTCTGTCATCACGATCGCAACGATCTACCGCACGGCAGAAGTCGTCTCTGTCGATTTCGATTCTAGCATCAAATACAAAGTCTCTTCTTCTGCGATCTCTGTCTCTGTCAGAAATACCTAACACATCATCTCTGTCTCTCCCACAACCCATTTCATTCACTCCTTTTTCTTGTTTTTGAACTACACAACATCATATGTAAATGTGGGACAAGCGTTCGAGATATAAACCTAATTGTTACTAGAATGTGCGTAAATCTATTTTTAGAAAGTGTTTATGCAGTTTGAGACATGTATCTTCATTTTATGTGAACAATTTATTACAATTACTATCATCAAGGTCGTTCTATTGTTTCTTGTTGTTAAAAGCCTTATACTATTGTAATGTACGTATTTTATTCACAGAAGTTAAATAGTGTAACAGATAAATTTTGAATTCGTTATGTCCGTTGCAGGAAGGGGTATATGTATGAACGAGAAGCAACGATTAGAAGGCCAACAGGCTCAAACTATAAATTCAACAAATCAAAAACCTGAAAAGGATTTTAGTAAATACTTTGAAAAAGTCTACGTTGCACCTTCATTAAAAGAAGCGAAGAAACGTGGAAAAGAAGAAGTAAAATACGAAAATGATTTTGCTATTCCAGTCGAGTTCCAGGGTATGGGGAATGGAAGAAAGTTTTATATCCGCACCTTTGGCTGCCAAATGAATGAACATGATACGGAAGTAATGGCTGGAATCTTCATGGCACTTGGCTATGAAGTGGCAGAAAGTGTTGAAGAAGCTAATGTTATATTACTAAATACATGTGCAATTCGGGAAAATGCAGAGAACAAGGTGTTCGGTGAGCTTGGACATTTAAAAACCTTAAAGAAAAACAAACCTGATTTGCTATTAGGTGTTTGTGGTTGTATGTCTCAAGAGGAATCGGTAGTAAATCGTATATTGACTAAACATCCATTCGTAGACATGATATTCGGTACACACAACATCCATCGTTTACCTAATATCTTAAATGAAGCCTATCTTTCAAAAGAAATGGTCGTAGAGGTATGGTCAAAAGAGGGAGATGTCATTGAGAATCTTCCTAAAGTTAGACGTGGCAATATCAAGGGTTGGGTCAACATTATGTATGGCTGCGATAAATTCTGCACGTATTGCATTGTCCCTTATACTCGAGGAAAAGAACGAAGCCGCCGACCAGAGGAAATTATCCATGAGGTAAGGCAGTTAGCTGCTCAAGGATACCAAGAAATCACATTACTAGGTCAAAACGTGAATGCATATGGAAAAGAATTCACTGACATGACATATGGTCTTGGAGATTTAATGGATGAAATTAGAAAAATTGATATTCCTAGAATTCGATTCACTACAAGTCATCCAAGAGATTTTGACGACCATTTGATTGAGGTCCTTGCAAAAGGCGGAAACTTAGTTGAACATATTCATTTGCCAGTCCAGTCTGGTAGCAGTGAAACGTTAAAAATTATGGCTCGCAAGTACACGCGTGAGCGTTACTTAGAGCTGGTACAAAAAATTAAGACTGCGATCCCGAATGTTGCTTTAACTACTGATATCATTGTAGGTTTCCCGAATGAAACGGAAGAACAATTTGAAGAAACGTTATCGTTATATAGGGAAGTAGGCTTTGATGCTGCTTATACATTCATTTATTCACCACGGGAAGGTACTCCAGCTGCAAACATGGTAGATAATGTACCAATTGAAGTTAAAAAAGAACGCCTTCAGCGTCTTAATGCAGTTGTGAATGAGTTTTCTGCACAAAAGATGAAGGAACATGAAGGACAGATTGTCGAAGTATTGGTAGAAGGCGAAAGTAAGAATAACCCTGATGTATTAGCAGGATATACAAGAAAGAGCAAGCTTGTTAACTTTGTCGGTCCTAAAACTGCGATTGGTAAATTAGTGAAGGTAAAGATTACAGGCGCGAAAACTTGGTCATTAAACGGAGAATTGGTTGAAGAAACTGTAGAGGTGAACTAACATGGCTAAATATACAAAAGATGATTTATTAAAAAAAGCGGAAGAACTTGCCGCAATGATTGCTGAGACTGAAGAAGTTGATTTCTTTAAACGTGCGGAAGCACAAATCAATGAGAACCAAAAAATTCGTGAAATGATCGCGAGTATGAAGAGTCTTCAGAAGCAAGCCATCAATTTCGAGCATTATGGCAAAGAAAAGGCTTATGGTCAAGTTCAACAAAAAATTGAAGTTATTGAAGAAGAATTAAACAATATTCCGATTGTCCAAGAATTTAAGCAATCCCAAACTGATGTAAACGATATTCTTCAAATGGTAGCTTCTGCTGTTTCTAACAAAGTAACAGATTTAATCATTGAATCCACTGGAGGAGACGTTCTTCGTGGAGAGACAGGTTCAAAAGTTAACGCTGGTGGAAGCAGCTGTTCTTAATATCCCATCTAAACCTTGCCGTTTGGCAAGGTTTTTTTAATTGAATTTGTAAATAAAGTTTCGAGTTACTTTTGGATTCACTACTTTTAGATTGATACGGAATTTTCTACATACATCTTCTGAATTTTTCTCTCCTCAATGTAAAAAGTGCATTTGAATTTAAGGCACTATGCCCAGGCTATGCGCATAAAATATTTACATAAATACTTTTCTATTCTTTTTAGGTGAACAAATTATTATCACACTAGTTATTTGTACCGCATAAGATGAATTGAAACTGAATGAGGAGGGTTCGCTCACATGTCATATTATAGAGAAATAATCACCCGGGCAGTGGTAGCAAAAGGACGAAAATTTACTAAGTCCACTGATATCATTTCCACGGATCATAGTCCTTCCAGCATTCTTGGTTGTTGGATCATAAACCACTCATACACAGCAAAAAAGGTCGGTAAAAAAGTTGAAGTAAGCGGCAGTTATGAAGTGAACGTTTGGTATTCTTACAATAGAAATACTAAAACAGCCGTAAAATCACAAAGAATCCACTATAAAGACGAAATAAAGCTGAAGTATAGAGATCCAGAAGCATTTGATGACCAAGAAATCATTGCGAAGGTTGTGCAACAGCCAAACTGTATTGAAGCATGTATTACGTCGGAGGGCAATAGAATTGAGGTCCAGGTAGAAAGAGAATTTTTCGTTGAAGTAATCGGCGAAACGAAAGTCTGTGTCGCAATAAATCCAGATGGTTGCTGTGACGATGACGACAATTGGTTCAACGATTTAGATGACGAAGAATTTGAAGAAATCAACCCAGACTTTATTGTTGAGTGTGAAGATGAATAAGGTAATATCCATCTATAGGATGGATTAAAAAACTAGGATGCAAACTTCCTAGTTTTTTTCTTTGTATTGGTAGAAAATATATCTTTCGACGGGCTAGAAGTATATCAACATATCTGTGAAAAATAGGAAGAGTTATCTAGTAGAGATCGTTTATGTTAATGTTTGGTCGCTAGCCTAATTTTCAAATGGAAATTGTACGGACCTGTATAGCAAATCGCTACTATGTTATAATGGACGAAAGATTGAATTTTGTTTTGAAAGGTTTGAAGGTATGGCAGCGTATACGCCTATGATACAACAATATTTAACGATTAAGGCAGATTATCAAGATGCCTTTTTATTTTTTCGTTTAGGTGATTTTTATGAAATGTTCTTTGATGATGCATTAAAGGCTTCACAAGAATTAGAAATTACATTAACAAGCCGTGATGGTGGAGGCGAGGGCCGTATACCGATGTGCGGGGTTCCTTACCATTCTGCAGCGGGCTATATAGAGACTTTAATTGAACGTGGATATAAGGTTGCGATCTGTGAGCAGGTGGAAGATCCGAAGCAAACAAAAGGTGTCGTTAAGCGGGAAGTCGTCCAACTCATCACACCAGGGACCATCATGCAAGGAAAAGGGATTGAGGATAAGGAAAATAACTTTATCGCTTCCATTTCACTTTTTGAAAATGGGTCAATTGGTTTGGCCTATACTGATTTATCTACCGGGGAAAACAAAGTTACGTCGCTTTCAGGCGGATTAAAAGAAGCATTAAATGAATTGGCTTCGATAGGGACTAAGGAAGTTGTAGTGGATGAGAACATACCTGAATCATTCATTCATGAATTAAAGGAACGATTCTCAATGGTCATTAGTATTGAGAATAATGATAAGGTGACCGATCGGTCATCTTCAATATTATCAATGATACAGGATGAATCATTAAAAAGGACTACAAGCAGGCTTCTTAACTACTTATTTAGAACACAAAATAGGAGCTTAGATCACCTACAAGAGGCTACAACATATGAAACTAATCATTTCTTGAAAATAGATTTTCATTCAAAAAGAAACCTAGAGATAACAGAAACCATCCGTACAAAAGGCAGGAAGGGCTCATTGCTATGGTTAATGGACGAAACGAAAACAGCTATGGGTGGAAGAATGCTAAAAAGTTGGATGGACAAGCCACTTATCAATCGACTCGAAATTGAGAGACGTCAATCAATAGTTGAAAGTTTAATAGCAAATTACTTTGAACGTCAGGATTTAAGAGAAGCGTTACAAAATGTTTATGACCTAGAAAGGCTTTCTGGAAGAGTCGCATTTGGCAACGTGAATGCTAGGGATTTGATGCAATTGAAGAGATCATTATCGCAAGTCCCATTTTTAATAGAGAATATTAGACAATATGGGAATTCCGAACTAGGATCACTAGCCGAGGTGATTGATCCATGTGAAGATCTAGCTGATTTATTGGAAAATGCAATCGTGGACAACCCTCCATTATCAGTAAAAGACGGCAACATAATTCGAGATGGCTTCAACAACGAGCTTGATCAATATCGGGATGCAAGCCGAAACGGAAAAACATGGATGGCTGCATTGGAAAAACAGGAGCGCGAACGAACGGGCATAAAATCTTTAAAAATAGGATACAACCGGATTTTTGGTTATTATATTGAGATTACTAGAGCTAATTTGGGCAATCTTGAAGAAGGTCGTTATGAAAGAAAGCAAACTTTGAGCAATGCCGAACGTTTTATTACTCCTGAATTGAAGGAAAAAGAAGCTCTTATTCTTCAAGCGGAAGAAAAAATTGTAGACCTTGAATATCAATTATTTCTATCTATAAGGGAAGAAGTTAAAGGGTATATCCCAAGACTACAAC
Source organism: Peribacillus alkalitolerans (assembly GCF_010882125.1). GTDB lineage: Bacteria > Bacillota > Bacilli > Bacillales > DSM-1321 > Bacillus_BN > Bacillus_BN alkalitolerans. The sequence goes on along the minus strand of NZ_JAAGVZ010000012.1, from coordinate 99,626 downwards.
GATTAGCACGTACCATTAGTGAAATCGACGTATTACAATGCTTTGCTACTATTAGTGAGACGAGAAAATATGTTAAGCCAACCTTCACAGATGACAGAACCATTTTTATTGAAGATGGCAGACACCCTGTTGTAGAAAAAGTAATGAAATCTCAAGAATATGTCCCAAATGATTGTTACATGAACAGTGAACGGGAAATCCTCCTAATTACTGGTCCAAATATGTCAGGGAAAAGTACGTTTATGAGACAAGTTGCTTTGACTGCGATTTTGGCACAGGCGGGTTGTTTTGTTCCTGCTTCGAAAGCCGTACTCCCAGTATTTGATCAAATCTTTACTCGTATTGGCGCTGCGGATGATTTAATTGCTGGACAAAGTACCTTCATGGTAGAAATGTTGGAAGCGAAAAATGCAATCATACATGCAACAAAGGATAGTTTAATACTTTTTGATGAAATCGGAAGAGGAACTTCAACCTATGATGGTATGGCATTGGCACAAGCCATTATCGAATATATCCATCAGAATATTGGAGCGAAAACTTTATTTTCCACGCATTATCATGAATTGACTGATTTAGAAAATGAACTGGCCAGCGTGCATAACATCCACGTAAGCGCAGTGGAACAAAACGGGACGGTAGTATTCCTTCATAAAATTAAAGACGGACCAGCTGATCAAAGCTATGGAATTCATGTAGCACAACTAGCAGAGCTGCCTGATTCATTAATTATCAGGGCAAAAGAAATCTTGGTTCAACTAGAGCAAATGGATTCTGTAGAAAAACCTAATAATTCTACAATTGAAATAAAGTCAATAACTAAGGAAGACCATGCTCAATTATCTTTTTTCGAACAAGAAAAATCACAGGGAGAACCATCAAATCCTCGTGAAAAGAAGATACTTCAAGAACTACAAAAGCTAAACATTTTAGAAATGACTCCTATGGATGCAATGAATACACTTTACAAAATCCAAAAGGAACTTAAATCGTGATGAAGCTGTAAAGTTGGAGGTGACAATATGGGGAAAATCATTCAACTCGACGATTCATTATCTAATAAAATCGCAGCTGGTGAAGTTGTAGAACGACCGGCTTCGGTTGTAAAAGAACTTGTGGAAAATAGCATTGATGCTAAAAGTACAATCATCGAGGTTTTTATCGAAGAAGCAGGATTAGAGAGCATCCGAATTGTAGACAATGGAGAAGGTATCGAGGAAGATGATGTATTAAAGGCTTTCGATCGGCATGCTACTAGCAAAATCAAGGACGAGAATGATCTTTTTCGTATCCGAACACTTGGTTTCCGTGGCGAAGCATTGCCAAGTATCGCTTCTGTATCCTTAATAGATGTCAAATCGAGTACAGGGAACTCTGCTGGTGTCCATCTTCAAATGGAAGGTGGTAAAGTGCTGAATCACGGAAAGACAACAGCAAGGAAGGGTACTGACATAAAGGTTGCTAATTTGTTTTTCAATACACCTGCAAGGCTGAAATATGTTAAAACAGTGCACACTGAGTTAGGAAACATTAGTGATACTATGAATCGATTAGCATTGTCACATCCTGAAATTTCATTTAAACTTGCTCATCATGATAAAGTGTTGCTCCAAACAAATGGTAATGGAGATGTAAGGCAAGTAATGTCTGCGATATACGGGATGGCTGTGGCAAAGAAGATGGTTAAAATTGAAGGAACAAGCCTTGATTTTACAGTTGAAGGGTATATTTCACTCCCAGAAATCACGCGTGCATCGAGAAATTACCTGTCAATCATGATTAATGGCAGGTTCATTAAAAACTATGCGCTGACTAAAGCGGTTTTAGAAGGCTATCATACCTTGCTTCCTATTGGCAGATTCCCGATTGGATTAATTAGCATTTCTATGGATCCTATTTTAGTAGATGTCAATGTCCATCCTTCTAAAATGGAAGTAAGACTTAGTAAGGAATCCGAATTAAATGATCTGGTATTATCATTAATAAAAGATGCCTTTTCAAAACAATCACTTATTCCTTCACAAAGGTCAATCGTTGAAAAGCTCATTAAGCCAAAATCTGAACAACCTAGCTTTGATTTGTCTAATGAGAATCACGTATCAACAATGAAGGTTGGTCAGAAGCAACCATTTATTGATTACATTCCGCAAATGGAAGACAAATTTGAAAGCAAGGTTTTTGAAGACGTATATAAAGAAATTGAAATAGAAGATCAAGTATTTCAACTCTCTGAACCAGAAGAGATATTGGTTGAAAAAAAATCATCGCAAGAGGATGAGACTATTACTTCTTCCAGGGTTCCACCTTTATATTACATTGGACAGATGCATGGTACCTATATCATGGCACAGAATGAAAATGGCCTTTATATAATCGATCAGCATGCAGCCCAGGAACGGTTGAAATACGAATATTATAAAGAAAAAGTCGGTAAAGTAGAAAACAATCTACAGGAATTATTTGTTCCATTAACTTTATATTATTCTAGTGATGAGGTAATCAAGATTAATGAACATTCTAATGAATTGGAAAAAGTTGGTGTATTCCTTGAGGAGTTTGGAAATAATGCATTTCTAGTCCGATCCCATCCGCAATGGTTCCCTACCGGCATTGAGCAAGAAATAATTGAAGAAATGATTCAACAGCTGCTACAAATGAAAAAGGTGGATGTGAAAAAGCTACGTGAAGAAGCCGCAATTCTGATGAGTTGTAAAGCATCCATAAAAGCGAATCATTATTTAACCAATCATGAAATACAGGTTTTATTGGACGACTTAAGAGCATGCAGTGATCCATTTACTTGTCCTCACGGTAGACCAATCATTGTACATTTTACTACTTATGAAATGGAGAAAATGTTTAAACGGGTGATGTAGAGATATTTATTGAAAGGCTTTTAATCTCATTCAATAAAAGATTTGAGATTGAAAGCCTTAAATTTTATATTATAGACCAAGGTATAAAAGGTATCAGACTTAAAAAGAGTATAAAAAAGGATCCAAAAAGCAATAATGGATAGATGTTCTCCTGTATTTGTGAAAATTATGGTAGTATAAGACATAGTGTAAAAAGCTTTTTAAGCCTGGTATACGGTAACTTAGGACGTTATGAATCATTTAGACTGAATAAAAGTAGCGGGTAAGGCAGTGAAGAAATGAAAGAAAAACAAAAAATAATTGTCATAATTGGACCAACTGCAGTAGGGAAAACAAAGCTGAGTGTGGAGCTGGCTAAACGCTTCAATGGTGAAATTATCAGTGGTGACTCCATGCAGATTTACCGAGGCATGGATATCGGGACTGCCAAAATCACTCCCGAGGAAATGGAAGGTATCCCTCATCACTTGATTGACATTAAAGAACCTAAAGAGCCGTTTAATGCAGCAGAATTCCAAGAGCTTGCATCAAAAGAAATCATCAATATTGCCAATCGGGGTAAAATACCGATCATTGCGGGAGGCACAGGTCTCTATATCCAATCATTACTCTTTCAGTATGAATTCTCAGAAGCAGTTTCTGATCCTGAATTCAGACATAAATGGGAAGAAATCGCCCATCAAAAAGGTGAAGAATTTGTACATGAAAGGCTTAAAGAAGTCGATCCTGAAAGTGCTTCACGAATTCATCCTAATAATATACGAAGAGTGATTCGTGCCCTTGAAATTTATCACTTAACTGGTATAACGATGACGGATACATTACAAGCCCAAACCATGCACTCTGATTATGATTATATCTTAATAGGTTTGGATATGGATCGAGAGCTGTTGTACGATAGAATCAATAAACGAGTGGATATAATGATGGAAGAGGGACTATTAAATGAAGTAAAGGAACTTTTCAACCAAGGAGTACGGGAAGTTCAATCCATTCAAGCTATCGGTTACAAAGAAATATATGAATTTCTTGATGGAAAGTGTTCATTAGAAGCAGCGGTTGAAAAACTTAAGCAAAATTCAAGAAGATATGCTAAACGACAGCTTACATGGTTTAGGAATAAGATGGATGTATTTTGGTTCGATGTGTCAAATGTTGAAGACTTTCAAAAAAAAGTTATTGAAATCTCTCATTTTATAGAGGGAAAGCTACAGTTAAAATCGAATACATAACATATCCCAATCGAATGTTTTCCCATTCGATAGGTTGGGTAAATCATAAGATGCTTTCGGATGAGCTAAATAAAAATCCGATTAAGCAGGGAATAAAGTTAGAGATATAGAGGAGGAAAAATGATGAAACAATCTGTAAATATCCAAGACCAAGTTTTGAATCAACTGAGAAAAGATAATACATATGTAACGGTCTTCTTATTAAATGGCTTCCAAATTAGAGGGCAAATAAAAGGTTTCGATAATTTCACAGTCCTTTTCGAGTGTGAAGGAAAGCAACAATTAGTTTTCAAACATGCGATTTCAACATTCGCTCCACAAAGAAATGTTCAAATCGATTTTGAAGGTAAAGAATAAAGCATGCAACAGGTCGGGTATAACGGCCTGTTTTTTTATTTTCGAAGAGAACACAAAAAGAATGACTGTACTCATGAAAAAATGAATATACATAGTTTGAAGGAAATATTTCTTGGGAAAGCGCAATAATTGACAAAAGTCTTACCATACGAACGATTTGTGTCGGATAGTGTTTGAAACGGTCGCTTTTTCCAAGCGTTTTTAGCGAACAAAATCGAATTTTAGTGAATCGAATATTTCTTATAGTTCTTATAAGCAAAGAGGTGACAACGTTGGAGCAACCATTTCACATGAATAGCAACGGTAACGGCAAAATAAACATTGTCTTGAGTGGGCAAAAGCGAAAAAACATAAAAAAAGATCCACCCCTGAAGGAAATATATGAAAGGGAGATCCCATCCCATCATCTTGCATTAAAAGAAATTGAAACAGAACTTGAGCAGCTGGTCGGTATGGAAGAAATGAAACAAACCATAAAACAGATATATGCATGGATTTATGTAAACAAAAAAAGGGAAGAGCAAGGGTTAAAAGCTGGAAAACAAGCATTGCATATGATGTTTAAAGGCAATCCTGGTACGGGTAAAACAACTGTAGCAAGACTAATTGGAAAACTCTTTTTAAAAATGAATGTATTGTCTAAAGGCCATTTGATTGAAGCCGAAAGAGCCGATTTAGTTGGTGAATACATTGGCCATACCGCACAAAAAACTAGGGATCTTATTAAAAAGTCGATTGGAGGAATACTTTTCATCGATGAAGCTTACTCGTTAGGTAGAGGGGGAGAAAAGGATTTTGGAAAAGAGGCCATAGACACTTTAGTAAAACACATGGAAGACCGACAACATGAATTTATTTTAATTTTAGCAGGATATTCAAGAGAGATGGATCATTTCCTTACCCTAAATCCGGGTTTGCATTCCCGATTTCCCATCGTAGTTGATTTTCCTGACTACACCATTTCCCAACTGATGGAAATTGCACAGCGCATGTTAAAAGAAAGAGAATATGTTTTCAGTTCAGATGGAGAAAGAAAGGTAAGAGAACATTTAGCCTATTTAAAAACCACATGGAGTCCTGTTAGCTTTTCTAATGGACGATATATTCGTAATTTGATTGAAAAGGCGATACGTGCACAGGCGATGCGTCTTTTATTAAACGATGTGTATGACCGTCATGATCTTATTACCATTAGAAGTCAAGATATAATATTTGAAGATGATGAAACGAGCTTGTCATCATAAGGAGGATGTCATGAATACCATTACTATATATACAACGAACACATGTCCTTATTGCACTCAAGCGAAAAACTTTTTGAATGCACAAGGGTTATCCTATCGTGAGATTAATATCCAACAAAATCCAGACGCTATGCAAAAATTGGTGAATGAAACGGGACAATTAGGTGTTCCACAAATTAATATCAATGGAAATTGGGTGTTAGGGTTTGATCCACAAGCCATATTAACCTTCGCTAATCAAGGAAGCTATTAATTGGTAAATAAAAAAGGAGGCGATTGATTCGTCTCCTTTTGTTCCCTTAGTTCTCAAGTTTTCTTAACTGTCTATTTGGTAAACGCCATTTATAGGTATATGAGAGGATTCTTAAAAGAGTAATGATGATAAATAAGCTATACATTTCAAATGGACTATCTGTAAATCCCCATCCGACAAATAATCCACAAAGAATAGCCCACACCGCATATATTTCTTCCTTAAAGACAAGCGGTTTTCTCCTAGCGAGTAAATCTCGTACAATTCCACCACCACTTCCTGTTAGAAGAGCGGCGAAAATCACTGCACTTATTGGATGATTCATCTCAGCAGCATACAGGGCACCCTGGATTGCAAATGCAGACAATCCGATTGCATCAAAGAAATTTCCCCATTTATTCCAATGTTTCAGCAGGTTATTAGGAAAAAGAAAAACTGCTGTAATTGAAAGTATGGCTATGGTAAAGAACATGCTTTGACCCCATAAGGCAGAGACAGGAACTCCAATTAATAGGTTTCGTATCGCTCCACCACCAAAGGCTGTAACAAGTCCTAAAAAATACACTCCTAGTATATCGTATTCCTCTTCCATCGCAACAATAGCACCACTAACAGCAAATGCGATTGTACCGATGATCGTTAATAATTCCCAACTAAATTCTGTCATTCTTAGAACACCTTCCATTAAAGCATTACAATGATGTTTGTAAATGTTTACACAATAGGATATTGTATCATGCTATAAAGAAAAAGTGATGGGTTTTTACAAAAAAATATGTAATTTGTTGCATTTATATTACTAGGCTTTATAAAGATCATGGCTTATTGTAGATTTGGCACTTGTTGATTGGTGCGGTAGGCACAAGAATCCTCAAAAATGAATTAGCATTTCCTTCGTGCGGTCTAATTCAAACAAGCTGGCTCAATGTCATGACGAATTGCGCCTAGGATGCTCCCTATCCCCCAGCGAAAAAGCGAGTGCTTCTCGCTGCTATGAACAAGTTGGTATAACACAATCAATTACAAAATATATGGAAGTATCAATAGAAGAAAGTGAACCTTCTGTTCAGATATAAGGAAGAATGGTATGATTGCAAATGACATTGGAAGAAACAGTTTACATCCAATGATGAGTTTTAAATAGAGGAGAATTAAAATGTTTCAAAAATTATCAAATGGTGATTTACTTAAACGCTTAACGGAAGAAATTGAAGAACAAATTACCCCTTTACATAAAAAAACAGATCAAATGATTGAGACTAACCAATATCGTGTTCTGGAGAGCTATAGAAACCATCGAGTAAGTGATTCTCATTTTATTCCTACGACAGGCTATGGTTATGATGACATTGGCCGTGACACATTAGAAAGTATTTATGGTGAAGTATTTGGCGGAGAGGCAGGTTTGGTGAGGCCTCAAATCATTTCTGGAACACATGCTATTTCCATTTCCTTATTCGGGGTGTTACGTCCAGGGGATGAATTGGTCTACATTACAGGGAAACCATATGATACGTTAGAAGAAATTGTTGGGATCAGAGGGACAGGAAATGGTTCTTTAAAAGAATTCAATATAGACTATAGGGCCATTTCTTTGACAAATGAGGGGAAAGTGGATTTTCATGCTGTGGGTGAAGCCATCTCTTCAAAGACAAAAATGATTGGGATTCAAAGGTCAAAAGGATATGCAAACAGACCATCCTTTACAATATCAGAAATTAAAGAAATGATTGATTTTGTTAAAGAGATTAAACCTGATGTAGTTGTATTTGTCGATAACTGTTATGGAGAGTTTGTTGAAGAGTTGGAGCCATGCCATGTGGGGGCTGATTTAATGGCGGGTTCCCTCATTAAGAATCCTGGTGGAGGACTCGCCAAAACTGGCGGTTATATTGTTGGAAAGAAAAAATGGGTCGAATCCTGTTCATATAGGTTGACTTCACCCGGTATTGGTAGTGAGGCTGGAGCATCTCTTTATAGTCTTCAAGAAATGTACCAGGGATTTTTCTTAGCTCCACATATTGTTGGCCAAGCATTAAAAGGGGCAATGTTTACCTCTGCATTACTTGAAAAATTAGGAATGAACACTCACCCTAAATGGGATGCAAATCGTACCGATTTAATACAATCAGTTGAATTCAACGACAAAGACCTTATGGTTGCATTCTGCCAAGCCATACAATATGCTTCACCTATCAATTCCCATGTAACACCTTATCCTGCATATATGCCTGGTTATGAAGATGATGTCATTATGGCAGCGGGAACTTTCATTCAAGGTGCTAGCATGGAATTAACTGCAGATGGTCCGATCAGGCCACCATATGTGGCATACGTCCAAGGTGGATTAACGTATTCCCACGTGAAAATTGCAGTACTTACAGCTATCAATCAGTTAATAGATAAGGGTTTATTAAGATTATAAAAATAAAAAACGAAGCCAAAATCTGTGGCTTCGTTTTTTATAAAAATTTTCATGTTAGAAAAAGTAACATATGTTTGACATTATTCCTTACATTGAATATAATGTGACTATAGAGTTTAAGGAGGATGAAAGGATGAGCGGCAGTAATATACGAAGATCCATGCCACTCTTTCCAATGGGAATTGTCATGCAACTTACAGAATTAACAGCAAGGCAAATTCGCTATTATGAAGAGCATCAATTAATCACTCCAGCTAGAACTGACGGAAATCGAAGACTTTATTCTCTAAATGATATTGATATATTACTAGAGATTAAGGAATTGATTGAGCAAGGGGTTAACCTTGCTGGAATCAAAAAAATATTCACAGTTAAAAAAGAGGCAAGTGCATTGGCACCTGAGATGCAAAAAGATAATGGTAAACCCGAATTAACTGACTCGGAATTGCGCAAGCTACTTCGGTCTGAATTAATTCACAACAACAAAAATCGTTCATCTTTGCGTCAAGGCGATATGTCACGCTTCTTTCATTAAAAAATAATAAACGAAGATTAACAGGGAGGAATTTTTTGTATGGTTAAGTATACTCGAGAAGACATTACGCGTTTAGCTAAGGAAGATAATGTAAAGTACATCCGTTTGCAGTTCACTGATATCTTAGGAACAATTAAAAACGTAGAAATCCCTGTTAGCCAATTAGAAAAAGCATTAGATAACAAAATGATGTTTGATGGTTCTTCTATCGAAGGATTTGTCCGCATCGAAGAATCAGATATGTTATTATATCCAGATTTAGATACATGGGTAGTTTTCCCTTGGACAGCTGAAAAAGGAAAAGTTGCACGTTTAATCTGTGATATCTATACTCCAGAAGGAACTCCATTCGAGGGAGATCCACGTGCGAACTTAAAAAGAGTACTTAAAGAAATGGAAGAGCTGGGGTTCACAGACTTTAACTTAGGGCCTGAGCCAGAATTCTTCTTATTCAAACTTGATGAAAAAGGCGAGCCTACTCTTGAATTGAACGACAAAGGTGGTTACTTTGACCTTGCTCCAACAGATTTAGGGGAAAATTGCCGACGTGATATCGTGTTAGAACTTGAGGAAATGGGCTTTGAAATCGAAGCATCTCACCACGAAGTGGCACCTGGACAGCATGAAATTGACTTTAAATATGCTGATGCAATCACTGCTTGTGACCACATCCAAACATTTAAACTAGTGGTTAAGACAATTGCTCGTAAACATGGTTTACATGCAACATTCATGCCAAAACCATTATTCGGTGTAAATGGATCTGGTATGCACATGAACGTTTCATTATTTAAAGGTAAAGAAAATGCATTCTACGATACAAAGGGTCAATTAGAACTAAGTGATACTGCACGTCAATTCATCGCAGGAATCATCAAACACGCTCCTAACTTTACAGCAGTAACAAATCCTACTGTAAACTCTTACAAGCGTCTTGTTCCTGGATATGAAGCTCCTTGTTACGTTGCTTGGTCTGCTCGCAACAGAAGTCCGCTAATTCGTATCCCTGCATCCCGTGGCTTAAGCACACGTGTTGAGGTTCGTAGTGTAGACCCTGCTGCAAACCCATACCTAGCAATGGCTGTATTATTACAAGCTGGTTTAGACGGAATCAAAAACAACTTGACTCCTCCAAAACCAGTTGACCGTAACATCTACGTTATGACAAAAGAAGAGCGTGTAGAAGAAGGAATCGTTGATTTACCAGCAACTCTTTATGCTGCACTTGAAAACCTTAAGTCTGACGAAGTAATCAAGAGCGCACTTGGAGAGCACTTATTAGAGCACTTCATTGAAGCGAAAGAAATCGAGTGGGATATGTTCCGTACACAGGTTCACCCATGGGAACGCGAACAATATATGAGCATGTACTAAGAGTTAGATATCCCTTGATACCTTTGGTATTGAGGGCTTTTTTTATTTTGGTCAAAAGAGGGAGTGATATGGGGTCTTTTAATCATTGACCAAAATTTGACCAAAAAAAATCGGCCTTTTATTTTTGACCAAAATTTATTCCAGGACATTTCTCATATAGTCCTCATATTTTTTCATAGTGTCTTTTTCAATCTTTTTACTTATATGAGCATACACATCAGCTGTTATCTGGATACTTCCATGTCCTAATCGTTCTTGAACATATTTCATATCTGCGCCAGCTTCAAGTAGTAATACTGCATGTGTATGCCGTAATGAATGGATAGGTATTGATTGGATTTCTGCCCGTTTCAATATACGTGTGAAAGCATTAAAAAGGGAAGACTTCGGTATAAAATTCCCATCTGGTTTACATAGAACTAAATTAAGATCGTGTTTATAAGTATTGTTTAATGCAAGTTTATTTTGGTTTTGCCACTTTTTATGAAAAAGCAAATCATTTGAAAGAGTATTACTAATTGTAATAGTTCTCTTGGAATTGTAAGTTTTAGTATCACCAAATATTTGATCGTCTGATTTAGCAGTAAAATCAAGTGTTTTAGAAACAGTAATTATCCCTTCTTTCAAATCAATATCTGACCACTGCAGAGCAGCTGCCTCGCCTTTACGTAATCCTGACTCGATTAGAACTTTAAAGAAAATCCAATATACATAATTGTATTTATACGCCTCTTGTAGGAATTTGGCTATATCCGATGACTCCATATATTTAAGTTGTTTGTCTTTAGCTTGTCCACGTATTGTAACACCTTCACATGGATTCTTATTGATTTTCCCTAAAGTAACTGCTTTTTCCATAGCATTAAACATGGTCCCGTGGATGATTTCTATTGTTCTTTTGCTATAAGCTTTTTCGTTTTCAGACAGGGAATTCAAGAACTTTTGATACATCATTGGCTTGAGATCACTTAAAGCGAGTTTTTTAAAATAAGGTAGAATATGTTTTTTTATGTTTTGGTAATGAAGAGTATAGGTGTTCTTCCTCACAACATCTTTTTTATATGTTTGAAGCCAGTCAGTTAAGAAATATTCTAAACTAACTGGGGCATTATCAGACTCAAATCCGTTTTGAATTCTAATTTCTTCTTCAGATGCTGCACTTTGCGCATCTTTTTTTGTTTTAAATCCACTTTTAGATTTAACTTTATAACTTTGAGTAAAAGGATCTTTATATGAGATCCTGTATTCCCATTTGTCACCACGTTTTCGGAATGTGGCCATATAAATCACCTCAATGTTTTATTCAAAATTTCTTCTGGATTGAATTACTTTACCTAAAATATGTATTTTATTTGCTGGGACCAAAATAGGCTGCATTACAGAATTCGAAGGGATTAGCATACACATATCTCCTTCACACTTTACTCTTTTTAATGTAGCTTCGTAACCATTCACTGCAACAACAGCAATATCAGAAGATGTTACTTCGGATTGTTGAGCTACAATAACTGTATCACCATCATAAATACCATCACCAATCATGCTATCGCCTTTAACTTTTAGACCATATACTTCTCTTCCTCGAATCATATGTGATTCTACAAGTTCATGCCCCTCAATATATTCAATTCGATCTAGAGGTTGACCTGCAGCAATATGACCCAAAACTGGTACTTTAATGAGACCGTTTGTTAATTGACTAATACCAGTAGTTTTGATGAGTTCTTCCAGAGATTTAAGGAATTCTTCAAGAACATCCTCTGAGTTTTCTGCTAGAACAGATTTAATTGTGCGATAATTATATGCTTCATTGAATTCATTTTCTATTTCATCTATTTGCCAATTAGTAAATTCATCTGGGTCTGCGAAATATGCCTTAAATTGTTTTTCATAATCAGCTGCAGCATAGGAATTCTGATAAGCAGTATACATCCATAAAGAAGTTGAAACAATGATATTGAATACTTTTTCTTTTAATTCAGGAGGAAAATGGCCTTCATCATTTGTGATTTTTTGCAATGTCAAAAGAATCTCCTGTGAAATGTCTTTCTTGCTATATTTCAAAGTAGTCAGGTCGGTTTCTTCCCCTAATAGTACAGATATGTCAACATTTAATGCTTTTGCAATTTTACTTAAGACATCTAAACTCATATTGTATCTATTGTTTTCAACATCAGCTAAATATGATCTAGATATATTCGCATTTTTAGCCAACATTACCTGAGTCAATCCAGCTTTTTTTCTGTACCTCTTAATATTTTCTCCAATCATTTTTCAATCTCCCTTTAAACGGTCGGCTAAACCAGTATCTTAAGGCTATTATAATGTTAAAAAGACGGACATACAATGCAAATTATGACGGAAATACAAGTAAATTAAAGTATTTCGACGGAATTACCAGTAATTCTCATAAAAATGGTCAAAACTGGTCCATTTTGCGAGAATTTACGATTTTACAATATGACGGAAATACAATACATTTATTTCAAGGAGGTGCAGAAAATGCTAGATAAGAAAATTTTAGGGAAATTAATTCAAGAAAAGCGTAAAGAATTAGGAATTACACAAAATCAACTGTCACATGTTACGGAGTTGTCTAGGAATTACATTTCGGATATTGAAAATGGCAGGTATACACCAAGTGTCGATTCATTATCAAAGATAGCTATTTATCTTAAGTTGGATTTAAATGTAATAAAAATGACGGAAATACAAGTAGATTAAAAAGGAGAAAAGGGGGGTTAATATTGTTTGAAATATCCATGAAAACTGTTCCTGAGTCATTTAAACAAGAACTTCATGATATTTTATTGGAAGTTGTTTCATCCATTGTTGATGAAAGAAAACAAGAAAATGAGCTTCCATACATGCTTAGCAAAGCTCAATTAGCAAAACACATATTTAATGTGAGCCCTCAAACTTTAGATGCTCATATCATTCATAGAATAGACTTTCCTAAATTTAAAGCAGGTGAAAGGTTGCTGTTCCCAAAAGATATGGTGATTAATTGGATCAGAAAAAATATTGATGTTGTTTCTAACCTATAAAAATCTTCGAAAGGCATCTCTTTTTAGGAAATGTGCAAAATTTGGTGAAAGAAAATAGGAATAAATTTTAGAGGAGAATTAACATGAACAAATTAGTTTTCATTGAAAAAAACAAAGTAGTGACGGATAGCCTGACTGTGGCTGAGGTGTTTGGGAAAACACACGACAATGTTTTAAGAGATATTCGCAGTCAATTAGAAAAACTAAATGAAGCTGGCGAGCAGGATTGGGGTGTCCTCAACTTTGAGGAATGCGATTATATCAACGTCTCAGTTCAAGGAATCAACAAAAACAGGAAATATAAGAAGTTTAATTTATCTGAAGAGGCTTTTACCATTATAGCTTTTTCATATATCACCCCAGAAGCCATGAAATTCAAGATCAAATTTATTCAAGAGTTTAAGAGAATGCGAGAGGAATTGATTAGAATAAGTGCTCCGTCCTATTCGATTGAAGATCCAATAAAAAGAGCTGAAAGGTGGATTGAGGAGCAGAGACAAAATCAACAGTTAGAGGTAAAGACTCTAATGCTTGAACAACAAGTAGCCGAAGCAACACCAAAAATAACTTATTACGATGAAATTCTAAAATCGGATAGCTTAGTGACGATTACTCAAATTGCTAAAGATTATGGTATGTCTGGGAAGGCATTAAATCATTTACTACATAGCGAGGGCATCCAGTATAAGCAAAGTGAACAATGGCTTCTTTACATCAAATTTCAGGACAAGGGATACACGAAATCTGAAACACAAAAGTACACCAAATCAAACGGTGATCTTGGTACAAAGCTTCATACTAAATGGACTCAAAAAGGACGATTGTTCATCCACAACATCCTTCTGAAACTAGGATTTGAACCATTAATGGATCGTGAAAGTGACGATTCTTAAGGTGGTGATGAATTTGGAAAAGGACCATGTGTTGCTTAATGAAAAACATCCAGTTTGGAATTGGGTGTTTGGAGTAGGTGTGGTTGTACTAATTACTGGATACTTATTATTCTGCAATGGTTAAGGAGGCGACTAAGTTGCAGCCGGTAGACGAGGAAGTTGAATACGATACTTCTGGGAGAATGAAATACCATCCGTCGTTTCATGAAAATCAAGGACAACCTTGGACAGCGAGTGATTTAGAATACCTTTGCAAGTTTCATGAATTTGATGAATTAGAAACATTAGCATTGGCATTGGGAAGAACTAAATCAACTTGTGCACATAAAGTATCGGAATTTAAAAGAAATGGACTTTTTGAGTACTAAAAAAATTTGAATAGGTATTGGTGATTAGGAGGGGAATTACTTGAAGATTGTTTTTAAAACTCTAACTCTACAAAACTTTAAATCTCACCGTGACCTTACAGTTAACTTTGGCGAGGAAACTAAGATCACGGCGGACAATGCACAAGGTAAAAGCACCATTTCTGAAGCTTTTACTTGGTTATTATACTCTACTGACGTATTAGGCGGTAGCAAATTTGATCCAACACCGATTACTTATGAAGCTGATGAAACAATGGTAACACTACTGTTCACCTTTGATGGAAAACAAAAGCTTCTAGGTAAAGGACTAAAGAAAGGAAAGGCTCAATATTACGTCGATGAGGTGCCTAAAAAAGCAGGAGAGTTTAACGAATTAGTCACACAGCTTTTTGGTGACAAGGATTTATTCCTATCACTTTATAACCCGAATTACTTTTTTACAATGCATCCAGATAAACAGAGAGAACTTATTATGCAATATGTATCTGCCCCAGCGAATAAGGAAGTACTTAAACATATGTTGGACGAGCAGAAAAAATGCATAGAACCATTACTTAAAAAAAATTCACTGGAAGATATTAAAGAGATTCATAGAGAACGCAAGATTTCACTTGATAAGAAATATATCCAGGCACAAACAAGAACTAAGACTTTAAAAGAGCAGCTGGACCGAATCGAAATTCCTAATGCTCCGATTGATTCATTAAAAGCAGAATTATCTCAAATTGATAGAGAAGTACGTGAAATAGAGGCTGAAATGGACAGTGCTGGAGTAAAGAACAAAGAATATCATTCCGTTCATGTAAAGCTTCGCTCTATCCAAGATCAGATTGAAATGTCTAAAGAAAGATGGCCTTCACTTAAGAATGAAATGATTGAGGATACATGTAGAACGTGTAAACGTCCATTGGATGATGAATCAGTTGAAGCAGTTAAGTTGGATAAGGAAGCACGAATTGAAGAATACAAAACTAAACATAGCCTACTTATCAAACAAAGAGATGAACTAAAGTCCCAACTTGCTGCAATGGATTTTATAGATGTATCTGAATTACGGGAAAAGCTCCGTATTGATGAAAAAGGTACACCATTACGGAATGCCATTAGAGATTACTTTGAATATCAAAACAGGCTCAAAGATGTAGAGGAAGCTCAAATGATTGAGAAAGAGACCCTCACTTCATTGAACGATTCCATATTCATACTAGATACCATTAAAGCCTTTAAAGCAAAAGAAGCTGAACTACAGGCTGAAAAAGTTAAGAGTATGTTTGATACCCTATCGTTCCAACTCTTCGAATTACAGAAGAATGGTGAAGTAAAAACAAAGTTTGAAATTGAAATGAATGGTACTCCATATAGAAAGCTTTCTCTATCAGAGGGTATTCGCGCAGGACTTGAATTAAGTGAAGTTCTTTCAAAGCAAAGTGAGTTAAACGTTCCAGTATTTGTCGATAATGCGGAATCTATTACAAGCTTTAAAGCACCAACTGGGCAGTTAATCATATCAAGAGTTGTAGCAGGACAAGCCTTGAAAATTGAGGGGTGACAATATGAAAAATGGAAAAAGGCCAACTCGTAATCAAAAGAAAAAATTCATCGAAGCAGGATTAAATCCTAATAATTGGCTAATCGTTAAAAACTTACCAGAAATTTTGATTGTAGTACACCGTGAAACTGGAACAACTAAGGAGATCTCCAATGCCTAACATTGAACATCCAGCAATTACACAAGTGCAAAAGAATGGATATCCAAATTCGGAAACGGAAATAAGGCATTTCGGTATCGATTACTTTGGAGATGAAATCCTTCAAAACGATAAGGTTGTAATCGATGAAGAAGAAATCATTTTAAACCAATCTAGAAAGATACCTTTCTGAGATTTATAGTTTCATATTCAAAATAGCAGATTAATAGGAGGAAATATCAATGTCTAAAAATCAATTAAGCACCTTATCATTAACGCCTCAAATTTCAGAAGCATTTAAACCAGAAGTCCTTGAAGTAATCCGTACATCCATCGCTCCAACAGCAAGCGATTCAGAATTCCTACTGTTTGCTCATAAAGCTGCTTCTTATGGTTTGGATCCATTTAAGAATGAAATCTTCTTCATTAAATACGGCAACCAAGCACGTATTCAATTCGCAGCTGAAGCTTACCTTTCTAAAGCAAGGGAGAAAGAAGGATTTCAACCACCAGATACTCAAATGGTTCATGAAAATGATGAGTTCAAAGTCGAAATGAACAAAGGAACGAAACAACTAGAGGTTGTTGTTCATGGGATTGGATTCCCAAGAGGGAAGATTATCGGTGCATATTCAATTGCCTATCGAGAAGGATTCAAACCTGTAACAGTGATTATGGATGTAGAAGAAATCGCTCATATGTTTACGGGTCAAAACAAGGATAACTGGAATAAATGGACCTCTGATATGTTCGGTAAGCATGTTCAACAACGTGCCTTGAAAAAACAATACGGACTTGAATTTGGAGATGAGGATATTCCACAACCGACTGGTGATAGTAACATTTCTGAATACAACCCTAAAGAACGTAGAGATATCACACCAAACCAGGAAGTTATCGATGCACCAGCTAAGACGGATAGTGAAGTTGACCAGGTGAAGAAACTAAGATCTCACATCAATAAATTGTTCAAAGACATTGGTATTCAAACGAAAGAAGAAAAAGCAGATTACATTGCAAAGCATGCACCTAATGTTGGTGACAATCCCTCTCTAAGTGAATTGAATGGATTACTTCGTATCCTAGAAATGAACTTAGAAATGTTAGAAGCACAAGCAACACATGGGGACGAACTTGAATGAAAGTAGATATCTTAGCTTCCGGATCGGAGGGCAATTGCATTGCTCTCCGGTCTTCCGGAACCACAATATTAATCGATGCTGGTATTGCAAAAACAAAGATTGATAAGAGACTGCTTGAAGTAGGGATTAGGCCTGACGATATTGAAGCGATATTCGTCACTCATGCTCACAGCGATCACGTTAAAGGGCTTCCTCTTGCTAATAAATATCACATTCCTGTTTATGCTTCTGAAGGAGAATGGAAGAGCATTAAAGGTGTTGATGAGGACCTAATGAACAGCATCGATGATAAAGGTACACTGTTCGATTATGAAGGGCTTAGTGAATGGATAGATATTGTTCCATTTAAAACCCATCATGACGCATTCGAACCTTTAGGTTATATAGCTCAGACCGAAAAAGTGAAGGTTTCAGTCTGTTTAGACACTGGAAAAGTGGATTCGAATATGTTGGAGTCTATGCAAGGTTCGAATATTTACATAATCGAATCTAATCATGAACCTGGCATGTTAGAGTACTCAAACTATCCAAACAGTGTTAAGGCACGGATATTATCTGATATCGGACACTTAAGTAATGAACAAACAGCATCCGTCCTTTCAAAACTTGTACATGGCATTGGAGAAAACATCTATCTAACACATCTATCCAGCAGTAATAACATGCCAGAGCTAGCCAAAATGACCGTGATAAGAGCGTTATCGAAAAAAGGCTTTAAGCAAAATAAACATTATTTCTTAGAGGTGGTTTAAATGATTAGTTGCTGCAATAGCACCGAGTTAAAGTTGATTGATTTACTTGATCGTGAACGTGAAAAAAATGACCGTCTTACTTAAACAGATAAACAGCCTTACTCAAGGGATGAATAAGAAAAATGACGAGAATGAAAAGTTAAAAGTACAGATCATGGCTTTAAATGTAGGGTTAAAAGCAGCATGTGAGGCTGTAAAAATACTTTAGGGTGAGAAAGTACAGAACGGATGAGGTAAATGGCTAGTCCTCAAACTGAAAAGGGATATACCAGGATCGCAAATGAAATATTGGAACGCATTGTTCAATCAAATCTTAATGGTACCCAATTTAGGATTGTAATGACCATTTGGAGATATACCTATGGATTCAGAAAAAAGCAAAGTGAAATGACTATAACCTTTTTCGCTCAAAAGTTAGATGCAAACAAACGTCAAGTTGATAGAGAGCTAAAAACATTGATTCAACGCAAAATTATTAAGGTCGAAGGAATGGGGACAAAAGGTGCTAGATTACTAAGTTTCAATAAAGATTACGACGAATGGTTGGATCGTATTCCAGAAGGGAGAGAGGGTCCAACCATTTTAGAGGAAGGAGAGATTCCTATTAGTGAGCTAAAAAAAGAACCAAAGAAGAAATATGGCGAAGACAGCACCTATTTCAAAATGGCTGTTTACTTCCACGATTTAGTATTGGTGGTAGGGAAAGAAGCTGGGGTGGAGCATTTAATACGAAATACTAATCTTCAATCTTGGGCTGATGATTTTAGAAAGTTAGTGGAGCTTGACGGAGTGGACAAACATCTTGCGAAAGATGTAATGGATTGGGTTACAAAGGATAACTTTTGGAAAACGAATGTACTGTCTGCAAAGAAACTAAGAGAGAAGTTTACTGAGCTTTCAATCAAAATGCATATGTCAAGGAAACCAGCATTACAAAAGAAATCAACGGACTCTCGTGATAAGGACATTGAGTTTCAACGCTGGGTAGCAGAAGGGAATGATCCAGATGCATTTGATTGGGGAAGTTGACGTTCAAGCCGAACAATCTGTTCTAGGTGCTGTGTTCCTAGATTCTAACGTTTTGGATGAAATCACGTTTTTAGAAGAGCGTGATTTCTCTTTACCTAGACATCAACAAATTTACAAGGTTATGAGATACCTAGAAAAAAAGGGACTTCCAGTAGATATAGTGACGGTCACAGAAACCTATGTGAAATTCGGTCGAGTGGATGAGCACTTAGTAAAATATCTTTCTGAATTAGCTGGTTCTTGTCCATCCATAGCAAACATTGAATACTATGCAAAACTAGTACGATCTAAGGCCATGGGAAGAAGAATTAAGGACATGGGAGCCATCATAACCGGAATGTCCAGGGATGCTTATGAAAGTGATGAAGAGTACTTTGCATATGTCGAAGAGTTGGTATCCGAAATGCGGCCGCAAGATAACGCAAAAATGCTTAGTTTCTCAGAAACGAAAGAAGAGTATTACTCGCATCTAAAAACACCAGCTGAATACATCAAAACAGGATTTGAAGAGTTTGATAAATGGGCTCAAGGGTTGTGGCGTGGTTGGTTGTTTATTAGTGCTGGTAGACCTTCTGTGGGAAAAACAGCAATAGCATTACAAAGAATATACGGGGTTGCCAAACAACAGCAAGGTGTAGTCCTAGTATGGAGCCAAGAAATGAAAAGGAATTCTTTAAAAGATCGTATGTTGTCAGCAGTGACTGGAATTCCTTTTCAAAAAATCAAAATGAAGAAATTAAGTCCAAGTGAACAAGCTTTACTGGATAGAGCTTATGACAGCTTTGAATACTTGCCAATTTATTTGCAGGATAGTTCAGGTGTAACTATTGATGAAATAAAGGCTACTGCTAAACAATTCAAAAAGAAGTTCGGAAAGATTGCCATGATCGTAGTCGATTATCTGCAGATTATGAACATTCCTCAAACCAAAGGCGATACAAGAGCTTTGGCAATCGGACGTGTTACAGGCCAAGCAAAGCAAATTGCTATGGATCTGAATTGCTGTTTTATGATGTTGTCTCAGATGACTCGTGACTCTGAAAAGAGAGGTCGACCGCAGCTATCCGACTTAAAAGAATCAAGCTCTATTGAACAGGATGCTGATGTAGTCGAGTTCCTTTGGAGTGAAGGAGAAACAACTTCACAAGGGAAAATTGTGAACCAGACGTTCGCAAAGGGTCGAGATGTTGGCGTAAACGAATTTAAACTCCTTTTCTTGAATTGGAAGCAGAAGTTTACTGAGATACCTAAAGAGTTACCCAAAAATTAAGGCGGTGTTGCTATGAATTTGACCAAAGCTACTAAACAACAACTGTATCATATCGCCAAAGACGAAACAGCAAGAATGAGAGATAGATATGCAGCTGCAAGAGAATTACAGAAAAGGAGGAATGAATGTGATAAACCAACTATGCCAAAAAGCATTTGAAATAGCCAAATCTAAAGGCTGGCATGATGAAGAAAGGGAAACCGGTACGCAATTAGCCTTAATTCACAGTGAAGTGAGTGAAGCGTTGGAAGCAGACAGGAAAGGTGATAGCGAGAATTTCGTTGAAGAACTGGCAGATGTTTGTATCAGAGTTTTTGATTTGTGCGGATCCAAAGGAATTGACTTAGAAAAAGCCATTCTCGATAAGATGGAACGAAATAAGTCCAGGTCATATAAGCATGGAGGGAAAGCATATTGACTAGATTCGTAGGTATTGACCCTTCTTCTAAAACAGGATTCGTTGCAATTGATCAGGGAGGAATCGTCCTTCGTTCCAAAGAGCTTACAGGAGTAGGGACAATTGATCCAAAAAGAATGATTACCCTAATCGATGAAGTTGTTGCACATGTCAAACCTGGCGATTTTATCTGCATAGAAGGTTTTCCATTTGATACTCAAAAGGCTATGTTTGCTGGTGGTTTACATCATGGTATCAGAAATGAATTATTTAAAAGGAACCTTAAGTATTATGAAGTGGCTCCTAATGCAGTAAAGAAGTTTGTGAATGTCACTGGATGGGTTGGAGAGCCAGGAAGCAAGAGAAGATTGAAAGATAAGGAAAAGAAACAAGTTGTAATGGCAGCAGTAAAAGATCATTTCGGATTTGAGCATAGAAGTGACAACGTGGTGGATGCATACATACTAGCTCAGATAGCTTGGTCTATTACAAATGGACTCACGCAGAAACCTTATCAGTTGGAAGTAGTGAATGCGATTTTAAACCCTGTAACAAAAGCAAAAAAGAAGGCGAAAGCAAAATGAAGAAAAAAGTGTTGAAAAAAGTTGTGTATGCAATGTCCCCTAGTGGTTTGCAAAAGAATATTTTCGCACATGAAGAACGTGGATGGAAAAAAGCTAGTCCAATTAAAGAATACGGTTATGGATTGGGATGTTTGATGATCTTTGAAGGAAGAAATGGAGGTATAAACCCATGCAACTAACAGTTAAAGCACATTTTAATAAACAAACGAAGGATAGCAAAAAGGAGCTTATTCAATTTCACGTAAAAGGTGAAGATGAGAAAAAGCCAGAGATTAGTAGACTCACTCGAGAAGTAGTTGAGTTGGAGATTGAAGGTGTGGATCAGAAGCTTACTTGCGAATTTGCTAAGACGACTAAAGATAGTAAGAAGACAGTCCTTGAATTTATCGTAAAAGGTGACACTTCTGCAGAACAGGCTTTTAATTTCTATAAAAGAGCAGGTTCAGATGTCATATTAAATATTACAGAATCTCAAATGAGTATAGATGAGTTTTATGAAGAACAGCATGAAGGAGTTTCTTATACAGTTAATCAAGATGGGACGGCTTCAGTGCCAGCTGGGCAGTTGTCATTGGATGATGTGAATGAAGAAGAAGTTGAAGATGGTGATTTACCCTTTGAAGATGTGCCAATCATTAATTCTAATGATAACGATGAATTGGAATAAAAAAGAACCTCTAAGCATTATGTGTATGGCAGTACACGCTTAGAGGTAAAGTATACCAACTCTTCTCCAAATTCAGTATAACTCTTGAATCAAATCATAAGTGGAATATATTGTGAAAAAAATATGAATAAAAAAAGCCAAGATCTCTCCTGGCATAATTTGGGTACGAATAGTATATTATGGAGGGATGAAAGTGGGTCAATTATTCCTGTTACCTGAGATAGATAGAGAGAAAACAAAAGTTGCAGTGGAATCAGCCTTGGAAAAGTACCGTTATTTTCTCTTAACGATTCCAGAAGAAAGACTACCTAAAGTCACTGCTACTTATTCACTTGCTTCCGTTGCTCCTTCTAATCAATTTCATTCCTCTACAGAACAAGCAGTAATCGATAAAGTTGATTATGAACGGGAACGTGAAGAATATATTGAACGGATCCGCAGAGCTGTGAATCGGTTAAGTTACAAAGAACGAGAGATAATCATTAAACGTTACCTGGAAGATGAAGAGGTATTTGATTATGAAATATACAATGAGATTGGATATAGCGAAAGAAGGTATTATCGGTTAAAAGCACGAATATTTTATAAGCTTGCTTTTCTGTTAAAAATTGAGGTTTATAAGAACGAAGAGCATCCTTAATGGGTGCTTTTTGTTATATAATGGAATTATCGCTTTTTTATAGAATGTAAATATTTTATTTTAAGTGATATTCTTGAATTATAGTCAAATAATATTTGTTTAGTAAAAGGAGAGAAAAATGAAGTCATCATTCAATGATTTTTATGGATATTCAAAAGAGAATATCAAAGAATTATGGGAGCAATGTATTTTTGTATTTGATGCGAATGTTTTATTGAATCTTTATCGTTATACAGAGCCTACCAGGGAACAATTATTGAAGATATTTGAACAACTAAAAGATAGAATTTGGATTCCTCATCAAGTTGGACTCGAATTTCATTTTAATAGAGCAACTGTAGTTCAAGATCAATTGGATTCATATGAAAGCATATGTAGATCTATTGAAAAAAAATCTGTAAAAATAATCAATGAATTAAATGATGAACTTAAGGATTACAAAAAGAGACACCCGAGAGTTAATGTTCCTGGGGTCATAGAGGAAATAGAACAATCTTTTAAAAACCTTATAACTGATATTAAAGCATTGGAAAAAGATCATCCGAATTACTTTAAGAATGAAGACGATAAAATTTTACATGAAATTACAGAACTATTCTTAGATAAGATTGGTTCTAGTTATGACCAAAATCGTTTGAATAGCATATATAAAGATGGAGAAATGAGATATAAATCCGAAATACCTCCGGGATATGAAGATTTAAAAGAAAAAAAAGGTAAGAAAAAATTCTACAATAATGTTTATATACATAGCGAATATGGTGACTTAATACTTTGGAATCAAATAATTGATGAATCACTACAGAAAAAAAAGCCAGTTATTTTTATTACAGACGATGAAAAGGAAGATTGGTGGTCAATTGTAAAAAATAGAAAAACAATTGGACCAAGAGTTGAATTAATTAATGAATTTAGATTGAAAACTACTTACGACTTCTATATGTATAAAACAGATAGATTTATGAATTTTGCAATGCAGTACCTTGATGTAGAAAATAACCCTGATGCAATTCAGGAAGTAAAAGAAGTTCGTGAATCAAGAAAGTTAGATCCTCCAATCGAATTTTTTAATTATTATAAGGAAATGTTTGGTTCAGAGTATCCAAATCTAAATGAAAATGATTGGTTAGAATTTGAGTCCATGTACGAAAGAGAAGTTGATCCAGACGACCCATTCGATCAAGTATCTACTGAAACGGTATTTAAATGGGCAGGAATTAGAGATTTTGAGAGAGCGCTAGATCACAACTTAAATAAGGAAATTGAAACTAAATATAAAATTGACGACATAGTTTTGCATCGTAAGTGGGGAACTGGAAAAATAATAGAAGTCCGTGGGCAGGGACAAGCTACTCAAATATTGGTTGACTTTCCTAAAGTAGGTAAGAAAAGATTATTAGCACATTTTGCTCCACTTGAGAAAATAATGTATTAAATCTGCAGAAGTGGCAGATAAATGGCAGAAAGATGGCAGAGCATTGGGTAATTTATGTGTTAATTTTATATTATGAGTAATTAAGGAAAGACGGCACTTTGATTTTAAGTGTCGTTTTTGTTTGGAATTAACAGGAAAAATCCTCCTTTTTGTCGAATATACAAAATAATTAACAAAAAGGAGAAATAATATGACCAATAAAATTTACTCATCAAAATCTATTATATGTCTTCATTGTGGAAATGAGACAATAATGGAGGTTTCAGCAAAAGTTAATGAAAAAGAATATGAATATATGTATGATGACTACCATGGAGAAGATGTACCTGTAGCTACGTATTATACAACATATACCCTATACAAATGTCCAGTTTGTTCCAAAATCACTTTAAAATCTGTTGAAGCGTTTGACGCAGACACGGATCACAGGGGTAGAGTAAATGAATACGAAAATATACTATACCCTGTCCAAACTGGGGATTTAAAGTTTGTTCCTGAAAGAATTAAAGGAGCATATGAATCAGCATTAAAGACAAAAAACGTGGATAGAGTAATGTGTGCAATAGGACTAAGACGCACTTTGGAGATGCTTTGTCATGACCAAGGGGCAGAAGGTAGAACTCTATACAATAGATTAGTTGATTTATCTGAAAAAGCTATTATTCCTAAGGTTTTAGATAAAGTATCCCATCTAATAAGGGATTTAGGAAATTCAGCAGCACATGCTGAAGATGTCGAGTTTGATATGCACGTAATAAATGATTTGATTAGGTTTACAAGAATTATCTTGGATTATGTTTATGTTATTCCAAAAGAATTAAGGAGAATACAAGAACAGTTCGATCTAAATGAAGAAGTATAATTTATGAAAGTGAGGGATTGAATATTATGGATTATAGATTATTTAACATTAAAGAACATCATGTTGTTGAAATTGATCAATTTGTAAACGCAATCGAAAGTGATGAAGTTGAAAAAGTTTGGATATGGGAGATTTACATTGCATCAGATGGACAAGGGAACTATAGAGGCAAGGCTGTTGAGAGTTCAGGAGAATTTGAAGTGCCTTGGACAGAATTAAGTGACGATGATTTAATTCAAGAGATGGTAAGTCACTGTCAAATAATGACCTTACAAATATAAATATTAATATTAATATTAATCAAAGCACTCATATTTTGGGTGCTTTTTCTTTTTACTCCACATCTGCTAAACGTGGTTGAATGACAATCAATCACTTCTCCTCGATGCAGTAATCCCAGCTGCTAAGGAGTGGATCGGGACGGTTACCATCTACCACAGTGAAGATGTTTGATTTATAAAAGCAACTGATGGCCCAGCCGTAAGGGAGCCTGCAAAGGTACAAGCCTGATAAGCTGGTATGACTATGCACCTTCAATAGTTTTTATATGTCTAATAAAGAAGTGTCCGCTAATTAGACTTGTGTTAATGGGTGTATTCGAAGGACTAATTAGACGTGTGTGCTGACCGCTAATTAGACGTATGTGCTGACCGCTAATTAGACGTGTGTAAATTTTTTTCCTTCATTATATGAAAAAGTACTAAAGAAAACATTAAAGAAAACATTAAAGAAAACTACTAGCAAATACATTTGCTAGGGTGATAGATTAATTAATTTAATGAAGGATCCCAAATGATAGGTGCTTACTAT
The DNA here is from genome assembly GCF_010882125.1 of Peribacillus alkalitolerans. GTDB lineage: Bacteria > Bacillota > Bacilli > Bacillales > DSM-1321 > Bacillus_BN > Bacillus_BN alkalitolerans. The sequence continues at coordinate 73,746 of NZ_JAAGVZ010000012.1, read as the reverse complement.
TAAAGGAAATAGTCAATTTTTGTTGAAATATACAATCTGAGGAGGGGAAATGTGAGTGGATAAAAAAATGAGAAGAGAATTATTGGTAATAATATTATTGATAATGGTTGTTTTTCCTATTTTAATAAATTTATTAATGTTTATTCCATCTTTTAAGGTAGCCGGTGATGAAAATACTTGGATTAGCTTACTAGGAACTTTTTGGGGTGCCATAATCGGTGGAGTAATTGCTGGTATTTTAACTTTATTAGGGGTACAAAGAACAATTAAGCACAATGAAGAAATAAAAGAAAAAAATGATTTTCCAGCAAAAATACATAGACTAGAAAAAGTCTGTTTTTATTTGGATGATATTTACGAAGAAGTTATGGTTTTGTTATCAAAAACTGAAAAAGGTTATCAACCTGGTTATTTTTTTACTATCGTTGATAATCAACTTTATAAGCAACCTTATTTCTATAAATATACTGATGAATTATTTGAAAAAATTGGTTCGGAGTTAGTGTACGTGGATTCTTATTCATATCGCGAATTCTTTCAATTTAGAAAAGAAATAAATGATCTTTTTAAAACGGTGATGGGTGACATAAGTATTAAGATTTGGAATTTTAGTCAGAAAGATAGTGAAATTAGTGAAGACTTCAATGATCTTTATAAAACTTTTTTAGAAAATGAGTTAGAATATATTTCCTCCATAGGGCACTGTTTAGGCCAATTTAAATGGAAATTATCTGATCATTATCTTAGTTTAGTAAAGAAAATGGATTATTAAATTTCAAAAAAGCATCCAGTATCCTGGGTGCTTTTTATTTTTTATATGAGGTGATTGACATGAAGCTATCTGATCATCTTAGCGTTAAACAGAAGAAGGAAATTCAAAAGCTATCTGTATCTAGGAAAGAGTGTCCTGAAAGGAGGAAATTTCTAAAAGAGAAAGAAGAAAAGCTAACCCAAAGAGATTTAGAGGAACTGATGGGGACAAAACGTGATACTTACAAGAGAGTGAAAGGGGCAGTGAGAAGAAAATAATTTGCAGGAAAAAGTCTCCATTTGTCGAATTTAGTATTTTGAAGGAGTGGAAAAATGAAAAATAATCAACCGAAAATGATTAATCAGTTGCATTTAATATATCCATTAATAATTGCGGCTATTTCAATGGTATCTTTGTCTTCGTTTTATTATGGTGGTGGAATTAAAGCAGGAGAAATGGTTTCTTTTGCGTCAACGCTATCCTCTATTATTCTTTCAGTAATTGCTATTATAATGACAATTGTTGATGTTGCAGGACAAAGAAATACAGTTTCAGATTTAAAAGAAACTGCTGATAAATTAGAAAAAAACTTAATCAAAACTAATAATGGAATAAGTGAAATTTCAGATTTGAAGGATCAATTGTTAGTTTCGATGAATAACATTGTTAAGAGTAATTTAGAAGTGACAAATGAAATCATTGAACTAAAAGAGAAATATAGTAAAATACAGGAACAAGGAATGGAATCTAAATCTAATACGGATATATTAGCTGATTTAGATACATTAAGTAATAAGATTAAAATGAATAATAAAATTATTGTTCCAGGACATTTCCAGAACGGTAGTTATATTAAATCACATGTAAGGACGTATAATGAGGAAAAAAATCAAGGAGTAAAAGTTGAAATAGAGGTACCAGTAGGATTTAACGGAGAAAATTTAGACGCACTAGTTAACAATATCATTAATAATTTCAATGTTTCTGAAATAGAAATGCCTCAACTACAAAATGGATTACTAACTATAAAATTCATTCCAAGATATGAATGGGATCCAGTAATATTCAGGAATATTTGCAAAGCCCATAATTGTACTTTAAAGACTAAAACTCAATACTAGATTAGCACCTCATTTAGAGGTGCTTTTTTATTGGAGTGATTAATTTGTCTAACTTTTACAAGACACCCAAGTGGAAGAATAAACGAGCCAACATATTAAAACGCGACGGATATCGATGCCAAGAATGTAAACGATATGGTAAGACAACAGAAGCAACAACCGTACATCACATTAACCCATTGAGAGAGAAACCAGAGCTAAAGCTAATAAACTGGAATCTCATTAGCTTATGTGGTAATTGCCATGATAAGATGCATGACCGAAATTCAGATATTTTAACGGCTTTAGGTGAATTGTGGAGAGAAAGAGTATCCCCCCTACCTTGAGAAATTCAGATTGATTCATTGGGGACCGAAGGGGGGAGCCTTTTCCAATAGAGCGACTTTTTCAATATTCAAAAGGGGGTGTAAAAACATCGTGGCAAAATTATTATCGAAAAAACAGTTGAAAAATCAGACTATAAAACAGATGGAACATTTGGGTGTTTATAAAGATGATTATGATCAAATAATCGATATTTATGTTGGGATGTTGGCACAGTACCAGGCTTTTGAAAAAGCGTTCGAGGATTGTGGTTATCAAATCTCTGAAGAGTACACCAATAAAGCTGGTGCCACCAATGATCGTAAGACACCTATTTATTCTGCAATGGAATCGCTGAGAAAAGACCTTGCAACCTATTCAAATATTTTATGTATCAATCCAAAATCATTTAATGCTATTAAGAAACCAGATGTACCTAAGCGTAAACCAGAACAAAAAAGCAAACCCAAATCAAAATTACAGTTAGTTTTGAGTGATACTTCATGACAGAATCATATGCGAATTATGAATTAGTAATGAACTTTGCAAAAAGCATTATGGAAGGAACCAAACTTGCAAACAAAGAACAGATGCAAGGGTGCCAGCGCTTTTTCAACGATTTGAAAAACCCTGAATACGACTTCAATCCGAAAGATGCGGAGTTTGTAATTGGAATCATTGAGAAGACTTTCGTACATGCTCAGGGTGAAATGTTAGACGGCACACCTTTAAGAGGAACACCGTTTCTATTGGAACCCTTCCATAAGTACCAAGTATATAACCTATTAGGTTTTTATCATAAAGGCACCACTATTAGACGCTTTAAAGAAGCGTTTATTTATATTCCACGGAAAAATATTAAAACAAGTTTTGCTGCTGCTCTTGCATGGGCTTTAGGTCTGCTCAATAGACGAAGCGGAAGTAAAGTTTATATTGTAGCTGCCGCATTGAAACAATCTCTAGAAAGTTTTAACTTTATTAATTTCAACCTTGGTCAAATGGGAGAAAAGGATAACTTCCGTGTAATTGATAACAACCAAGAACACTCTATTGCTGGAGACTTTGGAGATGGATCGCTTTACATTCAAGCACTTGCAGCTAACCCAGATAAACAGGATTCCTTAAACTGTAATATTGCCATCGCGGATGAGCTACACGCCTACAAAACACCGAAACAATACAACATCATCAAAGAGGCTATGAAGGCATATACCAATAAATTGATGATTGGGATTACAACAGCCGGGGATGATATGACGAGTTTTTGTTATCAAAGGCTTCAATACTGCAAGAAGATTCTTGACGGTACCATAAAGGATGAAGCTTATTTTGTCTTCATTGCAAAAGCTGATGAAGATGAGAAAGGTAATGTGGACTATACGAGCCCCATAGAGCACCAAAAAGCCAATCCGGCATATGGAGTATCCATTCGTCCAGATGACATCTTGAACGACGCTCTACAGGCCCAAAATGACCCGCAACAAAGGAAAGACTTCTTAGCTAAGTCATTAAATATATACACTTCAGCAATTCGTGCTTACTTCAATTTAGATGAATTCAAATTATCTGATCGTCAATACAATTGGACACTTGCTGATTTAGTGAAGTTAAAGATTGATTGGTTTGGTGGAGCTGACCTTTCAAAGATGCATGACTTAACTGCTTCTGCCTTATATGGCCACTATCAAGGAATTGATATAGCTATCACACATGCGTGGTTCCCAGTAGTAGCAGCGGCTAGTAAAGCTGAAGATGACAACATCCCTTTATTCGGTTGGAAAGATGACGGATGGTTGGATTTGTGTAATACCCCTACAGTTAATCATTCAGATATTGTGAATTGGTTTGTAGCCATGAAGCAAAAAGGATTCAAGATTAAACAAGTAGGATTTGACCGAAAGTTTTCTCGGGAATTTTTCCTTGAAATGAAAAAGAAAGGTTTTGCCATGGTTGACCAACCGCAATATTTTTATAAAAAGTCTGAAGGCTTTAGAAGAATTGAGAAAAAAGCGAAGGATGGGAAATTTTATTATCTACATTCCCAAGCTTTTGAATATTGTGTTCAAAACGTATCAGCGGTTGAAAAGACAGACGATATGATCCAATACGAAAAGGTTATGCCAGAACATCGGATTGATATTTTCGATGCCTCTGTATTTGGTGCTATTCGAATGTTGGAGAATATAGAAAAAGCCAGTAGTGCAAACCAATGGCTGAGAGGATGATGAAATTTGAGCCGAAAGAAAAGAAATAAAAACAAGATTAGGTCCGAACCTACAACATCAACAATTGGATTATTTATGGCAGGTGAAGATAACTCAATATTGACACCTGGTTATACTCGTTTATCTGATAATCCGGAAGTTAGGATGGCCGTCCACAAGATAGCTGACTTGGTTAGTACCATGACCATTCATTTAATGAAAAATACTGATGATGGAGATATCAGAGTTCGTAATGCACTTTCTCGTAAAATTGATATTAACCCCTACAAGCTCATGACAAGAAAAGCATGGGTATACAATATCGTCTATACTATGTTGCTTGATGGGCGAGGGAACAGTGTAGTTTTTCCGAAGGTCAGTAACGGTCTAATTGACGACTTAGTTCCATTGCAGCCATCCAATGTGAGCTTCATGGATACAGAAGATGCATATCAAATTTTGTATCGCGGTCAATCGTATGGATATGACGAAGTATTACATTTTACAATCAATCCAGATCCAGAACGCCCATACATCGGCCAAGGTTTTCAAGTTGTGCTTAAAGACATTGTTACAAATTTAAAACAAGCTTCTAAAACTAAGAATAGTTTTATGTCTGATAAGTGGAAGCCATCTGTAATAATAGCGGTCGATGCTATGACGGAAGAATTGGCTAGTGAATCAGGCCGTGATGAGATACTTAAAAAGTATGTTTCTGAAACTGGTGGAGGGAAACCTTGGGTAGTACCAGCTGACTTAGTTAAGGTAGACCAGGTTAAACCATTATCATTAAATGATTTAGCTATAAATGATGCAGTACAAATTGATAAAAGAACAGTAGCGGGCATATTTGGAGTGCCGGCTTTTTTTGTTGGGGTTGGGGATTTCAAGAAAGATGAATTCAACAACTACATCACTTCCACTCTTCTTCCCATAGCAAAAGGAATGGAGCAAGAATTAACAAGGAAATTACTTTATGCTCCTGACTTATATTTTAAATTTAATCCTCGTTCACTTTATGCCTATGACATTAAAGAGCTCGCAGATGTTGGAGGGGATATGTATGTTCGAGGGATAATGCTTGGAAATGAAGTAAGGGATTGGTTGGGGATGTCGCCGTTAGAAGGACTAAACGAACGTGTCATACTTGAAAACTATATACCAGCTGGCATGATTGGTGATCAAAAGAAACTGAATCAAGGAGGTGATGGTGATGACTAGAGATAACCGCCAAACTAGGAGCTTACAAACAGATTTAAAGACTAGAACAGAGCAAGATAATGACATGGTGATTGAAGGATATTTTGCAGTTTTTAATTCAGAAACAGAATTGTGGAGAGGAGCTTTTGAAGAAGTTGCTCCAGGAGCTTTTGAAAATACTCTCAGCAACGATATTCGAGCTTTAATCAATCATGATACCCGTTTTGTTCTTGGTAGAAATAAAGTTGGAACACTGGAATTAAAAACAGATAGTCGTGGACTTTGGGGAAGCATCAAGATTAACCCCAATGATTCAGATGCAGTAAACCTTTATGAACGTGTTAAACGTGGTGATGTGGATCAGTGTTCATTTGGCTTTAACATCATTAGTGAAGAAACAGATTTTCGTGAAGATGGAACAATCAAATGGACCATAAAAGAGATAGACCTTCATGAAGTTTCGGTTGTTACTTTCCCTGCCTATGAAGACACAGGGGTTCAAGCTCGTAAAGCAGAAGTCGAGCAGCACGAAAAAAGAAAGATTGACCTAAGAAAAAACCAGTTAAGGGAGAGATTGAAGAATGGCTCTAAAACAATTAATGCTTAATAAAAAAATTGAACAAAGAAAATCAGCTTTAAATGAATTACAAAAGGTGGATGAGGACTTTGAGAGAAGATCTCAAGAACTTGAGCAGTCTATTAATGAAGCTGAGTCCGAAGAGGAAGTATCCACCGTAGAATCAGAAATTGAGAAATTAGAAAATGAGAAAAGCGAACATGGGCAAAAGAAATCAGTCCTTGAGGTTGAGATTGCCGAGCTCGAGGGAGAATTGGAGCAGTTAAATAGTAAAGTACCAACTAAACAAAAACGTTCAAATGATAAGGGGGCAGTTGAAGGTATGAATAAATTACAAGTAAGAGAGCTTTTAAAAACAGGTGAATACTACAAACGTTCTGAGGTAGCTGATTTTTACGAGCAATTTAAAAACTTACGAGCTGTTACTGGTGGAGAGTTAACTATTCCAGAAGTTGTTGTAAACCGCATTATGGACATTATGGGTGATTTCACAACACTTTACCCTTTAGTTGATAAGATTCAAGTTAAAGGAACAACTCGTATTTTAGTAGATACAGATACGACAGCAGCTACTTGGATTGAACAATCCGGTGCACTTGCAACTGGAAACGTTGGAACAATTACAAATGTGGATTTTGACGGATTTAAAGTAGGTAAAGTTACTTTCGTTGATAACTACTTGCTACAAGATTCCATCATTAACTTAGATGCTTATGTCACTAAAAAGATTGCCCGCGCGATTGCTCTTGCATTAGATTTAGCCATATTAAAAGGTACCGGCGCAGCTAACAAACAACCGGATGGAATTATTCCACAAATTCCTGCTGAAAACCTAAAAAACGTTCCTTCGAATGCTAAATTAGTTGAATTTGTAAAACCAATTGGATTGATTGACAGTGGGGCTGATAGTGTTGGTGAAATCGTCGCTGTTATGAAACGTTCAACATACTACAATCGTTTCCTAGAATTTAGTATCAATGTTAATGCACAAGGTGAAGTGGTCGGAAAACTTCCCAACTTGAAAAACCCTGATCTATTAGGATTACGTGTAGTCTTTAATAACAATATGGATGATGATAAAGTGCTTTACGGTGATTTTGCCCAATACACTTTAGTTGAACGTGAAAGCATTACGATTGATAATTCAGAGCATGTAAAATTTGTGGAAGACCAAACTGCTTTCCGTGGGAAAGGTCGTTTTGATGGTAAGCCAGTGAAAAAAGATGCTTTCGTTCTAGTAACGATTACTCCAGCAGTATAGGAGGGTGACTTTTTATGAAACATGAAGTAATAAAAGATTTCTTTGACAAAAATACAAATGAATTTTATCCAGTTGGTTCAGAATATGAAGCAAAAAATGCAAAAAGAGCAAAGGAATTGCAGGCAAATGGATTCTTGAAAGAGGATGACCAGAAACAGCCTAATGAATAGGCGGTGTATTATATGGATGATCTGATAAAAGAAACTTTACTTAGTTTATTAAAATTGGACTTGGGCATCACTCACAATTTGAGAGATGCCTATTTTAATAATCACTTAGAAAAATCCCAAAATGAAATCGAGAGAGAAGGTATCGTTTTGAATTTTTCTAGTGTTGATGATCAAATGTTAGTTGTGGATTATGCTGCCTGGACTTATCGGAAACGCCAAGAAGACGTCCCTCTTTCAAGGAATTTACGGAGCCGATTAAACAATCGAATCATTAAGAAGGCGGGGACTGTAGATGCCGTCACTTAAATCAAATATCGGGAATGCAAAGCACATATCACTGGATGATGTGTGCTTTTTAATTTCCGTCTCTTACACTGAAGATGAATTAGGTCAACCGATAGAGACTGAAACAGAAAGACAGGTTTTTGGTTCAAAATTAAGCATTTCTCGTGCAGAGTTTTCTGCAGCTGGTCAGCTTGGTCATAAGCCACTGATACTGTTAATCATTGATTCGGATGAATACGACAAAGAGAATAGTTTGAAGTATGAAAATCAGAATTATAGAATTTACAAAGATTTTATGCGAACAGATGGATTTACAGAGCTTTATTGTGAGGTGAAAAGTGGTGGTTAGGATTGATGATTTATCTTCCGAGATTTCTAAACAAGTAGCTTTATATACAGCAGAAGTCGAGGAGCAAGTTGAACTTGCCAAACAAGAAGTCGCGAGAGATACTGTTCTTCATTTGAAGCAAAACAGTCCTGAATTAACAGGTGATTATAAAAAGGGTTGGAAACTCAAAAAAGAGGGCAATCGAGTCATCGTCCATAACCAATCTCACTACCAACTAACTCACTTGCTTGAATATGGTCACGTAAAAGTTGGGGGTGGGCGTGTTCCAGCTGTCGTGCATATTCGTCCTGCTGAAGAAAAGGCGATTAGTGACTTTACCGAGAGAGTAGAGAAGGCGATAAAATCATGAATTTAGCTGAATTGAAACAGATATTAGATGCTACAGGCCACACTGTGGCTTATTCACATTTCACAGCTCCACCAAGTCCCCCTTACGTTTGTTATCTAGTCGCTTATTCATCTAATTTTATTGCTGATAACAAGGTATATCATAAGATTGATATTGTTCAAATTGAACTTTACACAACTAAAAAAGATCTTGTGGCTGAAGGTAAACTTGAAAAAGTTCTTGATGACAATGACATTCCTTATGAATCCACTGAAACTTTTATAGAATCAGAGAAACTATTTCAAAAAATATACGAAGTGAGGATGATATAAATGGCTGAAAATAAAGTCCAATTCGGATTAAAAAACGCACATTACGCAGTTGTTACCGAAGGTGTTGACGGTTCTTACACTTATGGAAGCCCTGTTAAATTCCCGGGGGCTACAGCGTTAACCCTAGAACCAAAAGGTGAGACAACAGATTTTTATGCGGATGATATTTTGTATTATTCAGCGTCTACAAACCAAGGATATGATGCTACATTAACTGTTGCTGCAATCACAGAAGCATTCCGAACGGATGTATTAGGGGAAATTTTAGACGCAACAGATAAGGTTTTGACAGAAAAAAATACAGCAAAACCAAAGAAGATAGCCTTGTTGTTTGAATTTGATGGGGATGTAAAAGCAACAAGACATGCCCTTTACAGTTGCTTTGTTTCTCGTCCAGGTATTTCAGGAGGTACGAAAACTACTTCTGCTGAACCTGGCACAACCGAATTGACACTTATTGCTGGACCGCGTCCAGAAGATGGAATTGTAAAAGTTTCAACAACTGCTGGTACAACAGCTGGTATTTATGATGCCTGGTATTCAGCAGTATATGAAAAAGCAGGTGCTTAATACATGGAAAAAACATTAGTAATCGATGGGAAACAAGTTCGCATTAAAAGTACAGGAGCTACTGCTTTACGTTATAAAGCACAGTTTGGTAAGGACTACTTATCAGAGATCTTAAAACTGAATGCTCTTGGGAAATTAAATGTCGCAAATTTAGAAGCGAATTCACTAGATGGCGTTGACTTTGAAGTGTTCTACAATATCGTTTGGACAATGGCAAAGTCAGCAGATTCATCCATTGCAGACCCCATTACTTGGTTAGATGGATTTGATGAATTTCCATTGTTTGATATTATCCCTGAATTGCAAGATATGATCATGTCTACGATTCAAGGTAAAAAAAAATAGAAAATAGCGAAGGGCAAGAAACGAACGAGGAATTTTCCACGGAAACGTTTCTTGCCCTTTGTTATCGTTGCAAGCTCACACGAACGGATTTAGAGGACATGACCATAGGTATGTGCCTGGATTTTATTTATGAATATTTGGAATTGCAAAAGCCTTCTCAAGAAAAGACCAGAAAAGCGAATCAATCAGACTTTGATTCTTTCTAAGTGAGGTGAGAATATGGCAGATAGAATTAAAGGAATTACCATAGAGCTTGGTGCAGATACGGTTGGTTTAAATAAAGCTTTAAAAGATGTGAAAGGTCAATCTATAGCCTTACAAAAAGAATTAAAAGATGTAGATCGTTTGCTGAAGTTTAATCCCGGTAATACAGAAGCCCTAGCACAAAAACAAAAGTTATTAGCCGATCAAGTTGCTAATACTACCCAAAAATTGAACATGTTAAAAGATGCTGAACAACAGGTGCAAGCACAGTTTGCTAAGGGTGAAATTTCAGAAGCACAGTATCGAGCATTTAGGCGTGAAATTGAGTTTACAGAAGGTTCTTTAGATAAGTTGAAAAAATCCTTATCTTCTCTTGATGACGGGAATGAACTGAAAAACCTTGCAAAAGATGCAGAAAACGCTAAAAAGTCTGTCGGAGACCTTGGACAACGAATGCAAGATGTGGGCGGTAATATGCAATCGGTGGGCACAGATATTGCCACTTCTTTTGGTGCTGGAGCATTGGCTATTGGGGCAGGATTAGGAATTGCGGTAAATAAGACCATGGATTTTGAAGCACAACTTTCGCGTGTGGGTGCCATTGCAGGATCAACAGATACAGAATTACAAGCTTTAAGGGAATCTGCACTTTTGTTAGGAGCAAGTACTTCGAAGTCTGCAACAGAAATTGCAATGGGACAGGAAGCTCTAGCTGCACTTGGATTTACCACTTTGGACATTCTTGGTGCAATGCCTGGTGTTATTTCTGCTGCTGAAGCATCTGGATCTGATATGGCACAAACAGCCGAAGTTATGGCTTCCACACTCAATATCTTTGGATTAGAAGCTAGTAAAGCAACAGATGTTGCAGACATCCTTGCCAAAACAGCTAATATTTCCGCAGCAAACTTAACTGATATGCAGTATGCCTTAAAATATGCAGGACCCCCAGCTGCTTCATTAGGGGTAAGCTTAGAGGAATTATCCGCATCCATCGGAATCATGACCAATGCAGGGATGCAAGGGGAACAAGCTGGTACTACATTACGTTCAGCACTTCTTTCTCTTTTATCTCCTTCAGAAGAAAATTCAAAACTCATGACAACGATGGGAATTGCCGTAACAGATGCAAAAGGAAACTTTGTAGGACTGTCTAACCTAATCGATAACCTTACGAAGTCCATGGAAGGGCAGACGGAAACTCAAAAAGCTGCTACATTAGCCTCTTTGGTTGGAAAAGAGGCAGTATCCGGAATGATTTCATTAATGGCTGCTGGTCCATCTGAAATTGATAAGATGACAAAAGCTCTACAAGAAAGTGGTGGAGCTTCTGCCGAAGCAGCAGGGAAAATGAAGGATAATCTTAAGGGTGCAATGGATGAATTATCTGGATCATTCGAAAGTATGCAAATCAGTATTGGAAATGCTCTTGCCCCTGCTATTGAATCGGTGGTTGCATTACTTCAAAAGTTAACGGACTTCTTCAACGGATTATCTCCAACCATGCAAAGCTTTGTTGCAATAAGTGCAGCTGTAACAGCAGTAATATTAGGTATCGTTGCTGCGATTGGTATTGTAATTGCAATAGGCGGGAGTGCCGTTACAGGGTTTGGTGCGCTAATGACAGCAATGGGTGGTACAGCTGTGGTTACTGGTGCGCTCGGTTCTGCATTTGCAGTGATTACGGGTCCTATCGGTTTATTAGTTGCAGCAGTAGTTGGACTAATCGCTATTTTCGTAGCTTTATATAAAAATAATGAAGATTTTAAAAATAAGGTCAATGAAATTTGGACCAGTATTCAAAAATATTTCAAAGTGGCTTTGGATTTCATCGGAAATATCGTGAAAAAGGTAATGACAGAAGTACAACAGTTTTTTGGAGATACCCTTGGAAGAATTAAAGCTTTCTGGAAAGAAAATGGCGATCAAATCATGGTGATAGTGAGCTTTTTCATGAATTATATAGGCTCACACATAAAAATGGTAATGGGAATTATTCAAGGTGTTTTCCAAATGGTTTGGCCCATCATTACGGGTGTTGTAAAAATTGCTTGGGAAACCATGAAGCTTACCATTAAAAATGCACTTGATATTATCTTGGGTGTCATTCAATTTTTTGTGAAGGTTTTTACAGGAGATTGGCAAGGGGCATTTGATACGATCAAACAAACTGCTGAAAATATTATGAATAACATAGTAAATACATTCAAAAATATTAATCTCCGTCAAATTGGTAAAGACATTGTTCAAGGATTGATTGATGGTATCAGTTCTATGATTGGTGCAGTTATGGATAAAGCACGTTCTATTGCCGATGCAGTTAAAAATACTATTAAGGGCGCATTAGACATTAATTCGCCTTCAAGAGTTATGCGAGAATTAGGTGGATATGCAGGGGATGGGTTACGTCTCGGATTAGAGGATTCTGTAAGAGGCGTTATGTCTATGTCTAACAAACTAGCAAATGCTGTTGTTCCAAACATTACTCCAATTCAGACTCCAAGCTCCCCTTCATTAAATACTAGTAACACGAACTCCCAACCAGCTATCATTCAACTTTTGTTGGATGGTCGCATCGTAGCTGAACAGACCTATCCAGACATCAACCGATTATTACATCGTGATATGACCATTGCCAATAGAACAGGTGGCTCATGGCAGAAATAAAAAGGGGGTGAGAAACTTGCCTACACAAACTTTTAAAGTTGGGGAAATGCTGAATAAAAGAACGGAAAACAGTAAGACCTGGATGAATTTTGATGGATCTTATACTACGGAAATTCATCAAGATATTGTCCATTACCAGGACGAAAACTACAATCTCCAAAATATTAATACTGATCTGTATGATGAAGCAGATTTTGATGAAATAGATTTCCCTGTCGCAAAAGATGGGGATTCTTTATTTTATGAGTCCAGGGATAAAGCAAAGGAAGACAAAAGGAAGAACCGTCTAGACCGAGATAAGTTTGATTTTCAAGGACTGAAAGTGCCCTTCGAATGTAAAATTCCTCGAAATATCAAAAGAGGATACTCCATTGGGAAAGGGCAAAGTAAGCTGAAGTTTATTCCTGTTGGTGCTTCTACATCAAAGGGTTATGTTGAGGGAAACAAAATCACCTATCAAGATGTATGGAATGATGCTGATCTTGTTCTTGAAGTATTACCAACAGGTATCAAGGAAACTATCATCCTTAAATCAGAACGTGCGCCTATAGATTTCTCTTTTGAGGTACAAGGTGAACTAAGTGAAGAACTGAAGATTCAGCCCCCTTGGTTAGAGGATGCAAACGGGGAAAAGAGAGATGTTCTTCAAGGCGTTAGTGAGGTTGATGGGAAAGTTCATTTAAGTCTTGCTGCCGATGTAACGGGGCTAATTTATCCAATTGCGATAGATCCAACAGTAACCATTAATACAAGTTCTACGAGTGGGAAAGACGCTTGGTTGTATTCGGGAGATTCGAACAATCATTATGACTCACTAAGTATTGGACTACCACCATCAGGCGGTACATTTTACGAGTCAAGGTCAGCACTTATGTTTGATTTGAGTTCTATCCCATCAGGTGCTGTGGGCATCTCAGCAGATTTGGAATTATATGGGACAGGATATGTCAACAACTACTTATTTGTGTTCCAACAAGTGTGGATATCATTATTCAGCGCGGTATGGTCAGAGAATACAATTACATGGAACAACAAACCCAGCGTGACCGTCAGCGCGCTAACTACCTACACTGGAAATCCAAGCAATAGTGGTGTGTCATTACACAAATTCAGTGGGTTACAAAGCTATATAACAACATTTGCAGGACAAGCGGAAAATCCGGGATTCATGCTATGGATTGGTGAGTCACCGCAAAACTATTCCCAAGACTTGAATTTCTTTTCGAGGATAGATTCTAACCCTTCATACAGACCTAAATTGGTTGTGACATATAACCAACCCCCAACCGCACCAACCTTAACAGCACCAAACGGTGGGGAAACTTGGAATAGTTCGCATACAGTTACATGGAATAAATCAACCGATCCAGACCCTAACATTAGTTATTTCGGCCCTTTTTCACAGTCCGGATCTACATTTACTTGTCATGCAGGAAACCATCCAACCCAAACGTTTAAAGCGACAGCCAATGCTTTATTACAAGTAATTGATATGTATGGCCATAACAATAGTGGGGGTTCATATGTCGTAACCGCGAGTGTTTACACCCTAGCAGGGAATGGCACTTTGCAGACATTGCTAGGCTCAAGGACTTTTACGGTTACATCGAGTACAGGTCTAAAGATTTTGACATGGGATTTCTCATCATTAGGCATAGCTTTGACTAATGGGCAGATGTATGGTATGAAACTTTCAACAACTGATATTAACGGGATAGATTTGCATTATGGGCAAACATATGCAGATGGGGCGCTTTACAATGGGGCATGGGTTGTAATGTCCTCAGATTTATCCTTCAGAATTGGGATAACAGTAGATGCTATGCAGTATCAAATTCAACTAAGCACCAATAATGGATCATCGTGGAAGAATATCATAGCACTAACATCGGTTGGCGTAACTAATTATCTTTATGATTTCATCAACGAGGCCGAAACAAGCACCGCAAAAATTAGAATTAGGGCATATGATGGGAGCGCATACGGTCCGTGGGATGAATCAAACGGAGTGTTCACCATTGTTCATAACCAAGCACCAACAGCACCAACGAATATTAACCCACATAGCACAACGATTGATAGAGCTATACCTAACAGATTTTCATGGCAACATAATGACCCGAACAGCAATGACCCACAGTCGAAGTTTACGATTCAATGGAGGTTGCAAGGAACTTCAACATGGAATGAATTCACCTCAAATACTATCAATCAATTTTATGACTTTGTGGCAAATAATTTCCCTAAAGGGACAATAGAGTGGAGAGTCCAAACCTATGACCAAGCAGGACTGAGTTCACCTTATTCATCGATTGCAACATTCGTAGCAGGTGAAAAGCCAACCAAACCTACAATCGTTGCACCTGGGCCATCTGTAGCCATAGCTAATCCAACAGTCCAATGGTCTTCTGTTGATCAAGTAGGATTTTCACTTAAAGTAAAGAACAGCACTGGAACTCCAGTCTTCGATATAGAAAGAACTAGCTCTAACAAAGCTGAAACGATTACCTTCCCTTTAGCCAATCAACAGAATTATGATATTGAGCTTAAAATTAAAAATGCTGATGGTCTATATAGTGATGCATCCATTCAAACTATATCCGTAAGCTACACTCCACCTGCCATTCCGGATATTGCAACGGTTAAAGGGGATAGTTTTATCCAAATCAATATAACAGATCCGATTCCTTCTGGAACACAACCTAATGTCTTGTACCATGATATCTACAAGGAAGTGAATCAAGAATTCGTCCTTGTTGGAACGAATGTCCAGGAAACATTTCCGGATTATCAAGTGGCCAGTAATGAAATTGCAAGGTATTTTGTTCGTACTCATGGAGACAATGGAACATTTGTAGATACCATTTCTTTCACAGAATCCATTTCTTTCAAAGGTGTTTGGCTGCACATCATTGATGAACCAGAAGAAACCAATCATCAGTTCATATTGGATGGGGATGGACGTTCTTCCAGGTGGGGTTTAGAAAGCGCGGTTCATAAATTCCAGGGTAGAAAAAGCCCTGTCATTGAAACAGGATTTATGGAAGAATTTTCAGTGAATTTTTCTCTTCAAATTTTATCTCTTGAAGAGAAGATGGCTTTGAATAAAGTCACTATGAGTGGACAAACCGTTTGCTATCGTGATGGCCGTGGGAGAAAAGTATTTGGAATATTTATAGATATGCCAATGGAAGACGAAAGATGGGGATATTCTACAAGTCTTTCTCTCATGAAAATTGATTTTAAGGAGGGAATAGAATGAGTTTAGTAGATGCATTGATTGCACAAGGTATGATGAATAATGCAGAGTTTACAAGGCAGTTGATTGAAATTAAAAGTCGCGTAGCCAATACTCCAGAAAGACAAGCGATTCAAACCCTACAAGATGTAATGGGAGCCATGCAATTTGTTGATGAGTTCACGTTACAAGAATCCATTAATACAAAAACCGATACACTAGCTATGAAAGATATAGATGATTTTACTTTGCAACAAGTAATTGATATAAACACTCGTTTAGCTGATGTAGAAACAATAGTAAATGGAGGTAATCTATAATGCCAGTAGAAGCAACTTCTCCAAATTATCCATATGACCAAGAAGGATGGTTTGAGTCTACACAGGATTATTACTGCCGAATGAGCAAATACGGTTTCAAACCTACTGATCCTAAGTATCTTTACATTATAGAACAGGGTAAATGCGCATTTGTTGAAGGAAGCACTACACAAAGGGGTTTCCAAAAAGAATATGCTGATTATAAATCTAGCACTTCACCGTATTAAGAGGTGATTTTTTTTATGCAATCCTTAGAGAAAAATGGATATACAAAGAAAGAGATTATGGATGTCCTACATAGCAGAAGAGGCCCTAGGAAACTTCGCTTTCGATATGATTTGTTGGACAAACAAAATCGTTTCATTAAAACTCTTAACAGTGTTCTGTCAGGGGAAGTCTCTATGGACTCCCTGGCAGATATTAAAAGGAAGGCTCGGTTTACCATAAAAGATGATGGCAGCATAAACTTTTTCTCGGATCGGATTCAACCGTTTGTAGAGATTGAAATTCCTACTTTGCGAAGGCACTCTGAGATGATACCAAAATCTTGGATTGCCTTTCCTTTAGGTATCTTTCTCTTATCTTCACCTACCAGGAAAGACCAGACAAATGGTGTTTTCCGGGACGTGGATGCCTATGGTGGATTGGTCATTTTAAGAGACGATAAGTTTGATTCAACCTATGTCATTCCTTCAGGGACGAAAGTATATGATGCCATAATTGCCTTGTTATTAAGCGCAGGGATTGCCTCATATAATATCGAATTTACGAATGCAGTCCTTCAAAGGGATATTGAATTTGAACCAGGGAAAGAAAAACTGTATGCTGTCAATGAACTGCTTCGGCAAATCAATTACACCCCCATTTACGATGATGTGAATGGTATTTTTACGTCTGCACCTTATAGAAGTCCAGCTGTAAAGGCCATTGACTATACCTATCGGGATGATGATGCATCTGTAACTTTTCAAGGAATGGAAGAAGTTTTAGACTTATTTGAAGTTCCTAATAAGTGGGTGGTCGTGTGTTCAAATCCTGAACAAACCCCTATTGGTTCAACCTATATAAACGAAAACATGGATAGTCCATCATCAACCATTAATCGAGGACGGACCATAGTGGATTATCGGGAAGTATCGGACATTGCAGACCAAACCACCTTAGATGCATATGTCCAGAGGATTGCATTCGAAGCCTCACAAGTGTATGGAAAGATCACTTTTGAAACAGCTTTAATGCCTATGCACGATTATGGGGATATTTTAGAAATCGACTATTCACCCTTAAATATTATGGGAAAATACAGCGAAACTTCTTGGACAATGCCACTTGCCATTGGTGGGAAAATGAGACATGAAGTTCGAAAAGTGGTGACCATATGAATGGGTTTACTAACAACCCGATAGATAAGGAAATTCATCTTGCTAAAATTGATCCCACGTATACCAATGGTCGACCTAAGGTCATTTATGACAAGGACATATTGTCAGGGGAATTGAGTAAAACCTTACCCTATTTAGCAAGTTACACACCTTCAGCAAATGACAGAGTCATGGTGATTAAAGGTGTTATCATTGGGAAAATCATTTAACTAGATTCCAAAACTATCGCATTATCAGTCTAGCTCCGAGCCTATCGGGGCTATTTTATTTAGAAAAGAGGACTCATTAAATGTGGGATAATTGGACATTCGGAATGAAATTTGTAGGCGTTTTAGGGACAGCAGTTGGAACAATATGGTCAGCCATTGTTGGTGCTCTTGGCTGGTCCATTATAGGTCTAGTTGGTTTAATGGGAGCAGATTTTGCCACGGGCATGTTGGCAGCTTCCATAAAAGGGGGAACAGGTCTACAAAGTTCGGTAGGACGTGAAGGGTTCAAAAAGAAATTGGGCGTTCTGATTTTACTTGGGGCCGTTTTTTTAATGGAGAAAATCGTATTCAAAACAGAGCACCTGGGGGATGGAGTAGCCATTGCCTACATGATTGTTGAATTCATTAGCATCACCGAGAATCTTGGGAAAATGGGCGTTCCATTAGGCCCCGTGAATAATATCATTGCTGTTCTTAAACCCAAAGGAGAGGGTAAGAAATGAGTAAGATATTTTGGGATAAGGGTCATGGAGGGAATGATCCAGGGGCCGTAGCAAATTGTTTATTGGAAAAAGTATTAACCCATAAAATCGTTGAATATGCCATGGCCTATTTGGATTTACATTTTACGGACTTTGAACAAAGAACCAGCCGGACGGATGATCAAACAGTCGAACTGGATAAAAGAGATGACCTTGCGGATAATTGGGGGGCTGATGTATTTGTTTCTGTCCATATCAATGCTGGTAAAGGCAAAGGATTTGAATCCTTTGTTCATCCGAATGCAGGAGCTTCCACCATTGCTTTCCAAAACGTCATACATGCGGAAATACTATCCACCATGAGGAAGTTCGATCCTTCTTTGATGGACAGAGGGAATAAAAAGGCTAACTATGCGGTGGTTCGTGAAACCAAATGCCCGGCAGTCCTGACCGAGAATCTTTTCATTGACTCGACCGATAATAAATGGTTGAAGAATGAGGATTTCATAAAAGCCGTGGGGGAAGCACATGCAAGAGGGGTCGCTAAGTATTTGGGTTTGAAAGAGAAGGAGAAAGAAGCACCTAAACCACCAAATGGCAAAAAAACCATTCATAAAGTTCAAGTGGGAGCTTTTGCAGATATTAAAAATGCTGAAAAACTTGCAGCTGAACTAAAGAAAAAAGGATATCCAGCAGTTGTGACATGATAATAAAAAATAAAAAGTGATTATTCTAAAGTATAAAGTTATTTCATACCTTGTATTAATTGTTATTACTATTACTATAAGGTTGGTGAAATAATGAAATTCGAGTTAGAGGAAAAGTTACAAACATTAACTGACAGGTTGACTAAAGTTTCAATAGAGACAGAATATGAGTTAAAGAAAAACAATGAACAAACACAAATAGTTGGTAAATTAATTTTAAAAAGAGAATGTAAATACAAAAGTAGAGTAACTGAAGTAATCGACCATTTTCCTATTGATATTACTATTTCAAAAGATTATATTGACGATAATGCCGACCCATTACTAAGTTTCGTGAATCCCAGTTTTGAGTTCAATGAAGAAATTACAGTTGTAAAATGTGATCTTGAAATAACAAACATAAGTAAAAAACAAGTTTTTGATGTATTATAAAAGCCCTTCCACTTGGAGGGGCTTTTTTATTACTTACCTACAAATTGAGGATTAATGAAGGTAATAGTATCAGCAATTGTATATACATTGTTATAACTGAAATTGTCAAAATTTATTTTTCCTAATGTTTCATTACTATAAGTTACATTAACAACTTCGCTTTCTTCGCCATTCCCATATTGATCTACCATTTCGAAGGTTGCTATTACATTAATTGAATTTACTGTTAGCTTAGTATTCTTTATAGCCTCTAAAACGTCAGTAATATCCATTTTTACTCCGCCAACAATTAAACCTTCTGTTAAATTGTCGTCAGCTTTAAAGTTAAGTATGATGTTACCTTTTTGGTCAATACTTAAAGCTGTAATTTTTTTACCTTCTCGGTTTGACTCCTTACCTAAAACTTTTGTAACAGCTTTGTTCAGTTTATATTGAGGAGTTTCCTGTTCTGCTTTCTTTTTAGCTTCTTCCTCAGCTTTTTTCTTTGCTTCTTCGTCAGCTTTTGCTTTTGCTAAGGCCAAGTCTTTTGCCTTTTTCTTATCTTCTTCTGCCTTTTGATTGGCTTCTTTTAGCTTAGCCTCTTCATCTTTTTTCTTCACTTCATCAGATTTTGTTTCTTCTTTTGGAGAGGAACTTGCAGTTTCTGTTGCAACTGTATCATCAAATGACAAAGCAGCAATCAACAACACGAAACATCCTCCAGCATATAACATCATTCTTTTAGATTTTCCGGATTTCTTTAATCTGGAGAAAAGAGCCATAAATAAAAAAACAAAGATACCAATAAAACTTAACACTCCAATAAACATCCACATATGTAATTTCCTCCCATTAATTAATCTATGATAATTATGACATAGTACCTATAAAAAAAATATAGAAGAAAATTATTAGGTATAAAAAAAGCCATTTCATAATGAAATGACTACGTTATAGTTTTTTTTATTTTTCCACAGATTCCTTCTTGTGTGTGGATAAACTTCTTATTAATCCTGGCAACAAATGTTTTTTTACTGCTGCGGCTAATTTTTCTGCTGGAACAATTATCATTTAATCACATCCAAAAAAAATACCTCCCAAATAGGAGGCTATTATTCTTTTGCTATTCCCAAACTCCAATTGATCCCTTGAATAATTTCACAGTTTGGAAATTCTTGTTGCAATAGTCTGCGTATTTTCTTGTTCTCTATTTCTAAATCTACTTCAGCCTGGTTGATGTTCTTCAGCGTTTCTTCTCTCGTCTTACCTGCTTCTACAAACCCTAAAGATGGCACATAAATAAAACACTTCTTATCTCCAATTTTCATACGTATCCCTCCTATTCAAAGGAATTAGACACGATTTTTGATAATCCTCGTAGCACTTGTGACGGATTTGTTAAAACGGTAAATTGTCTTTAATGACGGGTTTGATTTGTCTAACTAACTCCGTGATATCGTGTTCCTCGTTATACACTACTTGAGTAATTTCCGTTTCTCTGTATCCTGTTTGATGTTTTATCTTCTGAATCCATTCATATGCAATAATACCCACAGTCATATCAGGATCTTCTTTAAAGTCTTTACTATTTACAGGGAACATCCCCTCACTTCTTTGTTTGTTACCTTCAATGTTTAAATGGAGTCTTATATGTACTTCCACTATTCTTCCACCTCGTATAGATCATCTACTTTAACATTCAGTATCTTCGCTAGTTTATATGCCTTAGGTATTGGTATGTAACTCTCCATTAATTCATAATTCCGTAATTGTTTTGCAGTTATTTCTAATTGTTGTGCTATGAATTGCTTCTTGAATCCACGTTCTTTTATGAGTTTATCAATATTACATTTCATTTTCATCACCTTGTAATCATTTCTACAAATCTCTGGTTAATCCTTTGTGAAATAATACTTCGCAAAAAACGGAAGAAATATTTCTTATGGACAGGCAATATTGGGCGTTCGGTACATATGATGGGATTAAGAACGGTAAAGAGGGGGTGTCGGTATGAAGGAATGTAGTGTGTGCGGTCAAGAGAACTGTATGTCTGCTTATTGCCAGTATGAGCGTGAAGAAAAGAACGAAGGCAAGTATGGATGGGATATTGTGGAGGATTAACGTATAAGCATCTTAAAATCGATATTTCAAGGGTATGCAGAATCACCGCACAACAAAGAACGACTACGCAAGAATGAATATGCAGCACTTTCCAGCTCTCCTTTTCTACATTCATCTGAATACTTAAAAGGATTAATGGAGGATGGAAACAAAGTAGAAAATGAAATGATATTAGATCACTTGTATAAACATGATGCTTGTTACTTCACCTGGAATGAAGACGGAGAAGAAAAAAGAGATCCAATTGAATCGTACATGAACATTGAAAAGGAAATCATTGATAAGTATTGGAAAGGGTGAGAACAGAATGACGATTATCATGTTTTGTGCAGCAATGTACCTGGCTTATTCAATTGGTTCAGATCGAGGATATGAATTAAAGGAAAAGCACATCAAAGAAGCAAGAGAGGGAGTTGATGAAATGTGGAAGTGATCCCCTTTAAGGTGTTCATGGCTAAACCTTCACTGACAACCATGGTAGACGGAGGGCTTGTATTCTTCGGTGGATTAGGAGTTTGTCTCATTGGATTGGTGATCTTAGAGAAGTTTGGCTATCAGCCGAACGAAAAGGCTCTCCGATGGCTCATGTGGTCTGGTATTCTTGCAAGTTTTACTTTCGCAGTACTAACGAACGGTCTATGGGGGTGGATAACAGGTCTATCATGGTGACGTAAAAGTGATGGAACCAGCGGACAATTGATGATCATTGGATATTTTGGAATATTTTTAGTGCTGATGAAGAGCGACAATCCTCTATATTTTATCGGATTCTTCTACGCTCTTTTTCAATTTACTCAGTCGAATAAGGCACACAATTTTTAAGTGGTTAGGAGGCAAGAAAATGATTGAATGGCTAGCGTTCCCTACACTTATATTAGGTGTTGCACTTCTCCCTAAAGGAAGTGGGAATGACCGTAAAACGATTGATTCAATTATAGAAAATACAAGGCTCAGAATACCGAATAAGAATGGGGATTTCATGTATCCAAGATATAAAAAGAAATTTCCTATCACAGATGATGGTAAGAAGCCCAATGAAAAGAAAACCAACGTTATTGGCACCCAATATCAATACACCGTTCCTTTAGGGATCCCAGTATCTGAAATCTGTGAAAGGGAACGCAAAGGCCAAGTGTTTTCTGATGGGTTAGGAAAGCCGGTGATCATGAGGTACCACAGGGAATCGAGGAAATTATTAATCTCAGTATTCAATAAGGATATTCCTAAACTATTCCCTTATAGTGAAGTGCCTGTAATGAAAGGATGGGTTATTCCTTTAGGAAAAGGTGTGGAAGGAATGGAGTGGCATGATTTCGATAAGATTCCACACTTTAACATTGCCGGAACCACTCGTTTTGGTAAAACCGTTTTCTTAAAAGTACTAATGACATATCTCATTGAACATCATCCAGACGAAGTAGAGTTTTATATTATCGATTTAAAAGGTGGGTTGGAATTTGGGAAGTGGGAGCAATTAGAGCAAGTAAAGAAGGTAGCCGGCACTACAGATGAAGCATACGATTTTCTTGAATATCTTTGGGTATTAATTTCTAATGACTTTGATTACTTTAGACGAAATTTTATTTCTAATATTGTGGATACCAAAATCAAAAGAAGAAGATTCATTATTGTGGATGAAGGAGCTCAGTTCACAGCGGGGAAGTGGATGGATAAAGAAGAAAAAAATAAACTGGACGAATGTAGAGCTATATTAGCTAAAATTGCTCAGATTGCAGGAGCTTTAGGTTATAGACTCATTTATGCTACTCAATATCCAACAACTCAAACATTGGATCCACAGATTAAAATGAATGCAGATGCTAAATTAACGTATCGTTTGGCAACTGGATATGCTTCAGAGGTTGCGATTGACCAACCAGGAGCCGAAAAACTACCGACTGATATAAAAGGAAGAGCTTTATTTAAGACACATCAAGTAGTAGAACTACAAACACCTTTAATAGAAGAAAAAGAAATGTGGGAACTTCTAGGAAAGTACCAAGTACCAGTAAGAGTATTGGAAGGAGTGACATTTAATAATGTCGTGGACAGTCAAGAAACAAGAGAGAGTGGAAATAATACTAACGATAATCGACAAACTGGGATTCGTGAGCAGAAGCCAAATTCAAACCATAGCTTCTTTGAAATCAGGGAGAAACGCACTTAAAGTGATTGGGGATATGAAGGAGTATTTAAACGTAAAACGTCATCCAGAACGCTATGGAGAGAATGTGTACTACCTGAATCAGAAGGGAAGGAACTATATCGGTAGCAGTAAAGAAAGACAATACAATCAAACTGTGGAACATAGCCTTCTTCGAAATGATCTATATATTTATTTCCAACAACCGAGGGATTTTCTTATTGAACCAGAAGTGGAATTTGGGGGAGGGTTACAACGTAAGTTTGTTAGACCAGATGCTCATTTCACAATAGATGGTCAAGACTATTTTGTGGAAGTAGATCGTATCCAAGACATGAGCGACAATAAAAAGAAAATCTCCTACTACTCACAGCTATCTCCTATCATGGAATCCAGCCGTAACAAACCACCTATCCTTATATTCTTCACACTCACTAAAACCCGGAAAAAACTGATTGCTGCAGTATGCCAAGAAAACAATGTTAAGTTTCAAATCCTTTCTAAGGAAGAAGTGGTGTAAATGTTCTTCCAATACTACTGTGATTTTTGCCAGGAATACACCTACACATTGTGGAACGAATACACATCGGTAAATTGCTTTAACTGTTGCGGGGAGTCACAGGCTACAGGATTGTCTATCAATCCACAGAAAGAACAAATTGGCTCATAGTCGCTTAGACTACGAGCCTTTTCTTTTTGACCAAAATAATGACCAAAGTATGACCAAAATTTATATATTTTTATACATATCCTATTACTATATCGAATATAAATATAGGTTAAAAATATTGCATTAAAAGGAGTGTAGATATCAATATATGTCGTATTTCTTCTATAATATATGTTCCGTACACAGGTTCACCCATGGGAACGCGAACAATATATGAGCATGTACTAAGAGATACAAACCCTTGATACCTTTGGTATCGAGGGTTATTTTTTTTCTTTTGTGAGGGATAGGAATATAGTAAAGGGGATGTTTTGCTTACCCACGATATGCACATGAAGAATTTATAAAAAAATGTTCTTGAAGGCTACACATGGTAAAAAATGATAATATAATTCACAAAATAAAAAAAGCGCAAATTGCGCTTTTTTAGTGGATTTCTCTATAAAGACCAATTACCTTGCCCAAAATGGATACATTTTGAAGAATGATAGGTTCTAGACTTGAGTTTTCTGGTTGAAGCCTGAAATGATCCTTTTCCTTGAAGAAGCGTTTAACTGTTGCTTCATCCTCTTCTGTCATTGCAACTACAATGTCTCCATTGTTAGCAGTTTTTTGTTGTTTAACAATTACAAAGTCCCCGTCATGTATACCTGCTTCAATCATACTATCTCCCATGATTTCGAGCATGAATACCTGTTCGTCGTGGCCTGCAGCCAAGTGTTCAGGCAGTGGGAAGTATTCCTCAACATTTTCAATGGCCGTAATAGGTTGACCAGCAGTGACTTTACCTATAAGAGGTACATTAATTACATTTGGTCTTGGTACAGATAGTTCTTCTTCCATTTCTAAAATCTCAATAGCTCTTGGTTTTGTAGGATCTCTTCTAATCAGGCCTTTACTTTCCAATCTGGCAAGATGACCGTGAACAGTAGAGCTAGAAGCCAATCCAACCGCTTCCCCAATTTCTCGAACGGAAGGTGGATAGCCCTTTTTTCTAACTTCATCCTTAATGAACTCAAGAATGTCCTCCTGACGTTTCGACAATTTGTTCATAGTCGCACCCCATCTCTTAATCTTAAGAAAATTATAGCATGTCTATAAAAAAGATACAAACATATGTTTGAATTTCTATTGACACAAACAAATGTTCTTATTACAATAAAATCATGAAACAGAACATACATTCGAAAATAGGAGTTGACATGATTGTGTTAAAAACTTTATTAGATCGCTATTCTTTCACAATATTATTAATGGGTGTTTCACTAGCCCTTTCTGTTGTTATATTATTTCATCTATCTAAAGCACCTACTGAAGAGTTTCTATCTGTAACGGTTAGTAAAGGTGATACTGTTTGGGAATTAGCAAATCAATATGAAACAGAAGATCTATCCAAGCAAGACATCATTTCGTGGATCGAAGAACACAATGAAATTAACATTCATGAAATTAAGCCTGGACAATCCATTGTTTTGCCTATAAAGTCATCGATGGATGAAAATCAATACGCAAGTAAATAAAAAGGAATGAGTTATATGAAAGCGGTCATTTATTGCCGGGTGAGCACTGAGAAGGAGACACAGGAAACATCCTTGATTCGACAAGAATCTGAGCTTGTCGAATTGGCAAAAGCTCGAGGAATGGATGTCATTCAAAAGGTTAAGGAAAAAGCAAGTGGGTACGAAATAGAAAGAGAAGGAATCCTACAAGTACTGGACTTGATAAAGGAAAACAGCATAGATGCATTATTAATACAAGATGAAACAAGGCTTGGTAGAGGAAATGCAAAAGTAGCTTTACTCCACTTTTTACTTAAAAACGGTGTCAAAATCTATACGATTTCCCACAATGGAGAAATAGAGCTCTCAGAATCAGATAGTATGGTTCTTCAAATAGTAGGAATTGTAGAAGAATATCAAAGGAAGCTTCATAACTTAAAAATAAAAAGAGGTATGAAAAGAGCGGTTGAACAGGGTTATCGTCCAGAGAAAAATATTAAGAACCAAGGTGCCTTTGGAGGAAGAGAAAAGATTGTCGTCCCAACAGAAGAAATTGTCAGGTTGAGGAATAATGGGCTCACTTTCCATGAAATTGCTGCAACATTAAGAGGCTTTGGATATGATGTATCAAAAGCTACTGTTCATAGAAGATTTGTGGAATATGAACAATCTACCAATGAGAAATAATGCTTTTATCTTGTAAACTACTTCAATTTTATATAACATGACAGTATTGAACTAACTGCGAGAAGGGGCGTTAAAATGCTGTCAAAAGAAAAATTAGCAAGAATTAATGAGTTGTCTAAAAAATCAAAGTCGGTTGGCTTAACCATAGAAGAAGCGAAAGAACAAACAAAACTTCGTAGTGAATACTTAACAACATTCAGAAAATCGATGACCGATACCATCGAGCATTTGACTGTAATTGATCCTAACGGTAACGATGTTACACCTGAAAAGGTAAAAGCCATTAAGAATAAAAAGAACTTACATTAAAGAATGCAACGAATTGCATTCTTTTTTTTATCCATACTAAATATATGTTTGTCCATATTATGAAAATAGATTATAATTTGATGTTCTTAAGGGTTTTGAGTTGTCAACTTTCCTTGCTATCTATAATATTAAAACAAAGTAATTTCTCTTTAATGAAAGGATGTATGAAATGACAGACAAACTGGATGTACTATCCATAAATTCAATTAGAACTTTATCTATTGATGCAATCGAAAAGGCAAATTCTGGGCACCCAGGTATGCCTATGGGTGCTGCACCTATGGCCTATACTCTTTGGACAAAATTTATGAATCATAACCCTAAAAATCCTACTTGGTTCAATAGGGATCGTTTTGTACTTTCTGCAGGCCATGGATCAATGCTTTTATATAGTCTTTTACATTTATCAGGATATGATTTATCTATGGATGAAATTAAATCCTTCCGTCAATGGGGCAGTAAAACACCAGGGCATCCTGAGTATAAACATACTCCAGGTGTGGAAGCGACTACGGGTCCACTTGGTCAAGGGGTTGCTATGGCTGTTGGTATGGCAATGGCTGAAAGGCATTTGGCTGGTACATATAACAAAGAAGGATTCGAAGTGGTTGATCACTTTACATATAGTATTTGTGGAGACGGCGATTTAATGGAAGGTGTTTCAGCAGAGGCTGCATCTCTTGCTGCTCATCTTAAACTTGGTCGTTTAGTCGTATTGTATGATTCAAATGATATTTCTCTAGATGGTGATCTTAACCAATCATTCAGTGAAAGTGTGGAAGGTCGCTTCAAGGCATATGGTTGGCAATACATCCGTGTTAATGATGGGAATGATTTAGAAGAACTTACTAATGCATTAAGTGAAGCAAAATCTGATTTAAATCACCCAACTTTAATTGAAGTAAAAACAGTAATTGGTTATGGCGCTCCTACCAAGTCTGGTAAATCAGCTGTGCACGGTGCTCCACTTGGTGCAGATGAGTTAAAATTAACAAAAGAAAATTACAAATGGACATTCGAGGAAGACTTCCACGTGCCGAATGAAGTATATGATCACTTCAATAATGCTTGTGTTGAGGCAGGGAAATCAAAAGAAGACGAATGGAATACACTATTTGAAAAATACAAAGAAGCACATCCGGAGCTTGGCAATCAACTTCATGCTGCTATCGAAGGTAAATTGCCAGAAGGATGGGATTCTGAAATTCCAGTATACGAAGAAGGAAAGAGCTTAGCTAGCCGTGCATCAAGCGGGGAAGTATTGAATGCTATTGCTAAAAATCTTCCGTCATTCT
Source organism: Peribacillus alkalitolerans (assembly GCF_010882125.1). Classification (GTDB taxonomy): domain Bacteria; phylum Bacillota; class Bacilli; order Bacillales; family DSM-1321; genus Bacillus_BN; species Bacillus_BN alkalitolerans. Next base: position 45,606 of record NZ_JAAGVZ010000012.1, on the reverse strand, counting down.
TTGGTGGATCCGCTGATTTGGCTGGATCAAATAATACGATGATAAAGGGTGAAAAAGACTTCCTTCCAAATCATTATGAGGGTCGTAACATCTGGTTTGGTGTACGTGAATTTGCTATGGGTGCTGCCCTAAATGGAATGGCATTACATGGAGGATTAAAGGTATACGGTGGTACATTCTTTGTTTTCTCTGACTATTTGCGCCCTGCAATCCGTTTATCTGCATTGATGCAACTTCCAGTAACGTATGTGTTTACACATGATAGTATAGCTGTGGGTGAAGATGGTCCGACACATGAACCAATCGAACAATTGCCATCGCTTAGAACAATGCCAGGATTGTCTGTGGTACGTCCTGCAGATGGTAATGAAACTGCTGCTGCGTGGAAGCTAGCAATTGAAAGTACAGATCGTCCTACAGTCTTAGTATTGACTCGCCAAAACCTACCAACTATAAAAGGTACGGATACTAATGCGTATGAAGGCGTTTCTAAAGGTGGTTATGTAATTTCTCCATCTGGAAAAGAAACAGCTGATGGAATATTACTTGCTTCTGGTTCTGAAGTGAACTTAGCTGTCCAAGCTCAACAAGCGCTTGCTTCTGAGGGAATCAATGTTTCTGTAGTAAGCTTGCCATCTTTTGACAGATTCGAACAGCAACCACAAAGCTACAAAGATTCTGTTTTACCTCCAAGTGTTAAAAAGAGGTTAGGAATTGAAATGGCATCTTCATTTGGCTGGCATAAATATGTTGGAGATGAAGGAGAAGTTTTAGGTATTGATCAATTCGGTGCTTCTGCTCCAGGTAATAAAATTATGGAAGAATATGGATTCTCTGTTTCGAATGTCGTTGCTAGAATGAAGGCAATCATTCAAAAATAAGAATAATAAAAAGATATCCGGAAGTCCGGATATCTTTTTATTTGGCTGTTTTCATAAACTTTGTTGCTAAATAAAAAAAGAGTGGTTGATTGCAGCGAGAGGATAATCGCTTTCCACCTGTGGGGTCTCATCTGTCCCTCAGCTCCCGCAGAGGTCTCACACCTTCCGCTCAATCAACCTGTTTATTAACCGTACTCCTTTAACAAAACCAATCTTTTTGATAAGAGCCTTTTATTTTAAAGGTTATGCGTTATTTTTCATATGAAAAGAAACGAGGAAAATCTATTTCAAAGTTTACAGTATGAATCCTCCAACCTTATATCTCTTTTTGGAAAATCTGTAAGCTTTCTATTGATTTAACTACAACTTATATTTTTCCCATTCCTCTTTTATTATTGAAAACATCCTCACATCATGATGCTTCCCTTTAATAAAAATTTCTTTCCGTAAAACTCCTTCAAATATCATCCCTGATTTTTCAAGTACTCGCTGGGAACCTTTATTATCTAATAGAGTTCTTGCTTGAATACGTATAAGATCCATTTTTTCAAAGCCAAACTTAATAAGCGCTTGTGAAGCTTCTGTCATTAACCCTATTCCCCAAAGGGAAGGCGCCAAGACATATCCTATTTCTGCACGATTGTGTTTCGGTTGCCAGGATACAAAGTCAATAGTACCAATAATTCCTGGATTCTCTTTCAACTCTATGCCCCAAGGTGCTAGCTGATGTTTTTCATATTGTCCCAATACAAAATTTAGATACGATTTAGTATCAATTAGTGTGCGATGGGAGTCCCATGTCACGTACTTAGAAACCTCATCATCCGATGCATAGGTAAAAATATCTTCAATGTCATTCATTGTTAGCTTTCGAAGTTTAAGTCTATCAGTTTGTAATTCTGGTAAATCTGAAAAAATATCCTCTACTAACATGAGAAACACCCCTTTGAATAATAGTTATTTTCCATTATATAGAATTTAAATAAAAGAGAATTTAATATTTTTCGACAAAAAAAGCGAAAATACTCTACATCATTCAGCATATCTTTCTAATTATGGAATATATAATAGGAAAAAGAGGCTTGATAGGGGGAATCAAATTGAGACGTTATCAAATTTATTTAATTGAAGATGAATTTGCTGCTCATTATTTTGGTAAAGAACGTATGTTTCATCAGTTGTTTCATGAATACGAGAATTCCAAAGGTGACCTCTCTAATATATTAAAAAAGCAAATCCAATTCATTACTAAGCCGATCCCCATTTTCCGTTTACAACAAATGATAGAACAAAAATTACGTCGAAATAAATATTTTCATGAAGACAAAGGGGTATACTGTTTAAATATGCATAGTGGTAAAAGTACTGCAGAACTAACGGTAAATCAACATATGATGACCCTTTATTCGAATGGAACATTAGAAGCGGAAACGATTTTTTTTGAATGTATCAGACGATGTGAAGCCTCGTTTCTTGCAATTGACTTGCATAATGACCGATTTGGGTGGTTAAAGCCTATAAAGGAAAGAAAATTTGTGTAAAAAGACCAATGAATATTGTATAATATCCTTTGGTCAAGTACACTGATGAATAGACAACATGAAGGAGGAATAAAGATGATCTGGCTAGTTGGAATACTTGCATTAGTTGCTGGTGTTGCGATCGGATTTTTCATTGCACGTCAATATATGATGAGCTATTTAAAGAAGAACCCACCAATTAACGAACAAATGCTTAAAATGATGATGATGCAAATGGGTATGAAACCATCCCAAAAGAAAATCAATCAAATGATGAGCGCCATGAACAAACAGGGTGGCAAGTAATATTATTGTAAAACCTTGATACTATAGGCTTTATCATTAGATTGAAGCAATTATTACGGTGGACAACCTATATCTAAATGATAGTAGGGTTTAACCTTCCTCGTAATTTCTATAAAAATTGCTTGATTTTTCTTATCGTCACACAAAAGACCACTTTTCTGTTGAAAAATACAGTGAGGTGGTTTTTTTATGGAATTAGAAAATGTAATGGAAGAATATTTGTATCACTGTAAAGCTAAAGGATATACAGCTAAAACAATGATTGACAGTGATGTTTTTGCTGATGAAGATTAGGACGACAAAAGGCTATTAAGGGACGCTTAGTGGCTTTACTTATATATATAAGAAACAAGAAAGATCAACCTAAAATTATATGCTGGATTTTTTTTTCTAGACATAAGAAATAAAATGAGGTATTTTTCTTAACAGAAAAAGTGGTCGGAAATGTGTTTAAAACCCTTGATATTACTAGCTTTTTATCAAATGGGTATGAAACCATCTCAAAAGAAAATCAATCAAATGATGAGCGCCATGAACAAACAAACAAAATAATGGCAAACAAGCACTTCCAACTCGGAGGTGCTTTTTTATAACCATTATTTTTTAAAATTCAAATAATTCTAAAAACATCTGTTCGTATTGGAAAAATTTTGATAAACTATATGAACATATTGGAATTGAATTGAGGTGTCAAATTGAAGTTATTTATTGATTTAAAATGGTTTTTTATTCAAGAAAAGAAAGCTTACATTAGTGGGACGTTACTATTATTGTTGGTTGCGTTACTTACTCTAGTCCCCCCAAAGATTATTGGAAAGACAGTAGATGCAATAAGTAGTGGTAATATGAGCACGAAAGACATCGTTGTAAATATTTCTATTCTTGCCGTTACTGGCACCGTCATGTATGGTCTTAGGTATTATTGGCGGATCATGATTTTTGGATCAGCAGTTAAGTTGGCAAGACAGTTAAGGTCTAAATTATTTAATCATTTCACTGATATGCCCCAGTCATTTTTTCAACAGAGAAGAATTGGAGACTTAATGGCACATGCCACCAATGACCTTCAGGCAATCCAAGCTACAGCGGGTTCTGGTGTACTAACACTGGTCGACTCTCTTGCAACGGGTGGTTTTGTTATTTTGGCCATGTTTTTTATTGATTGGAAGCTTACACTGATTTGCTTAATTCCAATGCCATTAATGGCATTCTTAACGAATTATTATGGAACTTTACTACATAAAAGGTTTCATAAGGCTCAAGAAGCATTTTCAAATTTAAATGATAAAACACAGGAAAGTATCAGTGGGATTAGAGTGATTAAAACGTTCGGCCATGAGTACGAAGACATCCAGGCATTTACAAAGAAATCTGAAGAGGTAGTTGAAAAAAACATTGCGGTTGCTCGAGTAGATTCTTTATTTGATCCGACCATATCTATTATTGTTGGAATTTCGTTTTTCCTTTCTATTGCATTTGGTTCCAGGCTAGTCTTGAATAATAACCTTTCGATAGGCGAACTTGTATCGTTCTCCACTTATTTAGGGTTATTAATATGGCCTATGCTGGCTTTCGGGTGGTTGTTCAATATAGTAGAAAGAGGACGTGCTTCATATGACCGTGTGATGAATCTTCTTTCGGTAAAACCTGAAATAGTTGATAAACATGAAAGTCTTATATCAGTGCCAACGGGTGCCATCTATTATCAGATAGATGAGTTTAGTTACCCAGGTGAAAAACATCCTGTTCTAAGCGAAATACATTTTACTTTACAACAAGGAGAAACATTAGGAATTGTCGGAAGGACTGGGGCAGGTAAGACCACGCTAATGAAGCTCTTGACCAGGGAGTTTGAAGGGTATAAGGGTAGTATTAGCTATGGATCAAACGAAATAAAGGATTATTCATTAGATTCCCTAAGGCAATCCATTGGATATGTACCACAAGACCATTTTTTATTTTCTGCTTCCATTAAAGAAAATATTGCATTTTCCAAGTCAGATAGTGATATAAATTCTATTGAAAGTGCCGCAATGCTTTCACATATTCATGATGATATTAGAAACTTTCCGGATGGGTATGAAACATTGGTCGGCGAAAGAGGAGTCAGTTTATCCGGTGGGCAAAAACAAAGGATTTCTATTGCTCGTGCTTTGTTAATGGATTCAGAAGTGCTTCTTTTAGATGATTCTTTATCTGCGGTTGATGCGAAAACTGAACGAATTATCTTAGATCATCTTAAACGTGAGCGTGAAGGAAAAACCACCATGATTACTTCTCATCGTTTAAGCGCAATTAAGCATGCAAATCTAATCTTAGTTTTGGATCAAGGGAAAATCATACAAAGAGGATCCCATGAACAGTTAATGGCTGAAGAAGGCTGGTACAAAGATATGTATACTCAACAACAGCTCGAGCTACTAGTAGAGCATGGAGGATAGAAGATGCAAACGAACGATCAAATGAATGAAAAGAAGCATCAACGTGCTGTGCTTAAAAGACTGCTTTCATATTCTAGACCACATAAAAAGTTGATATTTACAGCCTTTTTCTTATTATTGCTTACCACTGTAGGTGATATTACAGGTCCCATATTAATTAAGGTTTTCATTGATGATTATCTAACTCCAAACAATCTTGTATGGGGACCTATTGTCAGTTTAGCTGGCGTATTTCTGACCATACAGATTCTGAACGTGTTTTTTAGTTACAATCAGTTATTCATCTTTCAAAAAATCGCCCTTGTAATCATTCAGCAGCTACGAGTGGATGTCTTTTCAAAAATACATAGCCTTGGTTTAAAGTATTTTGACTCTACTCCGGATGGCAGTATAGTATCAAGAATCACAAACGATACCGAAGCCATCAAAGACATGTTTGTTAGTGTATTGGGAACCTTTGTTCAAAGTTTCTTTTTAATTACGGGTATATTCATCGCCATGTTTATCTTGAACTTTAAATTAGCATTATTTTGCTTACTGATCATGCCTCTCATCTATTGGATCATATCCATGTATCGTAAATATAGTTCTAAGTTTTACCGAGATATCAGGGAATTGCTAAGTCAGTTAAATGCAAAAATGAATGAATCCTTACAAGGAATGTCCATAATTCAAGTATTTCGGCAAGAAAAACGTTTAAGAGATGAATTCGATACTATTAATGAGAAACATTATGTAGCAGGAATGAGAAATATCAAATTAGATGGTCTACTTCTTAGGCCAGCTATCGATCTTGTCTATTTCTTGGCCTTAATCCTGATACTAAGTTTCTTTGGGATATCGTCATTAAATAGTCCTATAGAAATCGGTGTCTTGTATGCATTTATAAACTATATTGATAGATTCTTTGAACCTATCAATCAAGTGATGATGAGGTTGTCGATGTATCAACAATCCATTATAGCGGCATCTAGGGTGTTTCAAGTTTTGGATGATCAGACGCTTGTTCCCGTTCAACAAAACCTGCCATTATCAATCGAAGAGGGGAGTCTAGAGTTTCGCAATATAAGTTTCTCCTATGATGGAAAACATGATGTTTTAAAGAATATCTCTTTTACTGCAAAGCCTGGAGAAATGATAGCGCTGGTTGGTCACACTGGTAGTGGGAAAAGCTCAATCATCAATTTACTAATGAGATTCTATGAATTTGAAAATGGTGATATTTTATTAGATGGTAAATCAATTCGAGAATATAGAAACGAGGAATTGAGAAGAAAAATTGGCCTTGTACTTCAGGATCCGTTCCTCTTTTATGGAAATGTTTCGGATAATATTAGATTATATGATGAATCCATCGCTCAAGAAGAGATTGAAGAGGCTGCTAAGTTTGTGCAAGCGCATGATTTTATTGAAAAGTTGACAGATGGATATTCGCATCCAGTCGTAGAAAGAGGATCGACTTTTTCGAGTGGTCAAAGACAGCTTATCGCTTTTGCACGTACCATTGCAACGAACCCTAAAATTTTGATTTTAGATGAAGCTACAGCGAACATCGATACGGAAACGGAAGAAGCGATTCAGGTTGCTTTAGAACAAATGAAAAAGGGTAGGACAACGATTGCAATCGCTCACCGACTTTCTACCATCCAGGATGCAGACCAAATATTAGTTTTGCATCATGGACAAATCGTTGAAAGAGGTACACACAACGAGCTTCTGACTTACAGAGGGTTATATTATAAAATGTACTTGTTACAGAATGGGTTAGTAGACAAAATGGAAGAAGTCGTTGGTTAAGGATGGAGAATACCAGTCTATATCCCTGTTAAAATAGGTAAACTAAAAAAAGAAAGACCTATCTTTTTTATAAAGGTAGGTCTCTTATTATGCAATGCAATGAATTTCTTTGAATAAAAAAATTATCGTAGGAAACAATTTTCTATCTGGAAATTAACGTTTTTTCTTCTAATAATCGATGATAATAGTCATTGTAAAGATTTAAAAGATGATCAAGTTCTTGACTTATTCTTAAAGTGGTAGAAGAGGCAAGGCCATATTTTGACACGCTTTGATTAAGTTCTCCACGCTTTCTTTCAATGGTTTGCAACAATTCGTTTTTATTCACGTTCAGAATCCTTTCAATCATTAACAGATAATGTAATTTTTTATTAGTATAATCCTTAATGGGAAATAATACAATTCTTTTGTATATAATATATTTGGAAATTTTTAAATATAATAATAGTGAGTGAACCATTATAAATTCTTCAATGAATTACTGTAATTTAATTTGTATAATAGTACCATTTCAAATCATATAATTATCTATTTTTTTACAAATGACATAAAATATTCACAAATCGATGGTTATCTTTTTTTTCAGCGTTTTGTTAGAATAACAATAGATAGATTTGTTTAGGAGATGTAATGGATGAGTGATGTGAATATTTTTATTGCCTTTGGAGCTGGATTTTTGAGTTTTATTTCTCCTTGTTGTCTACCATTGTACCCAGCATTTTTATCGTACATAACAGGGATGAGTGTTGGTGAATTAAAGACAGAAAACGCTATGCTCCAAAAAAGAAGTCTCTTACATACTTTGTTCTTTTTACTCGGATTTTCAGTCATTTTTATAGCAATTGGTTTTGGAACTTCTTTCATTGGGGATTTCTTTCAAAATTATAAAGACTTGATCCGTCAAATTGGTGCAATTATCATTGTATTTTTCGGTTTTATCATTGTAGGATGGCTAAAACCAGATTTTCTAATGAAGGACCGAAGATTTGAATTGAAGAATAGGCCAGGAGGATATATCGGTTCTGCTATCATTGGACTTGCATTCGCTGCTGGGTGGACGCCTTGTACAGGCCCGATTTTGATGAGTGTGATCGCCCTTGCGGCAACCAATCCGGGATCTGCTATGGTATATATGATTTCATATACTCTAGGTTTCGCAATCCCATTCCTTATTTTAAGTTTCTTTATTGGGAAGATGAAATGGATTAGAAAAAATAGCCACAAAATCGTTAAAGTGGGTGGCATCGTCATGATTTTAATGGGCGTAATTCTATATTTTGATTGGATGACTATGTTCATTTCTTACACAACTAATTTATTTGGAGGTTTCACAGGATTTTAACCTTTTCTTTTTAAATGAATGTGGATTGTGTGTGGTTATTTACCTTTTATTGTGTTATTTGTGAGATTATCTGTTTTCTCAAAATTTGTCGGAAAATTAAGTTTGAAAGTGTAGTTTATTTACGATATATTACTAGATGTGTTTATAGAATAATCAAGTGTTTATTTCGCATAGACATTGATCTGTTGTCTCAATGCGGGGAGGAAATATTTATGGCAAGAATTTTAGTTGTTGATGATGCAAAATTTATGAGGATGACTCTTTCCCATATATTAGAAAAGGCACAGCATGAAGTAATCGGTGAAGCTGAAAATGGAAAAGAGGCTATCCAATTATATCGTGATCATAAACCCGATATTGTGACGATGGATATTACAATGCCAGAAATGAGTGGCATCGAAGCCGTGCGTGAAATCAAAAAAGAGTTCCCTGAAGCAAAGGTCATCATGTGTTCCGCCATGGGGCAACAAAAGATGGTTGTTGAAGCCATTGAGGCTGGTGCAAAAGATTTTATCGTTAAACCATTCGATGAGTTGAGAGTTTCAGAAGCCATAAATCGTGTTTTGCGCTAACCGCTTGAAAAAGCGGTTTTTTTAGTACAAATTGTAATATGCCTATGATGTTTACTTTTCTAAGAGGCTGGCATAAGATATAATGAATATTGCAATTTATAAATAGATTAAAGGACTGAGCTGATTGTTTTATCTTTCAACTGCTATAGCCATTTTTATGGGTTTTCTAGTAATTATTATTCGTATGAAAGCTTCCAAGCATCCAGTTAATGCAAAGAAAATCATTTTACCTCCTATTTTTATGAGTACTGGTGCATTAATGTTCATTTTTCCATATTTCAGAGTCACTCCGATGGAAATACTCGAAGCGTTCTCAGTAGGAATGTTATTTTCACTATTATTAATTAAGACCTCTAAGTTCGAGATTAAGGACCAGCAGATTTTTTTAAAGAGATCCAAAGCATTTGCTTTTATTTTAATGGGTTTATTAATTGTTCGGATCATAGCCAAATTAATACTAAGCTCTACAATTGATGTCGGGCAGCTTGGAGGAATGTTCTGGATTCTTGCATTCGGAATGATATTACCATGGAGAGTCGCGATGTTTGTTCAATATAAGAAATTACATAACCAAATTAACAATGATATTACAGTCGTTTAAGCACCCTCGTTTGGGTGCTTTTTATTTTGGAGCTACTTGTTGTTGTCGTTTTTCTCTTCCTTACTTTTTTCTGCTCGATATCTAGCGCAATCCATTTTTAAACAAACTCCTTGAACATGATTACCATACTGCTTTCTGAAGATTTCAAGACAGTAGCATTTTTCAACCTGATTTTGATTTTTCATATAATCACCTTGTGTATTGATTTTAGTCAATTCAATTCTATTACTATACTAGCGTCTTCTGTTTAATTTTATATTACTCTATATGAATCAGAAATTGAGTAAATTTCGCAAAGCCATGAATTATTTTAATAAAAAAAAAGAGAGAACCGATATCTGGTCACTCTCTAAGTTACTTAAAACTTTAATTTTCTATTCGAAGTGTCATCATTAAGCAAATTTTTGTTTGTCCGTTTCCTGAATTACTCCTTCATATGACCACAATAATGTTTGGAAAATCCTCTCCCAATTTTGCCTTAAAGCATAGTTTCTACCTTCTGCTCCCATTTGATTACGGACATTATCATTTTGTAAAAGGTGAATTATAGCTTTAATAAACTCCTGTGCATTTCCTGGCTCACAAATAAGTCCTGTTATCCCATCTTGTATGATATTTCTTACTCCTCCTGAATTGGCTCCTATAGCAGGAGTGCCACTAGCTAAAGCTTCAAGAACCACATTACCAAACGTCTCAGTAGGAGAAGGGAAGACGAAAAGATCTGATATGGAATACACTTCAGCTAATTGATTTCCGTTTAAGTAGCCAGTAAAGAGCATGTTAGGGAGTGATGCCTGTTCGAGTTCCTTTCGTGAGGGACCATCCCCGACAATCAGCCACTGGATATCTTCGTTCATGGGAGGCGGAATTGAGTGTGCAATTTCCATCAAGGTTTTTATATCCTTTTCCGGTGATAGCCTTCCTACAAAGGTAAGAAGATACTTTTTCCGAATTCCGTACCGTTCACGGACGCTGAATTTTTCATAATTTGGGTGGAAAAGCTCGCAATCAACCCCTCTGGTCCAAATTTCTAGGTTTGTAAATCCCCGGCGTTTCAGCTGATCTAATGTTTCATTGGAAGGAACGAACAATTTCTTTAAAGGTCGATGGAACCATATCATGTATTTCCAAAGTATTTTTGATAGGAAGTCAAGGTTATAAAATTGTAAGTAATTATCAAAATCTGTATGATACGAGCCGACTAAAGGGATGTTCATTTTCTTAGCATAATAGACACCACAAAGCCCGATATTAAAAGGAGTAGCCACATGGATTAAATCAGGGGAGAAGCTTTGAAGTTCCGATTTTATTTGAAAAAGGTTTGGAAAGGCTAGACGGCATTCAGGATATAGGAAAAATGAAAGACTTTTAAATCGTTGAATATGATTGGAAACATATTCAGTTTCTTCAGTCTTAGGTGCAAAGACTTTAAAGGTAATGTTTTGGTCGCTTAAATAATCAGTGAAACGCTTCAAAGTTCTAGCTACTCCGTTAATATCCGGATCATACGTATCAGTGAAAATAGCAATTTTCATAAAAAACAATACCTCCTTTAAAGTTCTTCATTAAGTCAATATATAAAAACAAGATATCCCAAATAAGGATCCTACAATTAATCCTACTAATACGTCAGAAGGATAATGAAGCCCTAGATAAATTCTTGATAACCCGACACTAAAGCCTAGAGGTAAGAGGACTATGGATAGAATAGGCATATAAATAATAAAAGGAATAATAACAGAAAATATTGCTGTTGTATGACCAGATGGGAAAGAATGGTCTTGTAGTGGATTAGACGGAAACTTTGTTTTTTCTATAATTAAATAAGGACGTTTCCGTGGATACATCTTCTTAGCAAGATGAACTGGTAAATGACTTGAAATTAATGCAAGAGCGCTTGAAACTGCAATCATTTTTAATTCACTAGGCAATAGGAAAATGAGTGTGAGTACAGTTGCAATAGTATAAGTAGCCCCGCCTGCATGTGTAATGTTCCGGAAAAATAGATTGAGATGTTTTTGATCAAAATGGCGATTTAATCCATGGAGTATTCTGCACTCTAGAACATAACAGGCATTTAATAGTTTCATATTGGTTACCCCTTTTTAGCAGTATCATAGTAATCTAGTTTAAGATTTATGGTGTAATTGAATATGAAAGACAAATCAGATTTTAATGGTTTTCAAATGATATCATGTGATCCTTATTTATATTCGTAACAGTAGGCCTACCGATTGAAATATAAGTAATGGAATGTTTCTCAACCTCGTGAAGGGGAAAACAATTCCGCCCATCTATTACAATTGGATCATTCATATAAAAATGAAACTCCTGCAAAGGAATATCTTTGATTTGGCCCCATTCGGTTGCAATGATTGCTAAGTCTGCTTTGTTAAGAGCTAACCTTATGTCCTCGGTATACTCTATTGAGTTACCAAATATTTTTTTTACGTTTGGAATAGCAATTGGATCGTAGACAGTGATCCATGCTCCTTCTTCAAATAGCTCACTTATAATTGTTAACGATGCTGCTTCACGAACGTCGTCTGTGTTTGGTTTGAATGATAGGCCGAGTACAGCAACTTTTTTATCCATTAAAGTCCCTATTGCTTCTTTCGCTTTTTTTACCGGTAAAGATTGTTGTCGATTATTCACATTAATAACGGACTTGAGTAATTCAAAAGGGTGCTTATGATTTCCTGCGAGCTGAACTAGCGCTTTCGTATCCTTAGGAAAACATGAACCTCCATACCCGATTCCAGCCTGAAGGAAGTGGCGGCCAATGCGTTGATCCAAGCCTATTCCATTTGATACCTCATCGATATTGGCTCCAGTTTTTTCACAAATAGCTGCAATTTCATTAATGAAGCTGATTTTTGTAGCCAGAAATGCATTAGAGGCATATTTAATCATTTCCGCACTTCTAATATCTGTTTTAATAATTGGTACTTTCAAGGGCAGATAAATTTGTTCAATCATGTCTGTTGTGTTAGAATCATCACCTCCGATGATAATCCGGTCCGGGTTGAAGAAATCGCCGATGGCAGATCCTTCTCGCAGAAATTCGGAATTTGAAACGACATCAGCCTTTATAGTAGGGAGGATATTGCTAACAAGAATGCTTTTAATCTTTTCATTCGTACCAACAGGTACCGTACTTTTGGTACAAATAATGACATCGTTCTTTATATGTGTGGCTATTGTGTAAGCTGCTTCACCTATAAATTCGAGGTTAGCTGATCCATCAGGATGTTCAGGTGTACCTACAGCAATGAAAATGATTTCTGGGTTTGAATAGGCACGCTCTGGATCTAATGTAAAAGTAAGTCTTCCTTCACTCAGATTCTTTTTTAATAAAGGGTCGAGTTTAGGTTCATAAAGTGGCGATTTACCGGTTTGAAGTAATTCGATTTTTTCTTTATGAATGTCTATGCATGTCACTTGATGCCCCATTTCTGCCAAGCAAACACCAGTCACTAATCCAACATATCCCGCTCCTGCCACGGATATTTTCATCAAATCACTCCTTAAAAATTAGGTATTTTAAATAGTGAAAAATTAACAAACTTCTGTTCTGATTAGGGATTTTGGTGCTTTTTCTAACTCTCTCAATATTCTTCTATATTGTTTTAACGAACGTAACCTTCCAGTAAATGATGCTTTATGATTTAAATCCGAGGAAATATAAGTGACCACAAAGCATGGGAAGAATTTGTTAGTACGAAACCTGAGATCCTTCCAGTAAATAAAGTAACCATTCTTCCTTTTTGTAACAAAGGGATGTGCGTAATGGGTACTGGCCAGAAAATTGGTAATGTCCGTATCGTTCTTAATGAACATCACCAACTCCGGATGATTGACTTTTCTAGAAATTGTATACTCAATCATCAGGGATTGATTGGAATAAATACCAAAAAGAAAATCATCCTTAGTTTCAATTAAAACGTTCCAGGTAGAGATTCCTGTCTTAGGAATTAATTTGATATGGACAGCGTTTGGGAAATAAGTTTTTAAATATTTTTTTGTTTTATTCATTAAGGTCGTTCTCATGAAGATGTAAAAAAATAAGAGAATATATATGAATGCAAAAGCTTTTCCTGTCTCATAAAAAGGAATTATTGCAAATCCGATAACATGAATAGCCAAAATATAAGGATCAAGCAATGGAATCGCATCAAAGGCAATCCATTTTGATGTAAAAGGAAGGAATGCCTGGGTCCCATAGACATTGAATAAATCCAATAAAACATGGAGGGCGACTGCTAGAAATGTCCATATAAATAAATGAAAGAAGGAAGAATCAAGAAAGAATAGATATATGATTCCTGAAACTGCCAAAGCCCATAATGGGAGAGCAGGAAGAGAATGTGACCATCCTCGGTGATTACAGTAATAGTAGCTATTTCCTTTCACTTTTAATGCATAGTCAAAATCAGGTGCGTTTGAACCTATTACTGTACCAAAAAAAACTGCTTGTGAAAGAGGCGTACCCGCCACCACCGGGTCTATTTGAGCAAGAGCGCCTAATCCTATACCAATGATAATATGACTTGAAGTATCCATAGGCACACCTCCTATACCGATATAGATGTTCTCTGTTTCATCTCATTTAATGCAAAATCCACCATGACCCTGACTGCATGCCCCTTATGGATAGTAGCAAGTTGCCTTTTCATGTTTTCATTGATTTTTTCATCATTTGCAAGCATTCTTACATAATCATTTGTTTGGTGGATAGTATGAGAGATTACGGCTGCCCCTTGCTCGGTGAAGTACTCTGCATTCTCTAACTCTTGACCAGGAATAGGCTTAAATAAGATTAATGGAATCTGTAAAGCTGCAGCCTCTGCCAAGGTAATGCCCCCAGGTTTTGTGATTAAACAATGAGAAATGGATACAATCTCATGTATTTTGTTTATATATTTGAATAAACGAAGGTTTGCAAAGACATACTCCAGTGAAACAAGGCTCTCATACAAGTCTTCATTATTACCACATATCGCTACAATTTGGTGGTTGGGGTTCCTAAGTAAAAGCTGACATAGTTCCTTTACATTCCTTAGTACTCCATGTGTCCCAGCGATAATGGTAATCACTTTTTTTTCTGGAGTAAGTCGAAATTTTTTATAAAGGATAGTTTTATCAATGGGTTTTTCAAATTCTGGGCGTATCGGGATTCCGCTGACTGTAATTTGTTTTTTATTGATGTTCTGATGGATTAATTTGTTTTTGACTGATTCAGATGCTGTAAAATAGTGGTCAATCAATGGATTTATCCAATAGGGATGTACGCAATAATCAGTAATGACGGTATAAACAGGAATAGTGTACCTGTATTTTTTTATTAAATATGGTGCTGCATGTAGAGGGAAGGTTGAAATGATAAATTGTGGCTGATATTTTGTAATCAGTTCTTGTAGTCTTTTCTGACCAAGATATCGGGAAAATTGAGCGAGGCCTTTTGAATTAATGTTAGTTCCATAATAGAACCATTTGTAAAATGAACTGTACGAAAAACTCTTTATAAGCAATGTTTGTGTAACACTGGAGAAAATAGGATAAGACTCCCCGAATAAATCTGATACAACAGGGATAAACCCTTTATTGTTCAGTTCTGAAGCAATCGCTTTTGCTGCCTGGATATGTCCACTACCATAACAGGCTGTTAGGACTAATGCAGTCGGCCGTCTCATACAAAAACCTCCTTACATCTTTTTTTCAGAGTACTATTTTTATTTTAAGGGAATGTGAAGGGACAATCCGGAAATGTAAAGATAATGATAATCTTTTATGAAAATTCAATTAAGTTTCATTCATTTAAAACATTGTCGGAAAATGATGAAAATAATTCATATTTTATGTTATATTATGAGTAAAACTAATATAAAGAGGGATGAATTTGTCGATAGGCAAATATGAAATATTTCATACAGTAGTAGAACTTGGCAGCTTAACAAAAGCAAGTGAATCGTTAAATATTTCCCAATCAGGGGTAAGTCATGCCATTTCCAGCCTGGAAAAAGAGTTGGGTTTTTCCTTATTGACCCGTAATAAAGCTGGCATCAGGCTAACCGTAAACGGTGAGCGAATGTTGTTATATATTAGGGAGATTTTAAATTTGAATAAAAAAATGCTTCAGGAGGCAGGGGAAATAAGAGGACTAGAAATAGGGACTGTTAGGATCGGAACATTTTCATCTATTTCTACTGTATGGCTTCCTGGAATATTGAAAAAATTCATGGATCAATATCCGCATATAAAAGTAGACATTCTGGAGGGGAAACAGGAGGAAATCTCTCTGTGGATTTCTCAGGGGATTGTAGATTTCGGTTTTTTAATGCAGCCTGCTGCAGATCTGGAAGTTCTCCATTTAAAGCGAGAAGCGTTTTGCTGTGTTGTGCCGGAAACCCACTATCTTGGTGCTGAAAATTCTATTAAGCCAAATGCACTGAAGGGAGAGAAGCTAATTCTCCAAAATTCTACTCTTAAAATCATCCATAACATATTGAAATCAAATAAACTTTCTCCTGAAATTGCATTTCATTTAGATGATGAACAGGCCGTTATCTCGATGGTAAAAAACTACCTTGGTGTAGCCATCCTGCCAGACATCGCTTTACATAATCTGCCTGATGGTGTAAAAAAAATACCCCTTTCAGATGATCAAGCACTGTCCTCCATCGGCATTGGTTCGATTTCCTTCAAAAGTCTTTCGCCAGCTGCCGAAAAATTTATAGCAGCATCGACCTTATGGTTAAACGAGCATTTCACATGATTCTCTAAAGTATTAATATACCTGCTTCCCATCTAATTGCCTTAATCGGTAGACAAAGAAAAAGGGTGACTAAGACGCGCAGACGATAAGGGAAAAATCCTCGAAAACAGCTGCTTGTAAATGATAAAGGAATCCAGTTTGTTATTGATAGCCTTGAAGCTTATGAATGGCCACAATTTTTACTAATAGGTATGATAGTTTGTTGCCACGGCATTGCTGTGGTTTTTATTTGCTTTCCGCCTGTAACATGAATGAAATAATATTATTCACACCAGGCATCATTTGTCCACAATTCTTCAGGATGTTTCAAAAATACTTAATTATGATACGAAAATAAGATTTGCAGCTTGTAACATGAATGAAATAAAGTTATCCCCTGAACTCATCAGTTGTCCACAATTTTTCAGAATGTTTCAAAATTACTTATTTATGATACGAAAATAAGATTTGCTGCTTGTAACATGAATGAAATAAAGTTATCCCCTGGACCCATCAGTTGTCCACAATTTTGCTTTTTATCTGAAAATCATATGTTTTAGATACAAAGTTAGGAGTATTTTACTAAAAATATATTAATGTCTCAAAAATATATCTCTTTATCAGAAAAGTAAATGCACGAGACGTATTTATGATACATTTTAAGTAATTGATAATATATATGGATGGAGGAGGGGTAATGGCTAAGCTGGGTTATGCGAGAGACTCTACAGGTAAACAAACTCTGGATACACAGATTAGTTTTCTTGCCGAATTTGGATGCCACAAGATTTTTACTGACAAAAAAAGCAACACAGAAAGAGAAGGACTAAAAGCAATGCTGGAATACGCAAGAGAGGGAGACATTGTAGTCATATACAAACTTGATAGACTAGCAAAAAGCATCCAAGATCTCCATCGAATAACAAATGAACTGAAAGAGAGAGAAATTGATCTTATTTCCTTAACACAAAACATTGATACCTCTGCAGAAAGGGGAGGAATGGTCTTTCACATGATTGAAGTTTGCGCAGAATTCGAAAGGGAGCTAATTGTTGAAAGGATAAAAGCGGGAATCGAAAACGCGAGGGAGAAAGGAGTTAAGCTAGGAAGGAAAGAAGCTAACAGACACCTTAAGGAAAAGGCTTATGAATTATATTGTTCCGGTGAATATACCATGAGAGAGATTACGCAAGCAACGGGTTTAGCACGAGCAACCATTTATAGATATATAGAACAGATTAAGTCCTCTGAATGAATCGTGACATGTTAACGTACAGAAGTTCTTCTGTTTCATAAAAATAGTCCCCTATGAATTAAATAGGGGACTAAGAGTATATGTCTTTTTCGGTCTCTTTATCGGACTCAATCGGTTTAGCCGAGTATTACCTGGAAGACCGTGCATGACTGATATGTACAATGACACTGAAAACCTTACAATGGCGGGACCGTGTGGGAATCGAACCCACCAGAGACGACACGCGCCTCTCATGCGGTTTTGAAGACCGAGGAGCGCACCAGCTACCCTTCCGACCCCTTGTTAAGA
Source organism: Peribacillus alkalitolerans (assembly GCF_010882125.1). Lineage (GTDB taxonomy): Bacteria > Bacillota > Bacilli > Bacillales > DSM-1321 > Bacillus_BN > Bacillus_BN alkalitolerans. The sequence goes on along the minus strand of NZ_JAAGVZ010000012.1, from coordinate 27,849 downwards.
CTCAATCTATTATATATGAAATCGTTTTTTTAGACAATGAATTATGAATAAAAGCCCTATGTCGTAGCTCACTTCTTGCCCTAATCCTACTCTTTTGCTTATAATTAAATGGATAAATGCAATTTGCAAGTTGAGGTGAATGGGTTGTTAGAAGGCTGGTTTTTATGGTTCATCTTATTTTGGGTCGTTTTCTTAGCTGGTTCATTTTTTGTGGGCGGATTTTTTATGTTCCGTAAATTCCTAAAAAAGCTTCCAAAACAAGATGGAAAGTCTGATATGGATTGGGAAGAACATTTCGTAAATCAAACGAGGAATCTATGGAAACAAGGTGAAAAAGATTTACTTGAGGATTTAGTCAGTCCAGTTCCTGAATTGTTCCGTGATGTGGCTAGGCATAAAATTGCTGGGAAAATTGGAGAGCTGGCTATCAGTGAAAAGGTTAATTCTATCAATGAAGACCTGGTAATCAGGGGATATATTATGGCAACTCCAAAACGCGATCATAAGTTTTTGAAAAAGAAACTTGTAGAAAAGAACATTGATATGAAACCATATGAGTATTTATTTTAATGGGCATTTAATATGTTGAATAATTAAATGGGTGATACTAAAGTCCGGAAACGTTCTTTGTATCACCCTTTTTCATTTCCCGTATAAATACTAGAACAAATGTTTCGATAATAAGGATTTTGCAAGTCCATCTGTTATAATAAAGTATAAGATTAAGAGTAAATGGAGGGGTTTAGAATGAAGTTTATCCATACAGCCGATTGGCATCTTGGGAAAATTGTTCATGGGATACATATGACAGATTCCCAAAGAAATGTATTACTAGAGTTCATCAAGGTGGTAGAGGAAGAAAAGCCAGATGCTATTGTGATAGCAGGTGATTTGTATGATCGTTCTGTTCCTCCAACAGAAGCGGTAGATTTATTAAATGAGATGCTATTTACTTTGAATATAGATTTCAAGGTTCCTATCGTAGCAATATCCGGAAATCATGACAGTGCAGAAAGACTTGCATTCGGGAATTCTTGGTATCGACAAAGCAACTTTTTTATGGAAGGAAAAGTAAAATTTCCTCTAGAACCGGTAGAGGTTAATGGAGTCAACTTTTATATGGTTCCCTATACTGAACCTGGAATGGTTCGGTATGCACTAGGCAAAGATGGAATTCATTCTCATCAAGAAGCCATGAAAGCCATTGTTCAAGAAATAGAAAAAAGCTTGGATACTTCTATGCCTAACGTATTAGTGGGTCATGCGTTTGTTTTAGGTGGAAAGGAAACAGAATCAGAACGCATACTTTCTGTTGGTGGGTCCGGATGTGTGACCTCTGATTTGTTTGACGCCTTTAGTTATACAGCTTTAGGTCACCTTCACAGTCCAGATGCGATCAAACATCCTACAATCTATTATTCTGGATCTCTTTTGAAGTATTCCTTTTCAGAAGCAAAACAAAGGAAATCAATTTCAATTGTCGAAATGCAATCAGATGGTCAGTTTTCTTTAAGGTACCGTGAGTTAACACCGGAAAAGGATATGCGAGTATTGGAAGGATTTATTGATGAACTTTTAGATCCATCCTACTACCAACAACAAAAAATGGATGATTTCTTGAAGGTCATTCTACATGATGAAGGAACGATTCTAGACCCTATCCATAAACTCCGACAAGTATATCCAAATGTCCTACATTTAGAAAGAAAATGGGATTCAGTAGACATAAAAGGGAAAACTACTTTCTCATCCGAAAATCTTCAATCCAAATCACCATTAGACTTGTTCGAAAATTTTTATTCAGAAATGACAGAACGGACTTTTTCTGCGGAAAAGAAATCAGTCATGAGTGGAATATTGCAAGCCGTAAAAGGTGAGGTGGAAAATCAATGAGACCTTTAAGACTCATAATGAAGGGCTTTGGGCCTTATGCCGGAACTGAAACAATAGATTTTACAGAAATGGGTAATCGAACAATGTTTGTCATTTCTGGTAAAACCGGTGCTGGTAAAACTACTATTTTTGATGGAATCAGCTTTGCCATTTATGGTAAAGCAAGTGGTGAAGACCGTTCTGGCCAAGAAATGAGAAGCCATTTTGCAAATGAGGATTTATTGACAGAAGTGTCCCTCCAATTCCAGCTTCGAGGCAAAATCTATGAAATTCAACGTTCTCCCCAACAAGAGCGAAAGAAAAAGACAGGTGAGGGAGTAACGACCATTACAGCTAAGGCTGAATTACATGAATTGAATGAGGAAGGAAACAGGATCCTTCTAGGGAGTAACGTTCGGGAAGTTGATGAGAAAATTAAGGAAATCATCGGATTGGATGCCAATCAATTCCGTCAGATTTTGATGATCCCTCAAGGGGAATTCAGAAAATTATTGGTTTCTGAAAGTAAGGATAAAGAAGGAATCCTACAAAAGCTTTTCCATACAAAGTTTTATAAATTAGTAGAGGATAAGTTAAAAGAAAAATCAAGCATTTTAAAGAAAGACGCTGAACATCTACAGGATTCGATTAATATGCAGATGGATCGAATTAAAGTAGATTTTTCAGATGATTTGCGTCATGAACTAGAGTTGGAAATATCTAATGTACAAAAAGTTACAACTCATCTAACTGAGGAGTTGGAGTGTTCGAATAAGTTCATAGAAAGTCTAAATAAGAAAATTAGCGATTCAGAAGGTCGAACAGATGCTTTGAAGAAACAAATTTTTGAAGCGGAAGAGATCCTTAATAAAATGAATGATTTAGATAGACTTCTTTCTCAGCAACGTATTTTGGAAGCGAGAAAAGAAGAAATATTCCACTTGAAAAATCGAATTAAAAGAGCGCAAAAGGCAGGACACTTAGCAATAGTCGAACAAAATTATATGAAGGTTGGAGAGCAATGCAAACGTATTGAGTCGGATTTAGCCAACCAAAAAGCAATACAGGCAGAGTTAGAAAATTCTTTTAACCAATCAGAGTTGGACTTCAAAAATGAGGACGCCAAAAAACCTTTAAGAGATGAAGCTACAAGCCGATTTATCAAGCTAGAGCAGTTAAAGGATCAAGTCTTCTCCCTATCAGAACTCAAACATTCAGTAGGTGATTTACTCAAACAACAAAATCAGATATTGAATCAAAATAAAGTCGTCGAAACACAAATTAATGTCCTTTCACAGGACGAAACCATATGTAAAACAAAGCTTCTTCAGTACGAAGATATTGAGAGGAAATTAATAGATTCAGAAAAAAATGTGGAGAAATTTTCTCTCTTAGCACAAAAAATAGAAAAGTGGATTCAATCGTCAAAGGAAGCTAATGATGCAGATAATGAAAGAGTGAAGTTAGAGAACCTATTTAATGCAAAATTGACCTCTTTTCAAGATATGAAACATACAGTAGAACATTTAGACGATCAATGGAATTCTTCCATTGCTGCGGTTTTAGCCTCATCTCTAAAAGAGGAACAGCCATGTATGGTCTGTGGCTCGACACACCATCCTCACCCTGCATTAAGCAAGCAGGACTTACCAAGTGAGGCAGAGTTAAAAGAAGCAAAACAACAGCTGGTGAATAGTGAAGCGGCTAAAACGGATGCGGAGCGAAAATTGTATCAGGCTAAATCCATACTGGCATCGAAACAAGAAGTTTTGAAAGAAAGACAGCTTGAACTACAACAATACCAAGATATTAATTTGGATAATATGAGCGATGAGTATAACGCGGCTCATTCACATGCACAATTTTGGGAAAGTGAAGTTCTTCGTTTTAATGGACAAAAGAAAGAAGTCCTTTTCTTAAAGGAACAACTGGAGGACATTACTAAGAGAATTGAAAAATTAAAACAACAATTAGACGAAGGATTTCAGGAGGAAAGAAAAGTTTCTTTGATTTATACAGAGAAACAGACACAATTGAATGGACTATTAGCTTCTATTCCAGTGGAAGTAAGGGAAGTTAAAGCATTTGAAGCTGAACTAAAAGAAGCGGAAAAAAATAAGGCTGCATTAGAACAAGGGTTGGACAGAAAAAGAACCATGTATCAGGAAGCAAAACAGGCTTTTCTTGCAGGAAAAGGCAAAGTTGACTCCTTATGCGAAAGGTTCGAGGAGCTAAAAAATGAATTAATGGTGGTTCGTAAAGCTTTTAAGGATGAGATGGACCAGCTGGGATTCGAGACGTACACTCAATATATCGAGTCAAAGATGACAGATTCAGTGGTAGCTAGTAATGAGGCTTTAATAGAAGACTTTGAAACTAACATGTATAAGGTAAATGGACTTGTCCATGAATTACAATTGAAATTGAATAATGTTGAAAAACCGGATTTACCTATATTGAATCAGAATCTTCAACAAATGCTAGAACAACTTGATACAGATCGAAGAGCTTTATCTGAACGAAAATCAGTACATCTTTCAAATGAAGAAATACAAAGTAATATGGATGCACTGTCAGAAAAACTAAAAATGGTTGAAGAAGAATATAAAACCATTGGGCATTTATACGAAATAACAAAAGGGCAAAATCCATTTAGAATTACGTTTGAGAGGTATGTGCTAGCATCCTTCCTGGACGATATTTTAGTGGAAGCAAACTTACGCCTAATGAAAATGACAAGTGGACGTTTCCAGCTTTATCGTAAGGTGGATCCAACTCGTCGGAATGTCCAAAGTGGTCTCGAGCTGTCAGTATATGACCAATATACAGGCACTGAGCGGCATGTTAAGACTTTATCGGGCGGAGAAGGCTTTAAAGCATCACTTGCATTAGCCCTTGGTCTTGCTGCGGTGGTTCAGCAATATTCTGGTGGGGTAAGCTTAGAAACGATGTTTATTGATGAAGGGTTTGGTACACTTGATCCGGAATCTTTAGAACAAGCAATAGAAGCATTAATGGATATTCAAAGCTCAGGTCGATTGGTCGGCATCATTTCACATGTTCCAGAACTGAAAGAAAGAATTGATGCAAGGTTAGAAGTCGTATCAACCCAGTCAGGAAGTAGGACACAGTTTATCTTTACTAACTAAAAATTAGGGAAGGTGATCTTTTGAAGACTATCAACATGGGCATAGACGCGGGTAGTAGTCTTGTAAAACTAGCTTATTTTGAGGGTAATAGGTTTCATTTCAAGAAATATCCCTATTATAATATTGAAGAGCTTTCTAATTGGCTAAATGCGCTTCATCCGAATATTGTTATTGGGTTAACAGGGGGAAGAAGTGAGAGGATTAAGCAATTAGTAAATTATAAAATCAATACTTTCAATGAATTTGATTCTTTAGAAAAAGGCTTAGAATCTGTTACAGATCTAAACCCTGACAAAAAGAAATCAATTATTGTTAATGTAGGAACGGGAACTTCCATTTTCATGTATGATTCTTCCAATCTTAAAAGGGTTGGAGGCACCGGTTTAGGTGGTGGAACCTTAATGGGCCTAGCCAAGCTACTAACGAACGAGGAGAATTATTATTCCATAACTGAAGCATCAAAAAAAGGAAATAGAGCCTTCATTGATCTATTTGTTCGGGATCTGTATGAAAATGATAGCAAACCTTTGAATGGAGATCTTACGGCAAGTAATTTCGGCAAATTGGATGGAGTACAAAACCATAATAAAGAAGATATTCTCGCAGCCTTGACAAGAATGATTGCTGAAAATATCGCGTTACTAGCTAATCAAGTCGGGTTGTCAAAGGGACATGAAGATTATATTTACATTGGCTCCACTATTTCCGGTAATTCTCGATTGAAACAGGATCTTCAAGAAATAACCGCATTTTTTGGGGGATCTGCACATTTCCACGATCAAGGAGAGTATATAGGCGCTTTGGGAGCATTAAGACTATTGAATGAAGACCTTTAGGTAGGTGTGAACTAGGATGAAAAAACATTTTACTATCGGGATGGCAGGTCACATCGACCATGGTAAGACTACATTAACGAAAGCCTTAACAAATGTTGATACGGATCGGTTAAAAGAAGAGAAAGTAAGAAAAATCTCAATTGAGCTTGGATTTGCACCTTTAATCGTAAATGATGAAATGCAAATTTCTCTAATCGATGTTCCAGGGCATGAACGATTTATTAGACAAATGATTGCAGGGGTAGCAGGTATCGACCTCGTCATACTTGTGGTTGCAGCAGATGAAGGCGTCATGCCGCAAACGAAAGAACATTTAGAAATCCTTAACTTCCTTGGAATTAAAGGTGGAATTGTCGCAATCACTAAAATAGACAGGGTGGATGTGGATTTCCTAGAGTTAGTAAAGGATGAAATTTGTTTAGAGCTTGAAGGAAGTATTTTTTCAGATTCACCGATCGTTATGGTGAATAGTCTTTCGCAAAATGGAATCGATGAATTGAAACAAAAAATCGTAAAACTTCTTGAACAAATGCCTCCCCGTGAAACTAGTGGGGTATTCAGACTACCTATTGACCAAGTTTTCACCATCAAAGGACAAGGTACAATCGTTAGGGGAACAGTCTATGAAGGAGTTCTATCGAATGGTGAAGAATTGACCGTTCTCCCAAAAAATTTTGAAACTAGGGCAAGGCAAATTCAAGTTCATAATAAGCCTTCACAAAAAGCGTTTGCAGGTCAACGTGCTGCGATCAATTTGTCGGGACTCTCAAAAAGTGATGTGAAAAGAGGAGACGTTATTGTTTCCTCTAATCAGTTTGTTGTTACTCGTACAATAGATGTAGCTGTGAGCTGGGTTAATGAGTTGGACTATATCGTAAAACAACGGATGCCAATCAAATGTCATATTGGTACATCAGAGGTAATGGGTAGAATTGTTTTCTTTGATCGAAATGAAATTAGAAATGAAAAAAAGGACGTAGTGTGTCAACTTAGATTAGAAGAGGAGATTGTCACTAAAAGGGGAGACAGGTTTATTCTGAGAAGACCGAGCCCGTCCGAAACAATAGGTGGAGGATGGGTGATTGATCCTAGCGGTCAAAAGTATAGGTTTGGTTATCAAACGATAGAGGAACTGGTAAAGAAAAAGTGTGGAACACCAATCGAAAGGGCATCAAATGCACTCATTAAAAATAAAGCCCTTAGTCTCAAAGATTGGGCAATGCATACTTCTTTATCTGAAGAAGAATTAATTGTCCTGAAGGAAATAGGACAGTTCGTTGAATATAGCAACAACCATTTTTCACATGTAAAAGTAATACATGAAATTACTGAAAATATCCATGACAGACTAATCGACTTCCAACATAATTATCCTATGAAAGAAGGAATAAATAAGGCAGAACTGATTCAGGAGTTTTCGATTCATTATCCAGCCGGAATCATTCAGTTTGTGCTTGACCATGAGGAACAAATGAAGAATTGGAAGCGAAATGGGCAATATTTTGCAACGAATGACTTTTCTCCACATGTACCACTTAACTGGGAAAAAAGAGTGAACGGAATGCTCGAACAGATACGTGTGGATGCTTTTGAAGTAAAGGCTCTCCATAATTATTTGGATGATGCGGGCATACCCGAAAATCTTCGAAAAGAATTAATATACTTTCTAATAGAACATAATACGTTGATAGAACTTGATGAGAAGTTCTTTTGGAAATATGAAACCTTCGAGAAAGCCGTTTCAATGTTAAAAAAGGAGAAAGTACAAAGTGGATTTACCGTGGGGGAAGCAAAAGATATCCTGGGACTTTCACGTAAATATATGATTCCTTTTTTAGAAAAATTGGATCATATGAAATTGACTAAAAGGGAAGATAATACAAGATTCTGGATCAACTAATCAAAAAAAATCCGATGGGGCTCATGTAGCTAGCCCATCGGATTTTTTTATTTCTCGACATAAATTACATATTCCTCTTTTGACTCAACTCGACCGATAATAGTGGCTGAAGCATTACCTGAAGCATGTAAAGCTTTAACATATTTATGGGCATCCGCTTCATTTAGGCTTATTAACAGTCCGCCAGAAGTAATGGCATCACATAAAATGAGCTGTCTAAAGAATGGCATTGCTTGCGGAAATTGGATCCTATCTTTTAACCATGTATGGTTTGATTTTGATCCACCCGGGACAATGGCTTTTTCTGCGAGATCTTCTGTTCCATCTAAAAGTGGAACTTGATGATATGGAATGATTGCAGTAGTTCCGCTACCTTCCATCATTTCTGAAAGGTGACCAAGCAAACCAAATCCAGTAACGTCCGTCACAGCATGTGGAGTGAATTCTTGTAATATTGCTGCCGATTTTTGATTTAAACTTGCCATGGTTTCTGTTACAATGCGTTCTTGTGCTTCTGTAACAACTCCTCGTTTGATTCCAGTTGTTAAAATACCTACTCCAATGGGCTTTGTTAAAACTAATACATCACCAGGCTTCGCCCCAATATTTTTCCAAATTTTTTCTGGATGGACAATCCCCGTGACAGCAAGTCCGAATTTAGGCTCTTGGTCATCTATGCTATGACCTCCGACGGTGACGGCTCCCGCCTCTTGCACTTTATCAGATGCACCTCGAAGAATTTCTGCTAACATGTCGTATCCTAACTTTTTGATAGGGTACCCTACAATATTAAGGGCAGTCTTCGGACTACCACCCATTGCAAAAACGTCACTTAGGGCATTAGCTGCCGCAATTTGACCGAACATATATGGGTCATCTACTATAGGAGTGAAATAGTCTACTGTCTGGATGATGGCAATGTCATTTGTTAGTTGATAAACTCCCGCATCATCGGAGGTTTCATTTCCGACTAATAATTCTGGGATATGTGGTTGTTTTGGTAGAAGACGCAAAACTTGCGTCAAGTCCTCAGGACCAATTTTGCAGCCTCAGCCAGCTTTCGATGACAAAGAAGTTAATTTAATCTTTTCTTGTTCTGTCATGTGAACCACCTCCTTATATAAGTATAAAGGATAAAAGGAAAATAATAGATATAAATGCTTGCGATTTATACTAGTTTATACTACACTCACAATTAATTCCAAGTTAAAAAGGAGGAAAAATTATGAGCTTTGAGGTAAAAGTTGAATTTTGCATGATGTGAAACTTCGCACCAAAAGCCGCGAGTCTCGCGGAAGACCTTTTTGAGCATTTTAGGGGGACAGTTTCCAAAATGGAACTGATACCTGCATCAGGTGGAATATTCGAAGTAACGGTAAACGGGAATCTTTTACATTCCAAGAAAGAAACCGGTGTTTTCCCTGACCATGAGGAACTAATTAAAAAAATAGAGCAGCTGAAATAAAACAGAATGACACTTAGAGAAAGTCTCTCTAAGTGTCATTTTTTCTTTTTCATTATTGATGTTCAATGTTCTAGTATAAAATAAAAGGCTCATCCTTTGTCTTTTTCTTTTTTAGGGACAGTAATTTCTAAAATATCTCCGGACAGTTTCTGATTAAGCTGATTTTCTTGAAGGGGATATGGGAAGTTAACTGTTCGGCTTTTCAATATGTTTTTCCCGCATGAACTATTACAATAAACGTTAATGATAAGCTTTTCCCCGTTTACCTTCACTTTTATATCCTGATGGTTGATTCCATCAAGTAGAGCCTCAACTATATATTCCTCGGTTGTTTCGAACAAATCGATCCGAAAAATACATTCATCAAGCTCATTTGCAAAGGGGTCAAGGAACAAATCATCTAGCCATGCATCAGTAAGGTAAACGAAATCCTCTTTTTTATTGTATATATCATCCTTCATACAACTACCCCCAGTAAAAGCTATGTATTATAGTATGAATTCCTAATCCATGCGTGAAAATGATATAATGATTTATCGAAAAATAGTGCGGAGGTCATAAAGTGAATCATTTATTGCGGACCATTCCACCTGTTCATGAATTACAAAAGCTTGATAGCTTCTCTTTACTTAGGGAGAAATTCAAGCTTGATATTCAAACAATGACGGAACTGGTAAGGAAAGAATTATTGGAGATGAGAAAATCAATCATTGAAGACGAAAAAAATTGCCATTGGATGGACAAGTCACAGTTTATCGAGGGCTTCTTCAAACAAATTGAGCTTCGTTTGCAAAACAAGATCGGTACAAGATTGAAAAGGGTAATAAATGCTACAGGGACCGTTCTTCACACAAATTTGGGAAGAGCTCCTTTAAGTCAGTCAGCTATTGATCAAGTGGTTGATGTTGCCAGGCATTATACCAATTTGGAATATAATCAGGAAACAGGTGAGCGAGGTTCGCGACATTCCCATATAGAATATTGGATTACTGAGATAACCGGTGCCGAAGCTGCGATAGTGGTGAATAATAATGCCGCTGCTGTGTATTTCATATTAAAAGCGTTGTCCAAAAATAAAGAAGTGATTGTGTCTAGAGGGGAACTAGTAGAAATTGGTGGTTCATTTAGAATTTCGTCTATTATGGAAGAAAGCGGGGCAAAATTGAAGGAAGTTGGTACCACAAATAAGACACACTTATTTGATTACGAAAACGCTATTAATGAAGAGACAGGCATGATTATGAAAGTGCATACATCTAATTTCAAGACAATCGGTTTTACTAAAAGTGTTACTATGGAAGAACTAATGGAATTGCATAAGAAAAATCCACATATCATTTATTATGAGGACCTTGGAAGTGGAGTCCTTTACGATTTAAGCCAACATGGAATTGGTGAAGAACCTTTGGTTAAGCAAAAGATTAAAAGTGGAGCGGACCTTATCTCTTTCAGTGGAGATAAACTTTTAGGGGGACCCCAAGCTGGCATAATAGCTGGTAAGAAAAAATGGATAGACCTTTTAAAAAAGCACCAATTAGCAAGGGTATTACGAGTGGATAAAATGACACTCGCCGCTTTAGAAGCCACTTTAGCTGAATATGTAAATGAAGAAAATGTCATAAAACGCAACCCAGTATTAAGAGATATTCTTACTAATGAAGATACCCTAAAGGAAAAAGCAAGTACATTACAATCAAAATTGAGCGAAATTGGAGCCATTGAAGTAAGAGTTGCATCAGAATTCAGCAAAATCGGTGGGGGATCTTTGCCAGATATCGAGCTACCGACATATGTAATCACAATGAGAATCCCTGGTATAACTACAGCAACTGTTCATAAAGCGTTAAGAACTTGGGATATTCCTATCGTTTCACGAATTAAGAACGACAGAATAATATTGGATGTACGGACCCTACAGGAAGATGATTTCTCCATTATTAGCGAAGCAATAGTAAGTCTCTTAACAAGATAGAATATAAAAGCCCATTTTAATAAAATGTTAAATGAACCGTAACCTCATGACATGTAGGAGCGTCTTTAATAACAGAGGGTTTGTGGAGGTGAGAAGTTGATTGCTTTTGGATTATTAACGACCATTTTGCCTGTAGTAATAATAGTTTTTGTTATTGCAGTGGCAGTGAAGAATAAGGAAAGAGGGGAAGAATATATGTTTAGGCATTTATATATGTATCTAGTTTTATTCGCAACATTAATGATGGTAATAGGTGGGGGAATCTCAATATTTATGGCGACAGCTGACCTTGTAAGTCCACCAGGATATTACCAGACGTATCAGGATTTCAAAACTAATAAGCAGTATGAAAAAGAAGAAGGTAAAGGTGAGACTTTAAGTGAAGCCGAGTTAAAGGCAGAATATGACTTGATGGTTGATGACGAAATGGCAAGACAAAGAAACAATGCTAAAAATCAGTTAATCAAAAGTTTAGGATTCATTATTATCCCACTACCTATTTTCCTTTTCTTTAACCGGATGAGAAAGCAAGGAGATCCAGCATAATTTAGCAAAAGCCAAATCGAGCAAAGATCGATTTGGCTTTTTTACGATCAAAGAACACTTTACATATCGTGACTGCTATTATGCTTTTGACGGGTATGCTTTTGATTTTTTGCTTTATGTGAACCGCTCATTGGGGCAGGTTGTCCAGGTTGATCACCTTTAGGTGCGTTTTTTCTCATATCTTTTCCATCATTCTTGTTCATTTTCATTCCTCCTAAGTCATAGCTGTCCTATTTCTGACAAAAAGAGCTCGCCGAGTGGCGGGATCTTTTTTTATTTTGCTTACCTCTCGTGCATTTATTCATGTATAGCTTCCTGTAACTTTGCAGACGCTAAAAAATGATTAGTATGAAAAGGAGATGAACATAAATGCCATATCATAAGGATAAGCAACAGGCATTTCAAGCGGCTCAACAAGGTAGAGAAGAAGCATTTGATGTATATCATGAATTAGTGGATAAGGGTGCTACATATGGTCAACAGCTTGCGCACCTTAAACAGGAAGTGAATGAGGCATATCAACAAATTGAGAATGCATTAGAGGTTGCTTCAGAACATCAAAGGATTCAACTCGAGCAATATCAAAGAGATCTCCAAAGTTTAGTGAATGAAGTGAATAGCATCGAATAAAAAGGCCACCCCATTAAAGGGGCGGCCTAATTTCATTCTATATCCATTATTGGTTTTTCTTACGTTTTTTATTATTTTGTCTTTCCGCTTCTGTCAACGGTTCATTGGAAACGGCAAACTCCTCACCATACGCATTTCCTTGTCCTTGGGCACTAGCAGCATTTCCACCTGGAATAAGATTTCCTTTTCTTTTTGGCATGTCATTCACCTCCAGTACTAGGATGTGGAGAAGTGGTAGAGATTATAAATGAATTTGTTATTTCAATATAACACTTCAAAAATATATATCGAACTAATTAGATTTTCCATCTTATTGAAAACCTTTATCAATTAGGGGTTTGAAAGGAGTGAAAATTTTTATTATAAGAAATACTTATCAAAAACAATAACTTTATTGATATTTACTTATGTATATTTCTATATTAAGATGAAATTGTAAGAAAAGTGAGGTTATGTGACAAAAATTCAAACTTTTCGACATATACGGTATTTTCATTTATATTTAAGTAAGGGTTTGACCTATTGAAGGGCAACCTTGCTTTTGTATGACTTGAAACAGAAAGAAGGGGAAGCATTTTATGACTAAGAAAGACTTTTTCCAAGCGCGCTCTTCCTTTGAAGTAAATGGTAAGCGCTACAACTATTATCGACTAAATGCTTTAGAAGAAGCAGGGATCGGAAACGTATCCAAATTACCTTACTCCATTAAAGTTTTACTTGAATCAGTATTACGTCAAGCTGACGGCCGTGTAATTAAGCAAGAGCATATTGAAAATCTTGCTAAATGGGGAACAAATGAGCAAAAAGATGTTGATGTTCCATTTAAACCATCACGCGTAATCCTTCAAGACTTCACTGGTGTACCTGCGGTCGTTGACCTTGCATCTATGAGAAAAGCAATGGCGGATCTAGGTGGAAATCCAGATTTAATAAACCCTGAAATCACAGTGGACCTTGTTATTGACCACTCTGTACAGGTAGATAAATCAGGTACAATGGATTCATTAAATGTAAATATGGACTTAGAATTTGAACGTAATGCTGAGCGTTACCAATTTTTAAGCTGGGCTCAGAAATCATTTGATAACTACCGTGCTGTTCCACCAGCAACTGGTATCGTGCACCAAGTAAACCTTGAGTACCTTGCGAATGTTGTCCTTACAGTAGAGACTGAAAATGGTGAGTTCGAAGCATATCCAGATTCATTAGTAGGTACTGACTCCCATACAACTATGATCAACGGTATCGGTGTTCTTGGTTGGGGTGTTGGGGGAATTGAAGCAGAAGCTGGTATGTTAGGTCAGCCTTCTTACTTCCCAGTACCTGAAGTAATTGGTGTTAAATTGGTTGGAGAACTTCCTAATGGAACAACTGCAACTGACTTGGCATTAAAAGTAACTCAAGTACTTCGTAAAAAAGGCGTAGTTGGCAAATTCGTTGAGTTCTTTGGTCCTGGTGTATCTTATTTACCACTAGCTGACCGTGCAACAATTGCTAACATGGCACCTGAGTACGGTGCAACTTGCGGATTCTTCCCAGTTGACAAAGAAGCATTAGATTACATGCGTTTAACTGGCCGTGACGAGCAATTAATCAAAGTTGTAGAAGAATATAGCAAAGCAAACGGAATGTTCTTCTCACCAGATGCTGAAGATCCAACATACACAGATGTAGTGGAAATGAATTTATCAGAAATCGAATCAAACCTTTCTGGTCCTAAACGTCCACAAGATTTAATCCCTCTATCCATGATGCAAAAAGCATTCAAAGAGGCATTAAGTGCTCCAGTTGGAAACCAAGGGTTTGGCTTAGATGCTACTGATATCAATAAAGAAATCACAGTTAAGTTTGCTAATAGCACTGAGACTAAAATGAAGACTGGTGCAGTTGCAATTGCTGCAATCACAAGCTGTACAAATACTTCTAACCCTTATGTATTGGTTGGAGCGGGTCTAGTTGCGAAAAAAGCATTAGAAAAAGGTCTTCAAGTACCAGCATACGTGAAAACTTCTTTAGCACCTGGTTCTAAAGTTGTAACAGGATACCTTCGTGATTCAGGTTTACAACCTTTCCTTGATGAACTTGGTTTCAATACTGTTGGTTACGGATGTACAACATGTATCGGTAACTCCGGTCCATTAGCTGATGAAATCGAAAAAGCTATTGCTGAATCAGATCTATTAGTTACTTCAGTTCTTTCTGGTAACCGTAACTTTGAAGGTCGTATCCATCCACTTGTAAAAGCTAACTACCTTGCCTCACCACCATTGGTTGTTGCATATGCATTAGCTGGTACTGTAAATATTGACTTCTCTACAGATGCAATTGGTCAAGACAAAGATGGAAATGACATCTTCTTGAAAGATATTTGGCCAACTTCTGAAGAAATCAATGAAGTAGTAAAGAGCACAGTTACACCTGAACTATTCCGTAGAGAATATGAGCGTGTATTTGATGATAACGAGCGTTGGAATGAAATCCAAACAAGCAACGAGCCGTTATATACTTGGGATAATACTTCTACGTATATTCAAAACCCTCCATTCTTTGAAAACCTTTCTAAGGATGCAGGCGAAGTTAAGCCACTTAATGGCTTACGTGTTGTTGCTAAATTTGGTGATTCAGTAACGACTGACCACATTTCTCCTGCTGGTGCAATCGGAAAAGATACTCCTGCTGGAATTTACTTACGTGCAAATGGCGTTGAGCCTCGTGAGTTTAACTCTTACGGTTCACGTCGTGGTAACCACGAAGTAATGATGCGTGGTACGTTTGCAAACATCCGTATCCGTAACCAAGTGGCACCAGGAACTGAAGGTGGATTCACAACTTATTGGCCAACTGGCGATGTAATGTCCATCTATGATGCTTGTATGAAATATAAGCAAGATGGAACTGGTCTAATAGTATTAGCTGGTAAGGATTACGGAATGGGTAGCTCCCGTGACTGGGCAGCAAAAGGAACAAACCTATTAGGTATCAAAACTGTAATCGCTGAAAGCTTTGAACGTATCCACCGTTCTAACCTAGTATTGATGGGTGTTCTTCCTCTTCAATTCAAAGAAGGCGAGAATGCTGAAGTATTAGGATTGACTGGTAAAGAAACAATCGAAGTTGCTGTTGATGAAACAGTTAAACCTCGTGATATCCTAACTGTCACTGCTACTGCAGAAGATGGAACAAAGAAACAATTTGACGTTCTTGTTCGTTTCGATAGCGAAGTGGAAATTGATTACTACCGTCATGGTGGAATCCTTCCAATGGTACTACGTGATAAACTTAAGAACTAAAGAATACTTCGCAGACCGAGATCATTCTCGGTCTGTTTTTTTAGTGTTAGAAGATACCCTGTGTAGTATTTATTTTCATTTATAAAAGAATATAGTAAAATGAACCGTGGGGGAATGATAGATGGATGGATTTTATTTAGGGTCATTTTTTATTCATTTTACTTGGGTTGCTTTTTTATCAGGTTTTTTATTTGCTTTTGTAATGTTAAGTTTTTTAAATTCCGAAGATACCATGAAAAAATGGTTTGATGAAAGTATCAACGCAAGTATGATATGTCTTTTTACATACAAATTTAGTATTATTTTTTTTCGCCCTTCAATTTTAGTGGATAACCCAAAATCGATATTATTCTTGAATGGTGGAACTTTAGGCTTTCAAATTGGATTATTTGGTGCACTTTGTTATTTAATATGGAGAGGTACTAAAAAAAGGGACAACCAATTTATTAAAACTCAGATCATTGGAATGGCAACTATGGTTTTCGGCTATTATTTTGTTTTAACCTTGCTTAATGAAATAAGCCAATAACCAGAAAGGTGGTAATAAAATGATGAAAAAAATCATTGCATCCGTAGCGCTTGTACTTCTAGTAACCGTCGCTATGGTACAGGCTATGGAACAAAAAAAGGAGGACAATGCTCCTGGTTTGAAAATAGGCAAGGATGCCCCAGATTTTGAACTTCAAACATTGGACGGCCAAAAAGTATCTCTTAGTGATTTGAAAGGCAAAAAGGTAATGCTTAATTTTTGGGCAACATGGTGCCCGCCGTGTAAAGCAGAAATGCCTGAGATGGAGGAATTCCAACAGCAATTAAGTAAGGACGAGGTCATCCTTGCTGTTAATATTGATCCTCAAAATGATGTTGAAGGTTTTATTGATTCGATGGGAGTGACATTTCCTATAGCATTGGATGAGGATGGAGAGGTAAATAAAATGTACAAAATCCTTACCATTCCTACAACCTATTTCATTGATTCTGATGGAGTGATCCAAGGGAAATTCATAGGTGCGATGTCACTAAAAGATATGGAAGAGCACATGGGTGAACTAAAATAAATTTCATTTTTTTATAATCATAATTTTTAGTTAATTTGGCCATACTGACTAATAACATATTAGTGAGTAGGTGATACGACATGAAAAGAAGACGAAAGCGTTCATTTGAAGAATTAGTAATGGAAAACAAACGTGAGCTCCTTAATGATGAAAAGGCGATGGAAAGGATTGAAGATCGTCTAGAGCAGCGACACCTTCAAAAAGCAGAGTAATTTGGTCATATATAACATTCATGATTCCCCCCTTATCGCTCACACTATATCTATAAGGGGGGATTATGATGGGAAATCCAAAAAGAGACTCTAAGCACTTTAGACCGTATCATCGTGGTACTCAATCTACGGAGTCACATGTGAATAACGGCAAAAAGATGGAGGACAATTCAGGACAACACCCTCAGCTGATTCAGACTAAAGGTGAATAATTATGTAAAGAAGGCTTAGTGGCCTTCTTTATTTTTAGACTGTTTTCGCAAGGTTTGTGTAACTGAACTATAACTGTCTGAGTTGATTGTAGCGGAGGGTATTTGGCTCCTCGAAAATGTATTCGCATTTTCTTCGTGCGGTGTTTATTCGAGGAAGCTTATCAATGTCCTGCGGGAAAGAGAGGGAAGTGTGAGACCCCACAGGTGGTAACGCCGAGGAGGCTCCCATCCCTCCCCACGGAAAGCAAGAGCCTCTCGCTGCAATCAAGGCCGAACATTAAATTCTAATAACAACATTTAATGAGAAAAGAACCATTTTATACAAAGCGTTAGTTTACATAACAAAATTATGGTTAGTTGGTTATAAATTGCATTCATAAACTCTATTTGTTAGAACAAACTAAATATCGTCACTACTAATTGTGGTGCTTTACTTCATCCAACTCGAGGAGGAAACAACTATGGCATGGAATCAACCTAATAGAGATAATCGTAATGATAACGTGGAAAAGTTACAGGATATGGTACAAAATACGATAGAAAATATCGAGAAAGCCGAAGAATCCTTAGAGTTTAGTTCTGGGGTACAAAGAGAACAAATTGAAGCAAAAAATGAAAGAAGAAAAGAAAGCCTAGAGAGCTTTAGAAGTGAAATTCAAGACGAGTCAGAAGCAAGACAAAATGGATATCAAGAGTAATACCGCAAAGGCTGATTGGACTCCAATCAGCCTTTAAGCTGTTGTTGAAGCTAAATTTATCGTTATTATGGTAAGATATTATAACGAGAACGAAAAAAGTGAAGTGAAATAATGAATATTGATGAAATACATAACAGAATAAATCAATGGAAAAAACAAATTGAAACTGATGTAAAATTGCACTATCCAGAGCTATTAGAGATGATAAAAAAACTTGAAACGGAAGAAACTCTCATTTCAATCCCACAAATAAACCAATTAAAGGGAACGATTTTTGCTTTGCTGGCAAAGGATAGAAAGAACCATGACAAAGAAGATCAGCTTTTCAAAACATGGTTACAATTATCTATACAGTTGGACCATCATAACCCTTTAGCTACTGAATTAAAAATCACAAGCTTATTAAAGGAAAAGGTTCATTTTTTAGATGGTTTAAATTTTCCCTCCATAAGAGAAACGGATAATCGTCCTGCAAAAAGAACGGTTGCGGAAACATATATTAAGATGTGTGAAAATTATCTTTCAAAAATAACAGATACATGGGATGAAATAGAGGAAGGGTTAGACTTCACCATTCAAAATTCCGCACAACAACATATACAAGAATCATATGGTAGGATGCTAAAAATTTTAAAGGAAACAAAAGAAATTCTCGATCAATTGCATAGTGCAAGTAGGGAATATCTAGATTCCTTAACGGGTGTTTTTTATACCGCTGAACACTATGAAAAGATGAAAAAACAAGTTGAAATGCTAACTGAATTAAAAAATCAATGGATTGATATTTTTGCCTTTGAAGGTGACGAGAAAAAATTACCGAAGAGCGATCCATTGCAGGAACTTAATGATATGGTTGGATTAAAAGGTGTCAAGCAACGGGTGAATGAGTTTTATCATTACCTACAGTATCAAAAAAGACGAGAAGAATTTGGGTTCACTACCATGAATGATCAAAGCTTAAATATGGTCATCACCGGTAACCCAGGAACTGGTAAAACTACATTAGCCCGTCTGTTTGCGAAAGTGTATCATCAGCTTGGTATTCTTGAGCGTGAGGAAGTTATCGAAATGGACCGGAGCCAGCTTGTAGGTTCTTTTGTTGGTCAAACCGAGGAAAATATTCTTGCGGCAGTTGAAAAATCCTTGGGTGGAGTGCTTTTTATCGATGAAGCTTACTCTCTGAAAAGAGAAGGCGCTACTGGGAATGATTACGGTCAAAATGCCATAGATACACTTGTATCTTTGATGACTAATAAAAAATATGCAGGAAAGTTTGCAGTCATCCTCGCAGGGTACCCGGAAGAAATGAGAAGGTTTTTACAAGCTAACCCTGGATTGCGAAGCAGATTCCCACAATCCAATCATTTTCACCTTTCAGATTATTCGGTCGAAGAACTATTGGCAATTAGCGAGATGGTTGCATCTAGATATGATTATTATTTATCCCCCTCTGCAATAAGGGAATTAGGATATCGAATCGAACAATCAATGGTGGACGAATCATTTGGAAATGCAAGAGCAGTCGAAGACTTAGTTTTGGAGGCTATCCTAAAAAAAGGTGCGTCCGTTTCGAAATCAGTAGATTCCATTATCACTGATTACACCTTGCTAGAAGCAGAAGATTTCGCTTTGGATTCTAAGGATGAAGAAGAAAGTACATTGGATAAATTCGAAAAAATGATAGGATTAACGACTGTAAAAGAGGAAATCAACTCTCTAATTTCATTCGTAAAGCTACAACAATACAGGCGGGAAAATGGATTGCCGACGATTCCGCTTCAACTTCATTCTGTTTTTACAGGTAATCCTGGAACAGGGAAAACAACTGTAGCCACTTATTTTTCCAGGCTGCTAAAAGAGTGCGGATTACTTAAGAGGGGTCATCTGATCGTAACTAGCAGGGCGGATTTTGTAGCAGGTTACGTTGGCCAAACTGCAATAAAAACAAAGAAGAAGATTCGTGATGCACTTGGAGGAGTTTTATTTATTGATGAAGCCTACTCCTTATTAAGCCAACAATCTGGGGATTTTTCTAAAGAAGTCATAGATACACTTGTTGATGAGATGACAAAGCATCATGAAAATCTCGTTGTCATCTTAGCAGGCTATCCTAAGGAAATGGATAAATTGCTTGAAAGTAATCCAGGTCTTCGTTCGAGATTTAAAAAATTCATCCATTTTCAGGATTACACCGTCGAGGAATTACTGGAAATAATGAAAAGTTATTTGGAACAATTTAATTATAGGATTGAAAAGGATGCAATTGAATATATCAAACAATTCCTAGACGAACATAATTGGAATGGGAACGGAAGATTGGCTGCAAATATCATGGATGAAAGCATTCAACAACAATCACTACGATTAATGAATTCCAATGAATTACTGACAAAGGAAAATGCATCTGAACTTGTTAAAGAGGATGTACTGGCAGCGTTATGGAAGATGGAGAAAGGGGAAAAGAAAAATGTTGATATCAAAAAAAGAGATTGAAGTACGATATGCAGAAACCGATCAAATGGGAGTCGTATACCATGCCAATTACCTAGTTTGGATGGAGTTGGGCAGAACCCAAATTGTTAAAGATTTAGGATTTAATTATGCGGATATGGAGAAGGATGGGATCATCTCCCCTGTTTTAAATATTGAAGCTACTTATAAAAAACCGATGCGATACGGAGAAAAGGCCATCGTCCATACTTGGATTGAGAATTATGATGGAATTCGAACCATCTACGGGTATGAAGTTTATAATGAGCAAGGAGAGCTTTCATTCATCGGAAAGTCTGAACATGTCTGTGTGAAGAAGGAAAACTTCCGTCCGATATCCTTGCGAAAAATTTATCCAGATTGGCATGAGGTTTATCAAAAGAATCAACGACAAAAGACTACTGGGGAAACAGTGAAGTAATATGGCATTCGGGATAAATCGGAGTATACTTCAAGAGTGGAAGAGAAAAATCGATGAAGGGGAAATAGCTTTTTTAACTCATTATTGGTTGGATGAACGGTTTCCGGGTTGTAAAACAGTTACAAAGGTAGGTTGCAAGGATCTTGACAAACTATCAGCTTGGGGAAGAAAATACGGCTTAAAAGAAGAATGGATTGACATCCGAAAAGAAGGCTATTCACATTTCGATCTTTTTGGAGAGCTTGAAATAAAAATTCTTAAAGCTGAAGGTATCGAGAAGAAGTTATTGGGACTTTCGACTAAAAAGGATTAACAGAATTAAAGTGAAATATTATTTCAATTAATACGAAAACCTCCAGCATCTGATGGAGGTTTTTTAGGTTTCTTAGTTCTTTGTATGAACTAAATTATCTATAGCTGAATTCGGGTTCTTTCATTTTAGTGTTAAAGCCAACCACTAAGTCATGTCCTTCAAAGTACCAAGCATCTTTTTCTTCAATAAAGAATTGAATACCCATTATTTCTGTTGTAGCTATTGGAGAGATAGGTGCGTCATCTGAAATCCCCAGAGAAAAGCCTGCTTGGATCGGACTGTATCCCCCATAACGGACATAAAACCTAATACTGTTTTCATTTCCTTTCAAGCCAAGTTCATCTATATACCATTTTGCTGCTTCATCTGTAATAGTCAAGTTCATTTATTTCCCGCCTTTATTAAATGTATCGTTATTATAAATCAAATTGATTTAAAAGACGAATGTAACTAACTTTGGAGTATATCCATATAAATATTCTGAATTTAAAGGATTTAAGATAAGTGGCAAAGAATATTATCTATATCTAAACTAGATATAGTTGAAATTGGTACGAAAATAACTATATCGCAATGAGATATAGGTGGTGTTATTCGTGAGTCGTTCTGAGCAAATAAAAGGGTTTTCAGAACTAATATTGCTGGCTTTGTTAAAAGAACGTGATCGCTATGGATATGAGATCACTTCTGAAATGGAAGAAAAAAGCGACGGAATATTTAAAATGAAAGAGGGAAGCCTTTATCCTGCATTGAAAAAGCTTGAAGAAAAAGAATTCATCAAAAGTTATTGGAAGGACTCGTTCGATGGTCCAAGGAGAAAATATTATTACATAACAAAAATTGGGGTTACGGAATTGCAAAAACAGAAGAATCAATTTGAAAATCTGTATCAAATCATTCAACGTTTTATTTAGGGCATACGGATATAAATACAAACAAGTTTTATACTAAAGATAAAAAAGGTTAAGGAGGAACATAAAATGAAGGTTACCTATTCAGCCTATCAAAAACTAAATGAAATCTTAAATCAAGAACAAGTAGAGGGAGAAAATTTATACATTCGATTAGAAATGGGTATTGGCTGAGGGGGTCCTAAATTATCGCTTTCTCTGGAAGAGGAGCCTTTAAAAAATGATCAAATTATTCATGTGGAAAATATAAAAATTCTTATAGGTGAAAGAAACAGAAGTTATTTTGAAGATACGAAATTGGATTTTATTTCAGATCCATTGGGAAACAAAAAATTTATACTTTTACAAATATAGTAGACAGGACTCCTATATCTATAGGAGTCTTTTTGAATTGATTCATTAAATGTTAACTAAATGGTATGAAACTTATAAACTTTTTGAAAACTAGCATAAGGTGTATTGACACAACTTAGCTTTACTAGGAAAATAATCATATATTCAGATAATAAAATAGTCCTGTTGATATGTTTTCTGAATGCTATTAAATATACATAGAAATAGAAAAATGAGGTATAGACATGGGGATATTTACAAAACAAAGACCAACAGCAGCAAAATGGATTCAAAAGGCAGAACAGCTTCCAGTAACGATTCAAATCTCTGATCCTGAAGTCCTGTTACAACTTAAAATGATTGATTTACAGGAAAAAGATTTACGACTAATCCATGTTTTTCAAGAAGTGGTTTCTGAAAATATCCATCTATTAGTTGATTCTTTTTACCAGTCGATTCTAGGCGTACCTGAGTTGACTGATATTATCCAATCCAATACGACAGTAGAACGTCTGACTTCTACTTTGAACCAACATATCATTGAACTGTTTAATGGGAGAATAGACAATGAATTTTTGGCTAAAAGAATGAATGTCTCTAAATCACATTATCGAATTGGGCTTCAACCAAAATGGTATTTAAGTGCTTTCCAAAACGTACAAAACTTGTTGATTTCTTTAGTATATGCGAATTGCGACACACAGGAAGATCAAAGAGCTTTAATCCTTGCAATGACAAAAATATTGAATTTTGAACAGCAACTTGTCCTAGAAGCGTATGAGAAAGAAAATGCCTATATGAGAGAGCGACAAAATGAAGAAGTGAAACAAGAGGTCAAACAAACCATCTTATCCATTTCTGAAGAATTAGTTGCGTTAAGTGAAGAAACGGATGCTTCTGTTAAGATGATAGTTTCAAATAGTAGGCAAGTAAATCAACTAGTCGTCAATAACAATGAAAAATCCAGACATTCTCAAAGCCTTGCAGAAGAAGGACAACATAGAATGAGAAAGCTTACGGAAAAGATTCATTCCATTTCGCAAAATACGAATAACGTGGAAAAGAATATTAGTGCATTGAATGATTCACTAAAACAAATTACTGAATTTGTCGGATTGGTACAAGGAATTGCAGATCAAACCAACTTACTCTCACTTAATTCTGCCATTGAAGCTGCAAGAGCAGGTGAACATGGACGCGGTTTTGCAGTAGTAGCTGATGAAGTAAGGAAGCTTGCTGATCAAACGAAGAAATCTATCACAGAAATCTATTCCATCGTAAATACATCCAATATTTATATGGAAGAGGTTGTAAAATCCATCCATCAAGTTCAATCTGTCGTTCAGATTGGAGAAGAAGAATCAGATTTAACCCAGTCTTCATTTAATGAAATCGTAACATCCATGGAAGAAAGTGTAGTTGGTGTAGGAGAGGTCGAAGAGCAAATAAAAGGTTTGATTGCTGTCATAGATGAAATTGGCACAGCTACTTCAAGAGTTACTAAACAGGCTGAATCATTGAATGATACTGCTTCATCTTTATAAAACTTCTGTAAAAAGGCATCCATGCGATTAACGGGTTCTGTTTTCGAGTACAAAACATAATAAAACATTAGAAAAGGGACATCAAATCGCATAGGTTTTGGTTGTCCCTTTTTTCTTGCTATTAAGGGATTTCTAATAAAACAAGCGAACTTTTGGTATGACAAATCTTAATTAAATTAGTTTCATTACAGTACTTTCTGTAAGGGTAATAATAAATAGACTTTTTTTGTTCTATTTGAGTTCGATTATAGGGATTTATAATAAATTAATTACAGATATTATGAAAAAATATACCTAAACTCCCATGAAAATAAAAACTGAAAAAGGGCATGAAAAAACAGACCCAGAAAAACCAGTTTTTAAAAAAAGGCTGAGCCTCTTGAAGGATTGAATATGAGGTAAGCTGATAAATCGAATTGTAATACCCTTCTACTTAAAATGAAATCAGATAAAGCTGGCGCAACAACCAGAAAAAGGATTAATCTCCCATGAGTGCTACCCCTAAAGGGCGCGACAGTCGGTGGTACACCGTGGTCGTTGGAGTCAGACTAACGGATGGGCTCAAAGGCACCATAGTTCAAAGACCTTCTTCGCCAGCATTAAAACAGTTTAGACAGCCTGATCCATTTTCATTCTCTGTGGTGCAACGCTGATTTTGCGCTGCATGGATGGCTAACGGGGCAGGTTAGCAAAATAAGAAGTTGAAACATTGCTAAGAGAAAAAAGTATAAAATAAAGAGAATATTATGATAATAATAAGATTTATTATATTAGGAGGTGTTATTATGATTTGGTTATATTTCCTGATACCTGTGGTTATTATTGGTGGTATTGCGATTTATTTTGAAAAGAAATCTGGGATGACTCCACCTGATGAAAATATACAAGCAGAGAAGTTAGGGGAAGTCATAAATCAAAATACGTATAATAACTAACGTATCAGGTACAGATTGATTTTAACTAACGGGGGCGGTAATCCAGAAGGATTATCGCTTTTTTTACTTAAAAAACGTCAATTAAGTAGAAGAAGGAGTACATATCGATTTACAGAATATTACATATAAATATAAATAGAGAGGATCGGATGATAATTCGAATCAAATTTAAAGTTTATTTTTTGGCAGCAATAACTTTATTGATATTAAGTGTCGGATGTTCAACTAGAGGATTACATGTAGTTAATGAGAAAAGTAATGTTACTTGGTATCGAGATGAAAACATAATAGAATTGAATATTCTTATTAATAATGGAACGTCTAAAGATGCGAAATTCTATGTTTATATTAATCAAAAAGACAATGATATAGCTAATTACTTAAATTTCGGATTACTGCCAGTTGAAAAGGGGAGACTATTCAATTTATCAAGAAATGAAGAAAAAGAAGTTTCACTATCATTTGATATACCAGAAGATGCTTCCTTAAATAAGCAAAAACTTTCTGAGGGGTATGAAGTTATTATTGGACATTTAGAAGCACCTAATAAAGAAAAACAGAGAACATTTAAAATTAAAGAAGTAAATATTCAATGAAACCTATTAAGCTAATTGGGTCAATCCTAAATCCTTAAGAAAAAGGAGAAGCTTAATCAATTAAACTCCCTCAATAAAGAAAGCAAAATCGCCCGTTTTCTCTGGTTTTCTCAGTATTTCACAATTAGATAAAATGGTGTTATATGTCATTAATGTGGTTAGATTTATCTTCAATTTATTTGTTCCCTAACAAAAAAGCACCTAAAAAGGTGCTCTTAGTTAAATATCTTCTTAAAGTAGTGAATGAACATAAGGTTATAAAAAATTTCAACTGTTATAGAAATAATTAAATCGATTAAATTAGTTTCCTCCATAGAATGAAAAGGCGCGAATATAAAAATATAAATAAATCCGATCACCATTAAAATAATAAAAAGTAATATGTATCTTAGGAAAATCGGGATTACTAAACTAATGAAAGGGAGCAAAAACTCTTTTTTATTCCCTTTTTTATGAATTTGAATTAATACAAATAAACCTAAAGAATTAATAACAACAAAGGAAATTAAATCAATAAAATCATATTTATTCATTGAAGAAGGATTATAGACTATTGGTAATGATAATACAATAAAGGCCAATAATACCCAAAAGGTTGTTCGATAATTTTTCTTTTGCTTTTCAGTAAGGGAATCTTCCCTTAAAGCTGCAATAAGTGCATTAATATTCCAAATATACATAGTTTAGCTCCTAATAATGGGGATTTTCTAAATAAGTATATGGAAAAAATATTTTCATAGCTATTATCAATTTTTGGAAAATTGACTGTCACTCTTAAATAAGTAACGGGGGCATTAGTTGAGATCGAAGTTGTCAATTTGGGCAGCTTTTCATTTTTAGCTAAAGGGACAAAATAGTTTAACAAGTTCACTTTCCTAAATTAAAAAAGCTAAGAGAATTTCTCTTAGCTTAGTCATATTTTATGTTTGAAACAAATTAGATATTTTATATAACTTTTTTATTTTATAAATGTACTAGGCATTACGACAAGGACTACCTCTCCACGAGCACAAAGAATATCATTTGCAAATATTTCTGTATGCACTTTCCATCTTTTAGGATGGATTTCTTCAACAGTGCCAATTGCTTTAAGTGGAACATCTTGTGGAGTTGGTTTAAGGAATTCCACATTAAGGGTAGCAGTAACAAACCTTGGTGGCACTGACCCATCACCAATTTCGTTCCCATTCTTACGGTGTAAAGCAAGTGCGGCAGACCCCGACCCGTGACAATCAATTAACGAGGCTATTAGTCCACCATAAATAAAACCTGGAATTCCCATGTACTTTGATTCAGGTGTAAAGATAGTAACAGTTTTATCGCCTTGCCAACCAGTTCTAAGATGATGCCCATCTTTATTTAATCGACCACACCCATAACACCAAGCGAAATCATCGGGGTATACATCTTGTATTGCTTTTTCAATTATTTCTTCCACAATTCATCCTCCTTAATAATATATTAAGTAATTTCAACGTAAAATGAGCGAGTGATCGGTCATGTGTATTATAAATATATACAACCTCTTCCAAATGGACAATAGTTTACAAATAATTCTGTTAATGTGAGCAAAACTATTAAATAGAAATATTTTATTTGTTTTACAAGTAACGGGGGCTGTGGCACCTCCTTTTCTTCTTCAACAAACGGGCAGGTTAGTTGAAAAAGGAATCTCATAATAGAACACAGAATACCTAATATAATTATAGAAATAGCATTATTAAAAGGGGGAATATGGATGCTTGAAAAAACTATCTTGGATATCCTTAATCGGGAACGAGATGACTCAACCCCTTTATTGGTAATGATGTGTGGAATAGCTGGTTCTGGAAAAACTACCTTCTCTCAAAAGTTAGAAAAAGAGGGCTTTTTACGTCTTTCTATAGATGAAGAAGTCTGGTCTACTAATGGTCGTTATGGAATTGATTATCCGACTGAAAAATATAGAGAATACTTGGATGAAGCACATTTAAGATTGCGTGAAAATCTAGTGAAGTTAATACATGATAAGCAACAGGTAGTGGTTGACTCTAGTTTTTGGAAAGGAACTGAAAGGGACGAATTTAAACAGCTTATTGAAACCACTGGAGGTAAATGGCGGCTTATTTATTTGAAAGTTGATCCAAATGATTTGCGCAAACGTCTGAAGATAAGAAGTATTCGTTTTGATGCAAATGCTGCCTTTCCTATTTCAGAAGAAATATTAACTTCCTTCCTTAATGGGTTTGAAGCTCCAAAAGGTGAAGGGGAAATTGTAATTAAATATTAAATTTGACGTGAATTTAATTGCTTCAAACCAGGGCAGCATTTTTTGTTATTCGACTAAACCAGCTAATAGTTTGTCAATATTTTTCATTATAAACTTTGAATTCTTCATGCTATACTAAAAATATGTATGCCAAATAACCTTCCGTTCTCACAAAGTTGGAAGGTTTTGTGTTTTTTAGTTGAATTTAGGTTCTAAGC
>NZ_JAAGVZ010000071.1 GCF_010882125.1 Peribacillus alkalitolerans | reverse complement strand
GGATGCAGCAAGAAGAAAAATAAATCTCGATAATCTTACTGCAAAATTTAAACTAATTTCCCCAATTGCGAACGAACACAAACCACCGAGGGCTACAACAATGACGACCATAGGACTTACTATATTTGCCTGAACAGCAGCTTGTCCTAGTATTAGCGCACCTACAATTCCTATTGTTGGCCCTATAGGTGTGGGTACTCGAAGACCTGCTTCCCTAATAAGCTCAAATGCAATCTCCATGATAAAAATCTCTATAACAGCTGGGAATGCTACTATTTCCCTCGTTGAGGAAATAGCCAATAGGAGGTCAGGGGGAAGCATCTCCGCATGATAGTTGGTAATAGCGATATAAACAGCTGATATAAATAGAGTAATGAATAAGGCAAGTAAACGAAGTGTCCTTGTAAAATTACAAAGGAAACATCGATTTTGGACGGTCTTCAATCTCCTGCTCTAACAAAGATAAATTTTGAATGGAGTCAATGTCCATAGAATCTAACTTTTTCTTTATCTTGAGCAACATCTCTTTATTAGCAAGATCGTGAATATAGAGAATATACACTTCATTATTTGATCGTTTTGAAGTATTATTGCTCTCAACAATTAAATTCTGATTTTTAATTCTTTTTCTTATTAAGGAAATGTTGGTACTAATATTCTCAGTGAACGCTTCTTTTGGCCCCTTAATGACCACTTCATTTTCTGCCTTATCTATTCCTCTACCTTGAAAATGATTAATCTCTATTGAATAGGCAATGATTTCTCAATTTATTAATAGAACAGCATTCCCGTTCCTTATACTCGCTACTATTTCGTTCATTGAATTAACTGTATGTAGAGAAGAAGCATATATAATATCTGCAACATTTAATTCTTGATCCTTTATTTGAAGTAGGGGACCAATAATATTCTCTTCAAGTTTGGCTTGATCTATAATGGTACGAATATAGACTAGACAACAATGTATCTTTTTAATTCCTACGTGAAACTCTCGGACAGTCACATCGCTATTTAAAGGTATTTTATAGATGCTTTTTATTTGATTAAGTGTAACTGTAAGATCTTTATTTATGATAAGTGGCTCTTCCTCTAATTGAGTTTTAATTTGCACCTTTTTAAAGAAACGCATAACAGCAA
>NZ_JAAGVZ010000070.1 GCF_010882125.1 Peribacillus alkalitolerans | reverse complement strand
TGAACGTATACCCGTCAAGTAGACACTTTTAAAAGACTGCCGTTTACGCGGCATGAGTTCTATATTCAACAGGACTCATGCCGTGTTTATTTTGTATTCTCTCTTCGTTATAATAGTTAATGTACTCTACTAGGGCTGCTTGTACTTCTTCTACAGTTTGTGGTGAACTGAAGCAGGGCATTTCGCATTTGAGATGCCCAAAGAAGTTCTCAATACTCGCATTGTCCCAGCAGTTGCCTCTGCGGGACATGGATTGAGTTAGGCCCAAATTAGCCAAGGTACTTATGTAAGAAGGATTTGTAAAGTGATGTCCCTGATCGCTATGCAGGATGGCACCTTTCTCAAATCCTTTTTCTTTTAATTGTTGGATTGTTTCTAATACTAGTTTCATATCTTGTTGTTGGCTGATATTATAGGCAACCACTTCATTGTTGAATAAGTCTTTGATTGCACATAAGTAAATCCATCTTCTACCTGGTTTTTTTACTTCTATATAAGTAATATCGATACAAAACTTCTTACCCATGGCATCAGAAGTGAATTGGCGATCCAAAACATTGGAAATAGTACCATGAGGTTGCTTTCTTCTTTTAAACCTTGGTTGTCGGCACTTACAGACCAATCCATATTTCCGCATAATTCTAGCTATGCATTTAAGGTTGATTACAAGACCATACTGTTTTAGTAAAGCTAAGCGAATTCTCTTTTTTCCGTATGTTCCTTTAGAATGAGCAAATACTTCAAAGATAAGATGAAATAGTTCCTGATCTCGGATTGGACGGATATAGGAATCTTTATGTTTTCTCCACTTATAGTAGCCTGATTTTGATACACGGTTCACTATCTTTAAAAGGATTGAAACGGTAAATTGTTCTCCAAATGTAGCTATAAATTCAAACTCTTCCTGTTTCGTTAACACCCCCTTTTCTGTTCTAATAGCTTTTTTAAATATAAATTCTCCGCCTTTAACATCTGAATTTCTTCCTCAAGTGTCAGATTCTTTTTTGCAGGTCTTCCTTTTCCAGTGCCTTTCTTTTTACCTCGATTGTCTTTTAATCCTTCCTCTCCGAGTCTTTCATATTTAAGAACCCACTCATTGATTAATTTTTTAGTTGGAATCTCAAGCTTCTCCGCGATTTGGCTACGG
>NZ_JAAGVZ010000069.1 GCF_010882125.1 Peribacillus alkalitolerans | reverse complement strand
ATTGGTACTACTTTATTTGTACGAACATCACATGAATCGTATGGTGGTGTGTTAATCGCTGTTCACAGCGAGTGGTTTGTCATTAAAGAAGAGAATGGATTGAGATTTCCGGTCGATTTTCAAGAGGTACTTTGGAACTCAGTAGAATAGAGAGAATAAATAGCTAACAATAAGAAAAAAAGTTTAGGAGACTAAGTATGGATAGTTTAACGATTGAACGACACCATGTTGATTATCAAAGTAATACATCATTTACGTTTAATGGGACAATTAAAACCAGTAAAAGTTATCGGATTAATTATTCAGATGAATACGTATATGAGGGGCGTGTTGATCAGATCTTTTTAGATCCTGATGGTGATGAACTGATCGAGCTTCATACAATAGACGGAAACCTTGAGTTCATCCCAGCGAGTGGAATATACGAATTTGAAGTGATTTGAATTATAAAAATAAGAGGGAAAGCCAGGTGAGGTTTTCCCTTGTAAAGGATGAGGATTATGAACGTATTTGATGATTCTTTTGAAATGGAAAAAGACATTTGCTACAGTGCCGGCCAACTAATCCTACAAAAAGAAATTGAAGTCACAAATGTACAAGATTTTATTTCGATAATAGTACCCAAAATAGAACAAGAGTTTAAGGAGAGCTTTTCACTAACCGTTATACAAGAGAATTATCAGGGACTCATTTTTGATTTCACCACAGAACGACTATTGCTCTACCATAAAGAGCGTAGACTACCTTAGAAATAATTACAGGAAGATAGGGAATCTAAAATAGATTTCCTGTCGTTCTTTTTTTGAAAACTCTTGGCTTTTTGAGTTTGACTACAGTATGATTATTTTGTAAGAACTTTTTTTCTTATATTGGCTATTTCTTCACCTGGAGCTCTACTCTCCAGGTCTTTTTAAAAAGAAAATAATGCCTTTGTGTTATAAAAATATTGTTATAAGAAATGAGGATTAAGCGTTGAAAAAGTTAAGTTTCAACTTTGACAAAGGTATGATTGATCGTTTTAATGCTTTAGTACCTGAAACAGCGAGGTCCAGAACCATTAGAAATTATCTGTTGAAGGAATATCAATTACCTTCAGATATAAAAAAATTCCCAATTTACTTGGAAGGTGAAAATGAAATTTATCCTTTCCATTTTAATTC
>NZ_JAAGVZ010000011.1 GCF_010882125.1 Peribacillus alkalitolerans | reverse complement strand
GTCTCGCCTGTAACGCTAATCCCCCAGGAGTCAAGCGCCTTCCGCTCCAATCAACCAGTGTCCTTGAAAAATCAACTTAAAAACCTGTTCATTAAGCTTTATAAATCATCCTTAAGCAACTTTCCATGTCCAAGTTGCCAGTTTCTTTAAATTCATGGAGCGACGACTCCTGCGGGAAAAGCGTGAGACTTGAGACCCCGCACGAGCGTAGCGAAGGAGACTCAAGCCACGCCCGCGGAAAGCGTTCGCCCTTCTCTGCAATCAACATCTCTAGTTCTTAGTTAACTTCTTTCATTGTATAGTGGTTGATTGATCACGGAACAACAAATATAAGAAAACAATGCTTATGTACCCGAACAAAGGATATAAGAAAGACAGAAGAACGCCATATTGTATTTTACTAATGAGAAATGACACTCCAAAAATAAATACAATGATCATGCTGCTCCGAGTTCTCAAAATTGGTTTAAGCTGTCTTTCCAAACCAAAAGAATTACCAATGATACTTGTGAAAATTTCACCATAGATAATAAAGATATAAATCCAATAAAACTGTGGAGCTAGGAACTTCATTACTTCTGCTGTGGGAATCTCATAACCAGAAACATCTTGTAGCGTAATCAGGGATAGATGACTGCTTAATAAAATAAGTGTCAGTAATATTCCTCCAAGAATTCCTCCGGCCTTAACAATTTTCTCATCATTTATATCATGTGCCACAGGTACAAGGACCGCTTGTGCCAATGCCAAATTAAATGCAGCATAGGATAATGGGGACAACATCATTTTCCATAGCGGAATGCCATCTGGAATAGAAACGAAATGAGATCCGTAATCTCCCTGTGAAACACTGAAGACACACAACAAAACACTAAAGAAAATCATGACAGGTACAACAAAACTGTTAACAACAAACAAGCCTTTTACACCAAAAGCCAATACTACAAAAGAAAGGGCCATGGTTAAAAATATACCTGTAGTCTTTCCAATCCCAAGCTGTTCATCAAAAACCGCCCCTGCCCCCGAAAACATCACGGAAGTAACTCCCATTAACATGATAAAAAAAAGAAGGTTAATGAACGAAGACAGTCTTCTTCCAAATAAATGTTCATTCAATTCTTGGTATGATGATGATTTTGTTCGAAGTGCCAGCAACATCATTTTGGTGCCAAAGTATATAAAAATGAACCCAGCCACTAATACACATAACGTACCAAACAACCCATATTTCGAAAAGAATTCAACGATTTCTTTTCCCGTAGCAAATCCAGCACCAACGACTGTTCCTACATAAACAGCAGCAATTTGGAAAGCTCCTGACCATCTCCCCATCATGTCCACTTCCCCCTTCAAATCATGTATATGAAACACACTTAGAAAAAAGACAAGCAAAACTTGTCTTTTTTCTTTTGGGGAATACATGACACAAATTATTTTACATCCTAATACTTGAAAACATGGTAAAATAAAGGGGAAATTCTCGAAAGGTACTTACAACATGATGCAAATAGAATTAATCAGCCATCGCAATACGATATTAGTAAAACTTTTAACTATTATTTTGCTTATAGATACTTTGGTGTATATTGCAATCGATCAGAATATAGAGATTTTATGGCCACCATATGGATACATAATATTATCCCTGCTATGGATTTGTATAAAAAGTAGAATCCACCCCAAAGTTACCATGTATATAATCGTGTCTTCCATTTTGGGTTTTACCTTTTACTTAACGATTATTCAGCCTTATATCAGTAATTTTATTTTTATGATTTTAGCCATCATCATCTCTACTTTTTATCAGCAGAAGGCCATTTTGATTTTTGCGACCATCTCATCCATCGGATTACAGATAACTGCTGTTTTTTTAGTTGGAACAACTATGATGGTTCGGTCAGATATAGATGACATTCCATATTTTATTTTGTTTTCCTTATTCACGTTCTTAACTCTTTTATATATGGTCACTCATTCAAATCACCTTTGGACTAAAAATGAGCAGAACGTCTCAAAAACAAAAGCTGATCTGCATTCCACCAAATCTCTCTATGAGTCGATATTTGCTTATTCCCAAGATCCGATAGCAGTCTTATCAGTAACTGGAGAAATAATGGAGTTCAATGAGGCTTTTTGTAAATTGTTTGAAATGAAAGTTCGGAAAATAAAGCCACCAACACTACATTCCATCTTCCCTGACCATCAGATTGATATTCAAACATATCTATCATCCGTACTGAATGGGAAAAGTGTCATTGGAAAGGAACTAAAAACAATAACCAGTAATCATGAGCTCATTATCGGGGAGGCTACCATTTCTCCGATTTATGATTCAAACCATACTATCATTACAGTTTCTTTAATCATTAGGAATGTTACTGAGCGCAGAAAGTTAGATGAATACATTACGAATTCTGAAAAGTTGAAGGTAACTGGGGAAATTGCAGCTGGAGTGGCGCATGAAATCCGTAACCCACTTCAAGTAATAGGTGGCTTTGTACAAATGTTGAACGAAGAGGATACTCGACATTCGACTTATTATTCACTGATACTTTCAGAAATCAAGAGAATGAATAGTATCATAAGTGAATTTTTAAAATTGTCAAAACCACTCGTATCCAATTTGAGTGCCCAGAAAGTCCGGGAAATTCTTGAGGAAGTAATTGTTCTGTTCGAACAAGATGCCCATTATAAAAATATTGAAATAGAAAGGGAATACACGGACTTTGATTTAGAAATTTTATGTGAAGTAAACCAATTAAAACAGGTGTTTATCAATCTAGTCAAGAATTCGATTGAGGCAATTCCCAATGGTGGACTAATTAAGTTTCAGTTCATGCGAGTAGATGAAAATAAAGTAAAGTTCGTTGTTTCAGACAATGGCGTTGGAATTCCCGAAGAGATTATGCGTGATATAGGAAAGCCATTCTTTACAACAAAAGAGACTGGAACTGGACTAGGTCTAATGATTACTGAAAGAATCATTGAACAACATAACGGTAGTATGGCGATTTCAAGCTTCCCTGGTAAAGGAACGACGGTTGAAATCACCCTACCTATTGAAATGATCAGTACTTCCTCTGACCAAAAATCATAAAACCTACAAAGGCTGGATTTTAAAATCCAGCCTTTCAAATTAGTTTTTATTGGCAGTCAACCATTCTTCCATACGGTATAGTAACAGTGGTGCCACCGGATCCTGCAATTTATTCTTAAAGGATTTGACCATGGTTAATATCTTCACCTCATCCTCATGGATTTTAAGATCATGGCCCATATTTTCAATAGTATGAATAACCACGTCCCCTTTTACCCAGTTTCGTAGATTCTCCATTTTTTCCGCTCTAGTTTGTAAATCTTTAGTTCCTCCTAAAGCTAATACCGGGCATGTTACCTCTTCCATATCTTTTTGAACATCATATCCGAAAGCCTCCCTTATATATTTAGCCGGCATTTTTTTCCCACTTATACGAATCGTGTCTCTTTCTGAATCCATAATTTTTGCCATAATCATTTGGTCTTTCTTGATGGTTTTATCAACCAGTTTGAACGTCCTTACAAGCCAACCAAGAAATCCTTTGTTGTCTACCAACTCTTTATAGGCTAATTGTTTTTGATAGGTGGCTGAAGATTCCATTGTCTCTCCCCCACCAGCCACTAGAATCATACCCGATACTTGATGTTTTAAACTTATGGCAGGACAAATAAAACTACCTTCACTATGCCCAAACAAGAATATATTATTAGGATCCACTTCTGGATGCTCCACTAGGAATTGATATGCAAACTCCGCGTCATCCATCAAATCTATGAATCCGGTTGTTAGTGTATTTCCCCCACTCTTCCCTGCACCTCTTTTATCGTATCTTAAAGAGGCAAAACCCATCGTCGCAAATTCCTCTGCCAATTTTTTATACAGGTTACCAACTAACTTCATTTGTTCATTATTTCCATCACGATCTGAATTTCCAGAACCAGGCATTATTAATACAACCGGGTATTGATCCTGCTTTCCTTCTGGAAATGATAATGTCCCTTGTAAAAGTACGCCCGATTGAATTTCTACTTCGATATTTCTCATGAAATCCATCTCCCCATCGCTTCTTTTCTGTACCAATTAGACGGTTGAAGTTGGATAAAGTTCAAAATAAATATTTTTTTTTTATTGTTAAGTTCGAGGACAACTCAAAATAATAAATCTATAACTATACAAAAGTTATACAACATGTATAATAAATAATATAATTATTATATTCAAGTGAGGTGTCACGGAAATGAACTTTCTAACTAAGTTCAGTTTAAAAAATGCGGTAGCAGTGTTTATCATTTCTTTTTTGCTAATTTTAGGAGGGTTATTTTCCTTTTCCCAATTGAAAGTGGATTTACTGCCAAACATTGAGTTTCCTCAGCTCTCAATCGAAGTCATTTATCCTGGAGCTTCTCCCCAGGATATAAACGAAAATGTCACTTCTAAACTGGAAGACCGCTTGAAAGGAATTGAAGGAGTGAAAAAAATTCAAAGCTCCTCATTCGAAAGCATCTCCATCATAAATATGGAGTTTCCATTTAGCAGTAATATTGATGAAGCCGAACGGCTTGTCAGCAATACAATCAAAGAAGCCGATTTACCTGAAAATGTCCAAACCAAAATTAACCGCTTTTCGTTCGGGACCTTTCCTATCTATAATATCTCCTTGTTTTCGAAGGAAGGAACAGATCTTCAAAAATTAGTGGAGGATATCATTGTTCCAGAGATTAATAAGATACCTGGAGTCAATAATGTTTCGGTCGGGGGACTTGAGGGAGAACTACTTCAAATTACAGTGGATCCGATAAAAAGTTCACAATTTGGCATTTCTTTAACTCAAATTAAAGATGCCATAAATGGAAAAAACCTTTCCTTTCCCGCTGGCAATATATCAGAAAATCAATTGGAAATTCCAGTAAGAGTACAAGAGAAAATCGATACGATTGAGAATCTCAAAAATATAAGGTTAAAATCATCATTCATTCCAAATAGCCAACCTATTAAACTCGATGAACTTGCAAGTATTGAAGAGGTATCTGAAAAAGAGGAATTTACGAGATTTAATAGGAAGGACTCCTTGTCTATGGCCATCACTAAAAAGCAAGATGCCAATACAGTAGAAATCGCTGAAAAAGTCCGTGATGTCCTGAATTCCCATAAAGTAGAATTGGATTATGCAATTGGATTTGATTCAGCAGCTGGAATCGAACAATCCATATATACACTGATTAAAGAAGGATTACTAGGTGCTTTATTTGCTTCTGTAGCAGTTTTAGTATTTTTGCGTAATTTCCGTGCCACAATTATTGCGATTGTATCCATCCCTTTATCATTACTAGTATCCTCCATTTTCCTTGCACAATTAGATATTTCACTGAACATTATGACGCTTGGAGGTATGGCAGTAGCAGTTGGACGTGTGGTAGACGATAGTATCGTAGTCATAGAGAATATATTTAGAAGGGTTCGTAAATCCAACAATACGATCAATGACGGCATTATTTTAGATTCAACTAAAGAAATTCTTAAAGCCATCACTTCTTCTACGATAACAACAGTCGTGGTTTTCTTGCCTTTAGGATTTGTTGGGGGTATTACGGGAGAATTCTTTCTACCGTTCGCTTTAACAATTGTCTTCTCGCTACTAACATCTTTATTGGTTTCTATTACTATTGTTCCAATCTTGTCGAAGTTCTCTTTTAAAAACGTGCCTCATGAAGAAAAAGATGGCCGATTACAAATAGCCTATGGGAAAAGCATCTCTTGGTCATTGGATCATAAAGCTCTAATCATCTTTCTTTCCGTCCTTACTTTACTAGGATCATCTTTTTTAGTGACTAAGCTAGGTTTCACTTTCATCCCAAATGAAGAACAAAAGACATTAGTTGCTACTATGCAGCTACCTTCTTCTACATCTTTAA
The DNA here is from genome assembly GCF_010882125.1 of Peribacillus alkalitolerans. GTDB lineage: Bacteria > Bacillota > Bacilli > Bacillales > DSM-1321 > Bacillus_BN > Bacillus_BN alkalitolerans. Next base: position 123,475 of record NZ_JAAGVZ010000011.1, on the reverse strand, counting down.
ATCGTACGAATGAAATCTCCCTAAAAGTGGAGAAGATGTTCGCTGAGCAAGAAGAAATAAAAGAAGTGACTGCAGGTATAGGTAGCCGTGATTTTACAACTGGCTTAAAACGTAAAAACCAAGCCAGTTATTTTATTAACCTTAATGAGAATGTAAATGTAACTAAGTTTATCAAGAATTTGGAAATATCTATGGAAGAGATTGTCCTAAAAACTGAGCCTGATACGAAAATCGGAATTCAAGAGCAATCTACTGGAGGACCTCCCTCCAATAATAATGTAAACATTAACCTTTATTCTAACAATCTTGAGGATTTACAAAGAAGTGCCTCAGATGTTGAAGCATTCTTAAACAAGCAGAAGGATTTAAAGTATGTTTCTAATAACTTCTTAGAAAAACAAAAACAAATTATTGTGGACATTAATCCCTCAAAGACTGACGAGTTAGGTCTTTCCGGATTCCAGATTCTAGGCAGTATTTCTGACCAAACGAAGCCATTGACAGTTGGATCTCTTTTACTGGATAAAACGGAGCGTAATGTCATCCTTTCCTATGATCAAGAATCTCCTACCCTTGCAAAGCTTCAGGAATTAAAGATATTCACTTCCAAAGGTCCTGTTTCCTTAAAAGATGTTGCAGAAATTAAGGAAGTGGATGAGTTTACTTCATTACAAAAGTTGGACGGGAAGATTTTCGCTCAAATATTTGCCCAAGTTACATCGAACAATGTATCAGCAGTTACCAAAGAAGTCATTGATGGAGTAGAGAAAAACGTGAAACTACCTGACACTGTTAATTTTGAGGGTGGTGGTGGAAGCGATGAAACAACCGAAACCTTTAAGGCATTGGGATTGGCTATGGTTGTGGCAATCGGTCTTGTCTACATCACTATGTTGATTACATTTGGTAAAGCCAGGATTCCATTTATTATCCTCTCTTCTTTAATTTTCGTTCCAATTGGTTCGTTCCTAGGATTATATCTTGCAAAAGAACCGATGTCTGTAAGTGTAATGATCGGATTATTGATGCTAATAGGAATCGTTACAACCAATGCGATAGTTCTTGTTGATCGTATTGGCCAGAATCGAGAAGAAAAAGGAATGTTTGTACGCGACGCATTGATCGAAGCAGGAAAAACACGTCTACGTCCAATATTAATGACGGCATTCGCTACTATTGCTGCCTTGATTCCACTGGCATTGACAACATCCTCTGGAAACCTAATATCTAAGGGGCTTGCCATAACGGTAATTGGCGGATTGACATCGTCAACATTGCTAACATTGATCTTGATTCCGGTCATTTATGAACTATTCTTCTTCCGTGCTATAAAAAGGGAGAGAGTAAAAGCCACTCTGTAGTTATTAATGGGCAAACCATTAAAAGGGGTTGCCCATTTCTTATGTAAAGAAAGATTTATTATCATTTAACAGGGGTTTTTTATCATATATTTCGATATATTACCAAATTATCCCCACTTTTTATCAAACTAGCAGCTTTTTTATCAAATCCCAATTTAAGCAAAAAAGGTGCACAAGCTCTATTGGCCTGTGCACCTCATTTCTATTATCTTATAATGCTTTATCGTCTACTGAATCCAACCATGCTTCAATTTCCCCTACAACAGATTGAACACATCCATCCTTGAATGGTGAAACTAGATTAGCTTCCTCAACCAGTCCAAGGAATGACTTGCTTCCACCCTGTTTGCAAAGGTGAACGTAGTCGTCCCATGCTTTTTCTTTTTCTTCCCTTGAGCGCTTCCAGAATTGTAAGGCACAGATTTGAGCTAGGACATAATCAATATAGTAGAATGGTGTACTGTAGATATGTCCTTGACGTTGCCAATATCCGCCTTCTTCTAGGAATGGGATGCCGTCATAATCCCACTCAGGTAGATATTTTTTCTCTATTTCCTTCCATGCCTGCTTTCGTTCAGCTGGAGTCATTTCTGGTTTTGCATAAACCACATGTTGGAATTCATCCACCGCAGTTCCGTATGGAAGGAACGTTAACGCACTACCTAAGTGTGAAAACTTATACTTGTCAGTGTCTTCTTCAAAAAATAATTCCATCCAAGGCCACGTGAAGAACTCCATACTCATTGAATGGATTTCCGCAGCGTCGGATGTGGACCATACATAATCCGCCACTTCTATGTCACGGCTGCAGTACACTTGGAATGCATGACCTGCTTCGTGCGTTAGAACATCAATATCACCAGATGTTCCATTAAAGTTAGAGAAGATGAAAGGCGCATTGTAGTTATTGATATAGGTGCAATAACCTCCGCTTTCCTTCCCTTTTTTAGCCACTAGATCCATCAAATCCGTATCGATCATGTAACGGAAGAATTCGCTAGTCTCTTTAGACAGTTCATCGTACATTTTCTTACCGTTTTCAATGATCCAAGCAGGCTCCCCTTTTGGTTTCGCATTCCCAGTCTTGAATTTGAACCCGATATCGTGGAATTTTAACTCATCCACACCGATTCTTTCTTTTTGTCTTGCTTTAAGCTTGGAAACAATTGGTACGATATACTCTTGAATCTGGTTACGGAAATTCGCAACCATTTCTGCATTGTAATCTGTTCGTTGCATACGATGATAGCCAAGCTCAGTAAAGTCTTTATAACCAAGCTTTTGAGCCATTTCAGTACGAACTTTTACTAACTCATCATAAATTCGGTCCAGCGCACCCTCATGGTCTTTAAAGTATTGGAACTTAGTTTCAGTAGCAGACTTTCTGACTTCACGATCAATTGATTCTGTATAAGGATCAAGCTGTGCCAATGTCTTCTCTTCACCATCAAACTGAATCTTCGCAGAAGCGATCAGCTTAGAATATTCCGTTTTTAACTTGTTTTCTTTCTGCATAAGTGGAATGATTTCAGGGCTGAATGACTTCAACTGGGCATCAGCCAAATCAAATAACTGATTTCCCCATTTCTGCTCTAATTCAGCACGGAACTTCGAATCTACAAGAACTTTATAATATTCAGTAATCAAATCATCCATAAGCGGTTGGATTTCATCCATATACTCTTGTTCTTGTTTGTAGAACTCATCTTCAGTATTAATAGAATAACGAATGTAGCAAAGATTGAACATGGTCCCAATTTCGTTACGTATTTCGTTGATTTCTTCCATCACTGCATTTTGAGCCTCAAATGTCTCAGCCCTTTTAAAACGCTCTAGAGAAGAATTGAACTTTTCTTTAATTGAATCGACGTCTAATCTTCTATACTCAAAATCTTGGAATTTCATCCTATCACTTCCTTCTATGTATTCCCTTTATATATACTACAAAATCGACTGATTATCCTTTTTTGAACTAGAAAAATTTTGAAAAATTTAAAGAATAGGTTCAGCTAAACTACCCTGTTGATTGTAGCGAGGGGCACTCGCTTCCCATGGGTGGTTCGGGAGCCTCCTTAAGCGCACTCGCGCCATTGTGGGGTCTCCCTTGACCCACTTTTCCAGTAGGACATGGAAACAGCTTTCTGGAATAAACAACGCACGCAGGAAAGGCGAATGCATTTTCGAAGAGTCTCGAGCCTTGCTCTCCAATCGACATAGTCCCAAATCAACAATGAGCTTTAACCTAGCCAAAAAAAATACGAAACCAATTTGGCTTCGTATTTTCACTACTACTGTAAACTTAACCCCAGCTTTTTTAACATGGTTATGGCTGTAGCCTTTTCTGCATCTGTCAATACATTCATGACTTGATCAATTTGTTTTTCATGCTCTGGGAAAATTCTTTCGATGAATTCTTTCCCCTTTTCAGTAATCGTAGCATATGTCACTCTTCGATCTTTTTTGCATGCTTCTCTGACCAAGTATTCTTTTTGTTCTAGTTTATCCACAACATATGTGATGCTACCGCTTGCTAAGAGGATTTTTCCACCAATTTGTTGCAGAGGCTGCGGGCCTTTATGGTACAAGAGCTCCAAAACAGCAAATTCAGTTGGATTTAATCCATTTGCAGCGATGAATGTATTCACGTGATCATTAATAGATCGATGAGCTCTCGACAAAACGATAAACAGTTTTAAAGATTGTTCAATGGATTCTTTGCTCATGTCTACACCGCCTAACTCATCCATAAATAATATCTCGAATTCAAAATTAGTATATAGAATCCCTATTTTGAAGTCAATAGTACCCGTATCAACCGGATTGTCAAAAATGGCCAATTCTCGCATTTAACTATTTGGATTACAACAATGATACTCATCTTGCTTATTCTATTTTTTGGCTTTGATCATTTTACATGTAATATATTTAAGCCTAAAGTATTATCTATTGAAGAAAGAAACCGTGCAACAAAGGGACCAGTACGAAAGACAAAAACTTGAGACTGTTGGAACACTAGCAGCCTCGGCAACACACGAAATCAAAAACCCACTGACAGGTGTAAAAGGTCTTATCCAACTTTTAAGTGAAAAATATAAGGATCAAGTAAAACAAGTCGTATTGAATATTGTCAAAAATGCTTTCCAAGCCTCAAGTGCCGGAGACAAAGGAGAAATTCAAATGTTCCCTAAAGATGAATTCATCGTGATACAAATTAGTGATCAAGGGATCGGAATGGATGAATTCACTTTAAAACGAATCTTCGAACCATTTTTCACCTCCAAAAAAGACGGTACTGGCTTAGGCTTATTTATATGTCAAAAAATGATTGAACAATTCAATGGCAAAATTGAAGTCTATAATGAAAAAGATGCAGGTACAACCTTACAAATCTACTTACCTTTTATAGTTTAATAGTATATTTTTTAAAAATTCTAAAAATTATTCTTAAAAACAGTCTTCTTTCCTTCTCGACAGCATATATTAAAGGAACAGAATATTTCTACTGGGAAGGGGAGATTGTATGGTTGCCTTTGCCAATTACCGTGATTTTTTTCAAAGATGTATCATTCCGATTGGTTTTGAAGATAGTAAGAAATTGGTAGATTTAACTACAGATGAACTATTCGCTACCCACTGGTTAGTAGCGCTGGAAGGTGGACCTGAATCTATAGATAGTGAATATTATTTATGGAAAGTTGTCGTGTATCCTTCTAATCAGTCCGGGAAATTTGAGTACGCAAAACCGTATTACACATCAGCCTATCATCATAAATTTGATGCTGCAGTTGATTTAGCGAAATCGATTGAAAGGACTGCTCTAACTGATACATTGATTCAATCCTATTTCCACCAAAAAATCAGTTAAAACCAATATAAAGAGAAAATGGGCTTCATTTCTCTCTTTTTGCCACAGTATGTGAAATAACCTACATAATGCTTTACCCGTAAACCTCTTATTTATGAAGTGGTTTTTTTCATTTTTAGCGAAAATTAGTAACTTCTCCGATTCATTTAAATTGGATTCTAAAATGAAGATTAAATTGTTTATTGGAGTAATAAATGGATCTAAAAGTTCATTCAAATGCTGGTTTTGATTCATTTTTTATGTCTTTGCCTAAAAACACTTCTAAAATAAAGCACCACCATGTATTTTCATGTGCCATGGTGGAGATTTTTAATAGCATGAATGTCTTTGTTAAAACTATCCTGTTGATTGCAGTTCCAGGCACTCGCTTTCAGCGGGCGGTTAAGGAGCCTCCTTGACGCATGGCACGCCAGTGGGTTCCCGCTTTTCCCGCAGGACATTGAATCAACATCCTCGAATAAACACCACACGAAGGGAATTGCGAATCAATTTTCGAGGAGTCTCGTTCCTTCCGCTCCAATCAATATAGTAACAAATCAAAAATGAACTTTTACATAATTATATTAAGAGAACAAAAAAAAAGCTGCCAATTGACAGCTTTCCACCACAATTATGCCAATCTAAAAATTATCCCTTTCCCACCTTCTGGATATTCCCAATGAATGTTTTCATAAGGGCACCCAATACGGCAGCTTCCGCATTCATGACAACCTTCATAACCTACATGCATTCGAATGTCTTCCCACTTATAAACCTCAGCTGGACAAAAAATGGTACACAATTTATCCGGACATTGAGTCATACAAATATCATGGCTCATAACTGTTAAGTGTGATTTCTTACCCGCTTTGAATCGGACTAAATATTGTTTTTCTTCAATCGATGACAATATTATTTCACCGCCTTCCAAGCTTTATAGACATCTTTTAAGACGCTTAATGTTCCTCTCTCTTCTGTGACAGAACGAATGATTTCCTTTTGTTTGTCTTTTTTCGGTGTACCATCGACGGAGAAGAATTTATTCATGGCTCGATTCATCATTGGGATATAGTCTTTAAAATAAGCAGGATTGTTTTCAAATGTATGAGTGGCGTCTTTATATTTCTTTAAATCTTTGATAATGAAACTTTCATATAAATCATTTTTATATTTACTTAAAGTAGCTTCACTATAATCGCCTTTTTCTTTAGCAGCAACTATGGCTTCTGCTGCCAATTTCCCGGATGCCATCGCCATGTTCGAACCTTCACGATGTATCGCGTTCACTAACTGGGCAGCATCCCCAACCACTACCACACCATTACCCACTACCTTAGGTACGGAATAATAGCCCCCTTCGGGAATAAGATGGGCTAAGTATTCAGCTGGTTCACCGCCATCAATGAGAGGTTTAACCATTGGGTGAGTTTTTAAATAATCGAGTAAATCGTATGGCTTGATTCTAGCCTTGATCATACTGGATAGGGTTGTACCTACACCAATATTGATGCTGTCTTTGTTCGTATAAATAAATGCCGTACCAAGATTCCCTTTTGTAGAATCACCAAAAATTTCAATCGTGCAGCCTTGGTCATCTGCTAAATTAAAACGATCATTAATTTTTTCCTTTGGCAAATTAATGACTTCCATTACCGTTAATGCCACTTCATCAGGACGGAATTCTTTATGGAAGCCCAGTTGTTTGCCTAATAATGAATTGACTCCGTCTGCTAAAACGACTACATCTGCGTAAACCTCTCCATTTGGTCGATCTGTTTTTACTCCCACCACCTTTCCATTTTCGACAAGGCATTCATTGACAACAGTTTCATTGATAAGGAGTACTCCTGCCTCCACACCTTTTGATGCAAACCACTGATCAAATTTTGCCCTTAATACTGTGAAATTGTTATAGGGCTCTTTACCCCACTCCAAATCTTTGTAACCAAATGTCACAACCGATTCTTGGTCCATCATCCAAAAACGTTGTTCTATTACCGGTCGCTCGAGTGGTGCATCCTTCCAGAACTCAGGAATGATTTCTTCCATTTGTTTTCGGTAAAGAACACCCCCCATCACGTTCTTGCTACCAGGATATTCCCCACGTTCGATTTGCATGACCTTTAATCCAGCTTTCGCACATGTATAAGCACAGGAGGTTCCTGCTGGCCCAGCTCCTACGACAATGACATCAAACTTTTCCGGCATAGTTCACTTCTCCTCCTTGTGCGCGAAGTTCTTGTTTAAGTTCTTCAATTAATATTGGAATAATTTCTAGCGCATCACCGACAATGCCATAAGTAGCAACATCAAAAATAGCTGCTTCAGGATTTTTATTTATGGCGATAATCATCTCTGAATTCTTCATTCCTACCACATGCTGAATCGCTCCAGAAATACCTATCGCAAAGTACAGTTTTGGTGTTACCGTTTCTCCTGTTTGGCCCACTTGCTGTTCATGAGGGAGCCATCCAGCCTCCACAACATCCCGGGTCCCTCCTACACTGGCACCTAATACCTCTGCCAACTCATGGATCAATTCAAATCCTTTTGGGTCTCCCATACCTTTTCCACCGCACACAATTACATGAGCATCTGCAAGATTAGATGCTTTCGCAGCTTCCCTTACAATCTTCAATACTTTCGTTCTCATCGTTTCTTCTGATAATTCAATAGACTCTTGAATAATTTCACCGCTTCTTCTATTGTCTCTTGTCAATGCTTTCATTACTTTTGGGCGGACAGTTGCCATTTGTGGCCGATGCTTTTTACAAAGAATCGTCGCCATGATATTGCCACCGAAGGCCGGTCTACTTGCTTCTAATAGTCTAGTTGAAGGTTCTACATCTAGCATCGTTGTATCTGCGGTCAATCCAGTGCTTAAATCTGTAGCCACTGCACTTGCTAAATCCTTCCCATTAGGAGTTGCCCCATAAAGGAATATTTCAGGTTTATATTTTCTTGCCAAGTCATTGACACCTTTCATAAACGATTCCGTTCGATATGTTTCGAGCACAGGATGATCAATGACATATACTTTATCCGCACCATGGTAAATGACTTCATTCGCTAATGTTGATACTTGATGGCCAAGGAGTATTCCTGCCAATGGAACTTCAAGCTTTTCAGCCAGTTTTTTTCCTGCGCCAAGCAACTCCAGGGAAACCCCTTCTATTACCCCTTCATTTTGTTCTATAAAAACCCAAACCCCTCTATGATCCTTAAACATGTTTCAACCTCCGAATCTATCACTTTACTTAAAGAGCTCCTTCTTCTCCAATAACAAGGTCACTAGCTTTTTCACTTGACTGGTTGCATTTCCTTCAATTCGCTTTCCTCCCTCAAGTTTTGGAGGAGAAAACATTTTTCCTACTATGGTTGGAGAACCTTTTAACCCGAGTTGCAGTTTGTCCACGTTTTCTAAGTCATTTACACTCCATATGACTGGTTGGTAGCGTGCAGCTTTTATCATATTGGGCATAGGTGAATATTCAATTTCATTAATCTCTTTTTCTACTGTTAATAGACAAGGTGTTTGGGATTGAATCAGCTCATAACCATTAGATATTTTTCTTTTAATAACGACGGTTTTTTCATCTTTATTCATCTCACAAACCTCAATGACATTGGTCACTGGAGGGATATCTAACCTTCTTGCAATACCTGGTCCCACTTGTCCTGTGTCACCATCAATAGCATGTTTTCCACAAATGATTAAATCGATGGGCTTCTCCTTAGCTATTCTTTCAAGAGCTTTTGACAAGGCATAGCTAGTAGCGAGTGTATCGGCTCCAGCAAAGGCTCGATCCGTGATGAGGTATCCTTGATCCGCACCAATCTCGACACTTTTCTTAATAATATCTACTGCCTGTGGCGGGCCCATAGAAACGACAGAAACCTCACCACCATGAATGGCTTTTAGCTTCACAGCCTCCTGGACCGCATGGCCATCATATGGGTTCAATATAGCTGGTGCACTTCTCCGGTCCAACGTGTTCGTTTTCGGATTGATTTTAATGATTTTCGTATCGGGAACTTGTTTCACACAAACCACTATATGCATGTAAAATTCTCACTCCTAACGGAAATTAAGTTGCTATCGACCAATTAATAGGGAGGAATTATGTTAGCTTGAATTTTATGTACTATCATTAACTTATATTCCAATCCAAACTAATTTAGACGCATGACTTATTTCTTCTATGTTTTTGAAATTATTCAAGGAACAAGTCACATTAATGGGCTAAAGGATGAGCTCATATGGGTTATACATGGACATGGAAATGTGAAGATATGAATGATTACAATTCATAGAACTTGAGGATAGGAGAAAAAATACTTTAAGATAGGAAAAATCTTCATTATACTCTAATCAATATTCAGTAGTATTCGATGATTTTTTAAGATAGATGGAAAACAGTTTTTATCAAAATCATTAAGTAGGTTAAGGAGAAGATTATGAGAGATGTACTAGTAGGCAGTATCCTGTCTGCCATGTCTACTGGGTTAGGGGCAGCCGTCATATTATTTATCTCTGGGACGATTACGCATAGATGGAGAGATACGATACTTGCATTTACAGCAGGAATCATGATGGCAGCATCTTTGATGGGACTCATTCCAGAGGCGCTTGCCCTTGGCGGCTTTGTTCCCCTTTGTGTCGGGGTCTTTCTCGGTGTATTGACCTTGACGGTTTTGGAAAAAAACATTCCTCACATTGATTTGGAACATTCTAGGCAAGGAATTGAGTTTGATGCAAAAGCGCTGCTCATCATCTCTGCCATTACACTTCACAACATTCCTGAGGGATTGTCAGTTGGTGTAAGCTATGCTTCAGCCTCAGGAGACACAGGGAACTTGATTGCATTTGCCATCGGATTGCAAAATGCTCCTGAAGGTTTGTTAGTTGCACTTTTCTTAGTCAATCAAAAAATAAATAAATTCAAAGCATTTGTTATTTCCACTTTGACTGGTGCCATTGAGATTGTAACTTCCTTATTGGGATATTCATTAACATCCTTTGTCCAAAACCTTGTACCTTATGGTCTTGCTTTTGCGGCAGGTGCTATGCTTTTTATCATTTACAAGGAATTGATTCCAGAAAGCCATGGAGACGGAAACGAACGATCCTCTACTTACTCCTTCATCATAGGGTTATTGTTTATGATTCTTTTATTGGGAATATAAAATTTTTGACACACCTTAATAAATAGCAGATATCCTGCTGGCACGTATCGACTTATCAGAAAGCAAAGAAAGGGACTGAGCTAAATGTCATAATTTATGACATTTAGCTCAGTCCTTTTATTCATCAAAGATATGTACAATCGTTTGCAACGGATATTATTGTCTTACGGCAGTATCCAACCTTTGTAGTTGATCCATTAAAATATACCTTCTTATTGCAAATTGGTTCTGCTGCTTCATTCCTTCAATTGTACACCCATATCGATTCGAATTTTGCATGAATGTAAGGTTTCTAATGGTAACCATCATTGTCACTGGTTGATTTTCTATTGTAAAGGCTATCGTATAACTTCCATCTTGAAGTTCAGCTTTTGTTGTAAAGGCCAAACCTTTCATACTGATATCAAGGACTTCAACTTCCCAAGAGTGTAAGTAGTCGGTCAATGTCCCACTCACTTTGATTTGACTTCTTACCGCTTTTCGCCTTTGAATATCAAGCATTGCTTCAGATAAAGAAATGTATAAATATAAATTATAGCCTTGTTTTTTGATTAATTTTGCATGGATTCGTTTTCGATCAATCAAGAAGGTAATGATTTCACCTGGCTCAAATAATTCAGGTTGTTTAATGATTACATTCATTAGCTCTCCTTCAATAAAGAAAAGAGCTGCAGGTATGATTTCTTCATTTGATATAACCCATATTTCATCCATATTGGTACCTGCCTTTTCCATATCTGGATATTATTATATCAAAGACACTTACATAGATTGAACCTCTAACCTAAAAAAAGATTTTTTTAGGATAATAGTCATTTTTTTGAGGCCAATCCTTATTTCTCGCTCTTCCTTTTTTTCCTCAGATCGTACCTGATATTCATTAAGGAGCTTGTCCAATTCTTGGCTGAAAGTTATTGTTTTCTCGTCAGTGTACCCAAATTCATTCGCATGTGTTATCATTCGTTGTCTCAACTTTTGAATCTCCATTTCCATCATATCAATGGATTTATCGCTCATGATTTTGCACTACTTCCTCTCAATTAAACTGTACTTTCTATAGTTACTTAAGGATTATCACAAATTTATAACATGATGTAAATAGAATCGCAAAAGTAGACAAAAAGAACTAAAAACCCCTAAAACACGTCTGTATTTATATGGTTATTCGACAAAATTCTTTCGAAAAGAAAAATTTATTTTGGAATTTTTTGTAATAATACCCTATTTTTGGTCACTTAGTTTGCCATGTCGATTTTGTCTATTAAACTTAATTAAAAAAGCACCGTGGAAAAGTTCCACAGCACTTCTTCTTCCGTAAACAAATTTTAATTAGTCTAAATATCCTTTAACACCAGTTACACATTTAATTGATCATACATTTTCAGTTCCGAGTCTCCATGTGGAACAAGGTTTAACTACTTGTTTCTAATCGCCATTTCCCTAACACGATTTTTATGGTACTGTACGATATTTCCTTTGGGACTTCTTCCTTAATAGGTTTCAACTTATCCTTACCCACTTTTTGGACAGTTTCTCTAATGATTTCTTCTGTTTCATTTGAAACGAGACGTTCCCAATCGAGTTCATAACCTTCTTCAACACAGCGGAGCAGATGGCTACCAACGGTGTCTTCTGTGATGTTACGGATTGTAGCAATTTCAGTCGTTTCCATTCCTGATTGGAACATTTTATAGGTTTCTAAATGTGAATCTTTAGGAGCCTTGGTTTTCGCTTTAATAGGTTCCTCTTCTTCAATGTTTTGACGTTTCCTATCAGGGTTCTTTTCACAAAAATCTCGAATTTTAGAAATGAAGGTTTCGCCGTATTTTTGCATTTTCTGTTCGCCTACACCCTTTACCTTTATAAATTCATCCAAGGTATAAGGAAGCTTATTGCACATGTCTCGAAGTGAAACATCAGAGAAGATTACGAACGGTGGGACATTTTCATTAGAAGCAATGGACCTTCTAATCTCTCTCAAGTGATTAAATAGTTCATCATCCTGAACGACTTGTCTTGTATGCATTCTTGTTTTGCGAAGTACGTTCTTTCTACTTAACAAAACTTCTTTTCCTATTTCGGTTACATATAAAGTAGGGAATTGTCCCGTTGTTACTCCTATATATAATTCGGAAGTTAAAAACTCTATGAATTCATTTACTTCCTGAATGGACTTGTCCTTCAACATTCCATAGGTAGATAAAGAATGAAGGTTATTGTCCAATAGTTTTTTATTTTTTGAAGCTGTCAAAACTTGGGCGACCATAGTCTTGCCAAATTTTTCTCCCATACGGATCAAACAAGATAGGACAATTTGTGCTTCTCTTGTAACGTCTACTAGTTCACGAGTATCTGTACAGTTGCTACACCTACCACAATCAATCGGATTGGCTTCTCCAAAATAACGAAGGATATAAGATTGAAGACAATTTTCAGTGTGACAGTAATCCATCATCTGCCTAAGCTTCTCCATCTGTTGAACTTGACGTTCACGGTCGAATGTATTTTGCTCGATTAAAAAACGCTGAATTTGTACATCCTGGGCTGAATAAAGAAGAATGCATTCGCTCGGTTCACCATCACGACCCGCTCTACCTGCTTCCTGATAATAACTTTCCATATCCTTTGGCATTTGATAGTGGATTACAAATCGAATGTTGGTTTTGTTAATCCCCATCCCAAACGCAGAAGTAGCGACAATGATATCTAATCGATCCTGGAGGAAAGCCTCTTGTTCATTGCCTCTATCCTCATCACTCATCCCAGCATGGTATCTGCCGATCTTTAACCCTTTTTTACGAAAGTGCCCGGATATACGATCCACTTCTTTTCGAGTGGAAGCATAGATGATACCAGACTCTGTTTTATTTTTTCCAACGTAATTTTCGACATAGGTCATCTTGTCTTCCCCTTTTACAAGGTGAAAAGATAGATTCTCTCTTCCAAAACCTGTTAGAACTACATTCCCATCATCAATCTGTAGCAGGCGACAAATATCATCCTTCACGACAGGTGTTGCTGTCGCAGTTAAAGCGAGGACAATGGGAGTTCCCTGTAATTTCTGGATCATCTCATTGATATGCATGTAGCTTGGCCGGAAATCATGACCCCATTGAGAAATACAGTGTGCTTCATCTACTGCGACAAGTGGTATTTCCAGGTTCTTTATCTCACTCATAAATTCATAGGATTGTAGTCTCTCTGGAGCAATATATAACAGCTTATATCTTCCTTGCTTCGCCTCTTCAAGCCTTTCACGGATGTCGTGGTTGGATAAAGAACTATTAATATACGAAGCGGGAATTCCGTTCATATTCAATGCATCCACTTGATCCTTCATCAATGAGATCAATGGTGAAATAACAAGTGTCGTCCCTTCTAGCATAAGGGCGGGAATTTGATAACAGATAGATTTGCCTCCACCGGTCGGCATGATGCATGCTGAAGACTGCTTTTTCTCCAGAACATTTAGAATGGCCTCTTTCTGACCCTTACGAAACTTTGAATATCCAAAATACTTCTTTAAGTACTCTTCTGCCACTTGTAACACAATTTCTCCTCCGTTCTTTATCTATATTTTCTTATCATGACATGTTCATAGTTTGAATTCAAATCATGAAAATCCAATTTTCAATAGTTTGAATGGGTAAGTTTAGGGTAAACTACAGGAAAATCGAAAGGCCAGAGGTGATGGAAATGTTAAATCGGCTTTTTTTCACAAAGCTAGCCTTCTCCATGTTCAAAAACGAGGCAGAAAAATATAGTAATAATAAAGATGAAGCACAGGGGTTGTTAACAAAAGCAGCGAACAAGGCAGAAAAAAATCAGCTTTCCTTAAAGGGATTTTGGTCAAAGCTTCAACTCCTTTTCCAACTGCTGAAATCTTGGACAAAGGGTGAATATAAAGAGATTCCGTATCGGACATTAGTGATGATGTTTGCTGGACTCGTGTACTTTGTATCTCCTATTGATATTGTCCCAGATTTTTTAATGGGACTAGGATTATTGGATGATGCTGCTGTGATCGCTTTCATTGTTAAACAAGTGGATAAAGATCTTGTTAAATTTTCGGAGTGGAAAAGTAAGACCAGCAATACAATCAATGCTCCCATTTTTAGCGAGACAGTTGAAAATTAATACGGCCGGTTGGCTGTATTTTTTTATTACACTATTAATATGTTGCGACAGTAATGGACCTAGTTTAAAGCCCGGCGCTAGCCAAGTTTTCTAACGAATCTACTCTTTATCACAATCCCATCCCCATGTTTTCTTTAGCAATTATTTCGATTGCAAAAATAAATAATCGGAGTATAGTTAAGGTTAACTTCTATGGAGATGCGGTGATGGTTTGTACTACTTACTTCTATTATTAACAAGCATGCTATGGGCAGGAAATTTTGTGGCTGGGAAGTTTCTGGTTGGACATACGGACCATGTCACATTGATTATCATTCGTTGGGGGATTGCGGTAATCGTACTGTTACCCTTTTTATTATGGAAAGAAAAAACGATTAGATTCCAGAGGAAACATTTTTGGCTCTTAGTGGGAATGGGAGCTACAGGAATCGCTTTGTTCAATTTCTTCATGTTTCTTGCCTTGCAGTATACTTCTGCGGATAACGTGGGTCTCATTTCTACTTTAAACCCTATATCGATTGCGATTTTCAGCTTTTTTATCATGAGGGATCGATTATCACCAAGACAAGTTACAGCGATGATAGTTTCATTCTTTGGCATCCTTGTTGTATTAACACATGGAGATCTTGAAAAGTTGGTGTCACTTGAAGGAAATATCGGTGATATATACATGTTATTAGCTGTTGTGAGCTGGGGATTGTATTCTGTTCTAGGAAAAAAAGTAATGGCAGAACTGTCTCCTTTAGTGACTACTTTTTGGGCAGGTATCTTTGGGAATATATTAGTCCTTCCATTCCTATTGGATGGTATGCAATTTACGGATATAGGTCCTTCATTTTGGATTGCATCCCTTTATACGGGAATTGGCGCTACTGTGTTAGGGATGGTTTTCTGGAACATTGGCGTTCAAAAAGTCGGAAGTACAAAATCAGGGATGTTCTTAAATTTCAATCCAATATTCACAGCAATTTTAGCTTATTTTCTACTTGGGGAGACGATGGGGATTGGCCAAATTTTCGGGGCGTTGATTGTAATTGTGGGGGTTTATTTCTTTACCACAAAGCCCGCGTTTTCATTCACTAAACAAATGACTAATAAGGCTTCATAATATGTATGATAGAAAAAGGATGACCATTTGGCCATCCTCTTTTTCATTATATAATTAAGCTTCAATTTCTTCTTTTTCGTAAATTGGAACCCAACCTTCTGTCGTCACGAAAATACGGACAGCTACTACTTTACGGTCAGCTTCCAATTCAAAGTAATGGCGAACATTAACTGGTACTGAAATTAAATCACCAGGTGTCAGGTGGACGTCGAACCAATCTCCAATTTCTCCTTCGATTGCGAAAATCCCGTGACCGCTAACGATGAATCGAACTTCATCATCCGTGTGATGATGCTCGCGCTTGAAATTCTCTAATAGTTGGTCAAGATTTGGTGTCAAATCAGATAAGGACACAATATCTTGGGCATGATAGCCACGTCTAGCGGATAAATCTGCAATTTCTTCTTTAAACACGTCCAAAATCTCATTTTTCTCTTCATCGCTTAAATTAAATTTATCTTGTAATCTCTCTGGCAGTTTAGTAATATCCCATTGCTCGTAAATAACTCCTACACCATCTAAAAAGTCTAGTACCTCTTGTTGATCTCTAATTTCCTTTGTTTGATTATGAAAAGTTAAATATGCCATCCTTTTTTCCTCCTAAAAGTTACCTTTATACACTTACGCGATAACTACTATTATTTGAATTCAATAATGCCCTTGTTTGATACAGAACCAATTCATAGCGGAATAAAAACTCACAAGCTTCCAAAACCTTTTTAGCTTCAAAACCATTGCGTCCCCAAGCAGTGATGCCATGATTTCGAATGAGGACAGCACCTTGATCGCCTTGGACATGCTTTGTAAATTCTTCAGCCAATGTTGGGATATGTGCATAATTATGGATGATGGGTATCTCAAGTGTCGCATCCTCTTCCCATTTTCCGAAGGCTTTTATTAATTCTTGCTGTTTAAAAACAATCTTACCTTGATCGCCAAACACTTCAGAAATGACATTATTTTCAACTGTATGGACATGAAGGCAACATCCTGCGTTTGTTTTAGAGTATAAGCTTGAGTGCAACAAAGTTTCTGCGGATGGCTTCAAAGGAGTTTCTTCCAATGGAATGCCTGAACCGTCCACAAGTAAAAAATCCTCATTTGTCCTTTTACGCTTATCCTTTCCGCTTGCCGTCACTAGAAAAGAAATTGGATGATCTCCAACCCTGATAGAAAGGTTTCCGCTCGTACCAAAAAACCAATCTCTACCTGATAGTTCATCCTTAATATCAGCTAACTCATCCCATTGATTTTGATAGTTTGTCATACTATCACCTCCAATTCCTTTTTAATGATGTTTATACAATCATCGAAGTTTTCAAATGGGCGGTATTGGATGCCTTCCTTATCACAAATGTCTATCAAATAATCTCTAGCTAGCACCAAATCGGCCATTTTCGCTGCTTCTACATCTGTTATGGAATCCCCGATGACGATTTTGAAATCTCCTTCATGCGCAAGTTTTCGAATCACACTTGGCTTACAACAGCCGCAGTCGTTTGAGCAATGACGATCACAACTGTGGGGCCACAAGATTTCAATGTGGTCCCTACTAAAGTCTGCACTGTTACAAAATAGGAGTTCAGGATCTACGATTCCATCAATCATGGGTTTTACGAAAAAGTCAATTCCTCCACTTACAACATAAAAAGGAATTCTTTCTTGTTTGGTATAATCCACGAAATCGGCAAATCCTGTTCGAATTACTGCTTTTTCTAAGACAAACTCAATGATTTGTTCCCGTAAACCGCTTTCTAAGTGGGCGAACATCCTGCCGACACCTTCACGGATGGATATATCCTTATTTAAGACAGCATCCTTAATGGGAGCAGTCGAATCATTTGAAAATTGTTTCATGATTGCTACGATGTTGTCACTATTCGTGATGGTGCCATCGAAGTCGCAAAAAATGACTGGTCTCATTTGTTTAATACTGCCCCTCCCCACAATTGCAACGCTTTTTCCAATTCTTGTTTCCCTTCTAGTCCTTCTCCTTTCAATTTTGCATCAACTGCTTGCCTGAAAGCGCGGCCTCCGCCAATGGCTCCATCTGGATGACCATGGACTCCTCCTCCGGCATTGATGACACAATCAAGGCCAAAATCTTCAATGAGCTGAGCAACCAAGCCAGGATGTATACCTGCTGATGGAACTGGAAATGCGGATTTCCAATCAACCGAGTGATCAGTTAAACTTTTAGCAATGCTCCATGCATCTCCTTTAGGGATTGCTACACTTCCGTATGGTGACGGGAACAAGGAGAAGTCTGCACCGGCAGCTCTAACTAATTTACCTAACAACAAACCAAAAGAGACTCCGTAAGTTTTTGAAGATGAAATCGCACCACTGAAGGAAGGATGAGCCATGATTGGCAATTGGACTCCTGATTCTCGTATTGCCTGAAGGACATCCAATCCGTAGGAGAACACGTTGAACAATAATGTATCTGCTCCTAATTCCTCGGCCTTTCTTGCTTTATCCACTAAGTCAAACGTCTTTCCAGACAAGTTCACTGCATACAAGGTGCGATGTCCAGTTTCTTGATAGACTTCCGTTAATACTTCTTTTCCTTTTAAAATCCGTTGTTCAAAAGGGGTTAAATCCTGTTCGAATAAGATTTCGTCATCCTTGACTATATCGACTCCGCCTAATGCTTGTTGTTTTAATTGTTCCGAAAGAAAGTCGAGATCCTTACCTAAGACTCCTTTAAAGATACTCATGACGAGCGGTCGATGATGAACGCCTAAAAGATTACGAATTCCTTCAATCCCATATCTTGGTCCTGGAAAATGAGAAGCTAAGTCCCCAACAAAATCTAAATCCAATAATTTGATTTCCCCATCTAGGGAAAGTTTTCCGAATACGGTTGTTAATATGGCTGGTAAATCGGCTGAAAAATTAGCCGCGGGATATGCGATTTCGATTTTTGCCCTAGTGAGGGACTTTCCAAAGAAATGATTGATTTTTTCATCTTGCTCTAAATGCTCAACTGAAAGGACACGTCCTTTATGCTTCTTTAACTGCTCTTGTTCAAGTTCAGGAAGATTCGTCCAAGTTCCGACTGTTAACCCTAGTGCAATCTCCTCTGCTTTTTTCTCAGGATTATGTGCGGCATCATGTATTAAATAAGTCGCTCTGATTTCACTCATGCTAGTATAACCTCCAAAAACAAAATAAAAAGGCCTCTTCAAAGAGAAGTGGCCTAGGTAATAAGCCATCTTCTCATCTATCAGCAAAAACGCTGTTAGATTTAGCACCGTGCCTTGTGGATGTTTAACATCCGGCGCATATTCGCGCCCCATTTCGCAATGGTATTATAGTCGGTTGCCGGGCTTCATCGGGCTAATTCCCTCCACCTACTCTTGATAAGAAAATGATAATATATAATTTTTTCAAAATTTGCGAAAATCAGTTTTTCAAAGTAATTTGAATTATTACAGCAATTAATCTATATGTCAATACATATTATTAAAATAATTGCAATTTATTAATTCGTTCGACTGCTTCTTTCAATCTAGCCTCATCACTTAATAATCCGACACGCACATATCCTTCGCCGTTCTTTCCAAATCCGACGCCTGGAGCTACCACCACACGGGCATGTTCTAAAAGGTAATCGGAAAAGGCTTCAGAAGTAAATCCACTCGGGATTTTTAGCCAAGCAAAAAAAGAACCGTCTGGTGCTTTGACCTCCCAACCGATTTCTTTCAAACCGTCAATGAGCACCTTACGACGTGACTCATAAGTTTGAACCAAATCATCCACACACTTTTGGGACACTAACAAAGCTTCTGTTGCAGCCTCTTGAACTGCCGGGAACAAGCTTACATACAAATGATCCTGCATCAGTTCCAAAGCTGAGATGACACTCTTGTTCCCTACAGCAAAGCCCACTCTCCAGCCTGCCATATTATATGTTTTTGAGAGGGTATATATTTCTATTCCAATATCCTTCGCCCCCTCACACTGCAGGAAGCTAATAGGTTTTTTTCCATCAAAACCGATCGCGCCATACGCAAAGTCATGGACGACACAAATATTATTTTCCTTTGCCAAGGAAATCGTTTCTTCAAAAAACTCCTTCGAGGCAGTCGCTCCTGTTGGATTGTTTGGATAATTCAAGAACATGAGCTTAGCACGTTCTAAGGTATCCGCTGGTATCATTGCGTAATCTGGGAGGAAATCGTTCTCTTCAAGCAAGGGCATATAGGCCATTTCCGCTTTTGCCAGTGCCATCCCTGACCAATAATCTGGGTATCCTGGGTCCGGGACTAAGGCAATATCATCAGGATTCAATAAGCATTGTGGAAGCTCCACCAAGCCCGCTTTCCCTCCAAAAAGGACAGCCACTTCTTCTTCCGGATTGATCTCGACACCATATTCTCGTTTATAAAATTCCGCTGCAGCTTGTTTAAAATACTGATACCCACGGAAAGGGGAATATTTATGATTTATAGGATTCTCTGCAGCTTCTTGTAGCTTTTGTACAATATGTTTTGGCGTTGGTTGGTCTGGGTTTCCTTGACCGAGGTTAATCACGTCATGACCCTGAGATGTCATTTTCCCCACTTTTTGTACTAGGGAAGCAAAAAACTGTTTAGGTAAGCTTTTTAATAGTTCGGATTGTTCAAATTGCACCATGAATTACACCTTCTCTGAAATTTCTTGAAATTCTAGTCACAATTATTATATTGTTATAGACAAAATGTAAAGATAAAAATATAGGTGGTGCGTTTACGTGACAAAGTGGAAAATAGCGTGTATACAGATGGATATTGCATTCGGGGATGTTCAAAAAAATTTCTCGGTGGCAAAAGAACAGATCGATCAAGCTGCTAATTTTGGAGCGGAAATCATCTTACTCCCAGAGTTATGGACGACTGGATATGACCTTACCCGCCTTGACGATATCGCAGATCGAGATGCTCAAAATTCTATAGAGTTCCTCGCTGATTGTGCAAGAGAGCATAGAGTCACGATCCTCGGGGGTTCTGTAGCCAACCAAAAGAAGGATGGAGTGTACAACACTTTTTTAGCTATTGATTTTAACGGAAATGTCATCAAGCAGTACGATAAACTTCATTTGTTCCAGTTGATGGATGAACATAAATTTCTTAAGCCTGGAAAAACAGATGGTCATTTCCCGCTACATGATATTTCATGTGCTGCTTTTATCTGTTACGATATCCGCTTTCCTGAATGGATCCGTAAGCATACCGCAAATGGCGCGGAGGTTTTATTTGTAAGTGCAGAATGGCCATTGCCTCGTTTAGCTCATTGGAGGGCATTGCTGATCAGCCGTGCAATTGAAAATCAGGCATTCGTTATTGCTTGCAATCGTTCAGGTCAAGATCCAAACAATGTTTTCGCAGGTCATTCCATGGTTATTGACCCTTGGGGGAATGTGATTGCTGAAGCAGGTGAGGAAGAAGAATTGCTTCTAGTCGATATATCCATCGGGGAGACTTCCGCTATTCGCAAACAAATTCCTGTTTTCCAAGATCGAAAAACTGAATTTTATTATTGACAGTTCATACCACTACTTGGTAATATTCAATTCAAGTAAAAAATTGAATCATTACACTCTTATCAAGAGCAGGCTGAGGGAGAATGGCCCTATGAAGCCCAGCAACCGACCGTAATTCCATTGTGAAATGGGGCGCTATGTAATGCGCCAGGATTCTAGATCCTATTAAGGCACGGTGCTAATTCCACCGAATGGATTAATTCGGAAGATGAGAGGTGCGAAGATAGACTTCAAACCTCTTTCCTATGGAAGGAGGTTTTTTATTCCCGAAAAAATTCTTCGCCCTTCATTACCAATGAAGGAGGTCGTAAAATGAATGTAGCAGACAGTCTGATTGAATGGAAGGATAACCATATAAGCATGATGGCAGATTCTATAGAGGCCATTCAATTGTATTCTTTAGCAGATGTTGGAGAGTACGTCTACCATTATCAGGAGCAAAAGCAAGGCAAAGCGGCAATTTTGACAGCATATGGCATCGTGTTATTTGTCTACCAATATGAGAAACCATCTTTGGAGGAAGTAAAAGACCAAGTATTAAACACATGCCATTTTTTTAATGGATCCAGTTCAAATTCCCCTCTCATTCAACAGGTATTAAAACGTATGTCACTATGCATCAGCAAGTGCAAATCTGCCAATGAAGCGCGTACTAACCTGTTTCATGAAGCGATTAAAATCCAGATTGAATGGGAGTCCTCTGGGATGAATTCTGTTAATTAATACTGAATCTACAAGATGTAATAAAAGGCTGTTTTAGTAAACTTTGTTGATATTTTACAATGTTGATTTCAGCGAGAGGATGCTCGCTTTCCGTGGGGCTGGCGGTGAGCATCCTTGGCGTTTTACGCCTGTGGGGTCTCACTTGTCCCGCTGCTCCCGCAGGACATTGAAAATGCATCCTCGAATTAATACCTCACGAAGGAAATGCGAATGCATTTTCGAGGCGTCTCGCACCTTCCACTCCAATCAACCTAGTTATTAACTTTTTTGCATTAAATAAAAAACCCTTCTATTAAAAAACGAGTATAAAACCCTTGCGGATTTATACTCGTTTACTATTTTTCTCTACATGATCAAAATTAATTTCTTAATTAAGTAGTCCTTCCAACTTCAGAAGCTTTTCTTTAATGCTGGTTTTATCCCCCGCATATCCTGTAAGTGCACCGGATTTACCTATGATTCGGTGGCAAGGGATGATAAATGGAAAGCGATTTCCCTTGCATGCTTGTCCTACTGCACGGACCGCAAGTGGGCGATTGATGATATCCGCAACCTCTTTATACGATTTCGTCTCTCCGAAAGGAATCGTACTCATCACATTCCAAACATCCTTTTGAAAATCCGTTCCTTTTACAGAAAAAGGGACAGAAAACTGAATGTTCTTCCCTTGTAAATAGGCTGTTAATTCTTTTGTTAATTGGATAAAAATCGGATGTTCTTTCCATTCCGTTAGCTTAAACCCAAATACTTTTTCCATCTCTTCTTTTTCGAAAACGATCCTCAATAATTCCTTTTCATCGGCAATCAACCATAGGTCACCGATTATAGGGTGGTAGAAAGTATCATAGAATATCTTGGTTGTCATCCTTCTTCCTCCTGGAGTAGATTCAAAGGCAAGTGAATATGGAAAGTTGTGCCTTGATTGATCTCACTTTCAACCTCGATCCAACCATGATGTTCTTCAATGATTTTATAACTTACCATTAAACCAAGTCCAGTGCCTCGATCTTTTGTTGTATAAAAAGGTTCACCTAGTTTTTTTATTTTCTCCTCTGAAATCCCACAGCCCTCATCCTGAATAGAAATCTTTACGAATTCCTCTTTCCAAAGCGTCGATTCAATGGCTATATTCCCACCGATTGGCATGGCCTCCAAAGCATTTTTTATGATATTGATCAAGACTTGCTTTAATTGATTCCCCTCACAATACAAAAATATCGGTTTCTTAATAACAGGTTTCAGTACGACATTTTGCAATAAAGCCTGAGCCCTTAGTAACTCAACAGTCTCTTGGATTATCAAATTTATATCTTTTTGTAAATATTGGATTGCCTGAGGTTTAGCAAGGATTAAAAATTCAGTAATGATCGATTCAATCCTATTCAACTCTGAATTGATGACACTAAAATACGTAGTGAAGTCTTCTTTTACACTTCCCTGAAGCAGTTGGATGAACCCTTTTAGTGCAGTCATTGGATTTCGGATTTCGTGTGCAATACCTGCTGCCAGCTCACCTACGACATTTAGAGTATCTGATTTTCTTAGCTGTTCTTGCATTTCTAATTTTTCGGTTACATCCTTGAAGGCAGTTAAGTGCATCCCAGATATTAAGTTTAACTTCGTAGAATACTCAATATACTTCTTCCGACCGTCTTTGAAATGTAAAACAGCTGTAGTGTTTAGCTTATTTTGTTTTTGTACTCTTTTAATGACTTTTTGAATTTCTTCCTTGTTTTCAGGTATGAAATTAATTAACTCATCCATTGGTTTGCTTAAAAGCGTTTCTTTGGACATTTCAAAAATGGCTGAGCCAGCTTCGTTAATATTAGCTAGACCCTTCTCATTCCATAGGATCAACCCGTCCATTGAACCTTCGAAAATTTTACGGAACTTATTTTCACTCTTCCTTAACTTCATCTCCATATCCCACCGTTCACTTACATTACGGTAAATCGTTAGAGTAATATGGCCTTCTTGAAGCATTTTAGAAGTGAATTCGAGAAGCTTCTTTTGTCCATTGGGCATTAAATAGAAAAGCTCATCACGGATTGCCCCTGTCTCCCTAAATGATTGAAGCAATCTTTGGAAGCGTCGATCCGGGTTCATGATATAATCCTGGACATTCGTTCCAATTAATTTCTCTAGGGCAGATTCAAATATTTTACAAGCTGAATTATTAGCTTTTATAATATTTCCTGCTCCATCCGTAAGGACAATTCCATCAATCGCCTGTTCAAAAAGAACTGAAAATAACTCTTCGCTTTTATTCAGTTGTTGCTCCATTAATTTCCTTTCAGTCACATCTCGAAAAATTGACATAAAATGTCCGTTATATACATTCGAACTTGTTGTAAATTCCACATATCTATATTGGTCACTTACTTTTAAAGTCACCTCGCCCTGAGATGTTCCCTTTGAAAGGAGCTCCTTCCATTTTTCGTTCCATTCCCTCTTAGAATGTTCCGCAATGAAATTGTGAATGGTTTCATCTACTACGTTTTCTCTTTCACGATTTACAAGCTTCAAAAAGGAAGGATTGGCGTCAATGATCACTCCTTTTTGATTGTAAATGACAATTCCATCAACCGCTTGATGGAAGACATCTTTAAACAAATGAAAAGAAATGTCACGTTCACGTTCAGCCTGCTTTTGAATAGTGATATCTTTTAGCTTGTAAAGTACATTTTCTTGTTCAAGAAATGCATGATATTCTACATGCTTAACCGTCCCGTCATTTAAACAAATAAGCCATTCATCTTGAAATTCAAGATGAACCGCTAACTGTTCATCTTGATAAGCCAAGATTTGATTTGGAACCATCGACAAGAACTCGAGAAATGATAACCCTTCGACTTCATTTGCTGTAACCCGCAACAAATTACATGCCACTGTGTTGGCACTAAGTATTTTTTTTTGCTTATCCACCAGGATAATGGCTTCCATGGATGTGTCGAGGATTTTTCTATATAAAAGCAATTCACTCTGTAGTTTTGAAATATTAGTATCCAATACACGTTGATGATCCTTTGTCTGGTCCGTAAACATCGTCTAGCCCACCTCCGATTACTACCTCCCACTTTTATTCTACATAACCAACAAAAAATCCTATATTCCAACACAAAAATCCTACATAAGTTTCACTTTATTATCTTAATATTAACAATCTACTATTAATTAACAAATCTATTACAATCGTTTCATTCCTCTTAAAAATTGGAGGTTTTAGAGAAATTGATCAATATTTCGTTTTATAATGTGAATTCGGGGTAAAGAGAAATGCACAAGAATTCTATTCTTGAATATTAATTTTGAGTTATGTAAGGAGCTATCCATTGAGGTGAAAAAATGTGGATACAAACCTTGGAGGACAAAAAATGAAAAAACGTGACTATTTCTTTGATAATGCAAAATTCATATTGATGTTTTTTGTTGTGTTTGGTCACCTATTAAAAGACTTTATCAGTGATCATGAAGGTATTTTAGCATTATATAAAACCATTTATACGTTCCATATGCCTGCCTTTATATTCGTATCTGGTTTCTTTGCTAAAGGAATCTACCAAAAAGGTTATATTGGAAAAATTGCAAAAAAATTAATACTTCCTTATTTAATTTTTCAGCTAGTTTACTCGATTTTTTACTTTTTCTTATATCATAAACATTCATTTACCATTGATCCATTAAATCCTCACTGGTCATTATGGTTTTTGATTAGTTTATTTTTTTGGAATATCATGGTCCTTGGCTTTTCAAGATTCAAGCCTGCTATCGGAATCACCATCGCTTTCCTACTGGCTCTATTCATTGGCTACGTAGATTGGGTATCCAATTATTTAAGTTTATCTCGTACACTCGTGTTTTTCCCGATGTTCCTGTTAGGTTATCACGTAAATCGAGAATCAATCAATAAACTCACGACTACTCCTGTTAGAATTGCTTCATTAGTGGTGTTTGCGATTGTCCTTATCGGATTTTTCCTATTACCCGACGTTAACTACAAATGGCTATTAGGATCAAAACCTTATGCTGAGCTAGATACCGTGAACATCCTTGCCATGTTTAAGCGTTTAGGTTTCTATGGTCTGAGTTTATTGATGGTGACCTGTTTCTTATCTTTTGTCCCAAAAGGGTATTATTTCTTTACTAATTGGGGTAAACAAACACTTTATGTATACTTGTTACACGGTTTTTTCGTTCGTTTCTTCCGCGAAAGTGATGTTAGTGATTACTTTACCAGTTTGGAAAATTTCATCTTATTGGCTGGGATTTCACTTCTTCTTACGATCTTGCTTTCTAGTCAAGTTGTAGCCAATCTTGCCCAACCAATCATTGAACTTCGTACTAGCGGTTGGAAACATTTAATGAATAAGTTTGCTTTGTACTCTAACTATTTTGCACGTAGAAATGAAGTAAAAAGGTATTAAATAAAAACCTCTGTTCAGAGCTACATTGACTCTCTACAGAGGTTTTTATTTTTAAGAGGCTTGAACCTCGCTTTTATTACTGTGGATAACTGGATAGTTTCTAAAGGTCTTGTTGAAGAGATAAACGGAAAATCCGATACATATCGCTGAGGCATTTTCACCCTTACCTTCTAGAATGGACAAAATTGAAAAAATCACTTCGATAAAAGTAGAGAGGTAAAATTCACCTCTCTACACTACTACACTAAATGATAGGCTGCTAGCTGCTCTCCCCAAGAAGCCACTTCAGTTTCGACAAATCCAGCTTTTTTGTATGCGATTTGAGCTCCTATATTCTCGGGGTGATAACCAATCATGATATATGGGATATGAGTATCGTTAATAACTTTAATCTGTTCAATGATTTTTTTCACTGCTTTGACACCAAACCCTTGTCCCTGAAATTTCTCATCTATCATTAAACGATAAATCCAATAGTTGCCATCATCCGAATCAATCCCAAACATGCAAAATCCTATCATTTCTTCATTGTCATATACTCCCATTGCCTGAAAGTTGTCCAAGAATTGCACTTCTGCAATCGAATAAAGATTGGATACCATAAATGATTTCTGTTCGTCTTTGACAGTTAAGCCAATCGCGTATTCCCAGTTTCCGTTATCAATTTTCTTCAGTGCCACCGCCAAATAGGCCACCTCTCCCTTTTTCCTTAGATGACGTAATTGTATGATAATTTTTCTTCCATTTCTAGGAAAATTCAGTTTTGATTACGCTACTTTTTAATTACCTTCAGTTATGGTAAAATAATTTGTTAGATTTTATTAGTGAATCGAGAGGAGATAAGCAGATTCAACTATGAAAATAATTGCTGCAACTTTAAATGCTAAATATATACACACCAGTTTATCCATTCGATATTTAAAGGCATATGCCTCACCAGAATTCCAAGTGGATTTAGCTGAATATACAATCAAAGATCCTGTTATGAATATCGTTAGTGATCTTTTTTCAAAGAAACCCGATGTAATTGGTTTTAGCTGTTACATCTGGAATATTGAAGAAACACTGAAAGTCGTAGGGATGTTGAAGAAAATCAATCCTAATTTGACGATTGTATTAGGTGGACCTGAAGTAACATACGATGTGGGTGAATGGATTCAAAAGCTAGATGATGTAGACTATATTGTCATTGGTGAGGGCGAGCTCACTTTCAAACAGCTGTTAACGTATTTGTCAGGTCATGGAGAGCTTAAGGAAGTATCTGGGATTGCCTATTTGAAGGATGGCAAGCCGGTCATACAGCCACAATCTGATAAATTGAACTTAAAGGATATCCCAACTCCTTATCGTT
This sequence comes from Peribacillus alkalitolerans, assembly GCF_010882125.1. Classification (GTDB taxonomy): domain Bacteria; phylum Bacillota; class Bacilli; order Bacillales; family DSM-1321; genus Bacillus_BN; species Bacillus_BN alkalitolerans. Next base: position 95,813 of record NZ_JAAGVZ010000011.1, on the reverse strand, counting down.
TCGAAGAAGATCGCTCTGAGCTTGCAAAACGCGTTGTCTATATTGAGACGAGCCGCGGATGTCCATTCAGCTGCCAATTCTGTCTATCATCTATTGAAGTCGGTGTAAGATACTTTGATAGAGAAAAGGTAAAAGCTGACATCCGCTATTTGATGGACAATGGTGCAAAAACGATTAAGTTCGTCGACCGTACCTTCAACATCAGCCGTAGCTATGCAATGGAGATGTTCCAATTCCTAATTAACGAACATCGCCCAGGAACTGTATTCCAATTTGAGATTACAGCAGATATCATGCGCCCCGAGGTTATTGAATTTTTGAATGATAATGCACCTGCTGGATTATTCCGATTCGAGATTGGAGTTCAATCTACGAACGATCCAACGAACGAACTTGTCATGAGGAAGCAAAATTTTTCAAAGCTAACAAGAACTGTCACTCTTGTGAAAGATGGAGGCAAAATCGACCAGCATCTGGATTTAATCGCAGGTTTACCTTTAGAGGATTACAATACGTTCAAGAAAACCTTTAATGATGTTTTTGAACTACGTCCAGAAGAACTACAGCTTGGTTTCTTAAAAATGCTTAGAGGAACTGGCCTTCGCTTGCGTGCCGGGGATCATGGCTATATCTACTCTGATCATGCTCCTTATGAAATTCTCGGAAACAATGTTTTATCTTTTGATGATATCGTCCGAATCAAACAAGTTGAGGATGTGCTTGAGAAGTATTGGAATGATCATCGAATGGACCATACTATAGAGTATTTAACAACTGTCGGTTTTCCATCACCATTTGATTTCTTCCAATCGTTTGGGTCCTTCTGGGAAGAAAAAGGCTGGTCACGAATCGGGCATCAACTTGAAGATTTGTTCAGACGTCTTTACCAATTCCTACAGGAAAATGGCTTCAATCAGCTTGATACTGTTTTTGATTTAATGAAGCTTGATTACTTCACGAACCACCGTTACAAGCCAAGGAAGCCATGGTGGAATCAAGACATGGAAAAACAAGATCGCTCTGTTATTTATCAAGCGATTCTAGGGAAGCCTGACATGCTTGGCAGTGAATTTGTGAAATTAGGTTTACACGAAAAAGATTTATATAAACACACAGTCTTAGATGAAACATCCATTAATATGAGAGCCTACTTGGAAAATGGGGATACGATTCAGGAATCATCATGGATGCTTGTATTCTTTGATCCAAATGGTAATGGAGCAAAAGTTTTTGCGTCTCCAAAAAATCATTTAATAGAAATTTAACCAAACATTTAGAGGATGCGATTAGAATTAAATCGCATCCTCTTTTTTATAGGCTATTTTCGTAAACTTTGTTGCTATTTTACAATGGAGTGGGTAATTGCAGCGAGAAGAAGAGAGCCATTTTATTTTACCGTTTTTGCTTATTTTCCTTCTCTTTTTTGGACTTCCCTGTTATTTGGAACAATTCATACATCTTTGCAGCGTTCATTCCGCCTACCAATTCTGTTCCGAATTCTTCCCTTACATTTGACAAAACTTCGTTTCCTTGTTGATTGTCACGATTGTTGTCCATTATGCCCTACCTTTTCTGCCTTGCTTTGAGTTACGGTTTGCCCCCTTCATTGGGTCCTCACCGACTGTATATTCTGTTGAAAATTCAGCTTCAGCTAAGTTCTTCTTTGGAGTTTTTGCCGTTTTTTCAGCTGCGTTAAATTGGGCTTTTCTTTTCATGAAAGTGCCTCCTAATTTTTGAAGAATGGATTCTTAGGTTGAGTTATTTAGGGGCTTCTTTATTCATGCGAATGAAAGGATAATTTTTGAAAAATAACAAAAGCTAAAAGAAATGCGGAGAGCGCCTGCTTATCGGCGACCAGCATAAGACTAGCCGGCTGGAAGGTTGGTTTTTACCTTCCGGACGGATTGGCTTATGACCTCGAGCCGATGGCGCTCGTAGCTAGACATCAAGAAAAGCGGAAACGCCCTCGGAACAATCTAAATGCGAATTGTTCCTACGAGGTCTTGCCAAAGGAGAAATTCTTGCTTAGCACTATTAGGAGGAATAGCAGATGAAAGATAAAGACGAAAATTTGGAAGTTCCATTTATAGATGACACATTGCCTCATCAAATCAATGCACCAAGTTTTAAAGGAACAGGGATCAAAATGGAAGCACCTTTCACAAACATTCATAATGTGGTCATTGGGGACAGCTTATACGCATCAGAAAATTCCCCATTAGAAAATTGGACAGTTAATACCGATCCCGAGATTATGGCTGGTGAACAGTGGATTCATCCAACAAACGACATTGGATGGAATACTGATGAAAATAGAGAACTGCTTGAAGAAAAGCGTAAACCACAAGCTGCTCCTTTTATGCACCCTACCCACGATACGAGTAATAACGTAGATTAATAATTGAATTGTGTCTATAATCTTTATTCCATAAAACCGCAGGAAGATATCCTAGCGGTTTTGGTGTGTTTAGGTTTTTTCAATTAATGAACCTTTCTTTCAAATTAGGAAATAATTTCACAACAACTAGTAGTTTGGCACAAACTAATGTCACACATTTCTTTTGTTTGATAAAGGGCAATTTAATTTCAGATACTAAAATTGAACAACTACGTAATTAAAAAGACCAAATCATTTTGTGATTTGGTCTTCTCATTTAATATGCCATTGACGATGCATCTCCGCGAAAAACCGTGCTACGTACAATGGAGGCATCCATTGTGTGTCTTATGCTTTTACTGTTTCAGCTTCAAGATTCATGGACGGACCAAAGAATTCGAAGTGAATGTTTTCATCTTTAATACCTAGGTCTTTTAGGGACAGAATTACAGCTTTCATAAATCCTACAGGTCCACATACATAGTAATGTGCTTGTTGATTTAATGCCATACCTTGTAGCATTTGTTTTGTTACTCTTCCTTCTTGTACATTTGGATTGTCTAAGTTACCTTCTGCAATTTCATACAGGAATGTATAGCCTAACTTTTCCATTCCATCAGCAATGCTTTCAATTTCTTGTTCAAAAGCATGAAGATCTTTATTTCTTACAGAATGAATAAGTGTCGCAATTTTGTTTGGATTTTTCTTCTTAAGATCATTTAGCATGCTCATGAATGGTGTGATACCTACACCACCAGCAAAGAAGTAGATTGGGGCATCATTTTCTAAAAGTACGAAATCACCCGCTGGTGCAGTCACATCTAATGTATTACCTTCTTCAATGGCATCATGTAAGTAATTTGAAACCTTACCATCTGGTGTTCCTTCCATTTGCTCTCTTTTTACTGAGATTCGGAAATATTCTTCTCCAGGAGCTGCAGATAAACTATATTGGCGATTCATTAAATAGGTTTCACCAGGAATTTGCACTCTTACTGTAATGTATTGACCTGGCTTGAAATCTGGAACAGTTGAACCATCTACTGGTTGTAAGTAGAAGGAAGTGATATTTTCGCTTTCTTGTTCCTTTTTCACGACCTTAAATTCCTTGAACTCTCTCCATCCGCCATTTTGATTAGCTGCTTCTTGGTACATTTCTTCTTCAACACTAATGAAAACATCAGCAATTACTCCATAAGCTTCCGCCCATGCTCCAATAATTTCATCAGTGGCTGCGTCACCAAGTACTTCTTTTATGGCCCCTAGTAAGTTTTCTCCCACAATTGGATAATGCTCTGGCTTTATGACTAAACTACGGTGTTTATGAGCAATTTGCTTAACGGCTGGTAATAACACATGAAGCTGATCAATATATTTCGCCGCAGCATAAACTGTGTTTGCAAGTGCGGTTTGTTGTCTACCTTGTTTCTGGTTTGCATGGTTGAAAATATTCAATAATTCTGGATTGCTTGCAAACATATTTTTATAGAAAACAGTTGTAATTTCAGTTCCTTTTTCGGCTAATACAGGTGCAGTTGATTTAACAATATCAATAGTTTTTTGAGTTAACATAAGTTTTCGCCTCACGATTTAAAGTAGTATTTTAAATACATCTTTAGTATAGGCCTAATCTCTTTTTTAATCAATGACTTAAGGCAAGAGTTCACTTATTTTTCACAAATGCCTGATTATGTTACTATATACTTAATCTAGGAACGAGGGATTGTTATGCGATTAACAAGTTATAGTGATTATTCGGTACGAGTACTAATTTATTTATCTATTCATCATGAAAAATTGAATAATATTAAAGATATTGCCCATGTATATGATATTTCAAAGAATCACTTAATGAAAATTATCTACAATCTTGGAAAATTGGGGTATATAGAGACAATCCGAGGCAGAAATGGTGGAATCCGGCTTGCAAAAGAGCCAAATGAAATTAATTTAGGGGCACTCCTTAGACAAACTGAAGAAGACTTTCATATCGTTGAATGTTTTTCAAAGGATCATAACCATTGTGCTATATCTCCAGTCTGTAATTTAAAAGGGGTGTTTTACCAAGCAAAACAAGCCTTTTTACAGGTTTTAGATTCTTACACGCTGGAAGATGTTGTAACAAACCGGATCGTATTAAAGGAATATCTACAAAATCCTAAAACTGTCCCTGAAATAATTGAACCCTAATACGAAAGCCCGATTCATTTTTTGAATCGGGCTTCTTTTTTTATTTGGCTACCCTGAAAATAACTTCAACATCATGGATAAGCACCAGCATAACGGTTCCTTACCCAATGATGATTCTTTCCTTCGGGTAATGATACCTGATTTTCTTTTCTTTCCCACCGATCATGAATAGGAAAGAGATGATTCCTACCCGACCAATGAACATTAATCCCATAATTATAAGTTTGCCAATGGTCGTAAGATCCGATGTAATCCCCATTGACATCCCTGTCGTACCAAATGCCGAACATACTTCAAATATGATTTCTAGTAAAGTAAATCGCTCCGTGATACTTAATAACATTATTGATGAAAAACAAATGATGAATCCCATCATAGATACGACCAAAGATTTTCTTATATCTTCCTCATGAATTTCCCTCTTGAAGATTTTTATGCTTTTGTTCCCTTGAGCGAAATGATAGAGAAACAATAAGTTAATAGCGAAGGTGGTTGTTCGGATCCCCCCTCCTACTGAGCTTGGGGAAGCACCTATGAACATTAATCCACTTAACAACAGCAAAGTAGGCTCTGTGAATTCCGATACATTCATTGTGGCTAAACCACCACTCCTAGTGGAAACTGACTGGAAGAGTGAATAGATCAAACTTGCATGCCACGACTTATCGGAAAGGAAATACTCCTTTTCCAAAAGGAATATTAGAATCGTCCCACCAATGATTAGGAAAGCAAAAGTTATTGAGGTTAATTTAGTAAATAAAGAGAATCGGAACTTAAAGTCAGCAGGCCGTTCAAATAAGAATCGTTTCAGCTCAATTAAAACCGGAAAACCTATGGCCCCTAGAATAATTAAAACCATATTAACGAATTGGATGAAATAATCGTCTGCATAAGGAATTAAAGAAGCACCAGTAATATCGAAACCACCGTTTGTAGTCGCACTTACTGAAGCGAATAATCCATGAAGGGAAGCCTCCCTCCAATCAGGAAAATAACGTAAGAAGTAAAAACTTAATACCAATGCTCCTATGATTTCAATAAGTAGGATAATTTTTATTAACTGGATTAATAGATCGACCAAACCTGAAAATGTTGGCTGGTTTTGATCTGCCATAATTAAACGTCTTTCCTTAAAGCCTATTTTCTTTCCGAAAATGAGCCATAGGAACGTACCAAGAGTCATTATGCCAATGCCACCAAATTGTAAAACGAACATTAAAATAAATATTCCTGGCACACTAAAGGTTTGTGATACGTCCACTGTAGACAATCCTGTCACACTAACCGCACTGACTGCCACAAATAATGCATCGATCCATTCTAATTTTACGCCTGGTTTCAAAGCTATCGGAATTCGTAGCATGATGGTAGATATGGTAACGGCGAGGAAATAATAAATGACAATCATTTGGGCTGGAGTTAATTTATTTATTATTTCCTTTATTAATTTCCACATAGCATTTTTCCTTTCCGAACGAAAAACATCTCCTTCATTGTAATGAATGACACTAGTGTTTGTCCATGTCATGATGTCAGATATATAATAAAAAAAATGGTTTTTGGAGGTTTATATGTTTTTACCCCAATCACTGGCAAATAAAATCATAAATGATGTAAGGAAATTATTGGATGAAGAATTGATTATTGTAGGCACTGATGGAATGATCATAGCCAGCACAGACATTCAACGAGTAGGTTCTTTCCATGAAGGTGCGTATCTTGTCTCTCGTGACAAGCAAAAGCGGATCATCTCAGTAGAAGATGAGAATAAACTTCGTGGTGTAAAAGCAGGAATTAACCTACCCATCGTTGTAAATCAAGACGTGGTAGGTGTTCTTGGTATTACAGGAATGCCTGATAAAGTGGCTTCGTATGGGGAAATAGTAAAAAAAATGATAGAACTTATGATTCAAGAAAGCTATCTCATGGTACAGGATGAAGGAAGGAATCGTGCCATTGAATCGTTTGTATTCGATTGGATCCAGCAAAAAGATTGGGATGATTCATTTCTGAATAGAGCAAGACTACTACAAATTGATCTACAGGTCGATCGACAAGTCGTGATTTGCAAAATGGATGAAATGGATATTATGGATAGGCACTTGTGGCAACAGATTTCCCGATGGGTTGAGCAAGAACAGAACGACCTCATTGTAAGGTGGGGCAATGATCGTTTCGTTTTATTGCTGACATCCGCTACCAAAAGCAAAACCCGTGTTGAAATTAAAATGAATGCATTTAGAATCTATCTGGAAGAAAAATTGCATGCTTCCATATCGATTGGAATTGGTAATACAGTCCATTCAAAAGAAGTAAAACAATCATTCGAAAAAGCGGAACGTGCTTTAAACTTCGCAAGGATTAACCATTCTGTGGTATTTGATGATGATTTAACATTGGAGATGGTATTAGACGATATACGTCCCAACACGAGGAATGAATTTTTGGAACGGACCCTCTCCCCTCTTCGTGATGAAGAAGAATTAATTGAGACATTGCGAAGTTATTTCCAGCATAACTTATCTCTGAAAAAAACAGCTTCCAGCCTCCATATTCATATCAACACTCTGCATTACCGGATAAAAAGAATTGAAGAAATTTGCAAGTTGAACCCCAAAGCAATCAGGGATTTAGCGACACTCTATTTCGCCATTCAATTATTAGATAAAGATACAAAAAATAATTAATTATAGATTCCATTTTTAGATGAAACTACATAGTTAGTTTCATCTCTTTTTTTTATAATCAATGGTAAATAGCAATTGCGGAGGAATCGTATGCTTACATTGAATGTAAAGGAACAATTAATAAAAGTGGTTGGCTTTGATAATTTTAGTGCGTCACAGGTAGAAAGGTTGGTTCATTCCTATGATGCCACTCCTAATTTTCAAGCGATGCCCGATGCGGTAGTTTTTCCACGTAACACCCAAGAGGTAGCAAGCATAGTAAAGATTTGCAATGAACACAAGGTTCCTATCGTCCCAAGAGGTTCTGGGACGAACTTGTGTGCAGGTACTACTCCCACAGAAGGGGGCATTGTTCTGGTTTTCAAGCATATGAATAAAATTCTTGAAATTGATGAAGAAAATTTGACAGTGACGGTACAGCCAGGGGTAATAACGTTGGATATGATTCATTCAGTCGAAGCAAAAGGATTGTTCTACCCACCAGATCCTAGCTCAATGAAAATATCCACTATAGCTGGAAACATCAGCGAAAACTCCGGAGGACTTCGAGGATTGAAGTACGGAGTGACAAGGGATTATGTATTGGCGCTTGAAGTAGTGCTCCCAAATGGAGAAATCATCCGTACAGGAGGGAAACTTGCCAAGGACGTAGCAGGCTATGACCTTACCCGATTAATGGTCGGTTCAGAAGGTACTTTAGGAATCGTCACAGAGGCCACATTAAAACTAATTCCTATGCCTGAATCGAAAAAAACCATGCTGGCCCTCTACCAAGACTTAGAGGCAGCAGCTCGCACGGTCTCCAAAATCATAGCGAACAAAATCATTCCAGCCACGCTTGAATTTTTAGATCAACCTACCTTAGAAGTAGTCGAAGCTCATGCTCAAATTGGATTACCTACAGATGTCAAAGCAGTCTTACTTATCGAACAAGATGGGGCATTAGAGGTTGTGGAACGAGATATGAAAAGGATGGCTGAAATTTGCAAGGAGCAAAATGCTGTTTCTGTTAAAGTTGCGAGTTCTGAACAGGAAGCTGAAGGACTTCGCACAGCAAGACGAAATGCATTATCTGCCCTGGCTAGACTTAAGCCAACTACTATTTTAGAAGATGCAACTGTCCCTAGGTCGGAGATTGCTAAAATGGTCACTGCCATCAATCAAATTGCTGAAAAATACATGGTGAAAATTTGTACGTTTGGCCATGCTGGAGATGGAAATCTTCATCCAACTTGCCCAACCGATGTTAGAGACCATGAGGAAATGGAACGAGTTGAAGCTGCCTTTGCTGAAATATTTGAAACGGCTATTAAGCTTGGTGGGACCATTACTGGTGAGCATGGAGTGGGAATGATGAAAGCACCTTATTTAGAATGGAAGCTCGGTGCAGAAGGCATGGCAGTCATGCGTGCGATTAAGTCAAGTTTTGATCCGAATAACATTATGAATCCTGGTAAGGTATTTGCCAAGGAAGCGCGTAAAAGAGTAGTGGTAACGAATTGACAACAGTTCAGGAAAGACAAATCATACAAGACCAATTTAAGGAAAGAATGGATGAGGATGAACTTTTAAACTGTATGCGTTGTGGATTTTGTCTCCCGTCTTGCCCGACTTATATTGAATCTGGTTTTAAGGAGTCGCATTCTCCTCGTGGACGTATAGCATTAATGAAAGCTGTAGTGGATGGCATCATTACTCCTGATGAAGATGTGGAGCGATCATTGGATCTTTGTCTTGGGTGTAGGGCATGTGAACCAGTATGCCCATCTGGAGTCAAATACGGACACTTGCTTGAGGAAGCCAGAGATATCATACAACAAAACAAACAGCACTCTTTTGCAACAAAATTACTTCGAAAAGTTGCTTTTGATGGTTTATTTCCACATCAACAGCGGATGAGAAACATGACGGGATTGCTAGGTTTCTATCAAAAATCTGGGCTTCAGTCAGCGGTTAGAAAAATTGGGTTCATGAAGTTGTTCCCAGACCATCTTGCCGCTATGGAAAAAGTCCTTCCGAAGGTTCCCTCCATGAAAGAAATGAAAGGCCGACCCGAATTTCTAGAGGCTATCGCTACCAAACAAAAACGAGTAGCATTCTTTTCTGGCTGTCTAATGGATACGATGTTTATGGAAACGAACAATAATACAATGAAGCTTTTGCAATTGGCAGGTTGTGAAATAGTCATCCCTAAGGCACAAGCATGTTGTGGGGCTTTGCACGGACACAGCGGAGAGAAATCTGGTGCAAAAGATTTGGCAAAACGGAATATTCAAGAATTCCATGAGCTGGAAGTTGATTATATCATCACGAATGCTGGTGGATGTGGTGCTTTTCTAATTGAATACGATCATTTATTGCATGATGAACCAATGTGGAAGGACAAAGCTAAGGAATTCGTTTCTAAATTAAAGGATATTACCGAAGTTTTAATTGAACTAGATTTTCATCATAACTATAATTTATCTCTACCCCATCAAATTGTAACGTACCAGGATTCCTGTCACTTACGGAATGTCATGAAAACATCCTCTGCACCTCGGCTATTGTTAAAATCGATTCATGGGATTGAGTTTCGAGAAATGCAGGATGCAGATCGTTGCTGTGGATCAGCCGGAATCTATAATATTGTAGAATCGGAAATGTCGATGAAGATATTGGATGATAAGATGAAGAAAACGAAAGCGGTTATTGCTAATACAGTCATCACTGCAAATCCAGGTTGTTTGTTACAAATGAAACTAGGAATCGAAAGAGAAGGAATGAGTCCACAAGTTCGCGCCCTTCATATCGTTGATTTCTTAGTAGAGGCTATAAAGCAATAAAAATTTTGAATCCAAAAAAGCGGCTAACACCATTCAAATTAAGTGTTAGCCGCTTTTTTTATTCATGACTAAGAACAGATCCTTTAGAAGACGGTCTTTCTTTCAAATAAATATTAATATCATTATGTTTCCCTTTAGTGATTAAATCCCTAATGATCTGTGCCAGGATGATACTATAAACGGTCCCATTTCCTCCGTAGCCAAGCATGAAATAGCTATTCGGATAATCTTCATATATTCCGATAGTCGGTAGACCATCATGTGTCTCTCCATAAAAAGCTCCCCAATAAAATTCCGCTTCAATTTTCCCTACAACATTCGGGAAGTAATTTCCTATCATGTCGAGGAGTAGATCTCGTTTATGAAGCAACATGGACTCCCGTTTCTCAACAAATGAAGTCTTCTCATCCAATCCACCCATTATGATTCGATGATCCCTAGTTGTTCTAGCATAAATATAGGGGCGGTCTGTTTCCCAAATCATCATCCGTTCATACCACATATCACTTTCCGATAAGGAATTAGTGGCGATGGCGTAGGATGAAACAATTATGGCATTAGGGTCACGTTTTTCTTCCTGTGCTTCATATCCAGTTGAAAAAATGACGTATTTCGTTCTGATCTCATATCCGTTTTCCGTATAAAGAACCGATTGATCCTGGCTGAGCTTTTTTCCATTAATACGGGTATAGGGATGTACACGAGTCCCTTTTTTATGGGCGTACTGTAACAATGAGTGAACTAGTCGATATGGATTAACTTCTGCATCATTGTCGGTAACCAAAGCTGCAGGACGAGAAAAGCCAAACTTCTTTTCAATCATGTTTTGATCGTAATATTCGACAGGAAAGCCAAATTTCTTAAATAGTTCAAACTCTTTGTCCAGTAAAGGCTTATCCTTTTTAGATGAAGCTAAATAAAGACTTTTTCTTATAATAAAATCAGGATCTTCATCCAAACTAGGGACAACTGACTTTTTCAACAATTCAATGGCATCAAAACATAATTGATAATGCCGAAAACCGATATCTTCACCAAAGCTTTGAATGGTGGAAGTTAATGTTTTATCATTGGAATACTGAAGCAAGCCCGTATTTGCACTAGTGCTTCCTTCTCCGATCCCTCGTTTATCGACAACCACCACTTTCAAACCTGTTTCAGCCAAAAAATAGGCAGCATTCGCACCTGAAACCCCTGTTCCAATAATGCAAACATCACATTCGACATCTTCTTCCAACGGGCTGAAATGACTTTTATGGGTATTAATATTCGACCAAAATGCTTTCCCATCTTTTAAATCCATAATTCTCCCCTACCTGTAATATGATGCAATTAATCTACCCTAAACAAACCTGATTCCAAACTACATCAAATCGTTCCAGCATTCACAATATAAGGATATCCTTCCACCAAACATTGATTTTCATTAAACATAATCCCTTTTCCTTCAACTCATACTAGTGATACAGGTTACATACCTGTCAATAAAATAGAGGAGTGAAACATAATGGCAAGAAGTTCAAATAAACTACTAGTTCCAGGAATTGAGCAAGCATTGGATCAATATAAATATGAAATTGCACAAGAATTTGGGGTTTCATTAGGCTCTGACACAGCTTCTCGTTCAAATGGATCTGTAGGTGGAGAAATTACGAAACGTTTAGTACAACAAGCACAATCTCAACTTCGTGGACAATAATTAAATAAGAATGGCAAAAGACCCCGACATGTGCCGGGGTCTTTATTGGTTTAATCCTGATTATAATATTTTTTCTTGTCTCGATCAGAATCCTTGTCATCATCGTCTCGGTCGTAGTTATTATTTTGTTTACCATTATTATGATGGTAATTCTTTGAGCGATTTTGGGACATCTTATCGTTTTTGTCACTTTTTCCTTTTGTTTTCACATGACTACTTTTTTTTTCACCATGGTCATATGAACCCTTCTCTTCCTGTTTACCGTTAGAATGAGAATCATTACCTCTAGGTTTGTCATTCTTGTTAGAATGATTTTTATCATTTGACCTTGGATTTGTACCAGTTGCTGGCTTGCCAGGGTGCAAATCTTTCTTAACATTTTCTTTTTGATTAGGAACGGAAGATTGATTAACCGGAATGTTTTTATCTACTTTATTTGTAGTAGAAGGAGCCGATTTTGTTTGTGGTTCTTTTTTAATAACTTGCTTTGCTTTTTCAACTGTCTTAGACTTTACATACTGCCCAGTGGAAACACCTTGTTTTTTGGCAATTTTACGTTCTTTTTTTGTAGCTTCTACCACTGTGACTTCACTTGTAACTGGTAAGCTTTTTTGTACGGACAGAACAAGCTGTTCCTTCTTTTCCTTGTCCTTAAGCCCAACTGTAGATAAAATTACTTGATCAGGATTCTTTAAATAGCCATTGTCTTTCATTGAATTAAGTATCAATTGGGAGACTGCCGTTGCACTTTTGTCCTCCCACTCCTCAATTCCTGAGATAATACTTTTACCCTCTTTATTCAATGCTCTTAACTTAATCACGTTAAGGTCTTCATCCAGTGCCATTTCAACACCTGGATTCTCTTCGATGGTCATATAAGCATATACTTCATCTTGGTTGAATGCTGGGAAGAGGGAGAAGAAAAGTATCAAGCAGGCGACCATACCAGCTATTAGTGTTTTAGGTCCTGAATAATGTATCCATTTATTCACTTTTTTTTGCATCATGGGTGAAAAAGCAATTTCTTCTCCAACCATATATGGTCGGTCTCTATATGTTTTTTTGGTTTTTAGAAATTCACCTTCAGGGGTAAGCAAAGTGACAAAATGATTGTCAACTTCCATGATAATTCCCTTTCTCATAAATCCTGCACCCCTTTTAAATAATCCTTTAAATATATAAAATCCCCGCATAAAATGATGGCAAGCGCTATGATATATTTTCTATTACGCTCAATCGTTTTCCTGCTGACATCAACCTTGCTTTCCAGCTGCTTGATCGGCAATCTCTTTTTTTCATATAATGCCTGAAGCATTTCTGGATCGTTAATCAATGTCTTCGCGATATAAATGGCACTTAGTCTAGAGTCTGCGTGCTTAGGTGAGCAGTCCACCAAATCTGAAAATGAAACATCAAATTCCTTTAAGCTTTTTGTATATTGCAAGATCTCTTCTTTTCTTTTTAGTGATTCTTGCTCAATCTGAAATTGTTGCATTGACTGTTCCGCTTCAAGGTAATTTTGCGCTTGCTCCTCTTCATCACTACTTTGCATATCGATAAGTAAATCTTGTTGCTTGCGTGACTGACTGCGTAAATAGTCAATGACCCTTCGCTTGATTAGCGTTTCTGCAAAGGAGATGAGTGAACTACCCTTTTCACGGTCATATTTATCAAGTGCTTCATTAAAAGCGATAAGACCAATGCTAAATTCATCATCTGATTCTCTTATATATCTTCTACACACTGAAGATGCTGTTTTCGCGATAAATGGCTTAAATGATTTGATTATTTCATTTCGTAAATGAAGATCGCCATCTTGTATCTTTAGTATGGATTCTTCTAAATTCCTTTTTTTGCTACTTAAAGCTGAAAATAATAAACTTAGCATTGGCCTCACCTCAATTCATTCTAACATCTAAAGTTTCGATATTATCATTTTAAGGGTAAACAACTGAAAAGACAGTTCCAAATGGACTATCTTTTCAGTTGCTTATAGGCCAATTATACCTTACTTATCATCATTCTTGTCTTGGTTTGATTTGCCATTACCTTGGCTATTTTCATTTCTTTGTTCTTTACCTTTTTGCCCATGATTACGATCGTCATTTTTACCTTTGTTCTCATGTTTCACTTTTGGAGCTTCAGGTTTTTTCACTTCATGCTTAACTGGCTTTACAGTTTTCTCTTTTTCAACTTTTTCTTTCTTGTTTTCATGCTTTACTTTAACTGGTTTTTGTACTTCTTTTTTAACAGGTTTAACAACTGGAACTACAGTAGTTTCTTCTTTTGTTGTATCTTCTGTAGTTGTTGTTGTATCAGTAGTAGTTTCTTCTTTTGTTGTTTCTTCTGTTACAGGCTCAGTAGTAGTTGTGTCTTCTTCTTTTTCAGCATATTTCTTTTCGATTTTTGCAAGCTTTTTAGCTAGCTTCTTATATGATTTTTCAATATTTTTTTCGATAGCAGCACGAGCCTTTTCACTTCCGATGTTTCTTTCTTCCATTTTTGCCAAAACTGCTTTTAATGCGATAATGTTTTGACGCATCATGTCTTTGATTTCTTCAATTTCTTTTGTCTCTTCAGCAGGAGTAGTTTCCGTACCTTCTTCTTTGTCTGTTACTTCTTTATCTGTTTCTTCTTTATCTGTTTCTTCTTTATCTGTTTCTTCTTTATCTGTATCTTCAGCATCTTCTTTTTGCTCGTCTTCTACTTTATCAGCAGTATCGCCTGAAGTTGTTTCTTCTTCTTTAACAGAATCTGTTGTTTCTTCTGTTTTTGGTTCTTCAGTTTTTACAGCGTCTTCAACCGCTTCCATGTCGCCCATTGCTTTTTTAAGAGTTGCAATAGCCTCTTCTTGTTTTCCTTCTGCAAATAATGCCTGAGCTTCAGCAAGACGCTCAGAAGCAAATTTAGAAAGTAACTCTGCTTGCTTTACATCGTTTACAGTCAAAGCTAAACGAATTTTTTCGATAAGCGTTTTTGTGAAGTATAAGAAATCTCCAGGAACTAATGCTGGTGCTTCTACTTTTTCAGCTGTTTCATTTAAATCTACAGTTTGTACAGTTTTCGTTTCAGTGTTTTCTTCAGCTAAAGCGGAGAATGCTCCAGAGAAAGTGAATGTTCCAGCTAATACTAAAGCTAATGTAGACTTCGCTACCTTATTTAAATTTTTCACGTTGCGTACAGGATCTTTTTTCATGTTTAAGCACCTCATAAGATTTTGTAATTTTTGTATGAAATATATTTCATGAAACAAATACGCCATGTGACAAAATTTTTATGGGGGTTAAAGTTTGTGAAAAAATAAAACAAACTATTGTCCTACAGTCTAAAACGCTGATATAAAGGAGTTTTTAAAAGATATATAGAAAATAAATCTTTTTATATTCGGGATAATCTTTCTATATGAGAAACACCATTTTGAATAGGCACATAAAAAAACCCTTACCATTGGTAAAGGTTTTTCACTATCACATTGAACTTGTTTGATTTTCTATTACGGTTTTCGACCGTTTTTGTCGAATTGCAAATGCAATGACAAGTGCCATCGATAATCCTCCGTAACATAGGACCATGTTTTTAAAGCCAATCGTATCCAAGAAGAAACCTGCACTCACCAGAATAATTTGGAAAAGAATCCGATCCATCATACCTCGGAATGAGAAAAAGCGACCGTGATATTCTCTGTTCACCATTGTTTGGAACATCGTTGCAGCTACTGGGAAAAACGATCCTGCGGCAATCCCAAAGATAGCAAATGAAATGATTGAAGGGATTTTGTCATCTGCAAAAAACAACGACAAGTGTGAAAATGCTATGCCTGCTGCGCATATCATTAAAATCTTCACTGAATCTCGACCAGGTGAGAAACGCTTAATGAAAAAAGCTCCAATCATAAAGGAGATTCCTTCGGTCGTATAGAGCCAGCCTTTTATAGTAGGGTCATGCTGCATTTCACTGATTTTCAAAACCATCAAATTAAAACTTCCGATAAACATGGTCGGGACTAACATCAGCACTAATCCCAATAATACGGGTGGATTGGACTTGATAACCGGCCAGACCTCTTTGAAACCCCCTTTTTGTTTAGATGACTTGGCTGTGCTTTGCTTTGGAAGATCTTCCTTGATATTTAGCATTAAAGTACAAACGAATATTAGTACGTACGATAAAAGTGTTAGGAAATACATATTGAATAACGAAATATACAGCAGCAACATACCAGCTAAGGCCGTTCCTATTATCCTTGCGATGGTTCCCACATTCATATGTAAGCCATTTAAACTCATCAGCTGTTCATCTTTTGCAATAAGAGGGATTGCTGCCTGTAAAGCAGGGAAATAAAAAGCAGCAGATATTCCAAGGACCAGCATATAAACACTCATCCACAGCACTTGTTCTGTCCAAATAGCAACAAACATAAACATCACAGCTAATATCCTTGCAAGGCCTGCATAGATCATCACTTTCTTTTTAGAGGTTCGATCAATAATTCTTCCTGCCATCGGACCGAATAATACGCCAATAAACAATCCAACAAACAATATTAAAGATTTATGGAAATCGGAAGGAACAAGTTTCTGTAAGAATTCCAGGTTCCCAATAATCCCTACCCACATCCCAAGATTCGCAATGAACTCTCCGGTCATTAAAATCCATATATTTTTATTTCGTAACATTCTTAATCACAGCCTTATTATTGTTATTTCGTAATACTAAGTATATTACTGTTTGTAAATAACTGTCTATAAGGTTAGAAAATATATTTGATCGCTATAGAAAAAAGCTGACTAATAATTAAGTCAGCTTTTATGTTTTATTTTTCCATTAACCCTTCTTCCTTCACTTCACTCTTTCTTCCTGAAAGTAAGAATCCTGCAATAACTATTGCAATCAGAACACCCCAGAAAAATAGTTTCCATGGTTTGGATTCTGGGAAGTGTTCATCAAGGACAGCAATCGAAGGATGGGCCAATGTGAACACCGCTAGTTTTACTCCTACCCATCCAACAATATAAAATGCTGCTGTTTCAAGAGATGGCTTATCATGCAGAAGTTTCACGAAGACGTTGGCTGCAAACCGCATGATGACAAGGCCAATGACACCTCCAAGGAACATGACCGAAAATTGCCCTCCATCAATGCCTCCGATTTCAAACCAGCCTGTTCTTGGAAGGGTGACTGCCAGAGCCACTGCCGCTAACATCGAGTCAACTGCAAATGCAATGTCAGCCAGCTCTACTTTGAGAACGGTCATCCAAAAACCAGAACCTTTACCAGTTTTTTCTTCTTCATACAATTTTTCTTTATGTGTGTATTTCTTATATAAGTGATGAATTGCAATGAATAATAGATATCCCGCACCTACTGCCTGCACCTGCCAAACATCCACTAGAAAGGAAATGAGGAATAAACTTGCAAATCGAAACACGAATGCGCCCAGCAATCCATAGAATAATGCCTTTTTTTGTTGTTCTTTCGGAAGATGTTTTACCATAACGGCCATTACTACCGCATTATCTGCAGCTAAAATACCTTCTAAACCGACTAATACGAGTAATACCCATCCATACTCTAATAGTAATGAAGCATCCATTTTTCAATCTACCTCCAATTGTAGTTAGTGTTCTTCTTTTTTCCCACTAGCTGCAATCCAAAACTTGGGAGATTGGTTCCAATAGTTTTGAAAACAACAAAAAAGACCGATGCCGCTAGTGGCAAAGGTCTTGCTGAGCACATGTAAATATGCCAACAAAGCCGATGGAAGGACTTCCATGAATTGACGACTTTGTTTTAGGGCGAACCCTAACGCTACTCCCCTTTGAAAAGGAACATGATATATATCATTACAGTTTTATTATATTTAGTGAGGAACTTTTGTGCAACAAAAACACCTCAATTTTTCTAAATTATTTATTTTTTGACAGCTTCAATAATTTCTGGAAAGAATTCAAAAATGTAATCCATTTAACACGGTTAGAAAAGTAACTTTTAAAAAGGCTTAAAAACAATTCGTATTTTCCATGATAAGGATACCATTGTATTTCACTAGATTTCCGCCCTGGATCAATCATTACCGCTTTTTCATGACAAAAAATCCGGAGACCTACTTCCCCATGATAATTACCAACACCACTTTGTTTGGCACCGCCAAACGGTAAGTTATGGTTTGCGACTGTCACAATAACATCATTAATGACAATCGCCCCAGTCACAATTTGTGAGGCAACTTGCTGGGCTTTTTGAATATCCCTAGACCAGATGCTAGCATTCAATCCATATTCACTGTCATTAGCTAGTTTGATTGCTTCTTCCACTGTATCAAACGGCACGACAGGCATGATTGGACCAAACGTCTCTTCTTTAAGGATTTTCATTCCTTTATAGACATTAGAAAGGACCATCATCGGTAAATACATATCGCCTTCCTTCCACTGTTGTGGAGGAATTCCTGTCTCGAGCCTAGCGCCTTGTGATAATGCGTCTTCAATATGTGTTCTCACAATGTCAATTTGAGCAGGAAAAGTCATGGATCCTACATCATCTGAAGTACTTTGCCCCTGCTTCATATTGGCCACTTCTTCTTTTACGAGATGCAAGAATTCCTCATAGACTGAACGGTCCACATATACCCTTTCAACACTCATGCAAACCTGCCCACTATTCGTGAATGCACCCCATACAGCCGCTTTTGCTGCACGT
This sequence comes from Peribacillus alkalitolerans, assembly GCF_010882125.1. GTDB lineage: Bacteria > Bacillota > Bacilli > Bacillales > DSM-1321 > Bacillus_BN > Bacillus_BN alkalitolerans. Next base: position 77,336 of record NZ_JAAGVZ010000011.1, on the reverse strand, counting down.
CTCAAATGGGCATCGGCAAGGATGATCATCGGGTCCTTCCCACCCAATTCAAGGGTGGTAGGTATTAGTTTTTTCGCTGCCACCTGCTGAATGACTTTTCCTGTTCGGACAGAACCAGTGAAGAAGATGTAATCGGGTCCCTGTTCTGTTAAAGCAGCCCCAAGCTCCTTTCCACCATGGGCAAACGAAATGACTCCTTCTGGAAACTCAGCCAATTTGAACAAGTCTTCCATCACTTTCCCAACGTATGGGGTGACTTCCGAAGGTTTAGAGATGACACAGTTGCCACCCACTAATGCGCTTAAAATAGGGACCATCGCCAACTGGAAAGGATAATTCCAAGGTGAGATCACGAGTACTGTCCCCCTTGACATATATTCGATATACGATTTTTTCCCCATTAACAATAAAGGGGTAGGAACCTTCTGACGACCTAGGGTTTTATTCGCGGTTTTATCCAAAGTCTTTAAAAAATCCAGAACGGGCATGATATCTGCCACGAGGGCTTCTAACTTTACCTTCCCTGTGTCTAAAGAAATCTTATGTGCTATTTCATCCATTTGCTCGACCATGATGTTTCGAAGCTTATGGAAATACCCCAATCTCTCATCGATTGTCAAGGATGACCATTTGGGAAAGGCCATTCTAGACTTTTCATACATAAAAGTGGTTTCTTCTACTGTAGTCTCATACATCTCGGCAATAAATTCACCTGTGACAGGAGACTGGACTTTTAACATTCCTGCTTGTTTCATGAGAACATCCTTTACCTAATTTGTATTTGGTATTGTTCATTTTCTTTATTATCCAGATAAAACTTTACCATGGAAGGGACTCCTACCTTAAAATCAGGACACTGGATACCTGCTGTAGCTAAATCCTGTTTCGCTTGCTGACAATCAAAATCGCCTTTCCATGTAAAGTAATCCAATGCTTCCTTTTCTACATGTAGCCATTTACGAACGGTTGAAATTGAAAGAAAAGCTTTGCTTAAGGATAGTGGGAGCCTGCCAATCGGTCGTTGTTTAAATAATTCCTCAACGAACATATCATACACCTGGGACGCCGTATAAGGGTTTGGATCGGTTAAGTGATAGGTTTTTCCTTCCCCACCTTCGAAAAATGACAAGAATGCAACCGATTGGATTATGAAGTCAATCGGGACAAGATTGATCTTGGCATTTCCTTTTCCTATATAAGGCTTTATCGGAAGGAAGGATAATGAATCCAAAAAGTTCAAGATAAAATAAGGACCATCAAATTTATTCGTTGCCCCTGTAATCGAATGACCTTTTACAATCCCAGGGCGGATAATGGTCACGGGAAGCTCTGACTTCAGTTGATCTACTAAAACTTCCGCTTCATATTTTGTTTTTTCGTAATGATTTTTGAATGCAGATGGCTTAAGAAGTTCATGTTCATATAGCTTTCCTTCCCTAAAGCCGGCTACGTATGCCGTACTAAAATACACATACCTTTTTAATGACGTCAAGGTTTTAACCCATTCATTGACGTTTTTAGTACCATTGACATTGATATCGTATGCAATTTTTTCAGGGACTGCCAAGTCATAAATTGCTGCAAGGTGAAATACATGGGTGATGTGCTGAGTATTAAAGGTTTCATGTAATTCCAAGCCTACCTTTGAGATATCCCCTTTGATGACTTTGATAGAACCCTTAGGAAGATTCAATTCAGACAGAATAGTATGAATTTCTTCATCCGCCTTCTCCACCAATGCAGGCAATACAAGCATATATGCTTGTTGGAAATCATGATCGGAATTAATCAACTGTCTGATCAACTGATTGGAAATGAAACCTGGAAAACCTGTCATGAAATAAACATGAGACATCGTTCACCCTTCTTCCCCTGAAAAATAGTGCTGTTCTAATCTATTCTTCATAAAAAGAAAAAAATCCTCTAGTTGCAGAGGATTGTCAGAATACCTTATATATGCTCACGGAACAATATGACCCAATTACGAATTTTAGGAATGTTCCATTTTTCTAGATATAGCAACATCCCTTCAATAAGGACTTCCTTTTCTTTGCCCTGGGCATCGATTTGTTCTTCAATCGTTTTGATTGCCGTTTGGACAAATTCCATTTTATCCTTCCCAAGATCCAGACTTTCGGATAACTCTTTCAATTCTTTAATTAAACTCTGCATTTTCTCATGTTTAGATATTCCCTGTCTCTCTTCAGCCATAAGGAATTGCAAATAATTGCTTTCTGATAAATAATGATCTTTTTTCTTCAGGGAACCTGTCACAATGTCATCTAATTTACTCATCAAGAAACGGGCTAGTCGATACAAATCCTGTTCCTTAACATCGAATAATAGGATAAAAACATATTCCTTCATAATGCCACTAAAGATGACAGCCGCATCAAAGGAAACTTCCCTTGCTTCATTCCCATATAATTTAATGATTCTATCAACTGTCCATTTCAAGGACTTAGTCCTCATTTCCATCATATATGCACCCATGTCTTTATTCTTGAATACGGATGGATCTTGCATATGCTTTTGAATGAAATCTCGGTACTTCATGAAATTATTCAATTGGTAATATAGTTGTTTTTCGAATTTTTCTTGCACCGTTAAATCTGTTTCACGTTCAACCTCCATCATTTTAGCCGTAAAAGTAACATAGCTTTCCTTAATGATGGACATAAACAACTCGTCTTTTGATTGGAAATACGTATACAAGGATCCTTTAGCTATTTGGCATTTGGTAGCAATGTCCTGCATTGATGTAGAATGGTATCCTTTTTCTGAAAACAGTTCCAATGCTGTATCTAAAATTAATGCTTTTTTATCATTCATTTATTTCACATCCTAAATAGTGGACTATTCAAATTTCCTTATTTTCTAAGGAGTTTGAATATGTCTTAAATTTCTCGTACCTCCGTAAATACTACTTTCGATGGAGACCATTGTCGTTATTTCTTCACTCTTCTTGTTGCCTTATCAAAATAACATTAGATAATAGGATTAATGAACAGCGTTTATAAAAATACTGCTGTTCAACACACAAATACCTACGATACCCAAAAATCGCTTTTTTAAAAAATTTGTTACCAATTTAAGTAAATATATATATATAAGGATAGTATTGACCCGATAGTCATATTTTCCATAAAAAAACCATATAGATTCACTATATCTAAACTGCCATCTGTTTTCAATGTAAAAGGACTACTAGATAACTTATGTAGTCAGTGACTTGGAAGTCAGATTTGGATATTTTTGTGTTCCCGAATTCGCTGATAAACTTATTTTTCCGTCGATATAACATGGGTTAGATTAATAGAAGTCTATTAAATTGTTTCATTAATCCTTATCTCTTGTTTAAAATTCATTAATAAAAACAAAAACGAGCCCTTTAAATATTCAAAAGGCTCGTTTTTTGTATTTTTATTTTATTTATCTGTTAACTTAATGTTCTAGTAGGGTCAGACCTTTTAGGTCACCCTCTGAAAATAATTATTATTAAGTCTAGTCTAATTGAGCAATTGTACTGTGTCTAGCCTGTTTACCAATACCAATATTCGTAGCTGCACTGACTAATGTCAGGATTGGACATAGCAAACAGAAAAATGTAAATGGTGCATATTGAAGTGTTGATACACCTAAAACTTCTGATAGAAATACCCCAGACACGCCCCATGGAATTAAAGGATTAATAACCGTACCAGCGTCTTCTAATGCCCTAGATAATGTTTTCTTAGAAAGCTTCATTCTCTCAAAATGACTTTGGAAGGTGTTACCAGGTAGTAATATTGATAAATATTGCTCTCCTATTAATACATTAATTGAAATAGCAGACATTACAGTTGACAATACGAGTTTAAATGTACTTGTTAAAAACCTTTCAATCGATGCAAGTAAAGTTGGAATAATTCCAAGCAAGAATAATAATCCACCTAAGCCGAGAGCAAGCATGACTAGTGATATAGAAAACATCATGCTTTCTACTCCTCCTCTTGAGAGGATGACATTCAATTGCTCAAATTTACTTTCCATAACAAATCCAGAAAATAGAATCGATGACATTTTTGATAGAGTCATCTCATTAGTATTAATAAAACTAATAATGATTGCGCTAATAATACTAACAGATAATGTTGGAATAGCAGAAACTTTTCTAATTGCAAATACAGTCACTAAAATGAATGGGATCATGCTTGTCCATCCAATTGATGTTTCGGTTTCTAGTGCATGTATGAAGTTCTCAATCTCTCCAGTTTTCGTTTCGGTTCCTGGAGACAGGATCCAAAATAATATTCCTGATAAAATAAATCCTGGGACAGTTGTCCAAAGCATGTTTTTTATATGTTCGAAGAGAGGAACCCCAAAAGTACCTGAAGCTAAATTTGTAGTATCAGATACCGGAGACATTTTATCACCTAAAAACGCTCCTGAAACTACCGCTCCAGCCATAATTGCAAGTGAAGCATCCATTGCAGCAGCCATTCCGAGAAAAGCTACCCCAAGTGTTGCTGCTGTTGTAAAAGCACTGCCAATACTAATTCCAAGCACTGAACATATAATGAATGCCGCAAGATAAATAGGTGTACCTGAAAATAACTTAAATCCACCGTACATTAATGTTGGAATGGTTCCACTCGCCATCCAGCTACTGATCAACATTCCTATGAAGAAGAAAATATAAACCGCTCCTAACCCAGTTGAAGCGCCTTTAATTAATCCACCTTCTAACTCCCCAAAGCTAAGTCCCTTCCATCTTCCGTACGCCATTAACAGAATGATAGACAATATGATAGGCAAATGTGGAACAACACCGAGAAAAATAATTCCACTGCTGATGATTCCTAATATCAAAATAATTAACACTCCAGCTTCAAAAGCTGACAATTTAACCTTTGCATCTTCTAGTTGCATAATTAACCAACCTTCCCAAGATATATGTTTATTACGAAAAGTCGAATTGGCTATGTGTTACTAGCCCCACGTATGAACTACAACACAAAAAAGCCTCATCTCCACATAGGGACGAAGAAGCTTCGCGGTACCACCCTAATTGCTGCTTAAATATAAAGCAACCACTCTTATAATTCTTGTTCGAATGCATGCAGGTGTATTTCAATCATCTGTAGCCCGGACTCGCATCAACCGTCCGGTTTCTTTTTGCTGCCTCCAGAATCATTACTTCAAACTGCTGACAAGAGGATATTCTATTTTGTACTTAGACGCTTTTAAGCGTTAAAGTATATTAGTAATATAACGGATATCCTACGGCGGGTCAAGTTCTTTTTTCAAATAACCAATATTATTGAATTATATTTAAGGGAACTACATTTCGAAATTAATATTAATATTCCTTCTAAAACTGTTATACTGTAACCTATTTATATGGTGGTATACCCACTTTCAGAAAGGAGTGCTTAATTTTGAAAGAAATAACACTGGGCATTATTTCATCTATGTTTTTTGCAGTTACATTTGTACTAAACCGATCTATGGAACTGTCAGGAGGGAGTTGGATGTGGAGCTCCTCCTTAAGATTTCTTTTCATGCTACCTTTCTTATTAATGATTGTTTTAATAAGAAAAAATGGAAGCCAAGTTTTTAAAGAGCTAAAAAAAGCTCCATTAGAATGGTTAGGATGGAGCTTTGTAGGCTTTGTCCTTTTTTACGCACCGATCACTTATGCCGCAACCTATGGACCAGGCTGGTTAATTGCAGGAACATGGCAATTTACTATAGTAGCAGGCCTATTAGTAGCCCCCATTTTTTATACTGTCGTTCAAACTTCTTCAGGAACAATCAAACAAAGACATTCTATAGAAAAAAAAGCTCTTGCAATATCCTCTATTATTTTGATTGGCGTTCTGTTCATTCAACAACAAAATGCAAGTAAATTATCCGTATCTGAGATTGCATTAGGAATTTTACCAGTTGTAATCGCTGCATTTGCATATCCACTTGGAAATCGAAAAATGATGGAACTATGCGATGGTAGGCTAGATACGTTTCAGCGAGTTTTTGGTATGACTTTAGCAAGTCTTCCCTTCTGGTTGATTATCGGTAGTTTCGCTTACATAAAAGTAGGTGCCCCTAGCTCCAGCCAAGTGATTCAATCTTTGGTTGTGGCAATCTGCTCAGGTGTAATCGCTACGACATTATTCTTTATAGCTACTAATCGAGTGAGGAATCATCAAGCTAAGCTAGCTTCTGTGGAGGCTACTCAATCTACCCAAATTCTATTCGTTATTGCAGGAGAGGCTTCTTTCTTAGCAAGTCCTTTACCATCTGGTCTTGCAAACCTAGGCATACTTTTTATCATAATTGGAATTATTGCCCACACCCTCAACATGAAGAAAATGAACATCAAGCAAATAAGCCACTCATCAGAAATAGATTCAAAGGCTTAGCCTAAAAACAACTTCTATATTAAGGCATTACATGTATTTTCATGCGCCAATTTGTGAATTTTTTTTACATGAATGTCTCTGTTAAACAAACATAGTCTTCCGTAAATAAAATAAATCCACCCTTGAAATAAGGGTGGAACAAAAATTATGCTTCTTCAAGCTCAGCAATATTTACTTGGGTTCTTTCTTCTAAAGGACCTCTTAAGTGTACGGTTGCCGTTCTTCCATCTTCATGCAGTTGATCGATCCAAACTGAAGTGCCATGATATCTTACATCGATATCAGCTGAAGAAGATAGAATTTGTTTTACACGCATAACATCCATCCAATTAACCTCCCATGATAAAGTCATTATAGTGTTTGATGGATAAGGGATTTTATTCTATTTTTTAGTGCGATGGAGGAAAGTTTAGCATGCAAAAGTGTAATCATCCATTTAATTGGATGATATTTTTCGGTCCATACTTTTAGCTTATAAATCAATCCAATGTAAAAAATGCGGTACTACATATGGAGTTACTGGATATCCAAGATTATGTATCAGCATCATAACAGTGGTCCCTTTATACATATATGGATTTATGCTTGCACCTAATACGAAAACAGCCTAAACATTTATTCATGATAACAAAAATCCCCTCCAGCTATATAACTGTTGAGGGGATTTCTTCTTATTTTGAATCCATTGGATTATACAGCTTTACATCAGGGTTCTTCTCAGAGAACCATCTAAGAGCAAAATCATTTTCAAACAAGAATACATACTGTTCAAAACGATCTTTAACCAGAATACTTCTAGAGTTTGTCAGTCTTTCGTCGACCTTTTCATCTTCAACCCACCGGGCGATCTTGGAGCCAACACGTTCCATGATGACTTCAGTGTTATATTCGTTCCGCATACGGTGTTCAAATACTTCAAATTGAAGTTGACCAACTGCGCCTAATAAATACTCTTCCATCGTGACAGTCTTAAACAGCTGTATTGCACCCTCTTGCACGAGTTGGTGGATTCCTTTATGGAAGTGCTTTTGTTTCAATACGTTCTTTGCAGATACCTTAACGAATAATTCAGGTGTGAACTGAGGCAAACGTTCAAATTGATACATGTCTCTACTAGTGGTCAACGTGTCTCCAATTTGGTAATTCCCAGTATCATATAAGCCAATGATATCACCGCTCACCGCTTCATTTACTGTATTACGGTCATCAGCCATGAATTGAGTGGATGATGATAGATTGACAGTTTTTCCTGTACGGCTCAAGTTAACGGTCATTCCACGTTCAAATTTCCCTGAACAAATTCGGAGGAACGCGATTCGGTCACGGTGCTTTGGATTCATATTTGCTTGAATTTTAAAGATGAATCCAGAGAAATCCTCTGAAAGCGGGTCAATTTCTCCAGTAGACGCATTTCTAGGTTGTGGTGACGGAGCGAATTTCAAGTAAGCATCAAGGAAGGTCTGAACACCAAAGGTAGTTAATGCGCTCCCGAAAAATACCGGAGTCAACAAACCGTTAGCAATTCTTTCCTCAGAAAACTCGTTTCCTGCTTCGCTTAACAATAGAATTTCTTCTAATGTTTGCTCATAAAGCTGAGAATGCTTAATCGGATGTTCTCCATCGATTTCCCCTTCTTCATTTAAAGGAATAAAACGATTGTCTTCTTCTTTGAATTGTTCAATTCTGTTGTTGAAACGATCGTAAATACCTAAGAAATCTTTCCCCATACCGATTGGCCAGTTCATTGGATACGATTCAATTCCTAATACTTCTTCTAACTCAGCTAGAATATCAAGAGGATTTCTACCTTGACGGTCCATTTTATTAATGAATGTAAAAATAGGAATGCCACGCATGCGACAAACTTTAAATAGTTTAATCGTTTGATCCTCAATCCCCTTAGCAGAATCAACAATCATGACAGCACTGTCCACTGCCATCAACGTACGGTAGGTGTCTTCACTGAAATCTTGGTGACCTGGGGTATCCAAGATATTGACACGGAACCCGTCATAATCAAACTGCATCACAGAGGATGTAACGGAAATTCCCCTTTGCTTTTCAATTTCCATCCAATCGGAGGTTGCGTATTTCCCTGTTTTTCTGGCTTTTACTGTACCGGCATCACGAATGGCCCCACCGAATAACAGTAGTTTTTCTGTAAGCGTAGTTTTCCCTGCATCCGGGTGGGAAATGATCGCAAACGTTTTTCTGGATTGTACTTCATCCTTTATAGAAGACTTCATTCTTAACATCCTTTATCATATAAAATAAATAGTAATCTGGTTGTTCTGATTCATTACTAACTTAAAAAATATATCACATCCACTAATGCATTGGCTACTGAATGTCAAACTAGAACGGAGAATGAACCTTGTATTCGATCACACAAACCCTGTTCGGGCTATGCCAATTTGGATCAATAAAAAAGAACATTTGATAAAGCAGAAAAAACGAGCCTTGTTAATGATGACAATGTCCATGGAGTATATGGAAAAAAACAGAGGGAGAATTAGAGGTAAGAGGATAGTTTTTGAAAAGTTTAATATGAATCCTTATTTGATAACATTAAATAATATTTGAATCCATCCGAAAAAGGACAACCAAAGTGGAATACTTAAAGCTGTTCCCCATAATAAACCTTTAATTAAATTTGAATCTGTATGATTTTCATTCATGGTATGGATACCTCATTACTTGTTTGTTCCATAATTATTTCCTTTATTCTGTTTTTTAACCGTTTAATGCTTCAAATCTTTATAGCATAGTTAGGCGTACCTACATAAAACCTCTCCCCAATTTTGTCTCCTTCATCCACTTTCATTTTTGCCTACAGTCTTTTTTCTTTTACAATGAAAGAAGTTAACTAAGAACTAGAGAAGTTGATTGGAGCGGAAGGCGTTTGACTCCTGGGGGATTAGCGATACAGGCGAGACCCCGCAGGAGCGGTAGCGACGAGGAGGCTCGGCGAACGCCCCCCGGAAAGCAAGCGGCTGGAGCGGAAATCAACCTTTTCGCCTACCATGCATATCAAAAATGTCAAAAGGTATCGAGAGAGCGTACTCTCGATACCTTTTTTCGACAAACTGAAACGAGCCAATTAATTGGCTCGTTTTTTATTTCATTAAAGTTTTTGTCATCCTTCGTTTTCTCCAGTAATCCGTTGCACCTTTAATTACGAAAGGCATGACTGCGACCGCAACTCTTTTTAACAATCTTCTTTTCATTCCGATCACTTCCTTTATATTTGGTCTACCATATATATACCCTTTTATTGTTACTAAAAACCTTACCAAACTCAGGTATAATCTTCCAATTTTCAGGAAAACTGCTTTTCACTATCTTTGATTCTGTGTACAATTGAATTTGAGTAAGCGAAAGGAGTTTAACATGGTTACGTTTGAAAATCTAACAGAAGAAAACATTTACATTGCCGAGGAAATTGTCAATTCTAACAGAGCCTATAACAAAATGGAAAATGGACATGAAACTAGGTCAACAGTAGAGGTTAAAGAAGATTTGATTAATGGAAAATCTGAGCCCTTTTTCATCAAAGCAGATGATACCTATATAGGACTGATTGATTACATGATGTGTAATGAGAAGGATCGGTATCCTTGGCTTGGATTATTGATGATTCACGAAGACTACAAAGGCTATGGATACGGAACAAGTGCATACCTACTCTATGAGCAACAAATGAAGGAAAGAGGGGTTGAGATCCTTCGATTGGCGGTTCTAAAAGAAAATGTTCCTGCAAGAAAATTTTGGGAGCGTCTGGGCTTTAACTATTACATGGATAAACCGTTCAAGCATACCGTTGTCGAATGCTTTGAAAAAAGGATATAAATAAAGAGGATGGGCCAGATGAGCCCATCCTCTACTTAATTATAAGTTTAATAATTGATCAATTTCTTTATTGATCCGATTCCAATTTTGATCGCTATTATCCATGATCAATGATTCAAATGGAAGAATGGAAAGAACCTCCAATTCCAACTGTTTCCGCTTCTCTAACCATGCTATGGTTCCAAGTGAACCTTCCAATCCTTCTGCTTTTCCATACCCTTGGCTTGTGACATAATGAGTTACGCCATTGACCCATTCAATCGGCCTTTCATGGCAGGCTTTTTCAAAAGTTTTTTTTATATCATCTTGATAAAGATATATTAAAGCTGGATCCAAAGGCGCAATGATTTCTGCCAAAGCTTGCATATATATTTTTATTACCTCATCCGTTGCATTGTACTTTGCCAACATGGCAGTCATTGGATTTTGCAAGAAGCAACACTCAAAAGTCCAAATTTTATCCGTTTCTTTCGCAATTTCAGCAAACTCTTTCCATTTTGAAAGTACAAGATTCATATGTGTCTCTATGGGCAAATTCCCATCATACACATCAAATTGGGAGACGAAAGAAGTAACCTCCGGTGGCACATCATGGTTTTCTTGTACCATCCTTTTATAATAAACCAATCTATTACCTTCTCTTTCTTCCGTGTAATTTCGTATGATGGTCCCAAAATCCTGGTACTTTCTTGTTAATTCCTCGTACTCATCTATATTCAAATACCCGACCCCATCATAATCAGCTGGGTGCTTTAAATTTCCTTCAAGAAATAATTCATGTTTCTTCCTTCTATTCAAAAGCTTTTTTTGAATAATTTGAGCCGTGATTGTTTTACCTGACCCCCAAATTCCTTCAACCATAATTAATTTAGTATTTTTCAAGAAAATACCTCCCCATTTAAATCTTCAGATAAATGGGCAAAGCAATAATCCTATTCCATATAGAATACTTGAATGTATGAAAATGGACAGTCTTATCCTATCTTTTGCATTCGGTCCTTATGCTCTGCCTCTATAAGATAAGATTAATTCTCCATTTCACTACATTCCTCCGTTCAATCCAGTTACCAATAATTGTATTATACATTAACGATTTGAACAAGAAAGTTTTTGAATAAACCATAGTTGGTTTTTTTCTAAATAAAAAAGGCCATCCCCGCAGATGGCCCTAGTAAAGTAAGATATTAGAATTGTGAAGCTAATTCCTTAGCTTTTGAAGCTGCTGCGTGATAGATATCCTCAGCCTTTGACGGGTCAAGAGCAACTCCTTCGACGATGATTGTTTGCACTTGTGAAATTCCGATGAAATTCATAACCGTTTTAAAATAGCTTTCAGTGTGTTCAACTTGCCTCATTGGTCCTTCAGAATAAATTCCACCACGTGCTTCAATCATAAGAACCTCTTTACCTTCGACTAATCCAACTGGACCTTCCGCTGTATACTTGAACGTTTTTCCAGCCACACAAACTGCATCCAAGTAAGCCTTCATTAATGGAGGGAAACCAAAATTCCACATTGGAGCGGAAAATACGACTTTGTCTGCAGCAAGAAATTGATCAACCAAATATCCAAGTCGGCTTACTTTGGATGCTTCATCATCCGTTAATTCGTGGCCATTTGCAAGTTTACCCCAAGCTTGTAACACGTCTCCATCTATTAATGGAATAAAACTATTGTATAAATCCAAAACCTCAACCATGTCTTCTGGATGTTCTGTTTTATAAGCATCAAGAAAATCATTCGCAACTCGAGCTGAAAATGATTGGTGATCTTCTTTCGGATTAGCTTTTACGTATAAAACCTTTGTCATGATGATTCGCTCCTTGTAAATAAAATGTTAGAGATATACTTTTAATTTAATTATCTTGAATACGAGATTTATATTAAACGAAATAAAAAGCCCGCTCAAGTAATAATACTTGGTAACGGACTCAAAATTTCCCAGATATTTTATTGTGCTTGCCATTTTTTTTGAAGGTTACTTAATTTTGTTTGAGATTCTTTTAAATTGCTCTTCACTTTATCTAGATTATAGACAGGTGATTTTGCCTCTCCAATAAGAGGATAGAGACTTTTTTCTACTATTACATAATCTTCAGGGAACTTCGATTCGACTTTTTTCTCAATGGTATCCCACTTGTCTTCGATTCGTTGCCCATATTCATGGATGGTCTCTTTGTTGGGTTTCTTTTCAAGATCTTTTTCAAACTGATTTAACAATGTCAATATCTCTGCCAAGGTTGCCTGAACATCGACCATACTTGTTAGTGAGGCTTCAATTGCCTCTTTTTCTACCTCTCTATCATTTACCATGCATCCACTAGTTAATGATAGGATCATCAAAGCCAAAATATATTTTTTCATAGTAAAGACATTCTCCTTTTATGTAGTTCAACTAGTTAGAAGTTTGTCCATTTTCCTTATTTTTACACCTTTTTTCCGTATTCTTTCCTACAAAATTTTCATCAAATTCACACTATACAATATATAAAAAACTATGCATCATTTTGGAAAATTTTCATTTAGAATCTTGTTATTTTTCGATTTGTACGATATAATCAGTTATATTAAAATATAAGAACAAAATTAATTAATTTAAATTCACATATTATCAATCACCAAAGGATAATATGTAAAACTCTGATGCTTGATAATGTGTGAATTTTATTTTCCATGTAGGAAATAAATTACATATTAATTTTTGTTTAACTTTTAGGAGGATTCACAGTATGACAGTTACAGGTAAAGTAAAATGGTTTAACGGCGAAAAAGGTTTCGGTTTCATCGAAGTACCAGGTGGCAACGATGTATTCGTACACTTCTCTGCTATCCAAGGTGAAGGCTACAAAACTCTTGACGAAGGTCAAGAAGTTGAGTTCGAAATCGAAGAAGGCAACCGTGGACCACAAGCTAAAAACGTGGTAAAACTTTAATTCTCGATTCTAACCATACAAATGATCAAGGTGTTACCGTTTACCGGTAACACCTTTTTGTTTGTATATACCCCTTGTAGGATCTTTGAATGCTAAAGAAATAAATTACTATTTTATTAGTTAAAGCCCCAGCACGACAAGCTGGAGCTAACTAACACTATCAAAACGTTTTAACATTGATTTTTCTATGAACCATCAATCCGATCATCGTCATAATCATCAATGAACCAAGTGCCATTCTACTTGCCAAGGTTCCGTAATCTGCGAATAGGTACGTTACTGTTCCATAAACTAATGGTCCAATAATTGCAGAGACCTTACCAGAAAAAGCAAATAAACCGAAAAATTGTCCTCTTTTGTCTTCTGGAGTTGATTCGACAATCAATGTTCTAGAAGTGACCCACATAGACCCGAGGGCTACCCCAAATAAGCTTCCCGCAATCCAGAATAAGCCTGGATGGAAGGCAAAGGTTGCAACCGCCAAAGCAACCAGTAATAGGATCCCCACATAAGAAAATGACTTCGTCGCCCCTTTTGCCTTTGTGACATGGCCGAAAATAAAGGAACCGATAATACTTGAAACAGTAGAAACCAGATATAACAATATAAATGCGCCGCTTGAAAAACCAACAACTGTTTTCGCGTAAATGGCCATCATCGCAATCGCAGTTGATATGGCATCATTGATAAAAAAATAAGAAATCATAAAAATAAATACTTTACGATGACTCTTCATTTCCTTGAAGGTCGCGTAAATTTCTTTATACCCAGATAGGAACGATTCTTTTTTCTTTGGAACCACCTTCGGCTCTTTTACAAAAAAGAATAGTGGAAGAGAAAAAATCAAGAATAATATAGCAGTTGGAATAAAAGCTACATGAGAGCCATGATCCCCTATAAATGGATATACCGTTAATCCTACTAGAGTACCTACATACCCCACCGCTACCCCGAATCCTGAGATTAACGGGAGTGTTTCTTTGTTTGCTAGGTCAGAAATCATAGTGTCATAAAAAACTAAACTAGAATGGTAAAAGAATTTCGCAATAACAAATAATAGGATAACTAATGCCAATACAATGGGTATGCCAAATATCTCTCCTTGCATGGAAGAGGCAGCCACAAGTCCCATCGATAAAGTGCAGGCTACAGTGATTAAAGTGAAAATCCTAATGTATTTGTTCTTCTTCCCTGTCCGATCAATCAAAACTCCAAATAAGGGGGAAAACAGAACAAGAAAAAAGCTCGCCAATGCATTCGAGTACGATATGAAGGTGCTCGCTATTTGATCGAGAACTTCATTCTTTCCAATCGTCTCTTCTAAATAAAAGGGAAAGAAAATGGTATTAATGTTTGAAGAAAAAATCGTATTAGCAAAATCGTATAATGCCCAAGATAATACCGGTAATGATAAATAGAGGCCAAGGTTATTCCTCGGCTTCGCATTATTGGGTTTCGGGCTGATTTCCATAATTCACTTCCTTTCTTTTATTACGATATATGTATTCAGTTCAATGCCCGAAAAATCCTTTTCTGATTTTTAAATTTAACATTCCATTAACCATAAACCCCAATAGCGAGTTGCCATCGGGGGATGATTTTTCGTTAAATTACTTCGATTGGTCGATAATGATTGAATATTGGTGTTATAAGATTATGTTCTTTGATAAAAAGAAGTTTTTGGTACCGATTAAAAATTATTTATTCAACCAGCACTAAAGGACGATCAAGAATCCCGACTAGAGAGTTCTTCTTTCATTTTACTTGGCAAGATTTGCATCGTTTCAATGAGGACATTTAACTTTCCTTCAATTCTATGAAGCAAATAAAGTGTCACTACGATAGGAAATCCCACCTCGCTGATGAACGGAAATAACTGCTCCATCCCCTTCCCCTCCTTTCTTTTTTAAAAAAGGTGATCCAAGTCATACAACTTGGACCACCTTTTGACAAATTACATTTCTAGATCATTCACATTTCGTTCTACAACCCTTACCCCTTTTTTCGAGGCTGGTTTACCTACTGCCGATGTAAAGACTTGCTGTGCGATGATGGTATCCATGGAACTTTTTACAGTTTCAACATCAATCGGTTCCTTCGGGTTATCGATAGAAATGGTTAGGTTTTTACCTTGTTCAGAAACAAACAATAATTCTAGTGTTTTAGCCATTCAATATCTCCTCCTTTCTACTAGAATATAAGCCTTTCCTCTTACACCATTAATTGATGTAATTCCTGGCTATCGATGGATAACAACGGATACTCTTGAAGTAAAGCTATTGCATTTCCTGTTGCATAAAGCTGGTCAGGTGTTGCTGTTACGTCAATGTTCGAAAAGCTTTTTCTCTTGAAGATTTGATTTCCTTTTCCGTCCACTCCGCCGTCAAACGTTAATCGTAGTGAATTTGAAACGATTGTTTTCGTTGCCATTTGTATCACCTCCTTCGCACTTGTTATATACTTTCAAGGGCAAAAAGGGGCGTGAGAGAAAAAATTTGTTTCTTTTTTTCATAGAGAGGTAAAAAGGCAGTAGATAAGGTTAAAATAGAATGGTAAGGAAGGAATGGAATTTATATGGATTGGTTTTTGATTGGACTAGCTGCATTACTAGTCCTCTATATATTTGCAAAAAAGAGGACCGATAAAAATGTTCCATTAATTAATTCACCTATAGTGATTGCCCATCGTGGTTCAAGTGGGGCTTGTCCGGAAAACACTTATTCAGCTTTCGATCAAGCTGTTGAAGCAGGAGCGGAAATGATAGAGCTCGACATTCAGCTTTCAAAGGATGGAGAATTAATGGTCATACACGATCGTTTACTGGATCGCACAACGAATGGACAGGGGAATGTTGCTGATTATACCCGGGATGAACTCTTGCAACTAGATGCTGGGGCATGGTTTGATGCAAAATTTTCCGAAGAAAAAATACCTGTCTTACAAGAAGTTTTAGAGAGATACAATGGAAAAATAGGTTTTTTAATTGAGGTAAAATATCCACAGGATCAACCTGGAATAGGAACGAAATTGAGGACAACCTTACAGAATTTTTTAGAAACAAAGGAAGGAAATCACCCTTTAATAGTACAATCCTTCGATGATGCTTTTTTAAGAGATTTCAATAAAATGATGTCCAACATCCAATTAGGGTTATTGATTAGAAAACAGCTAAGTTTAAAGGAAGTAGAACATTTCAGTACCCACATTTCTTACCTTAATCCAAAATATACAGTCGTTACCCCAGGATTCATTAAGATTATCCATAAACACGGTATGAAATGTTTTGTTTGGACAGTGCGATCCAAAAGGATAAAGGAAATCATTCAAAAAATGAATGTTGATGGAATCGCTACAGACTATCCTGAGTGGTATAAGTAAAACAAGGAACCCTGCTTTGTGGGTTCCTTGTTTTGTTTCAGAAACACTGAAAGCTACTAATTTGCCTAGTATCAATTCCGAAGTATACCCATCTGTTTTGCCTTCTTCTCCAACGAAATCCTGCAACGGAATTCCTGCCAATAAAGGTTGGGTAAAACCAGAATGAGCTTCCGTTATTTAGCCAGACATACGTAAATCGGAAAAGGCAACGCCTCATTGCCCCAGGATCGACTGCAAAGGCACTTGGCCCTGACATGGCAGTACTTTGGCTTGGAACGAACGATGGTGGCGGCCCTTGGGGTGCTTGACCTTGCCCTTGCCCTCCCCCTCCGAATGGTGGTTGAGACGGGAATCCTCCCCCTCCAAATGGTGGCTGTGATGGAAAACCTCCTCCTCCAAATGGTGGCTGTGATGGGAAACCCCCTCCTCCAAATGGCGGAAACATCTGTCGATCATCTTGCATTTTATACACCTCACTTCAAATGTTCTCTTTATGTGTATGACACAAACCCAATTTTGGTGAAATGAAACTTTTACCCTTTCCTAACCGTATTAAGGGTTAAGGGAGGAGGAATTGGATGGTGTATGCATTATCAATAGGAGGATTGGCCTTGGTTGTTTCAGCTATTTTTTTAGGAGCATGGACATCGGGTGATCAACAGCGTGCCAATTTCAATTCAGAAACGGAACATGATCGTGATTTTCGGACAAGAGTCGGCTTATGGAGCGGAGGGATCGCCGTTCTTTCCTTTGGAATTGAGGGAATCATTTATTTAATTACAAAATAGAAAAGCTAAATAATTAGTATATATAATGAACTCACTTAAAAACGCAAAAAACAACCGATAGTTTACTAACGGTTGTTTATAAAGTCAAACAGATTTATTTACTACATGAGAAAATAAGGAATAAAGGAATTCTTTTGCGTCTTAAATATTCATCTTCACTTTTGAAATGCGTTTTAATTGGGCTGCATTCTCTAAGGTCTTCTATCTGGAACCCTGCATTTTTTAATAATCGGTAGTAGTCTTCAATGGTTCTATGGTATTTAACAACTTCTTTATCAATCCACGGTTCTATCCGTTCACCAGAATTGAAGTAATCGTCAACTATCCAGTTGGTTCTTTTTGACGAATCAGTAGCTTTCTCTAACGAAGAAGTTAAGAGTGGGTGTTGAACGCTAAATATGAAATGGCCGCTCTTACCTAATGATTTAAAAACCTGATTAAATACTGGGGATAAGTCCTCTAAATAATGAAGTGCCATTCTTGATACGACAAGATCATATTGATTAACTGGATAAACCCAAGTTTCCATGGTAGAATGATATATTTTGCTTGGTGTCCCCTCTAGCACCTTTAAGGCATTGCCAACCATCTTATCTGAGCCTTCTACCCCTTCATAATATGAACAGCCAAGGTCGAATAGTTCTAAGCCAAACCTTGCTTCCCCGCATCCTAAATCAAGCACCTTTTTCCCTTTCACATCTCCAATTAGCTCTAATAAAACAGGCTTCTCAATGATATTATTTGGACTTTCCTCTCTGTTTCTTCTTGCCAAATAACTTTCGAAAAATTCTTCATTATCATAAACAGATGATCCTTTATATTCCATAAAATCTCCCCTTATTACACTGTTCCAGACAAATGAACTTCCTAAGACGTTGACCCAAATGTACTATACAGTATTCTGGAATTTTTTTCATCTAATTTCAGATTATTTTGTTAAGAAGGGTGTCTGAACTTAATCCTAGGACTTACAAACTTTTTTCGCTATCCGAAACAGTCTTATACTATAATGAAAGAAGCATATTCACATAAGGAGTCCTACATATGAAAAAGATGCTTTTCCCATTTTTATTACTTCTTGGTGCCTCGAGCTATGGAGTCCATGCTTCCATGGTTAAACTTGCATTAGATGAAGGTTTCTCTATTCAACATGTGACAGGAAATCAATATTTATTTGGTCTGATCATGCTCCTACTCATGTTGCCATTTTTCAAGAGAATCAAGCCTACAAAAAAAGAGTTAGGTATGCTCATGCTTGTGGGAACTTTTTTAAGCATGACTGGTATCCTGTATGCACTCAGTTTGGAAAGAAATTCAGCATCATTATCCATCATTTTGCTTTTCCAATTTTCATGGATTGGGATTTTACTTGAATCCATTTCAGAAAAAAAGCTCCCTTCGATCGAAAAAGTCGTTGCGATCCTCTTCTTGTTGATAGGAACAGGATTTGCAGGACAATTATTCACAGAAGATATAAGCGATGTATCTATTGACGGTCTTATATATGGTTTATTATCAGCAGTCTGTTTTTCTTTGTATCTATTTGCAGGCGGAAAAGTCGCTAAAAGAATTCCTAGTTTAGAACGTAGTGTTTTCTTGACTATGGGAGGAACCATTTTAGTCCTCCTTGCTTTTAGTCCCGCATTTATATACGACGGTACCCTTTTTGAAACAAGCCTATGGAAATACTCCTTTTTAACTGGACTTTTTGGTGTAGTCTTCCCAGTAGCTTTGTTTGCTATAGCAGCACCTAAAGTGGAGGCAAGCCATGCATCCATCATTGGATCAGCAGAGCTACCTGCATCCATCATTTGTGCGATGATATTTTTACATGAGCATGTTTCAGCACTGCAATGGTTTGGTATTGGTTTGATTGTAATCGGCATCGTCATTCCACAGTTCCGTTTCTCTTCTACACGAAAACATCCAAAACAGGTTTCTGCTTAAATTACGGATTAGGAGTGATAATATGATCAAATTGGAGCCGAAGGATGCCGCACTCGCATTTATCAATAAATATTTCCCTAATTGTCAAGGAGCATTGCTAGCCGGAAGTGTTGTAAGAGGAGAAGCGACTGTTACGTCAGACCTTGATATCATTATTTTTGATAAGAGTATAGCCTCTTCATACAGAGAGGCTTTGATAGAATTTGGTTGGCCAATCGAAGTCTTCGTCCATAATCTACATTCTTACAAAGTATTTTTTGAAAGTGATTATAAAAGAGCTAGACCTAGTAAGCAGAAAATGATTTCAGAAGGTATAATTTTAAAAGATGAAGGTATTCTGGAAGTCATTAAAAATGAAGCAACTCAATTGTTAAATGAAGGACCTGAAGTTTGGTCTGAAGAAACCATTCGAGTAAAAAGGTATTTCATTACCGATACCCTGGACGATTTAATTGGGAGTAATAAAAGAGAAGAAGAGATTTTTATAGCGAACACCCTCGCTGAACTCTTACAAGAATTTGTGTTAAGATCGAATAAGCAATGGATTGGATCCTCAAAATGGATATACCGTGCTTTGAAGCAATTCGATCCAGATTTTGCCGGTGTTTTCGTAGAAACCTTTGATGTATTTTATCGAACAGGAAATAAACAACTAATCATCGAATTAGTTGATAAAGTTTTACAACCTCACGGTGGAAGATTATTTCATGGGTTCACATCAGGTAAAAATAATTAAATGCACAAAAGGAGATGCACATGCATCTCCTTTCGTTTTTTTACTCCCCTTTTAAATTCGACCATACATTGTAAGCGAATACATAAATACCCAAAACGGTAAGGGTAGCTCCTATAGCAATGGCCGCTGTCAATGCTGAATTCCCTGTAAGGATTAATGAAGCAAGCGCTACCATCATAATAGGTAAACCAATATTGTGAAGCCAGAAATGCCACTTAGCTAATTTACTTTTTGCAAGGTTAGGGAACGTATGATAAATGAGTCCTGCTAATGTTAGTGCCGTCCATCCTAGCAAATTTATATGGACATGCACTCCCGCTAATTCATAGTTATGTGCAATAGACATATAATATCCAAGCGAAACACCAATCACAAAATACAAACATGATATTTTGATTAACTTGACACCCATTTTCCCACCTCCTTTTTGCTTATTTCAAGTATATATAGGTGAACACGAATAAAGACCAAGGTAATAGTAAAAAAGAATTAGCGACAATAATCATATATCGCGATTTACATTACGGTATATTCAAGCCTTACTCCGTCAACAATGGAGGTTGAGGTGAGAAAAATGAATGGGATTACTTATATTAACGGAAAATTGAATATCGATGGTGAATTAGGTGATAAAAGTGTCCAAATCCAGTTAAACTCGATTCAGAAATATATAGATGTATTTGGAATCGAACAGGTCACTATCAATCCGTACCAGATTCATAGCCATTATACCCTTCTTCATGCCCTACATCATGACCTTCATAAAAAAGACCAAACCTATGATTATCTGATTACCTACTCATCCAATGCAACCGCTTCTTTTAAACAACTCTACCCTGAGAGATGGGAACAAATCCGCCAATACTTCCAGGAAGTTATTGAAATTGAAGATGCATCCATTGAACAACTTGGATAACTTCCAAAAAGGAAAAGATAATAATTAGAAAAAAGGAAGTGTTGGTTATGCAAAATGAAAATCAAACTATCATTGATGAGCTGAATGGCTTTTTAAAAGGTCAATATATGGGGATACATGCCTATGAACACTTCATCCAAAATACAGACGAACATGATTTAAAAAGAGCATTCCAAAAGATTCAACAAGAACATAAATTTCATACGATGAGGGTTGCGGAGCGCATACAGAATCTTGGTGGGACTCCTGTTACCGATGAAGGAATCGTAGGCACAGTCTCCGATTTCATCAATAAATTCATCACTCCTTCAAATCGAAATGACTTAATTAAAAAAGCGATAGTTGGTGAGGGATACTATGGAATCAGCTTGTCAGAGAAAATGGCACTAGGTGATTTGGATCCTGAAAGCAACAGGATGGTTCAGGAGATTATAGACCGTGATTATAGGCACTTAACGACACTTAATTCATTATTGCATTGAAACCAAGGACCTGGAAGATTTCGGGTCCTTATATTTTTGATACTAATACTTCTATCAATAAGACGAATTTTTCATGGTAATATGGGTATATAACAAATTAAGGAGGGGTATTATGCTTCATCATGTAGAGCTCTATGTACGATCACTCTCTGATTCAAGAAGATTCTGGGGATGGCTGCTAGAAGAATTAGGATACAGTTTATATCAAGATTGGGACCAAGGCTTTAGCTATAAAATGGAGGGTACCTATCTCGTTTTTGTACAAGCAGAGAATCGATTTTTGGATATTCCCTATCATAGATGCAGACCCGGTTTAAACCACCTTGCCTTTTGGGCAAAAAGCCGCGAGGAGGTAGATATATTTACAGAAAAATTAAAACAACAAAACATTACCATTCTATATACAGACAAGCATCCATATGCTGGTGGCCCTTCCCACTATGCGGTGTATTTTGAAGACCCAGATCGAATGAAAGTTGAAATTGTTGCACCTTCCTAATTTCCTATTTTTTGTTTTCAAGAAAAATATTATGAAAAAAAGAAACAATTCCAAGTAACGGTCCGTCTAACCTCTTGAATGCAAATACCATCTTCTTTTTCCGGAAAAAAGAAAGAATACCTTTAAGGAGTGTTACTGAAAATGAAAGATTTATATAAATGGTCTATTAGTATATTGGCAATTTTAATGTTGACTGCTTGCGGCTCAACAGAAGAAACTAAAAAAGAAGCAGCTTCAGATGAAACGGTAACTACGGAGCCAGCAGGTTCGAATACAACCGATGACGAAAGCACTACCGAAGACAACAATACTGATGACAGCACTAATGGAGAAACTGGTGAAGGTTCAGATGCAGAGGGTAGCACTGACTCTGGTTCAGAGACTACTTTACCAACGAAAAAAGAGCTTGATGTGCACGTTGAGGGTCAGGTAGAAAAACGACCAGCCACCTTACAGGAAAGTGAGCTTGGATACTATATTTATGTTTTGGAGAAGTTTAAGCTAGAAGCGGAAGAACCAAACAAGGATATTCTTTCATCTACTTATGATGAATCATTCTTTGCTAGAATTGAGAAACTATCATCCGATTCGGACTTGAATGAAGTGAAGAAAAACCTGCTTGACTCCTATAAGGAGAAAGCTATTGAAGAAGACCCTACCAAACTATACCTAAAGTCTTTCCATGACGCAGAATTTTACATTACAACTAAAGAAGATAAAGATGTACCAACATCAGTTATTTATGTAGGAAAGAAATTTAATGGACACCCATATGTATTGACTATATTCCTCCCTTCAAAAGAAGCAGCGGAAGGTTTGGGGCCAAATATCTGGGCTATGCTAGAAAGTATTCAAAACAAAAAATAATCTCAGACCCTGAAGCGCTTGGCGATTCAGGGTTTTTCATGTAATCTGTGGAATCGTTGCGGTTTTATTTTGATTGATGGTCATTGCACTGATCATGCTATGGATTCGACATTCAAGAGGATCGTTCAACAACCTTACGATCCTTTCTTACCGAACAAATCAAAATATCAAAAAATCTACATACCTATCATTTCTTGATTGGCACTCAATTGTGGTATTCTAGTTGTACGATTTAAAACGAGGTGATTTTTATGGCTGTTTGTGCAAAATGTAATAACACTTTTGATAATAATGAATTAATTTTAACAGATGAATTTAAAGATGAGGCTGGTGTGAAATCATATTGTTCCTCATGTTTCATTGAAGGAGTGAAAACCGGATTCGGACATTATGACATTGGCAGTTGTGGAGTTTGTAACAATCCACTTGTCCTTCAATTCGATGACAAGGAAACGGTTGAACTTGCGAAGGTTGATGGAACTGTCCATTATATTTGCAAAAAAGTACACGATGCCCTTCAACGCGGAAATGAAAATGAATTGAACAAATTAGAAGAAGAAGAGCATGAATTCTTGATTGTATATGCGGTTGAACCGGAAGATGATGAAGAAGATGAAGAATATTAAGAAATCCTGACCAATCCAGCTTTTGGATTGGTTTTTATATTTTCTTGGGTTTGCTCCATCCCCTATAAATTACAAAATGAGAGGTTTACTTTTATAAATTAAAGGAAAAGTAAGGATATGTAAAATTATAGAGGAGGCCTTTGAATGACAAATACAAATGAAAGAGTATTGAAAATTCTAGAAGGAAATAAAGTTGGAACTTTAGCAACAATCCAGAACAATAAACCACACTCACGGTATATGACGTTTTTTCATGATGGATTGACATTATACACAGCAACGAGCAAGAAGACTCATAAAATCGAAGAACTTGAAAAGAATTCTTACGTCCATATTTTGTTAGGTTATACCGGAGAAGGACTTAGTGATTCTTATATTGAATATGAAGGGAAAGCCAAGCTTACTGATTCCAAAGATATCATAGACAAAATTTGGGGTGGGGAATTGGAAAAATGGTTTGAAGGAAAAGATGATCCAAATTTAATGATCCTTGAAATCCAACCTGAATATATTCGATTGATGAATATTGGAGGAGACCCAGAAGAATTACGGTTTTAAAAAACATCCGACAGGTATTGTTCCTGTCGGATGTTTAGGGTTAAACCTTAAACTTTTTGATTAAGTCTTGCATGTTTTCTGCCATTTGAGACAATGACGATGCCGAAGCTGATATTTCTTCCATGGATGCAAGTTGTTCTTCAGTTGAAGCTGAAACAGCTTCTGTACCTGATGCGGTGTTGGCAACGGTACCAGCGATTTCTTTAATGGATGCATCCACTTCCGCTGCACCTGTTGACATGTGCTGGGATGCCTCTGATACTCCCTGGATCCGTTCAGTAACTTGCTCGACAGCTTTGATAATATCGTTAAAGGTGTTACCGGTTTTGTTGACTACCTGTATTCCTTCATTAACTTCTTCTGTACCTATTCTCATAGCACTTTCTGCATTTTGAGATTCTACTTGTATCGTTTTTATCAAGGCTCCTATTTTTTGAGCGGATAATGAGGATTGTTCTGCTAGTTTTCGGACTTCATCTGCTACCACCGCAAATCCCCTGCCTTGCTCTCCTGCACGTGCTGCTTCAATTGCTGCGTTAAGGGCTAAAAGATTCGTTTGATCCGCGATCCCTGTAATGACATCACTGATTTGTCCAATCTCTTGGGAGTGTTTTCCTAAATTTTGAATCACTGCTGCAAGATCATCGATTGTTTTATAAATGGAATTCATTTGGGTAACCGCTTGTTTGATGGACAATTCCCCTTCTTTTGCAAGTCCAGAAGCATTTTCAGATATTTCTGATACAGTTTGCGCACTTTGGGCCACTTGGAATACCTCATCAGATAATGAAGTTACAGCCTTGGAACTCTCCTCGACACTTTGCAACTGCATATCTGTTGTAGATGCGACCTCCTGTATCGTAGAGGCGATATGTTGGGTAGCTAAACTTGTCTGCTCAGAACTTGCCATCAATTGTTCAGCTGAAGCGGCGACTTGTTCCGACGTTAAGCTAACTTCACGAATCAAGCGTGCTAAATTAAACCCCATCGTGTTAAATGATTCAGCCAACTCCCCAATTTCATCCCTATTTTTCACTTCAATCGGATCAATCGTAAAATCACCCTCTGCTACGATACGAACATTTTTATTCAACTCTTGTAACGGACGACGAATATTCCTAGTTAAATACGTTGCTAAAATTATTCCAA
This sequence comes from Peribacillus alkalitolerans, assembly GCF_010882125.1. Classification (GTDB taxonomy): domain Bacteria; phylum Bacillota; class Bacilli; order Bacillales; family DSM-1321; genus Bacillus_BN; species Bacillus_BN alkalitolerans. Next base: position 52,203 of record NZ_JAAGVZ010000011.1, on the reverse strand, counting down.
GCAATGTCGCCACCGATAGCATGATGATTGTGTTCAATCTAGTGGCTTCATATAACTGCTTACTATCTTTAGCCGCTTTTAGAGCACCCTTTTTGTTGATAATAATAAGTTCCTGGATTTGTTCATCCATTTCATTGAAGATAGCTTCAGATTTTGTATATTGCTTGGATAGCTCCGATCGATTCTCAGGAGCCAATAAGTCCCTAGTCAATGCTATCGTAAGGAAATCCTGATGGAATTTCAAATAATCATGCCAAGCCTTAGTTAAGTCTGCAATCGAATTTTGTTCACTTTTTGAAGTGGTAGAATCACTATATTTTTTCAAAGCTCGATTCATCAATGCTGATGTAATACGAATATCACTATCTAGACGCGTTTTTTTATTTACATCTGATTCTGTTATGTATTTCAATTCAAGAGCTACCATATGTTCAGTCAAATAGTTGATATTATTGATTTCTTCTACTCTTGGAAGCCATTCTTCCGTCATCTCTTCGGACTTTTTGTTCATTTTGTTCATGTTGAACAATCCAATAAGTCCCATCAATAGCATTATCACCATTATAATAGCGAATGAACCTGCAAGCTTAGGTCCTACTTTTAAAAATTTCCTCATAGTGCAATCCCCCTGGATGACAAACTATTTCTGTAAATATAGACCTATTTTAATGGAAACTATTCCTTCTTACAATGATAAATAAGGACTATATCAACTATTATAGAATAAAAAAGTAGAGGCCTTAAATAGGGAAGATCAAAGCCTCTGCTATTGTATATTATTTTTCAGATTACTATTCTTATAGATGTAAATTCAATTTTTATGAATTTTCCCGGTATCCCTTTCGTCATCAAAATCGATTCCTTTGTTACAAAAAAGTCTCAAAAGAATATTCTTTTGAGACTTTACTTTATTCATATAGATGGCAAGCGACATATTGATCTTTTGCTACTTTTTTTAGTTCTGGTTCTACTTCAGCACATGTTGCAGTGGCAAATGGACATCTAGTTCTAAAACGACAGCCACTTGGTAAATCAAGGGGACTTGGCAATTCTCCAGTTATTGGTTCATGAACAGCTTCTTTTGCTAGTCTTGGATCTGGAATTGGAATGGCCGATAGTAAAGCCTGAGTATATGGGTGTAAAGGTTTTTTATACAGTTCAGTACTTGGTGAAACCTCCACTATTTTTCCAAGATACATAACCCCTATCCGATCGGATATATGCTTTACCATGGATAGGTCGTGGGCTACGAACAAATAGGTCAATCCCATTTCTTCCTGTAAATCTTCTAATAGATTAATAACTTGTGCTTGAATCGAAACATCCAAAGCTGAAATGGCTTCATCAGCCAAGATGAATTCCGGATTCACAGATAGTGCCCTGGCAATTCCAATCCTTTGTCGTTGGCCACCACTAAATTCATACGGGAATTTCTCCAGATCCTCTTTCTTCAAGCCAACCTTACCAAGTATTTCAATCATCTTATCTAGCTTTTCTTTTTTCCCTAATTTCATATGGATATCCATAGGTTCTCCTATGATTTCTTCCACGTTCATATACGGATTGAGGGATGAGTATGGATCTTGGAATATCATTTGCATCTTTTTTCGATAGGCTTGCATTTCCTTTGAATGAAGGCTTGAAATATCTACGTTTCGAAACAAAATACTTCCATCAGTTGGGTCATAAAGCCTTGTAATGGTTCTTCCTAGTGTTGATTTTCCGCAACCGGATTCTCCAACCAATCCAAACGTCTCTCCACGATTAATCGTGAAACTTACGTCGTCTACCGCTTTCACAATCTTCCTTTGTCTTGAGAATATGGAGGGCTTGACCGAAAAATATTTTTTTACATTTTTCACTTCAATTAATGTATTCTCATTCATTGGTCTCACCTACCTCATTTGCAATCCAGCATTTAGAACGTTGTGTGGATGAAAATGCTTGATAGGATGGATCTTCGGAAAAGCATTTATTAAATGAAAACTCACAGCGACTTGCAAATGGACATCCTTTTGGCTGATCAGTCAACGATGGTGCAGTACCTTTTATCGGTCTCAACCTTTGCTTCTCTACTTCATTCAATTTTGGGATAGAATTTAGTAAAGCTTTCGTATAGGGATGTTTCGAATCATAGAATATTTCCTCCGCAGTTCCTTCTTCCATGATTTGGCCTGCGTACATAACAATGATGCGACTACAAAGGCTAGCCACTACCCCCAAATCGTGAGTGATAAGAGCGATTGCCATATCGTTGTTTTGTCTTAGAGATTTTAGTAATTGAAGAATTTGAGCTTGAATCGTTACATCTAAAGCAGTTGTTGGCTCATCTGCAATTAATAATTCAGGTTGACAGGCAAGTGCCATCGCAACAAGTACACGCTGCCTCATTCCTCCACTGAACTCATGTGGATACTGGTTCAATCTTTGTTCAGGAGACGGAATGCCAACAGAACGAATAACCTCAACTGCTTCTATTCTTGCCTGCTTCTTATTTAAGCCCCTTATTCGAACGAGTAAGTCAATGATATGATCGCCGACTTTTTTTAAAGGATTTAAAGCGGTCATAGGATCTTGAAAAATCATCGCGATTTCTCTGCCTCTAATTTTTTGCAGGTCTTTTTTTGACATTCCATCGACGTGCTTTCCATTCAGGATAATCTCACCTTCATCGACCTTGGCATTTTGAGGCAATAAACCTAGAATTGATTTCATCATGATGCTTTTACCGCTGCCCGATTCTCCTACAATCCCAAGGACTTCCCCTTTTTCAATCGAAAAGCTGACTCCACGGACTGCTTCTTTTTTTGTATTCCCTTCATAAAATGAGGTTCGCAAATCTCTTATACTCAGTAGCTCTTTAAATAATACCGTTCCATTCATCTAGCTCACCCCCTATTTGCTTTTTGTTTTAGGTTCGACACCTGCTCGGAGTACATCGCCTAATTTATTAAATGAAAATACAGTCAATACAATGAGCATTCCTGGAAGAATGGCCATATAAGGTGCAATTCCTAAATTTCCTTGTGCATTTTGAAGCATACTTCCCCAAGATGAGACTGGCTGCTGTACCCCTAATCCCAAGAAGCTTAACGCTGACTCCATCATGATGGCATTCGCTATGCTGACCGTTGAAGCAACGATGAATGTTGGAAATACTGCAGGAATGATGTGCTTAGTAATGATGGATACTGTAGATTGTCCAGAAACCTTCGCATACAATACATATTCCCTCTCTTTTACAGTCAATGTTTCAGCACGGACTAGTCTCGCTGTCCCCATCCAAGTGAAAAGTCCTATTACCAGTATGATCGCTTTTAAGCCTGGTGTTAGATAAATACTGACAACCGTCACCAGAATCATCCATGGAATGGAGGAAATAACATCTACTAATCTCATTAACAAGCTATCTATTTTCCCACCAAAATATCCGCTTATCGTACCCACCAATACTCCTATGCAAGTTGATATCAACATGGCAAGTATTCCAACAGTCAATGAAACCCTGCCTCCATAGAGCGCCCTTGTCAAATAGTCACGTCCTAATTCATCTGTTCCAAAGAGATGCTCATTACTCGGTGGCATTAACACATTAGTGACATCCACTTGATCTGGTTCAAAAGGAGATAGGAAGGAAAATAAAGATACCAATATGATAAACACTAAAAATACAAATGAAACTAAGGCTGTTTTATTCGAAACAAGCTCCTGTTTAATACCTATTAATCTCCGATTTCTTTTTCTAGCCATCGATTAAGACATCTCCTTTATCCGAGGATCAATGATGACATATAGAATATCTGAAAGTAGGTTGCCGATGATGACTAGCGAGGAAGACAATAACATGACTGCCATTACGACAGGATAATCAAAACCTTGTATCGCTTTTACGAAGTAAGGTCCAATCCCCGGCCACCCGAAAACGGTCTCCGTAACAAAAGCCCCCGTCACTAGGATTGGCAAGCTCATACCTACAATGGTCACAATCGGCAGCAATACATTCCGTAATACATGCTTAAGGAGAATGGCAAATCGAGATTCACCATATGCGGTTTGAACCATCACATAGTCTTCCGTCAATTGCCCAATCGTAGATGAACGGACGTATCTTGTCAGTTCAGGTAAGAAAGCAAGAGTCAACACAGTTACTGGCAAAATTAAATGTAATAGTAAATCGTTGAATGAATCCTCCATTCCTATAGTGTGCATACCTAAAATAGGTAGTAAATTCAATTTATAACCGAAGAAAAAGATTAATATCATGGCAAGCCAGAAGCTAGGAATCGATATACCAATAGAACAAAATCCATCAATCAGTTTATCAGCCCACTTCCCCTTTTTCGTACCTGCCACTAATCCAAGGACAATGGCTAATAGAAGTGCCAACAAATAAGCTGGAAGTACAAGCATTACCGTATTAGGAATCCTTGATATTAAATCGTTAGATATTGACTCATGAGTAACAATTGAATAACCAAGCTCCCCTTTTAATAATCCAGCCATCCAATAGAAATATTGCTCATATGCTGGTTTGTCCAATCCATATTTTTCTTTAATCAATTGGATCGTTTCCTCAGTCATGTTCGGTGTCGTCATTGCATCCACTGCATCATAAGGTGCCAATTGAATCAAAGTGAAACAAATGACAGAAATAAGTACAAGCAATGGAATCGCCTGCAACAACCTTTTACCTATGTATCGAAGCATGATAGTCCCCCCTTCATAATAAGAAAAGCGCAAGCGCCCGTTTAGCGACGTATGGACTGGAGCACTCCGACTGAGATAAAGGAAACACGAAGAACGTTAGTGATTCGATGTTGACTTATCGTAGGGAGGTGGGCGAAGTACACTAGTCGCTGGGCGATGGAGCTAGACACTACTCTAACTTCAAAAATTTCTTACCATGTATAAAGTTTCGAGTGTGTAGAAGATATTTCTCAAAATCTACTTATATACATATTACGGAAAAAACCTTGCCACTAAAAAAAGTGACAAGGTCGGAATTCTAGCAATTACTTAAATAAAAGCTTAGACATATCACCGAATGTATAAACTGGTACTAATCCCGCTCCATCAATTCCAGTAAGATTTGCATCTACAGCAAGAATACGCTTGTTTTCTGTGATTGGATAGAATACAGCATCTTCTAAGATGGTTTTTTGTAACACTTCATAAATCTGTTGTCTTTTTGCTTCATCTGTTTCCACGCGACCTTGGTTAAACAATTCATCAACTTTTGCATTGCTATAATGCATATAGTTCGCTGGACTACCCGTCACAAATAAGGAGTTGAATGAATCTGGATCAATACCCATGATATAACCATTTAAGAACATGTCAAAATCGCTATGCTTTGTTTCAAGTTTTTGGAACATTGCCGCTGCATCCATGCCAACTAGTTCAAGGTTGATTCCAGCTGCTTTTAAGTTCTGTTGCATGACAGCAGCCTGCTTCTGATAGAAAGGATTATTAGAAACATAAGCAAGTTTCAAATTCACTTTTTTGTCTCCAAGAAGTCCCTTTGCTTGATCTATGTTGAAGTCATGTTTATTTACATCTTCTGTATAATAAGTAGCTTTTCTAGGAAGGAAAGAGTAAGCAGGTTCAGCATACTCGTTTGATATATAACTAGCTTGAATCATTTCATCTCGGTTAAGTGCATAAGAAATCGCTTCACGGACCGCTTTATCTTGAACCGTTTTGGAATTCAAATTGAACGCCATGTACCCTACGCGTCCTTCTTCATATGGCTTAATAGCTAGTTTACTATCAGACTCGTATTTTTTTACATCAAATGGAGATACAGCAAGTGCATCTAATTCACCCTTTTGAAGTGCGATACCAGCAGTATTCGGATCAGCTATGATTCTGAATACAACTTTATTAATAGAAGGTGCACCTAAGAAATAATCACCGTTCTTTTCAAATGTTAGGCTTTCTCCTGCTTTATATTCTTTGAATTTGTAAGGACCCGTACCAATTGGATTCGCATTTTTAGGGCTAGTTCCGATATTTGCTTCACCTTCATACACGTGTTTAGGCATGATAAAGATTCCACCAAGAGCTTCCATGGCACTCATACTTACATTTGGAAGAGTAAATTTCACAGTAAAATCGTCCACTTTTTTCACTTTTAGCGGAGTACCATTGAACACTAACTGTCCTCTTGCCCAACCTCCATTTGCTTCGTTCAGCATTTGCTCAAATGTGAAAACTACATCATCTGCTGTAAATGGCTGACCATCATGCCATTTCACATCTTTTCTCAACTTAGCAGTATAGGTCAAAAAGTCTTCTGAGGGTGTCATGCTTTCAGCCAGGAAATATTCCACATCGTCTGCACTATTGTACATATAAAGTGGTGAATAAATGGCTTTAACAGTCATTAACCCATAGCGATCTCCCGTTGTAATTACGTTCACCGCATTACCAGGATCACCATCAATGCCGTAAACTAATGTATCTTGTTTTTTACTTGAGTCTTTATCTGCGTCCTTAGATACCTTTGTATCAGAAGAACATGCTGCCAAAAACACCATTAAGCTTAGTAGTAGCACTGAGACAATACGCCAACTCTTCATTTGTTTTCCCCCTTGTTATGTATGTATCTATTGTTAATAAAAAAACATCAATCCATAGTAAACCGATAAGGATTAATGTTTTACATTTTAGCCAATTTTATCTAGTTGGTCAATATATATGTTAGTTGTCCAAATTTCATGAATACAAAACTGTTTCAAAGCCTCCAGCGTACTTATAATTTCAGGAAAACCTTTTTCTTTTATCAACAAAAATAACTACTACTTTCTATGGAGGAATTCTATAGAAGATGTTTTTCTCGTCCGCCAATTGTGAACAAAAAAGAGCAGAATACCTGAGTATTCTGCTCTTTCTAATCTTATTTCTTTTTATCAGGAGCCTTTTTCGCTACCGTTACTTCTACTCCACTGCTCACATTGCCCTCAGCATCTATTGCTGTAACAACAATCTTCGTGCCTCTTGCTTGCTTCGCAATGGTAATTTCAAAACTTCCCTGTGCAGAGGCTGCCGAACGGCCAATTTCCTGCCCGTTCACCTTTGCCACTACAATTCCGTTTGCTTCTGCTGTTCCGGTCAGCTTCACATCTTTATCGGTGACAGCATTCACGACTGGGACAGCTGGTGCTGTAGCATCGCGTACGGTTACTTCTGCTTCACCACTCACATTGCCTGCAGCATCAGCAGCAGATACTGTAATTTTCGTGCCTGCTGCTTGCTTCGCAATGGTGATTTCAAAACTTCCCTGTGCAGAGGCTGCCGAACGGCCAATTTCCTGCCCGTTCACCTTTGCCACTACAGTAGCGTTTGCTTCTACTGTTCCGGTCAGCTTCACATCTTTATCGGAGACAGCATTCACGACTGGGACAGCTGGTGCTGTAGCATCGCTTACGGTTACTTCAGTTGCTTCACTCTCATTGCCAGCAGCATTTGAAGCTGTCACAGCAATGAGAGTGCCTGCCGCTTGTTTGGCGATAGTGATTTCAAAAGTTCCTTCTACAGTTGCGGTAGCACGGCCGATTTCCTGGCCATTCACCTTTGCCACAACTGTAGAACTTCCTTCAGCTGTTCCGGTTAACTTAAGATCGTTCTCCGTTACCGCATCCACTCCTGGAGAAGCAGGCACGGTAGTCCCGATTAATTCTTTTGTATCTCTGACACGGATACGCGTGCCTTGAGCGAATTCACCTGATAAACCAACTGCTTCCAAGACATCCCCGGTTTTTAAAACAGGGACAGGACCGCTTTGGTTGACGATGTATCCGTCAGTGAATACTAAAACGTCTCCTGAGCCATCATTGATCACATAAGAATTGTCATCAAACTTGGAAACCACTTTACCTTTTACCTTCACTAGCAGACCCTGGTTAGCTGCAGAAGTAGCTTCTCCAGAAGGAACTTGTTTAGGCTGCACGATAGGGCCGGTTCCAATTTTAATTACATCCGTATCGAACTTGCTAAATTCAATTTCTTTGTTATTGTCAAACGTTATTATATGTCCGTAAATGCGTACTTTGTCGCCCTGTTTCAATGAATCTGCAGGAACTTCATTGAACGCCATGATACCACCAGTTTCATCCTGCACGTAGAATGCATCAAAGAATACTCCCGCAGCTGTTGTAACTGTACCTTCCAGGACTACATGAGAATCTTCAGGAAGCTTACGTGCATCACTAATAGTAGAAACCTTCGTTTCACGGTGTGCCAGCCAGTTGATTGCGTTTAACGTGAACTCATCGTTGCCTTTAGGCTCATATGACTCATCAATTTGCTTGTCATTGAAAATGTTCATTCCTGATACAACGATTCTTCCCTTATCCCCAATTTCCTCAGAAGCAATCAACGGGATTGCAGATCCGCCCGTTTCATCGGAAACTGCATCATAGGTGTATCCCCCTTTGATATTGCCCTGATACGTGGTTTCATTCCCTTTTGCTAATATAACAACCTTGCCGCTCTCGGTAAGGGCCGTGTTATCCGCACCAGCTAAACTTACACCACTATAATAATCAAGGAACGACACACGGTCAGTAATATAGTTGGACACTAATCCAGGATGCACTCTAACAGCATACGGACTTACCTTCGGATCGCTCCAGAAGTTACCGCTTTTGCTAAGGTCGAATACTCCGTCGTTTCCAATTCTAATCTCAGTTCCAATTTCGCTTAACATCGCGTTATTTACTGTAGGATCTGTGCTGTTATTGCTCTTGCCTGCCATTAAGACGGATCCACCATTTTGCACAAACTTAGCCACTGCTGCTCTTTCCTCTGCTGTATAAGCAGTACGAGGGTGAGTGATGACGAATACATTTACATCACTTAACACGGCATCAGTAATAACGGCGGTAGTCTCATCAACTTTATATCCTTCTTTTTGAAGGAGAATCGTGAAAGCCTTTAAATTATCTTTATAAGTTCCACCGTCCGTGCTGGTGTTTTCATTTCCGTGTTTGGCATCAATCATAACCTTAATTCCAAGAGGCTCTTTGATTTTTACAGGAAGGGTGAATTGTCCGCTTCCTAAATCCAACCCATCCAGGGAAGTAACGACCGCAATGATGGTGTGGTCTCCCTTGATCGGGCTTGCCCAGTTAAAGGACGCTGTTCCTACACCTTTAGATAGAATAGAAGATAACGTTTGTGTACCAATCAGATTGGTTTCTTTTACTTCGTCAAAATATAAATCTACTTTGATGTTCTTTACTTCCTGTGTTCCATTGTTGCTGATGTTTGCTTTTAATGCCGCCGGGTTGCCTTCGATCATAACATCGCCTACAACATCGATACTATTTACCTTTACGTCCACAGCTTCTTCTTTTGACCAGATTGGTGAAGAATAAATCTGCTCGCCATCAGCCTGTGTTACTTTTACCACGAACCATTGCTGGCCGCCAGTAACAGTGTAAGACGGATTCCAAGTAAATTCATTTGTCATAGGTGTAATAGAATCTACTATACTTCCACCATTTGAAATCAATTCTACTTTAGCAACTCTGTCATCAGACTTGTAATCTGCTGGAAGATAACTATAGTCACTGTCAGCACGCGATTCGGCAACTGCATCACTTCCGCTGATGTTAAATGTAAGGTTTTTGCTGTCTACTGTTGAACCCATATAGTAGCCATTTGCCAGAACATCCAATTTAAAGTTTGGATCTTCTTCCATATACACTCGCATGTTACGCATAGAGTGGATCAATGATTCCTGAGAGAGATCATCCGCAACGATTACCGTACGTGCTCTGGTTTGGCCCCATGTACCTTCATGATTGTCTTCACCGTAAGTAGGAGCAACATGCCAACCTAAATCAAGTACAGAGAAGAATTTCTTCTCAGCATTTGCGTAACCGTAGTGGCCTGATCCGTTACCCACTTCTAACATTGTGAATAGTTTATCCACGTCTTTGTTGTAAGGCTTAAAGTTGTTAAAAGCATCCTTAGACATATCCGGATGGTTGAATTGTCCAACGACATCATCGTATGTCATAACCCATGCATAATACTTGTTTAAATCCTGATACTGCTTTCCATTGATATTACGGTCAATGAAGTTTTCTGTACCAAAAATATTAGAATGTCCCCAGGTAGTTGAAGTCATTTCAAATGCAGGGAAAACAACATATTCACCGTTTTTAGTATATTGTGCAGCAAGATCCTTCGTTAATTGCCAATCCTGTCCGCCTTTACGCTCCGGCATCCCATTTCGGTCAACTGTGTCCTGTCCCAAAAGGGTTGGATCAATATCATGGGAGTGATCAGAGAAGGCGAACCAGTCATAATTGTATCTTTGACCTGCTTTTAATGCGTCTTCAGGTGTTCCAGCACCATCGTGCGAGATGTTCGTATGGTTGTGAGTGGTTCCGCGGAAATGCTGTCCGCCCGTGAAACGAGCTACCGATTCAAACGTCCATTCATACTCACTGGAATTATTTTTAGAGTCCTTAGACGAAACTCTCACTGTATGGCTGCCTAAAACAAGATCAGCAGCAGGAGTGAATTTCACCTGACTTTTGTTAACGGTTGCTTTTGTATAATCAATTTCTTGATTATCAAACCAAACTCGGATCGTATTTTCATCTATTCCGCTAGGATCTTTAAGAAGAATAGAGATTTCCGGACGAGGGCTTTCTACTTTTGTTCCTCCAACAGGAGTTTCTCCATAGTAAGCCGGTCCTTCAGTGTCAGCAATTAAAGCTACCACATGAGGTGCTCCGCTAGTTCCTGAAGTTTGTACCTTTCCCCCGGATTTTGCCTCAATATAATAGACAAAACCAGCAGATGGAACTTGAGCAGCTTCTAGAACAGCAGTGTATCTGCCTTCGCTTCCAGCTGTCATTGGAAGATTGATAAAATCAGCTGCATCAGCCGCTTTGTAATAAACAGAAACAGATTCAGCCCCGCTGGCATTCGCTACGAACTCAATAGCTGTATCCTCGTATGTTTGTGTTATCGGTGTATGCTCAATGCTCAGCTGTGCTGAAATATCCTTTACATCACGCGGGAATACTTGATATCCGCTTGTGTGAGCAGTTGTACTAGTTGTATATTGTCCTACAATTCCTGTTACAGAGTAGCTTTTTCCAGTAACTAAGTCGGTATCCGGCTTAATTCCCGTCTTCTCCATAACTCTTAGAGTTGTTGCTTTATTATTTTCATCCACAATCGTTACGTTGTAATTTGTGCCAGTGGCTACAACAGCAGAGATTTTCCCGTTAAGGCGCACAAGGCTGCCTTCAAGCGGCTCTGCCGTTGCAAAGGAAGTAAGGTTAAGAATAGCTATATCCTTTTCTGCCGGAAGGGCATTGCCTTCATCCACTTTTGTAATAGTTGTTGGTTCGAATTCCGTCATGCCGTTAAAAACAATAACTTTGCCAGTGATTCTCAGCTTATCGCCGCGTTGAATCGTTAAACCGGAATCAAAGCTACCAAAGACGTTTATACCGCCAGTTGCGTCCTGAATATAGAAATTGTTCTTCTGTGCACCAAGAATATTATTTTCAATCGTTACTACGCCCTCAATAGCAAAAAATTTGTTTAAGTTTGTTAAAATCCCGCTTGAGTTTGTTACTTTAACATCCTTAATAGGTGTAACTATGTCTGTGGCCGTTTTCGTTACAGCAACTGGCACGCTCTCTAACATGATTCCTTTGCTGCTGCTTGATTGCTGTGTAACATAGATGGTATCAGGAGCATTTTCAAAGTTAACAGCAGTAAAACCACCTGTTCCCAATGCTTCAATATCCTGGCTGTTTAATTTTTGAGAAGCGTCTGCTGAAGAGACAGAATAAATATTAATTTTAGCCTTAGCAGCTGCAGCACCTGAGTTACCTATTAAAGTACCTGTGCCGTTCTCATTAATCACGTAGCTTAGTTTTTCAGGTACTACACCCGTACTAGGCTGAGCCAGATTAATTTCAATAGCATCACTTTCATCTTTACCTTCCTGTATAGCAGAAACGAACACAGAAGGTAAAGCTTTATCAGTCGTTAGGGTTACTTCAAAAGAACCTGTTTCCGCTGCTGTTCCAGATCCAATCGCAGTAGTTTTAGCAGCTTCTTCATATACTTTAATAACAGAGCCGGCCGAGGCTGCACCAGCAGTACCTGTTAATTTAGAAGAAGTCTCATTTTTAACGAATTGGATATTGTTCCCCACTGCCTGCAAGCTTGTGTTTGAAACCATAGGGGCTTCAGGAGTACTTGCTGTATTTCTCGGAACAGGCGCTCCAGCTACAAAATCTGCTGTATTGTCATTGCTGTCCCATGCGTTCCCTTTTCCTGCTGCAGGGGTTACATTCGCATATGGACGGCGTTGAGCACTAGTTGAATTTGTCAATGAAGGCTTAGTCGGACCGCTTCCTTCAAAAGCAGTAGTCCCTGCTCCGTAACCAACAAAGTCAATGGCGTTGGCTGGTGCAGCGCCTGATATAGGAGTAGTGGTGTTTACCAAAGCTACTTTCCCATCACCGCCAGCCATAGCCAAACTGCCCGTTGCATCTGGCACTGGCAATGCTACACCACCATTTGTGCCGCCTCCCTCTTCAATTAGGTAATAACCATAAGCAGGAATCGTTCCGCTTAGATTAGTTACTCCCCAGACTCCTGTTCCAGTTTTTGAGGCATACTGCACAGACCATCCATCTAATGTAACAGGCTGATCTGTAGGGTTGTATAGTTCAATGAAATCCTTATTATAAGGGGCTCCACTGTTTCCCCCGCCGCCATATACCTGGCTGATCACAACATGATCAGCTAATGCTGCATCTGCCTTGCCTATCATGCTGCTCGGCAGCAAGGTACCCAGCAATAATAGCGCTGTAAGCGTCATACTGTTCCAGCGCCTAAATTCTTTCTTATGTGCCCTCTTCATACATTAACCTTCCTTCGGTATATTTTTAAAATATAAGAGAATAGCCGTAAGTACTTCTTTTCTCTATTAAAAAAGTCGTACTCCCTATAATTCTACAAAGTTCGACATCAAAAAGATAGATAATTTTGATAGTAAACTCTATTAAAAATATTCCTTTTTACACAAATATTATTTTTTTTGACTTAAAAATGGTTTCCTTTTTTGTTCAAACTTGTTACCTTTATCGAGTAATGACAATTTGATTATTAGCACGGTATATTAAGATAGTATTAATGAACTATAAATTTAGGAGGCTTACTTGTGTCCAGCCAACAGAAAGTAATGACGAGCACGACAATAAATTACAAAAAAATCCAATTAACATTCATAGCCCTGCTTATCATCCTTCTATCAGCTCTTCCGTCCTTTGCAGAGGCACATGCGTATAGTGCAAGTTATACTAAAATAAACTTTACTGATAAAAATACAGAAATAATTTTTTCCATAGATACGCTTTCAATTATCGAACTCATGGAAGATGCAGATGAAAATCAAAATGGTGTTTTAGAAAAAAGCGAATTAAAAGCGGAACGCCCACACATCGAGGAATTGGTAACAGAATTTCTTGGGGTCGATAAAGGTACCGAAGAGCAAACAGCGGAAGTATCAAAGATTAAGATAGAAAGGAAAGATACGAAAGAATTCTTAACCTTTACATTAAACTTCCCTGCTTTTTCATCAGGAGAAACTTTTACTTTTATAGATGGTTTTTACGTAAATGATGCTGATACAAACTATATTAATCTCTTATCGGTTTCAAATAGAGGTGAAAAGAGCGAGGCGGTCCTTGAGGGAGACAATCGCAACTGGACGATGCTGCTTACAGATGTACAGCAGGAGCAGGGACAAGTTGAACAGCCGGTTCAGGAGCAGGAGAACAAGCAGTTAAAGAATCCAGAAGCAGATAAAGCACCTTCTTCCTGGTTATCCTTTTTCAAGCTCGGAATGTTTCATATTTTAACAGGCTACGATCACCTGTTATTCTTGCTCGCGCTTTTGCTTAGAAAACAAACCTTCAAGCAGTATGCCGCTATAATAACGTCATTTACGTTAGCTCATTCCATTACCTTGAGCTTATCAGTGCTGGGCTGGATCAACCTTCCCTCTGTTTTGGTTGAAGCTGTCATTGCCTTCAGTATTTGCTATGTAGCTGCAGAGAATCTTTTCCGGAAAGAAGTCCGCGGACGATGGATTCTTACATTCTTATTCGGGCTGATCCATGGCCTCGGATTTGCGTCTATTCTAAAAGAAATGGCGATTTCCAAAAGCCATTTAGCAGTTGGGTTAGTTAATTTCAATTTAGGAATTGAGTTCATCCAATTGCTGCTGGTGTTGCTGGTGCTCCCACTCCTTGCTTATATCTTTAAGCTGAAGAACTCGGAGAAAATTACAAAAGGAATCTCTGTTGTTATTATTGTCTTGGGTGCGGTATGGCTTGTTGAACGGCTGTTTTTCTAATTAGAGACAGGAGGATGTCCAAAGGTGGGACATCCTCTTTTTTGAGGTGTTTATTTCACCACAGACGGCCAGTAAAGCTCAAAGGATTACCAGATGCTAGAGGATTTGATATAAGGAGAAAAGAAAATTAAACTTGAAAAGTATAAGTGGATCAATTCTTGATAAATAAAGAAAATGACGTATGACAATTTCATACGTCATTTCTTGTGTCATTTATTAAGAAAGCACCCGGAACCCTTTACCATTTCCGGAGCACCCTTTTTGTTTCTACTTATCGTTCAAAACCTAGGAAGCGAGTTCCCTGGAAGGAAAGTATTCCAGCATCGCCTTCTGCAATCATCCCGTATTGTGATCCATCCAGTATTAGTTCAATACGATCGCCGCTTTCTACTTCAAAAGTGACAAAATAACTTGTACTTGTATGATGGGTGGCATGGTCATTTGCTGAATGACTATGTCCTCTTACATCAGATCGTTTCGTTTTGACCACTGCTGGAACCGATAAACGTGGAGCTTTATTATTTTTATTCCATTGCCCAACACTTTTAAAAATAGTAAATAGTATGGTTCCTATTACTATAACGAAAATAATACCGAATATGATCGGGAAAATCGTAAACATAAAATCCCCGAAAAAGAATCCATCATCCATAAATGGATCATTCATGAAATTCTCCCCCTTTTTATTCTTCTATTCACATATACGAATTGAAGGGGAATACGGTTTCAATTATTTCCCAATCCCAATCCATAGTTTTTGATCCTTTATGTTAAATTTTACTATTGAACCAAATGGGATGGCTTTTATTTTTTCCAAACCGTTTAAATCAAGACTAAACTTCCCTTCGTTATAGGAAGCAAAAGGCTCTTTATCAAAAATCTTTTTCTTGATCCATGTACTATTTAACGGACGGAAGCTCTCGATAAGGAATGTTAAGATCCTGCCATTTGCTGATACAGGCTTCAAGCCTACTTCAAAGGGAATTGCTAACATCGTTTTCTTCATGATTCCACTGATCACAAGAATTTCATCATGCATTTTTACTTCAAGATTACTAACCCCTTCAAGACTAGACTTTTTTAACAAATACAGAATCATTGACTCGGTTAAAGGTACTGAAACATTAAAATTCTCCATTTTCTTTTTTGTTTCCCCGAATAACACTTCACCTTTGTTTTTCAATTCAATCATTCTCGGTTGTAGTTTTCCAAACCATGTTCCATTCATAAAAGTCACCTCTTAAATCTGTTTTCTAAATAGGCATACGTCACTATTTTTATATGTATATTGCAAATGGGCAAAAACGGTTCCTTATCCAATAGAAAAAGAGGAAATAACCGTTCTTGGTCAATACCCGACTTAAGGTTTGAAAACATCTTTTTACTTTTTTAAAATAATTTCCAGGGAAAATATTAGATAAAATAGTAAAAGCGGCCAGTAAGTCTTCATGTAGAAAACCCACTAGCCGCTTAATAAGATATTCAGTTTAACATATACTTCCACACCAATTCCCCAATGTTTGCAATGGCTATTTTCCCTTTACCTTTTGATGGCAAATCATCACATAATACAGAAATATAGGCAGTTCGCCCCCCTACCTTCATTATTGCACAATCATGTTCAATGCCAGGAAGCTCTCCTGTTTTATTGCCAATCCACCCTTTTTCTGTATCAATGAATAGTGGTAATTTGTCCAACAGTTGTTGGTTATGTAAAATTCCCTTCATGTAATCCCTACTTTTTGAGGAAAACCTTGATCCATTGTCGATTTCTTGAAGCATTAGCATCATTTCACGTGAAGTGGTCCAATTATTGATCCCTTTTTCAATAGCCTTAAAATCCATCATTTTTCGATTAAGTTCGGTTGATACACAACCACTGTCTTTAATGAAAGCATTTATTTGTTCCATATCAAATAAATCTATTAAGATATTTGTAGCAGTATTGTCGGAGACGATGATCATAAGGGTCAATAAATCGTGAACGGAAAGCTCTGCAGTGGATAATGCCTGGATGACACCTGCCCCTTCCACCTTCTGACTCTCTAGAATTTGAATTGCTTCAGAAAGGTTCCATTTCCCCAACTCTATTTGTTTGAAGCCTTCCAACAATATCGGGAGCTTAATGAGGCTTGCAGACGTAATCTTCCGATCCGATTCCCACTCGAAGGTATGGTTATCAACTTCCAACATTATACTCATTTGTCCTGGGCATTTTTTAATTTCCTCGGTCAATCCCGTACTTAATTCAGAAAAATTCATTGTGTTTTCATCCTTTTTCATGAAAAAGGGACACAGTAGCGATGGATAGGAAGAGGTTAAACCTTTATCCAATCTAAATCCGCTTGAGCCCAATATTTGTTATTAGCATCGGAGGTGTGGAGCATAGTAAACCTACTCCGTTACCCCATGCCTTTCCCCTATTTTAATAGTACCATCATTTGTGAAATAAATTTACCAAGTGAAAGTTAATTTTTTAGTTTCCTTACTCTACACTGTTCTACAAAGTGCACAAGAATTCGTTGCATTCGATCATCATTTTTCCCGAGTTCCTCAGGGTGAAATTGTGTCCCCATTATGAGGGTATCTTGGCTTTCATACGCTTCAATCACTCCATCATCAGCCTTTGCAACAGCACGGAGGCCATCTGCTAGTCTTCCTATCGCTTGATGGTGAAAACTGTTTACCTGCACTACCTCTTCCCGTAAAAGTTCATATAATCTACTATCCTTTTGAATCTTGACCGGATGTGAAGTGATGGTCCGCTCTACCTCTGTCAAATGAACTATACCTTTATCAATATCTTCTTCAATATGTTGAATCATAGATCCACCTAATGCAATGTTAATTAAATGAGAGCCTCTACAAATCCCAAATATCGGTTTATTTTGCAATCTTGCTCTTTTCAACAATTCCATATCCGAATGATCAAGTTGAGGGATGGTAGGACCTAAGTAAGGATGGGGCTCTTCATAAAAGTATCGAGGGTCTACATCATTTCCTCCCGTTAGAAATAATCCATCAACCATTTTCATCCATTTTTCCGTACATTCCAGATTTCCAAGTGGCAGAATAACCGGGATGCCCCCTGCCTTTTTTATTGCTTCTGAATAACTGAGATGAACATTGATTGAAATATTCCCTCTTACCACTTCAATATTTGCTGTAAGACCTATCATAGGCTTTGAATTTTTCATCCAGCATCCCCCACTTAAAATAAGTTTTCTTGTATATACCCACTTTTGGGGATTGAAACAGCTGGGTATTGTTGGGTATTAAATGAAGGGACTTATTGCATGATTTTAATGATATATGGAAAAGTTAACTAGGATGATTGAAGGGAAGGAGGAGTTTTTATGCTGGACAATAGCACTGGCGAATTCGTTAAGAAATTGCAGGAGAATGAAAAGAAACAAGAAAAAAACAAGCAGCATCAAGGTAATGGCGATCCAGACAATAAACTACCTAGCAAAACACACAATCAGTAATAAAATTAAAGCATCGGTCATTATCCGATGCTTGTTTAAGTTTTTGTTATTCGGGAATAAAATACTTGGAACTGGATTTACCAATTTTTTCTTAAAAATATTGACCATCGTCAAAATGGATTGGAAATTACCGAATGATAATTCTAAATGTAATGGGAATAGTGACCATTATCATTTCCAAAAACCACTTTTCCAACAAAAATCTTACGAATATTATAAATATATTAATTATTTTAAAATAACGATAAGGTTTTGACTAGTCAGCTTTTCAATAGTATTATAATACGGTACAAAAGGAGGTTTATACATTGATAGACAAACAGAAAATTGTTGAAAGTGTGCCACAGAAAGGATTTTTCGGACATCCAAAAGGATTGTTCACCCTATTCTTCACTGAGTTCTGGGAGCGTTTCTCTTACTATGGAATGAAAGCTATCTTAGTATTATATATGTACTATGAGGTTTCTAAAGGCGGATTAGGCATTGACCAAACTACTGCCCTTTCCATCGCATCTGTTTATGGTTCATTAGTATACATGTCAGGTATTATTGGTGGTTGGTTAGCAGACAGAGTATTTGGAAGCTCTAGAGCCGTCCTATATGGTGGAGTATTAATCATGCTCGGTCATATCGCTTTATCATTCCCTTCTGGATTAACGGCTTTATTCGTTTCCATGGTGTTAATCGTAATAGGTACAGGTTTATTAAAACCAAATATTTCCAATGTTGTTGGTGATATGTACAGTGAAAAAGATAATCGCCGCGATTCAGGTTTCACGATCTTCTATATGGGGATCAACATGGGTGCTTTCTTATCACCACTTATAGTTGGTACAGTTGGTGAAACTTATAGCTTCCACCTTGGTTTCGGTATCGCAGCTGTAGGTATGCTACTTGGTTTAATTGTCTTTGTATTTACGAAGGGAAAGAATTTAGGCTTAGCTGGAACAGCTGTTCCAAACCCATTAAAGCCTGAAGAGAAAAAGAAATTATTTACTACTTTTGGTATTGCTATTATTTTAATCGGAATTGTCGCAACATTCGCTATTGTAAACGGTATCTTAACAATTGACGTATTCACTTGGATCGTGAGTATTCTTGGTATCGTTATTCCAACTTTATATTTTGTATTCATGTATCGCAGTCCTAAGACTACATCTGATGAGCGCTCTAGATTGCTTGCTTATGTTCCTTTGTTCATTGCGTCAGTTATGTTCTGGGCAATCCAAGAACAAGGTTCTAACTTACTAGCTATGTATGCTGATACTCGTACGGATCTTAACTATGCTGGTCTAGCGCTAAAAGCTTCATGGTTCCAGTCGTTGAATCCGTTGTTCATCATTACATTAGCACCTGTTGCAGCTTGGTTATGGGTTAAATTAGGTGACCGTCAACCTTCTACAACTAAGAAATTCTCTCTTGCGATCATTTTCTCAGGGATTTCTTTCTTAGTTATGTTAGTACCTGCAATGCTTTACGGAGCTGAAGCACTTGTTAACCCACTTTGGTTAGTATTAAGCTTCTTCTTATGTGTAGTCGGGGAACTTCTACTTTCACCAGTAGGTCTTTCTGCTACAACTAAGCTTGCTCCAAAAGCATTCTCTGCACAAACTATGAGCTTATGGTTCTTGTCAAACGCTGCTGCACAAGCATTGAATGCACAAATCGTTAAGCTATATAATGCAGATACAGAAATGATGTACTTTGGTTCTATCGGTGCAGTTTCAATTCTATTAGGTCTATTCCTATTAGCAATCTCCGGTAAAATTCAAGGATTTATGAAAGGTGTAAGATAATTAGAAAAGCGGAATCGCCCTGCTTAGCGACGTATGGGCTGGAGGAATCCGCATGAGATAAAGGAAACACGAAGAACGATAGTGATTCGATGTTGACTTATCGTAAGGAGGAGGCCGAAGCACACTAGTCGCTGGGCGATGTAGCTAGACACTGATCTAAAATCTAAAATAAATTCTACATTTAAAAAAGCGTACAAGCTGAGCTTGTACGCTTTTATTGTTGGCGAAGTCCAAATATTACCGAATTGATCAAGTTTTTTACCGAAGTCAGTCCATATATTACCGAACTCAACTCATTTATTGCCGTATCGACCATATTTAATAGCGACCACCAAGACTCCTCTTAATCATAAGAAGGAGTCTTTTGCTTTATTTCGTTGCTGCTGTTTCGGCGTAATCCCCGCCAGCCATTATTTTTTCATTATATAAATGGCAGGCAACAAAATGGTTTTCGTCAATTTCCTGCCATTCTGGTTTCAGTTCCGAACAAGCCGGCATCGCGTGCGGGCACCTTGTACGGAACACGCAACCGCTTGGTGGATTGATGGGACTTGGTAACTCCCCTTGCAAAATAATGCGCTCTCTCTGGTCCTCCACATCCGGGTCAGGAATAGGTATTGCAGAAAGTAGTGCTTGAGTATATGGATGTAGTGGCTTTTTATATAGCTGCTTACTCGTCGTAAGTTCAACCATATTCCCCAAATACATGACACCAATCCGGTCACTGATTGCTTTTACCATGGAAAGGTCATGAGCGATAAATAAGTACGTCAACCCTTTTTCCTTTTGAAGCCTTTTAAGCAAATTAACTACTTGGGCCTGCACAGAAACATCTAGAGCAGAGATGGGCTCATCAGCGATAATAAACTCTGGGTCCAATGCCAATGCTCGAGCAATCCCAATTCGTTGACGTTGTCCACCACTGAATTCATGAGGATAACGATTGGCGTGATCTCGATTTAATCCGACATCCTCCAATAATTGGTAGACTCGTTCTAAGCGATCTTTCTTATCCTTAAAAAGCCCGTGGACTTCCATCGGTTCAGAAATAATTTCCGCGACAGTAGAACGAGGATTCAAGGAAGCGTATGGATCCTGGAAGATCATTTGCATTTGACGATGGAAAGCGAACCTCTCTTTCTCCTTCATCGAATGAATGTCCTTTCCATCATAAACTGCAGAACCCTTTGTCCGATCATACAATCCTATGATGGTTCTGCCGATGGTGGATTTACCGCAGCCAGATTCACCTACCAATCCGAATGTCTCACCTTGATAGATTTGAAAAGAAACGTTATCCACTGCTTTTAATATTTCATTTTTCCCGAGGAAAAAATATTTTTGTAAGGCTTCAACTTCAAGTAATACCTTTTTCTCCATGTTCATCCCTCCGTAACTTGCCAATACCTTCTCGCTGCACAAAGTTCTTTTTCGTAAATGGTTCCTGCAAGATCGATGATTTCAATGGTCTTTCCAGTTTTTGGAGAGTGAAGTAATTTGCCCTCACCATAATAAATGCCGACATGGTGAATGCTACCTTTACCTTCTTCATAAGCAAAGAATAATAAATCTCCAGGCTGTAAAACATCTAATTCAACCTCAGTACCTGCCGCGGCTTGGTCATGTGCGTCACGAGGAATGATATATCCATTTGCTTTACACATGTTATAGCTGAAACCAGAGCAATCATAACCATAGCTACTCATTCCACCCCATAAATAAGGTAATCCTAAAAACTGCTCACCTGATTGGACAATGCTTGCCCCGTCTCGTTGCTCAAAATTCTCCAAGGAATCGAAAACCTCGACATCCGTAGCAGAAAGAAATCCAATACCAGTCGGTATCATTACTTCCACCCTATCAGATTCTATGTTTACGACTGGTAGTCTAGTAGCATAGCTAAGCTCCAATAATGGCTCGTGGTGCTCATTAAATAATGTAGCTTTTTTAGATGTAATCGAAATGAGCTTGGGAGGTGAAGCCTGTTCTTTTATATCTACTAATTGTGAAGTGGGAACCCATCCTGGATAGCCTCTGTCATCCTTTGAGGAAGGTTGATCGAGACAGATGATTGACGACCATTCACCATGCTCATCAACAACAATCACTTCCTCCCCAAAAAGAAGCTGGGTCTGAACTAAGTTACAGTTACATAAATCTAGTAATGTTTCATATTCTAATCCTTTAATCCAGCCATCCAAGTCGACTGGATTAGAAACAGCCTTTTCATCAAGAGCTCTACTTGAATCAAAAGATGTCCATACAGTCGCTACTGGTACATTGACTACCATTCTCTTTTCCATTTTCCATTCCTCCTCTATTGTAAATTTGTCATTTCAGATATTCCTAAACCTGGTGCATCCGGGAAGGTAATGCGTTTACCTTCGTAGATTATTCCACCGATTACTATGTCTTTTGCCAGCATTAAAGGGGCATCAAAGTCAAAGCGGGTGATATTTTTCTTACTGGCCGCAAAATGTGCTGCTGCGGTTATTCCTAGTCGAGTTTCAATCATGCTTCCGACCATACACTCCACTCCGCACGTTTCTGCCAAACTATTAATAATTTGAGCCTGATAGATTCC
Organism: Peribacillus alkalitolerans; assembly: GCF_010882125.1. Lineage (GTDB taxonomy): Bacteria > Bacillota > Bacilli > Bacillales > DSM-1321 > Bacillus_BN > Bacillus_BN alkalitolerans. The sequence goes on along the minus strand of NZ_JAAGVZ010000011.1, from coordinate 29,928 downwards.
CCCTGCCTTCATCAGCTTGATATTAATCAAATCTGCACTTCTCGTTTTTAACACCTGCATTGCCTGAAGAGGAGTAAATATGCTTTCATCTGCCATGATTGGTGTATCAACGTGATCGGTGACCTGCTTCAACCCTTCAATATCTGCTGCAAGAACAGGTTGTTCTACCAATTCAATGTCCAGTCCAGCATCCTCCATCTTACGAATGACTCTAATGGATTCCTTTGGATTCCAGCCTTGATTCGCATCCAAGCGGATTTTAATATCATAGCCCACTTTATCTCGAATCTGTTTAATCCGATCAAAATCCAGTGAAGCTTCGTCCTTCCCGACCTTGACCTTCAAGACCGTGAATCCTTGCTTCACGTATTCTACTGCGTCATCTCCCATTTCCTGTGGTGAATTCACACTAACAGTAAAATCCGTCTCCAATTCATTACGGTAACCACCAAGGAATTGATACAATGGCAGCTTGCAATTTTGTGCAATACAATCATAAAGCGCCATATCCATAGCGGCTTTTGCACTGCTGTTTCCTACCAAAATGGTCTGTAGCCCTTGGAATATTGCTTCATAGTTTAGTAGATTTTTATGTAATAAATAGGGTTTAAAGATATTTTGCACCGCATACTCCACACTGTTCAGACTATCACCCGTGATTACATGGGTTGGCGGGGCTTCTCCCCACCCAGTGATGCCATTGTCGCAGATGACTTTTACAACTACTGCCTCGGCTGTTTCGACAGTGCGTAGCGCAGTTTTAAAAGGCTTAGTAAGTGGGACGGCCACTTTATAGGTTTCAATGGATGTGATTATCAAGTTCTTTCTCTCCTAACTATGACTGAATTCCAGACTCAATGATGACGGTCTTTTGATTGGTATCAACTATTGCCCTTACACCTAGTGGAATACTGTAATGAGGGTTACAGTGCCCGATTCTAAGTCCTTTCAATGTTGGCTTTCCGGCAAGCTTTGCATATTGATCTAACACTTCATCAAGTGTCAAAGACAATTCACGTTCCGGTACACAATTCGCGAAATCCCCGAAAAGTATCGCTGCTGCATCCGAAAGCTTCCCTGCCATATACAGCTGGTTCAAGTACCGATCCACTTGGCGAGGTTCTTCATTCACATCTTCAATTAATAAAATCTTGTTTTTCGTATCCATTTCAAACTTAGTCCCTAAGGAACTAACTAATAAAGTAAGATTGCCTCCAACGATATCCCCTTCTGCTTCCCCTTCCACCAACACCTCAATAGGTGCAATTTTTTCATCATAACGGAAAGGGTGGGATGAAAATAGTTGTTGGAATCTGTCCTTTGAATCTTGGTGGCAATCCGGCTTTCCAATATCTGAAGCAGGCATCGGACCATGGAACGTGACCAATCCAGTTTCCTGATGGATGCTATTATGTAAAAAAGTAATATCACTGTAGCCCCAGAAAATTTTAGGATTCATTCGAATTAATTCATAATTGATATAGGAGGCGATACGTGGTGTCCCATATCCTCCACATGCGCAAAATATCGCTTTTACATCTGTATCAGTGAACATGGAATGTAAATCATCCACACGCTCATGATCCTTACCAGCAAGATAGCCATTGATTTCATGTACGTATTTTCCAAACTTCACTTTTAAGCCTAGTTCTTCAAAAAATGCCATTGCACTTTGTAATTGTTCTTGATTCGGCGGGCTTGCGGGTGCAATGATCCCAACCGTATCACCTTTTATTAATCCTCTAGGTCTTACAGTCATTTGCGACACCTCTTTACAGTTTTATACTTCATACTTATTACTGGGGAATCATATCATTCGCTTTTTGATGAATGCAGAGGAAAATGTATTAGGGGATTCATAATGGACTTGCCCTTCCCCAGCTAAAGCCAGGAAAGAGCAAGCATAGTCAAAATTACTTCTTATCTGCCCATTTCAATTCCATGTAACCTACAGGATGACGAACAATTCCTGTAACATCTTCATTTTGAAGATAAACATGGTTGTAGAAGTGGATCGGGAAGATAGGAGCTTCTTCCAATAGAATTTTTTCAGCTTGATACATAAGGTCGAAGCGTTTCTTTTCATCAGCTTCGTTTTTAGCATCTTTAATTAATTTGTCATAAGTAGGGTTGCTCCAACCAGTACGGTTCATAGAAAGTCCTGTTTGGAAGTTTTCTAGGAAGTTGATTGGATCTGCATAATCCGCTAAGAATGAGCTACGAGACAATTGGAATTTCAATGCCGTTTGCTCTTCAGCAAAAACGTTCCATTCCATGTTTGCTAGCTTTACGTCTACACCAAGGTTTTCCTTGAACATTTGTTGTAGAGCTTCTGCAATCTTCTTATGAGTGTCGCTTGTGCTGTACGTTAAAGTTACTTCTGGAAGCTTGTCATAGCCTTCCTCTTGCATACCTTTTGCTAAAAGAGCTTTAGCTTCTTCTAGATTTGTTTTCAGTAGTTCTCCGCTAGTTTCACGGAAATCTGTGCCATCAGCATCATTGAAACCATATGAAACGAATCCATATGCAGGTTTTTCTTGGTTTTTCGTTACGAAATCAACCATTTTTTGTTGATCTACTGCAAGAGCGAATGCTTTTCGGATATTCTTGTTTTGGAATGGTTCCTTTGTTACGTTAAAGCGGTAGAAATATGTACCAGCTTGGTCGCCTACTTGAGCTTTTCCATCCTTGAATAATTGCTCTGCTACATCTGCAGGAACATCAGACGAATCAAGCTCTCCACTTTGGTACATTTGGTATTCTGTATTAGTATCATCTACGATTGCCCAATGAACTTTATCAAGCTTTACATTTTTGGCATCCCAGTAGTTCTTATTCTTTTCCATTTCGAAATGGCTATCATGCTCCCATACAGCTAAGTTGAATGGTCCATTTCCAACGAATGTTTCTGCTTCTGCAAACCATTGTGCATTTTCTGTAGCAACTTTTTCGTTGACTGGGAAGAATGCTGGGTTTGCGATAACACTTAAGAAATAAGCTTGAGGACTTGTTAGAGTAACTTCAAAAGTCTTTTCATCAACAGCCTTAATTTTTACATCATCAGCAGTACCCTTATTAGTATTGAATGCTTCCGCTCCTTCAATGAAGAAAGCAAGGAATGCCGCAGGAGATCCTACTGCAGGATCAAGAAGGCGTTTCCAAGCGAAAACGAAATCGCCAGCAGTAACATCGTCACCGTTAGACCATTTAGCGTCTTCACGGATATTGAATGTATAAGTCTTTCCATCTTCTGAAACTTTCCAATCTGCCGCTGTAGCAGCTTCTGGTTCATGGTTTTCCCCTAAACGAGTTAAACCTTCCATCAAGTTGTTCAATGCGTTCCATGATACGGAGTCAAACCCGATAACTGGATCGAATGAAGTTGGTTCACTTCCATTGTTCAACTTCAATACTTTTTCTACCTTTGCAGTTTCTTTACCATCTTTTTTTGGTTCAGTACCTGCATCCTTGTTTGCTGTACATGCAGCTGCTACAAAAAGCATCATGACTGACATAAACAGCGCTACAAATTTTTTCATGTTTTTCCCCCATCTCCATTTTTAAATCTATTTGGTATTGCTGTGGTGCTGTAATCAACTTATACTTTCGCCAACATTTTTGTGGCTCGTTCATCCTGAAGCCAGCAATCCACTTGATGCTCTTGGCTCAGTTGTGTCTTATACGGATAAACCCTTTCACACACTTCCATGGCATAGGAGCAACGGGCAGCGAATGCACACCCTACTGGAGGTGCGAATAGGTCCGGTGGAGAACCGACGATTGGAACGAGCTCTGACTCTTCTAAATCTAGTCGGGGCACAGAATTCAATAGTCCACGAGTATATGGGTGCTGTGGATTATAAAATATTTCTCTTCTTGTACCTGTTTCAACGATTTTTCCGGCGTACATGACGGCTATCCGGTCAGCCACCTGGGCGACTACTCCAAGGTCATGAGTGATCAAAATGATCGAGACCCCTGTCTTCTTTTGAATATCCTTGAACAAGTCCAAGATTTGGGCTTGTATGGTAACATCCAGTGCAGTCGTTGGTTCATCAGCAATCAGCACCTCTGGTTGACAAACCAGTGCCATCGCGATGACAATACGCTGTCTCATCCCACCGCTGAACTGATGAGGGTATTGTTTTAATCGTGTTAATGGACTGGGAATCCCAACTAGGTCAAGCATAGAAAGAGCCATTTTTTTCGCTTCTTCCTTTGAGACTTTTTTATGTTGAATGATCCCTTCCATGATTTGATCGCCAACGGTCAAAGTTGGATTCAGTGCCGTCATCGGATCCTGGAAAATCATTGATATATCAGCACCACGAATCGATCTCATCTCAGTATCCTTTAGCGTCGTTAGATCTTTCCCTTTAAACATGATGGAGCCGCTAGTGATTTTTCCAGGAGGATTCGGTATTAAACGCATGATGCTTTGTGATGTCACACTTTTCCCACAACCAGATTCACCGACAATTGCCAGCGTCTCTCCTTTATGCAAATCAAATGTCACACCACGCACAGCCTTTACCGAGCCACCGTATGTACTGAATTCCACATGTAAGTCTTTTACTCGTAACACCTTTTCCATTACATTACCTCCTTAACTTCGGATCGAGCGCATCCTGAAGTCCGTCTCCCAGCACGTTAAACGCAAACATCGTCAATGAAATGAAGAATGCCGGGAAAAAGAGGCGCCACCAATGCCCTGATAGAATGGTAGATAATCCATCACTTGCCATCACACCCCAGCTCGCGAATGGAGCTTGAATCCCTAATCCCAGGAAGCTTAGGAATGCCTCAGCGAAGATAGCGGAAGGCACGGTCAAAGTCATTTGGACAATGATTGGCCCCATTGTATTTGGCAATAAATTTTTCCGTATGATTCGTGCTGTTTTTGTACCAAATGATTTAGAAGCCAATACAAATTCATAGTTTTTGATTTGTAATACTTGCCCCCTTACGATACGTGCCATCCCAATCCACCCTGTGACAGTCAATGCCACGATTATGGTTAAAAGTCCCGGACCAAGAACGACCGACATTAAAATGACAATGAGTAAATAAGGAAGACCGTATAATACTTCAATGACCCTCATCATATAGTGGTCAACTCGCCCACCTTTATAGCCGGCGATTCCTCCGTAAATGACACCGATAAGGAAATCTATTAATGCAGCAACTACCCCTACGAATAAGGAAACGCGCGCACCATACCAAGTTCGTGTAAATACATCTCTACCTAAATCATCCGTCCCAAACCAATGCTCTTTGGAAGGAGGTAGGTTTTGATCCATTAATTTTTGGTCGCCTACATCATAATGTGAAATCAGCGGACCAAAAATCGCCATGACTGTCAATAGAATCAAGAAAAACAAGCCAATCATAGCGAGTTTATTTTTTACCAGTCTACGCCAAGTGTCTTTCCAATAAGAAAGACTCGGACGAACGACCGCTTCTGCAACAGACAAATCCTTTCCTTTAGGCGTAAACCATTCGTCTGGAATATTGGAAGCTACAGGTTCTTCTTGTTTCAATTTTCGAAGTTCCATTATCTTCCCTCCTTCTTATGCAACTTGATGCGTGGGTCAAGTATGCCATATGCCAGATCGACCAAAAATAGCATCAAAATCAAGACGGCACCATAAAACACCGTCGTTCCCATAATGACAGGATAATCACGGCTGTTGATACTTTCCACGAAGTACTTACCCATTCCAGGTATAGCGAAGATCTTTTCGATAACAAATGTCCCGGTCAAAATGCTTGCTGCAAGAGACCCAAGAACAGTAATAACTGGTAATAACGCATTTCTTAGTGCGTGTTTGAATACGATTTTTACCGGGGAAAGCCCTTTCGCTTCCGCGGTCCGGATATAATCCTGTGTCAGAACTTCCAACATGCTCGTTCTTGTCAATCGGGCAATGATCGCCATTGGACCTGTCGCCAAAGCAAGAGTCGGTAGAATCATATGCATCGGGCTAGCCCAAGTAGCAACAGGTAGTAGTTGCCAATCCACAGCGAATTTTTGGATCAAAAGGGTTGCCATGACAAAGCTTGGCACTGAAATACCGACTACCGCAAACGTCATGGCCAAGTAATCGATAATCCCGTTATGCCTAAGGGCTGCCACTATACCTAGTAAAATTCCAGATATGACTGACACGGTAAGAGTGACCATACCAAGTTCAAACGAAACTGGAAACCCTCTACCAAGCATGTCGTTAACCGTTTGTGATGATTTTTTTATTGATGGACCAAAATCCAACGTTACAAGTTTCTTTAAGTACTCTCCATACTGGACCAATAATGGTTCATCGAGATTATAATAGGCTTCTAGATTCTTTTGCACCGATTCACTTGTATTCCTTTCCTCATTGAAAGGAGAACCTGGAACAGAATGCATCAAGAAAAAGGTCAGCGTCACAATCAACCATAGGGTCACAAGCATGGACATAATTCGTTTAATAAAATATGAATTCATGCAATCACACTTTCTAACAAGATTGTGTTCTATGTATCTATTGAATTAGCAAAAGGTCGTTCTCATAGCTAGCTCCGTCATGACCAGCATGGCTTTGTAAGCTTCTAGTATATCTTTTGCCTGATAACGGACGATTGTCGTACCTTCTTCTATTTCTGTACCTGGCATTAAGCTAGCCCATTCGGCTTGACCATAATTGGCAAACTCAATACGCATTAATGGGTTTTGAGGTGGAACAAGTGGTTTGACTAAATCTTTATTGGCTATTGCCTGTGCAGTCTTTTCCTTTAATAGTTCTCCCGCCTTAGCAGGTGTAAGCGTTTTCGCAGCTGACCGGGAAATAGATTCCTTCACGACCGCAGTCGTTACATTTGGAATTAGCGCTGTCGCTTCTCTAGCAGCTCCATCGTCGCCAGCAACCATGAGCACTGGAACACCGTAATAGCCTGCTACATATGCATTAAAACCAAGCTCGCCAATCACAACATCATTAATGTATATATTTCGAACACCAAAAATCATAGTGTGTGACATTACGCCCTTCATGCAAGCGCGTGCATGATAGCCTGCAAAAATGGCACCTGTGAAACTATCATCTAACCCTTGCACCATAGAAAAAGGTTTAACATCACCAGTAATCAACTGAGTTTCAGGATGGAGCTTTTCAATTAATAGATTATTCATCTTTGAGTGGCTATCATTGACGACTACCTCAACACAACCTTTCTCGAACGCTTCCGAAATGATATAGTTCGCTTCTTCAGTCATGATTTGACGTCCACGTTCGTAGTTGTGCCTGGAAGAATCAACGTGAGTGGCATCTACCAATCCTGTGATCCCTTCCATATCCACGGACATATAGAGTTTCATATTTTCCCTCCTGTGCATACTTATGTAAATTTTCTTAAAATTTATAATAAAAGAAAAACTATTAATTATCAATTGCTTTATTATATATAAATTCATTCAAATGAATAAATTCCATAACTGTAGAATACCAATACCATTGATATATCAATGATTTTAAAAGGAAAAATATTTTTATAATCGAAATAATCATTTTTATAAAATAATAAATAATACCTATTTATAAACAATACATTTCCAACTGCATGTCGATGTCGAAAAAAAAGGAATTAAATAATTTGAAGATTAAATTTATTTAGTCTATTATAGAATGGTAGATTGGTTGCAAACGCTTACATAATCTATTAAATGGGTTCCCCAATCAAAGGAGGATATTGAATGGTAAATCTTACGCTTGAAATTAGTCCAAAACTACAAAAGTTCCTACAAGGTCCTAAAAAGATATTTATTAACGGTGAGTTTGTAGAAAGTGCCTCCCAAAAGACCTTTAAGACTCCAAACCCTGCTACAGGAGAAGTATTGGCAGAGGTGTTCGAAGGTGGAGCGGCTGACATTGATTTAGCTGTTCGTGCTGCACGTAAAGCTTTTGACGAAGGTAAATGGTCTAAAATGAGCGCAGCTTCAAGAAGCCGCCTGATGTACAAACTAGCCGATTTAATGGAAGAGCATAAAGAAGAGCTTGCTCAATTAGAAACGCTAGATAATGGTAAACCTATCAACGAAACGACAAATGCAGATGTTCCGCTTGCGATTGAACATATGAGATATTATGCTGGTTGGGCTACGAAAATCGTTGGTCAGACGATTCCTGTCAGCGGACCTTTCTTAAACTATACTCGCCATGAAGCGGTTGGAGTCGTAGGACAAATCATCCCTTGGAACTTCCCTCTATTAATGGCAATGTGGAAGCTCGGTGCTGCTTTAGCTACTGGATGTACAGTAGTATTAAAGCCAGCTGAGCAGACTCCACTTTCTGCTTTATATTTAGCTGAACTAATCCAAGAGGCTGGATTCCCAGCAGGCGTTGTCAACATCGTACCTGGATTCGGTGAAACAGCTGGTAAGCCACTAGTTGACCATCCTCTAGTAGATAAAATTGCGTTCACGGGCTCTACAGAAGTTGGGAAGCTGATCATGGCTTCTGCTTCCAAAACTTTAAAGCGTGTGACACTTGAGCTAGGTGGTAAATCTCCTAACATCATCCTACCTGATGCGGATTTATCAAAAGCAATCCCTGGAGCATTAAATGGTGTAATGTTCAACCAAGGACAAGTTTGTTGCGCAGGTTCTCGCGTATTTATCCAGAAGAAACACTATGACAATGTCGTAGCGGATATGGTGTCTCATGCGAAAAACATCAAACAAGGTGTTGGTTTAGACCGTTCTACTCAAATCGGACCACTTGTTTCCGATGAGCAGCAAAAACGTGTACTTGGTTATATCGAAAAAGGTGTGGCAGAAGGTGCTGAAGTCTTAGTTGGTGGAAACAAGCCACAAGATGAAGGTTATTTCGTATCTCCTACAATCTTTGCAGGTGTACAAGATGATATGACCATCGCGAAAGAAGAAATCTTCGGACCGGTCATCTCTGCAATGCCATATGAAGACTTAGATGAAGTTATCAAGCGTGCGAACAATTCCGAATTCGGACTTGCAGCTGGCCTATGGACTCGCGATATCGCAAACGCACACTATGTAGCTAGTAAACTTCGCGCAGGAACTGTGTGGGTAAATTGCTATAACGCGTTTGATGCTGCATCTCCATTCGGTGGATACAAACAATCCGGTATGGGTCGTGAAATGGGCTCCTACGCTCTTGACAACTATACTGAAGTGAAGAGTGTTTGGGTAAGCCTGAAATAATAAAATAACCTAGATAACAAGAACTCCCCCAGCCCTAGCTGGTGGGAGTTTTGTTTGGATAGGCTGTATTCAAAGCGAATGGTGTTAAACTGAAGAATTAATTGTGATTGAGAATATATATGAATAATATAATAGTCCCGTCATTTCAATCTGACGGGATTTTTTCTTCCTATTCTTTTTCATCATTTTCTATTACAATCTTATTTTCTTGTGATAATCCACCATATAATTTGTTGATTTCACTTGCCAAATCATCAAGAAATTCATCTGAGAATAAGGGATTGTTTTCCTTGTACAAAGTAATTCCTCCATTCATAATTTTTTTATTTACATTCCACAAACTTAGGAGTATTATTACTTTCAGTTTCATATTTCTAGATCGCTTAATCCGATAGGAGCGGGGGAACCATTTTTAGTGGATATTATTTTTTCCACTTGGGGTGAATCCTATTCATGAAGGTAGGGGTACTCTTTAGTCCCGAACCCGACAGCTAACCTCGTAGGCGTTATAAGAGAGGAAGTGGAGCTTGTGAGGCTTAGTACGTAAAGATCACAAGGCTATTAATCATTCCTTGTGGTCTTTTTTGTCGTTGTCATTTTTTATCGCAAAGATAATATATGGTTTACGACTTAATTTCTGCCACTTGGAAAGTATAAAAAGGAAAAACAATTATTATTGGTGGTGCAAGAATGTTAGCTTCATTGAAAAGATTATTAATTGGTCGTCCATTAAAATCGACCGAATTAGGTGAACAGAGACTAAATAAAACGAAAGCACTAGCAATACTTTCTTCGGACGCATTATCGTCAGTAGCATATGGTCCAGAGCAGATCCTGCTTGTTTTAGTTACAGTGAGCACTGTTGCGTTTTGGTATTCGATACCAATAGCGATTGGCGTATTATTCCTCTTAGTCGCACTCATATTGTCATATAGACAAATCATATTTGCTTATCCACATGGTGGAGGAGCTTATGTGGTATCAAAGGAAAATCTCGGTGTTAACCCAGGGTTGATCGCAGGTGGTTCCTTATTAGTAGATTATATCCTAACCGTGGCTGTTAGTGTTTCAGCGGGTACAGATGCCATTACATCTGCATTCCCTACTTTACATTCACATAATGTAGCAATAGCATCTGTACTTGTTATTTTCCTTACAATATTAAATTTAAGAGGAATTACCGAGTCAGCATCCATATTAGCCTACCCTGTCTATTTGTTTGTTTTGGCATTATTTATCTTAATTGGTGTAGGGTTGTTTAATATCATGACTGGTGAAGTACCTCCAAACCTACATCCCTCTATCGGTACACCAGTTGCCGGAATTAGCTTGTTCTTATTACTAAAAGCTTTCGCATCAGGTAGTTCTGCCTTAACTGGAGTTGAAGCTATTTCGAATGCTATACCAAATTTTAAAGACCCTGCTCCTAATAATGCATCTAAAACATTAATGGCTATGGGTGCTTTGCTTGCATTATTATTTTCAGGGATTGTTTATTTAGCCTACTATTATGGTATAACTCCAAAGCATGAGGAAACAGTGGTTTCCCAAATTGCCGCTGAAACCTTTGGAAGAAACATCTGGTATTATTTTATTCAAGGGACCACTGCAATGATTCTTGTTCTTGCAGCAAATACAGGTTATTCAGCTTTTCCTTTACTAGCGGTTAACTTGGCGAAGGATAAATTTATTGCTCGAATGTTTACAATGAGAGGTGATCGATTAGGATATTCCAATGGAATTATTATTTTAGGAATCACTTCCATTATTCTAATTGTGGCATTCAAAGGACAAACCGAACAACTCATTCCACTCTATGCAGTAGGGGTTTTCATTCCATTTACATTATCTCAGACTGGGATGCTCGTGAAATGGATACGTGAAAAGCCTAAAGGATGGATAGTTAAACTGACCATCAATTTTATTGGTGCGTTAATTAGCTTTACCGTAATGATGATTTTCTTCATCACTAAATTTACCCAAGTGTGGTCGATTTTAATTTTCTTACCTTTAATTGTATTCGGCTTTCACAGAATTAAGAAACATTATGAGGCAGTTGGAGACCAACTTAGACTAACAAGCTGTGAACCTGCTATACCAATTGAAGGAAATGTTTTTATCGTTCCGGTAGCAGGAATAACACATGTCGTTGAGAATTCATTAAACTATGCAAAATCATTAAATGCAGATCAAATCATTGCCGTTTACGTTTCTTTCGAAAGAGAACATGAAAAAGCGTTTGAGGAAAAATGGAATAATTGGCAGCCTGATGTACGTCTTGTAACTTTACATTCTCAATATAGAAGCATTATTCAACCATTAACTAAATTTATTGACACGGTTGAACATAAGGCAAGCGAATCGAATTATCGAGTAACGGTTTTAATACCGCAATTTATCCCAAAGAAAAGCTGGCATAATGCTCTACATAACCAGTCCAGTTTACTAATCCGTGCATTCTTACTTTATCGAAGAAATGTAATATTGACGACAGTTCCTTATCATTTAAAGGAATAAACCTAAACGAAAAGAGTGTCCCAATAAATATTTTTGGGACACTCTTTTGTTATTAACTATCCTTTTGAATTCCGCTCCATTCAACATAGACATAAAATCAACAATATGCATTAACATAGCCCTGTTATTAGAAAATTCATATTTAGATTTAAATAAATCAATTGTCTATCTGTAAATCAATCGGAATTTGCGCATTTTGGATTTCACGTTCGAGATCTTCTTGATAATGCTGTTTTTGTTCAGTGTTCCAACCAAAGACATCTGCCATATATTCAACTACTTTATCTTTCCAAGTTAATACCCAAATAATATCAAAAAGTAGTGTACCCGTGCGGCGAAGGAAGAAATCTATAGGTGTTCCAATCCGCTCTTCAAGGATGCTGTATTCCAACTTTCCAAAGACCTCTAGAGGCAGTCCGTATTTTTCTGCAACATGCCGCTGGTTATTTATTAGTTCAAATACTCTACCTACATTCGAGCCGTACGTATGGGCCATTTCCTTTGACTCTTTGGATGATAGTCCAACTTCCATCCCTAGTTTTGCTTGTTTTTTTATATAATTTTGCAAGTTCTTAGCCCCACCCACTTCTCCACCTGAAATCGGTAGTTTCTTAGTCTGGCATGAACCGAATAATTTGTACTCTTCCCTTTTCAAATCGTCAACCACTTGATTCACGACCGTTTCAGCCATTTTTCGATACCCCGTCAATTTCCCTCCAGCAATTGTGATCAATCCAGAATCCGACACCCAAATTTCATCTTTTCGAGAAATTTCTGAAGGGTTCTTTCCATCTTCAAGAATGAGAGGACGAACACCTGCCCAACTGGATTCTACATCCCTTTCTGTTATGGTTACATTCGGAAACATGTAGTGAATGCACTCTAAAATATAAGTGCGATCATTATTTGTCATGGTAGGGTACTTCGGATCTTCGTTATAAAATGTATCGGTCGTGCCTACATACGTTTTTCCGTTTCTCGGTATGGCAAAAACCATTCGTCCATCCGGAGTATCGAAGTACACAGATTGTTTTAACGGGAATTTGGATTGATCGATGACGAGGTGGACACCCTTGGTCAACTTTAACGATTTTCCATATTTGGAATGGTCCATTTCCCTGAGGAAGTCTACCCAAGGACCAGTGGCATTGATGACTTTTTTCGCTTTTATTTTGAAGGTTTCACCGGATAAAGTGTCTTCGAGATAAACTCCTGCCACTTTATCATTTTCATATATAAAACCTGTTACTTTCAAATAATTAACCAAGTCTGCTCCAAACTCGACCGCTTTTTTGGCCACCTCTATCGTCAACCGGGAGTCATCCGTCCGATATTCCACATAATATCCACCCCCTACCAATCCTTCTTTTTTGACGAGTGGTTCTTTTTGAAGTACTTCTTCTCTGCTAAGCATCGTTCTACGCTCATTCCTCTTCACTCCTGCCAAGAAATCGTAAGCCTGAAGGCCAAGTGAAGTGCTGAGTCTTCCAAAAGTACCACCTATGTGAAACGGCAATAACATCCATTCAGGAGTTGTTACATGAGGGCCATTTTCGTATACAATCGTACGCTCTTTTCCGACCTCTGCAACCATTGCCACTTGGAATTGCTTTAAGTAACGCAATCCACCATGGACAAGCTTCGTAGATCGACTGGATGTCCCAGCTGCAAAATCCTGCATGTCAGCCAACCCAACCTTCATCCCTCTCGTAACAGCATCTAAAGCAATTCCGGTTCCTGTTATGCCGCCACCTATAATGAACAGATCATATTCCTTCTGCTGCATACTCAGTAAATCTTGTTTGCGATTCAAATTAGAAAAAGCCATGTCGTCCTCCTTAATACTCCTGTATGTTTCTTTTTCCCTTTTCTATGGGAAAATAGCCCTTTAACACAAGCGTAATCTTGCAAAATTCAATGTGTATTATCTAAATCAGGTCAATTAAAAAGAGACCACAAACACACGTCTCCCCTTAGCGAAACATATATTTGTGGTCTCTCCTGTTCTCCGACCATTTATTAACTTATCAATAGTATATCAAAAATTTTCCAATTCGTGAATCATTTAAACATAATTGCTGCCTGTACAGCCTTTTTCCAGCCTGAATAAAGTTCGTTACTCTGTTCATCTTCCAGGGTTGGTGAAAATACTTTGTCTAAATTCCACTGAGATAACACTTCTTCTTTGCCATTCCAATATCCAACTGCCAGACCTGCCAAATAGGCAGCCCCTAATGCTGTGGTTTCATTTACAACTGGACGCTCAACAGATACCTTCAACAAATCACTTTGGAACTGCATCAGGAAATTATTTTTGACCACGCCACCATCAACACGCAAGGTTTTTAATCCAATCCCTGAATCTGCCTCCATTGCATCAAGCACATCCTTCGTCTGATACGCTAGGGATTCCAGTGTAGCCCGGATAAAATGCTCTTTCGTCGTCCCACGGGTCAGTCCAAACACAGCCCCTCTAACCTCACTATCCCAATAAGGGGTTCCTAGTCCTACAAACGCAGGGACTACATATACTCCATCTGTGGACGTTACTCGCTCGGCATAGGTTTCTGTATCCTTTGCGTTTTTAATCATCCGCATTCCGTCTCTCAGCCACTGAATGGCAGAACCAGCTACAAAGATACTTCCTTCAAGTGCATAATGGACCTTTCCATCGATTCCCCAAGCGATTGTCGTCAATAGTCCGTTTTGGGATTTCACAGCTTTTTCCCCTGTATTCATTAGCATGAAACATCCTGTTCCATAGGTGTTTTTTGCCATACCGCTTTCAAAGCATGCCTGACCGAACAAAGCAGCCTGCTGATCACCTGCTGTACCCGCAATCGGGATTTCCGCACCAAAGAAATGATAGTCAACAGTCTTGGCATAAACCTCAGAGGACGCTTTTACTTCTGGAAGCATAGCCCTCGGCACACCTAGAATTTCTAGAATTTCTTCATCCCACTTCAATTCGTAAATGTTATACATGAGCGTTCGTGAGGCATTGGAGTAATCTGTCACATGGGCTTTTCCGCCTGATAACTTCCAAATGAGCCACGTATCAATCGTTCCAAACAATAACTCCCCTTTTTCAGCCCTTTCGCGTGCACCCTCCACACAATCTAATATCCATTTCACCTTCGTCCCTGAAAAGTACGCATCTATCAATAAGCCCGTTTTATTTCTGAAAAGCTCACTATGTCCTTGATCCTTCAAATCATTGCAAATATCAGTGGTTTGTCTCGATTGCCAAACAATCGCATTGTAGACTGGACGACCTGTTTCCTTATCCCAAACCACGGTTGTTTCCCTTTGATTTGTAATTCCTATGCCTGCGATTTGACTTGGCTTGACACCTGATTCGGTCAAGCAAGTTGCTATAACAGCCAAGATGCTTGCCCATATTTCATTCGCATTATGTTCAACCCAGCCTGGTTTTGGAAAATATTGAGGAAATTCCTTCTGCGCGGTATGTACCACTTCCCCTTTTTTATTAAAAAGCATCGCACGCGAGCTAGTGGTCCCTTGGTCCAAGGAAAGAATAAACTTTTCCATGTAAACCCTCCTCAAAAAAATGATTAGTATACTTTGTAAGCAATCTAATTTCCTAATTGAACTTATTCTATCCGTCCCCTTGTAACTCCTATCATGAGTTAACGTCACATGAAAAAATTCTGACAGTGAAAAAAGATACGCAAAAAGAGCCAACCTCATCCTGGCCATTTCTGGGTATCTCTAATCTAAATCATATAAAGCTTGAATACTCAAATTGCTTCCATAGCTTCTCATTAGACGTGGTAATCGCAGTTGCACCAGCCTCTATTGCTGCACTTACTTCTTCACGCGTCCTAATGAATCCACCTGCGAAAATAGGGATATCTATACGCTCCTTTATCTCTTTTATGATCCATGGCATCGAACCAGGCATCACTTCAATGTAATCAGGTTGGGTTTTCTCAATGATATTCAAATTTTTCTCTAACGCCTGAGTATCTATTAAAAAAACACGTTGAACAGCAACAATCCCTTTTTGCTTTGCCTTTATGATGACGCTACCTTTTGTTGAGATGATTCCCTCAGGCTTGAGTTCTTGGCAAACAAATTCAGTAGCGAACTCATCATTTTTCAAGCCATGAATCAAATCCATATGAAAAAATATCTTTTTCCTATGCTGTTTGGCCATTTGATGAACATGGCGCAATTGGGAAACATGTGTATCTAGAAAAACCCCTTTTTCATAGGAAGAATCAAGGAAACGTTCAAATTCCTTCATATTACGCGAAGTCGGGATAATTCTTTGCATATCCTTCCCTCCTTCAAGCTTTATTTTAAAAACATTTCTTAATTCCAAGTATATGTAAAAAATGTTCAATCTTGTTAATCGAATGCTCTTCATATTCTTTAATAATCGTAAACTCTTTTAAATAGGCAACTTTTTCATAGCATTCCCGTTTTTCGTTACGTTCTTCTACATAAGCCCCATCTTCCGCACAGGTGTAAATGACAGCTTCCCCGATCTTCATAAAATCCTTCTTGAAGTAAAAGGAAAACACGATGGCACATTCTTCATCAAAAAAGGAAGGATTAACTTGCATACTTATATCCATCATAATCACTTACTCCTCTCTCAATACCTTTGTATGTAACATACCAAACTTAAAAAATAGAAGAATCTCTTAAAATAAGCCGAATTAAATAAAAAACGCCCTTTTTTTTTCCTTTATGCCCTCTTACCAAAAGGAATTATAACTTTAGGAATATGCTTAGAAGAATATGGACCCAGCAAATTAGATTATTTAACTAACTGTGTCATTTTCTCGCTAGTGCTTGTCAAGTTTCACTAATATAAGCTCCTACTTGTGTACCCCGATCATTTTACATTTGGTAGTCCATAGATAAATGAAAATAAAAAAGGCATCTCAGAGGGAATCTGAGATGCAACATAATAGGGGTAATAATTTGAACATGGGTGGCAGTCTCATCCGACCCATGGAATTTATCAAACCACTTTTGTCTAACTTTGCGAAAAATTAATGCATAAGTGGTAATTCTAATGTCGTATCTCCACCATTATTTGTATCATTGGAGATAGGAGCAACAGCAACGAAACCTGCAACTAATGTTAATGTTAAAAGGAAGCCGAATAGTTTCTTTTTCACAGGAAAATCCTCCTCTTTTTTTACAACTTCTTGATTTACCGTATTTAAACCTTATAGTAATATATAATCACAGTTTGTATATTCTTGTATTTCATTTCTCCATCCGTCAACACCATGTAAAAACATTCAATCTCAATTTTTCAAGGTTTTATAATAAAAATATAACTCTAAGCATATTTAAGGGGTTTTTAAATGGATTTCTCTGCGATTGGTCAAAAAATAAAAGAATTAAGAAAACAATCTGGATTATCACAAGTTGAATTAGCAGAAGGAATCTGTACTCAAGCCCAAATTAGCAAAATTGAAAAAGGCGATGTGTACCCTTATGCCTCAACACTGTATTTGATTTCTGACCGTCTAGGTGTTGACGTTAACTACTTTTTTGATATAGGCATGACACCACGATTGGATTATGTCCAAGAAGTTATGAACCAATTAAAAATGGCTCGTAAAACTCGTAATTACAAAGAAATAGAAGAAATTATCATAATGGAAGGGAAAAACCCCCTTTTCATCCAAAACAAGAGAAACTACCAGGTCCTCTTATGGAATAAAGGAATTTGTGAATACGAGTTGTATAAGAACTTAGAGGGTTCTATTAAAATACTAAATGAAGCTATAAATTTAACCCATACCACCGAAAAAATATATAGTGAACGTGAATTAGAAATACTCTTAAGTATCGGGGTTATTTATTCAGAAGATAATCAATTGAATCAAGCTCTTTCTGTCTATGAAAATGCCCATGTCCATCTCAAGGCACTTCCATTTCTGAATGATCATTCCATTAAAACCCGCATCCTCTATAGTATAGCCTGGACGGAAACTAGGTTGAAAAAGTACCAGGATTCCATAAAGCACTGTGAAGAAGCAATAAGATGGTGCCTGCAGAAGGATAATATGCTTTTACTTGGGGAACTTCACTACCACTTAGGCTATAACTATGAACTCAAAGGGAAGATTCAAGAAGCCTATAAATACATGAATAAAGCAAAACTGATATTTGAACTACAAAACGAAAAGAATTTCACCTCGTTTATTGAGAAAAAATTGTTGGATTGGCAACAAAATCACCGCATTAGTATTTAAAAACGTACATCCCTTCGCATTTCCTCGGAAGGGATGTTTTTTATTAGTTTACAGAATTGTATACTTGGTTGTTTTGGAGGAACCAAACCCTAAAATACAGTCGTTTTGGATACTTCACTTAAAATCACTAAAAATCAGACTATTCCCACATTTTGTGATATAGTAACTTAGAAAACTGCAAAAAAGGGGAATTCTAATGTTCAAAGTGGCTATTATTGGATTAGGGGCTATCGGTCAACGCCTCATTAAAGATTTTTCAAGTCATCCAGAAACAAATATTGTCGCTGTTTGTGACACTATGAAAGATCATGCGGATCAAACAGCAAAGAGCCTTGGTGATATTCAAGCCTTCAATGACCATAAGGAAATGCTTGAACAAGTTGACCTAGATTTGGTTTATGTGGCGGTCCCTCCTAAATTCCATCATGCTGTCGTTTCAGATGTGATGGAAAAAGGTATCCATGTGCTTTGTGAAAAGCCATTGGCCAACTCGATTGAAGAAGCCGAAAGTCTTTATAAAAAGGCTGAAGAAAAAGGCATTATACATAGCATGAACTTTCCTCTGAACTATAGCGCTGGCAGCAAGACATTTGCCAAGCTAATTGGTGAAGGTTATGTTGGTGGACTTCGAAGACTTGAACTCAAAATGCATTTTCCACAATGGCCACGCGCATGGCAACAAAACGCTTGGGTCGCTAGTCGCGAACAAGGTGGTTTCGTGCTTGAAGTAGGGATTCATTTCATCCAGCAGATCCAAAAGATTTTCGGACCAGTCAAGCTTGTTCATCGCTCCATCCAATTCCCGCAAGATCCAGCATCATGTGAAATTGGCATTATGGCATATCTACAATTGGAGGATGGAACTCCATTAGTGGTCGATGGTTTGAGTGGGATTGCAGGAAAGGAAGAAATTCGACTATCCGCTTACGGAACGAAAGGGACTCTCTCTCTATTAAATTGGGGATCTCTAGAAGGTGGCAAGGTTGGTGAGGAAATCACTAGCATCGAAAGTGATGCGAATTTAACAGACACCCTTCTTAACAACGTTGTAAAAAAATTAAAAGGAAAGCCTGCGACCATCATTGATTTTAAAGCGGGATATGATGCACAAGTGATCCTAGAACAGTTACGTTCTGAATAGTAGAAAAATGCTCAAAAGAATCACCTTTTGAGCATTTTTTATGATTTTACCGGACTGTGGTCATTTTTTACCGAACTGAACAGAGATTTTACCGAAACGCCGACTGATATTACCGAATGGCACCATGATATTACCAAACTCCCTATTCACTACATCCAAAACCCAATACCCACTTGATATCCCCTAGCGACCGATTCTTTGATCAACTTTTGGATCAAGGTGGTTTTTCCACTATTTTTAAATCCTAAAATTTGAAGAGACTCCCTCAAATCCCTACCTAGGAATCTCGACTTATTTTTTGAACCAGCAATAAAAAAAGCACTGATATCCCGATACTGATAGAAACATACACCCATGCCACATTGGTTTGTCCTGATTCAATGGCTAAATAAATGCTGGTGGGAATGGTTTGGGTTTTTCCAGGAATATTGCCCGCAAACATGAGCGTAGCCCCAAATTCCCCTAATGCCCGTGTAAATGATAGAATCATACCACTCACCAAAGCTCTTGTAGCAAGTGGCAAGCTAATAAAAAAGAACACCTTTACTTCAGTGGCTCCATCTACCTTTGCAGCACCCTCTACATCAGGAGGAAGGGATTGGAATCCCGCCTTTGCAGTTTGATACATAAGAGGAAATGCAACGACTGCTGCTGCCAATACCGCTGCAAATGGCGTGAACATAATCCCTTGTCCAAAAAACTGTTGTATCCCACTTCCAATGAAACTATTATTCCCAAACATAATAATCAACATAAAGCCAATGACAGATGGTGGGAGGACGAGTGGAAGGATCATTATCGTTTCCAAAATGGATTTCCCTTTCCACTTCCCTTTTAATAGCCAATATGCCACTGGGACTGCCATGATTAATGTAAGCGCTGTAGCCATTACAGCCACAAATAGTGATAACTGAACCGGTTGCCAAGTAAATATCATAGAGTAACTCCTCGTATTAGAAAACTTGGCTAGCGCCAAGCCTAAGAGCTGGCGATTGCCTAGTTGCACTTATACTTTAATCCTAAAATTGGCCACGACGTCGCCTTACCTCCTTGCTGCCAATTAATTTTTCTTAAAGTACAAAAAAATCTTTTTTTCTATCCTATCATTCATTGATTCTATTGAGGAAGATAATGTTAAAATATTAATCAAACAACTTGGAAGGATGGATAGGAATGACTGAAATTTCATTAATAGAACACCTGCGATCATTAGAAGAGAAATTGCTACAGCCTGAAGTTCGAGAATCCGCTTCAGAGCTTGATCAATTACTTTCAGATGAATTTAAAGAATTTGGAAGTTCAGGGCGGACATTTAACAAAGAATCAATCATTGAAGGCCTAACAAAAACAGAACGCACCACGCGTAATATACCCATGACACTTTCCAATTTCGATGCCAAGCTCTTGGCCCCGGGAGTAGCGTTGACCACATTTCATATCTACCGACATTCAGACAACCAGAATTCGTTACGCAGTTCCATTTGGAAGTTAAATGGAGATCAATGGCAAATGTACTTTCACCAGGGGACACCTACGGAATTTATTTGAAACTGGAGTAATTGGACAACAGAGAAAATCTGTTGTTTTTTGTTTTTCATTATAAATGTTAAGATTATGTAAATTATCGGAATCACTCGCTTTATCTACCTGATTTAGATGCTAAAATTTTGGTACGAAACAAAGAAGGTGATAAATTTGAATAACAGTAAAAGAGGTCTTTCGACTCTGATAGAAATTCTATTAGTCTCCACAAAGTTAGGTTTAACTTCATTCGGGGGACCAGTCGCCCATTTAGGGTATTTCCATGAGGAGTATATACGGAAAAGACAATGGATGGATGAAAAGAGCTATGCTGATTTAGTGGCACTGTGTCAGTTCTTGCCTGGGCCTGCCAGTAGCCAAGTTGGGATTGGGATTGGGATTATGAGGGCTGGAGTCCTCGGGGGAATTGTATCGTTTCTTGGATTCACTCTTCCTTCAGTCCTTGCCCTCATTTTGTTTGCTTTAATCCTACAAGGCTTGGATATTGCGGACGCAGGATGGATTCATGGTTTAAAAATTGTTGCGGTCGCCGTTGTAGCCCATGCGATAATTGGGATGGCCGAAAAACTAACACCTGATTTAAAAAGAAAAGCTATTGCCTTATTTGCTTTGGTCGGCACTCTATTGTGGCAGACTGCCTTTACACAAGTGGGCATCATCCTGATTTCAGCAATCGTTGGCTTCCTTCTTTATAAAAACCATCAAGAAGTTGCTCATTCCAAAATGCTCTTCCTTATTTCTAAGAGATTTGCAATCATTTGCCTTGTTATATTCTTCGGCTTATTGATAGGATTGCCCATTTTACGAGAAATCACAGAGTTAAAATGGGTGGCAATGTTTGATAGTTTTTATCGTTCTGGCTCATTAGTTTTTGGTGGAGGTCATGTTGTTTTACCTCTACTTGAACGCGAATTTGTACCTACTGGTTGGCTGAGTGAAGAAGCATTCTTGGCGGGTTATGGTGTGGCACAAGCTGTTCCTGGTCCATTATTTACGTTTGCCGCGTATATCGGAGCTGCTGTGAATGGGTGGCAAGGTGGATTGTTGGCAACCTTCGCCATCTTCTTGCCTGCGTTTCTATTGATAGCAGGAACACTACCTTTTTGGGACTTATTACGGCGCAATCCTAAAGTAAAAGGAGCATTAATGGGAGTGAACGCTGCCGTTGTAGGTATCTTGATTTCGGCTTTTTACCAACCGATTTGGACGAGCTCCATCTTGGTACCAATAGACTTTGCGTTTGCTGCTATTTTATTTAGTATGTTGGTCTTTTGGAAGTTACCACCTTGGGTGATTGTAGTAACGGGTGCTGTAGGTGGTACATTAATGGCATTAATTTAAACCAAAAGGCTGAACTCCAATCCTGGAATTCAGCCCTTTTTTCATGCCAAATCGAACCTTTCAGCTCCCACTTGGTCATCCAATAATAAAACTTCTACTTCCATCCCTGTTTCAAAACTATGTGTCCCACCCGGTAGTACAATTAGAGCATTTGCGCCAGCCAATGAGGATACCATATTGGATTTATCTGTCCCTGAAGGTATCGCCAATAGTGAGCCCTCTTTAAATGATACCGTCCCCCTCACAAACCTGTCGAATGGATTAGGATATAAGAAGTCCGCTCCCAATGTTGCCATTGTTCTTTGTAAGTATGGTTTCTCCGAACCCATCCAATTACGAACAATTGGTCTTACAAATAGTTCAAAGCCGACGTAGCAAGCAGATGGATTACCGGAAAGTCCAAATAGAAGCTTCCCATTCCAATGCGCGACTGTTGTCACACTACCTGGTCTCATCCTAATTTTGTTAAAAAGGACGGTTGCACCCATTTTTTCATAAATGGCAGGCAAATGGTCATAATCACCGACTGACACGCCACCTGTGGTGATTAAAAAATCTACTTCTTTAATTGCTTCTAACATCCGTTCCATCGCCAGCTCCAAGTCATCACTCGATTGGCCGAAATGAACTGGATTTGCCCCGACTCGTTGAATTTGGGATAACACCATATATGCATTGCTGTTGCGGATTTTTCCAGCCACCATAGGCTCATCCAAATCAAGTAGCTCACTTCCTGTTGCCAGTACACCAATCCTAGGTTTTGAAGCCACCGTTACATTTTTATACCCAAAAGTCGCTAATAGTGCCACAATTCCTGGATTAATGATTGAGCCTTTAGAAACGAGTACATCCCCTTCATTCGTGTCTTCCCCTTTGAAGGAGATATTCTCACCGCTTTGTACTTTTCGATTGATCGTTATGTATGATAGGTCATTAATTGAACTTTCCTTGACATGCTCGAGCATAATGACTGCATTGCATCCAGCTGGGATTTGCGCCCCAGTCATGATTCTCACCGCTTGGCAGGCTTGTACCTCATCTTTGAAGACACTCCCAGCTCCAATCTCTCCTACCACTTCCAATGTAACGGGATGTTCTATGGAGGCCGATTTTGTATCCACCGCTCTGATCGCGAATCCATCATATGGTGAACGATCAAAATTTGGTACATCATGAGTGGCAATCAAATCGTGTCCTAGAAACCTGCCGAACGATTCTTCAATCAGCACTTCCTCGGTACAACCTTCCATTTTATATTCCATCACTCGAGTAACAGCTTCGTTTACCGGAATGGGAGTTCTTTTTTCTAACATCTTCGTCACATCCACTTGTTTTTTCTATTTTTTGGAGTATAACATAGTTTAATGAGATAATCTTAGCGTTTTTCTACAAATAATAGAATCAAAGTTGCCACAGGTCCAAGTAAAAGAGATAGGAGGAACCAATTTAAGCCCGTTCTATTTTTTCCTTGTGCAAGCCCTGCATTGATTAATGCCAATGTTCCCCACCCAACAAAATAGGAATTTTCCATTCCTGCATAACCCCTTTATAAAATATTTTCAACTTTTCTACAAACATAAATCATTTCAAGGCTATCATGGCTTAACGGCCTCTTTTCCCAGGATTCGTAAATTTGTTCAAAAAAAAATCATGCTGCTGCAACAACCGTTCCATCTCCATCGGGTAAACATACCTAAGTGATATCCTTTCATTCTCTGTTTCTACTAATTTGTCCTCTTCATCCACAAACTCACTTTGTGATTTGCAATATAAGATTTGTGTAAGAGGGTTAAATTCTTCTAAATTGGTCTCTCTAATTTTACGGTCGTGATGATCGATATATGTATGAAAGCTTTCTTCTTTTTCTGCTAGTTCTTTTAAGTTCAAGTACCGTGACGCAAAAATGAAAACCCCGTCCTTTTCCAAGTGGTGATGAACGGACTGCAGCAATTCATTTTGGGAATCGTTGGTCAAAAAATGCTGAAAGGAGTTCCCTGTCATATACATAAACCGATAAGTATGCTGTAAGTCCAATTTAGTACAGTCCTGTAAAACCCATTCGATAGGCAACATTCTATTTTTCCACTTGTGACTCCTCCCGCCTTTTTTGAAAAATAAAAAAGGAGTGTCCCATTAGGGAACACTCCTTTGGATCAACCTTTAATATACAATTTCTTCTTTTGGCTTGCGAACTAGGCACATAATACCTGCAATCAGGAATAATATGGCCGGTAACCAACCAAGCAAAACCGTTCCAATTCCTACAATTAAAGCACTTACAATCAGTAGGATGCCTGCCATTTTTGATTTACGTTTCATAACCGCTAATGCAATAATGCTCAAAACAGTGCTAATCAGGACCACAATCACAAATCCCCATCCAATGCCACCTAGCAGGTCCATTACCATATTGATGTCCACACCTGAATTCGCCATTGCCGGATCATTGTTAAGCTCCTGTTCAATCGAGTTCCGAACAGTTGCATCTGATAATCCTACATTGACCAAAACGGCCATACCAATCATGAATAAATTAATAACGATTCCAATTATGCTCATAACTTTTTCTGCTGTACGTTTCATGGTTTTCCTCCAGTGTAATAGTGTCTGTAATTTCTTTCCCCTTTTTTACGAATCATACTCCATTTAGTTTCAAAAAATGTCATGATTTTTGTTTCAAATATCTTTTGTCTTGCATGAACAGACTCCAGAAATAAATAAAACCCGGGAAAAGAATTGCAAAACCAACAATATACACAATGAATACAGCCCTAAAGGAATTGGGGTCGGTAAATCCTGTTTGAATCGTCACATGTGGATACACTATGTACGGTAAATGGGCCTTTCCATATACGTAGCTTGCTAATAAATACTGAATGGTGATTGCGATTACAGCAATCCTCGGCATTCCTTTAATGCCTTTTTTATCCTTTACGACCAATGCTATTCCAGCAACGATGAAGCCAGCCAAGGACCCGATTAAAAGAGGAATATCCTTCATCATTTTTTCAAAAATCCACGACGCTTCACCTTTCATCGTCAGCATGATGAGAAAAGCCATCAGTAAAGAAATCGGACCCAGGATCATTGCATCCCTACGATATACATCATATGCATTGTCTTCTGAAGAAGCTTTTGAATAATCCGCGAGAAGTAAGGATGACAAAAATAGAGAACTCGAGATAGCAAAACCAATAAATGCATAGACGTGAGGACTGGTGAACAATTTCCCTAACAGCAAGGTCTGCCTGTCGCCCTCAAAAAGGATATAATCTCCGTGGGATATTGGTAGAACTGCCATCAGCAAACCGGGAATAATGATGCCAGAAATTCCTGAGATATACACTAACAATCTTCGATATTTTTCGGCGGTATGTGAAAACACCAAAAATGCACTTCGAATCGACAATAGTAATAAAATTAAACTTCCAGGGATCAACAAAATGGTCCCAAGTATGTATGCCGCTCCTGGAAAAAAGCTATAGATCGCTACCACGATCGCTACGATAAAGACATTCGTCACTTCCCAAGTTGGTGACAAATATCGGTTTGCTATATTCGTGGCATTTGTCTTATCCCTATTAATATAGACCATTGACCAAAAGCCCGCCCCAAAGTCCATGGAAGCCATAACTGCATATATAAAAACAAATCCCCACAATACTGTGATGGCTAATAATTCATCACCAAATGTGATACCTGTCATGTTTCATACACCCTCTTATCAATGAATAGTTAACCCATTATGCTCTTCTTGATTTCCTTCAATATCATTAATAAGCGGATGGCGTTTGAAGTAATAATACAGCACTAATACCACCGATACTCCAAGAATTGCATACACGACCAAAAACATGGCAAATAACGGACCTAAATTGGTTTGTGTCGTTGCAGAATCAGCCGTACTCATTACTCGGTAAATCGTCCAAGGCTGTCTTCCAGTACAGGCAAAAATCCACCCGAACTCAATGGATAGTATCGATAGTGGTCCTGTTGAAAAAAATAGCCATAACAACCACTTTGGAAAACGATCCTTTTTCAAAAATTTATTCCAAACAAACCCAATCATCGATAGAAGAATGGTAAAGCTTCCGATAGCGACCATCCCATTAAACAGAGTATGGACAAACAATGGCGGCCAAAATTCCTCTGGATAATCATTCAATCCTTTGACGACCGTATCAAAACTGTTTCCAGCTAAAAAACTAAGGGCCCATGGAATCTCAATCGCCCAATCCACTTCCTGTGTATCACGGTTCGTAAATCCACCAATGGCAAGAGGAGCATGGGATTGTGTTTCAAACAGACCTTCCGCCGCCGCTAATTTTTCCGGTTGGTACTCGTGCAGATATTGAGCCGACGCATGGCCATTAATGGCACTAAGTAAAGAAAAAATTCCCCCTACAATCAAGCTCAACATTAGTGCTTTAAAATGATGCTGATACAGCCGACTTTCAAAAGGAAGCTTCAATAACTTAAATGCAGCTACAGATGCCGTAACAAACGCTCCTGTCATCAGTGCCGTTAACGCCACATGTCCCGCAGTTACAAAGAAGCTCGGGTTAAAAAAAGCTGCCCAGGGATCAACATCGACAATTTTTCCATTTACGATATTAAAGCCCGCAGGTGTGCCTTCAAAGGCATGTACGTTGGATATCAAAATCGCGGATGCAAGTGCCCCGAATGTCACAAGAATTAAACTGATTACCCGCGCTTTGGAAGAAATGCGATCATACGCATACACATAAATAGATAAAAAAAGAGCCTCTATAAAAAATGCATAGATTTCAATTTGGAATGGTAGAGCCATCACTCGACCCACTACCTCCATAAATCCAGGCCACAACAGGGACAACTGTACACCCGCGATGGTACCTGAAGGAATAGCAATTCCTAGCAAGACGGCTTTTGCTTTCGTCCATCTTTTAGCCATGATGGAATAGTCGCTATCCTTCGTTTTCAAAAACATGATTTCAGCCAGCAAAATCATAAAAGGAATGCCTACACCTAACGTAGCAAATATTATATGAAATGCCATCGTCGTTCCAAACATCGATCTAGCGATTACAATATCCGTCAACACACTAACCCCTCTCATAAACTTTCAAAGATATTTTAAACAGAAAAGGAAAAAATATACTTTCGTTCCAAGAGAGGTACTGAGAATAAACTTTAATTTCCAACCGATGATACGGGAGAAAATTGAATTGTAATACAAAAACAAAACTCTGTAGGGTTCGACACCACTACAGAGTAAATATTAGAACCAGTGATATTCATACTATTTTCCGATAAACATTTGAGTCCAGTGATTGCCATTTTGCTCATACCCCACTCCGATATGAGTAAAACTATTATCTAGAATGTTTTTACGATGCCCTTCACTATTCATCCATGCTTGAACAACTTCTTGAGGGGTTTGTTGTCCCTGAGCAATGTTTTCACCTGCAGAATTGTATGTTACACCTAAGTCTCTCATCATATCGAATGGAGAACCATATGTTGGGCTAGTATGAGAAAAGTAATTATTTTGTTGCATATCCACTGATTTTTTTTGGGCAACACCGCATAATTGATTATCCATTGTTAATCCCGGCAAACCATTTCTACTCCGTTCAGCATTTGTTAGATCAATAACTTGTTGTACTGCTTGGCTTATATTTGTAGGTGCTTGCTGGGTTGATCTAGGTTGCTGTGTCGGTGCCTGATTCGTTGGAGCTTGCTGTGGTGCCGGCGCCTGATTCGTTGGAGCCTGCTGTGGTGCTGGTACTACTTGTTCGGTTGGAGCTTGCTGTGGTACTGGTGTCCTTTGTTCGGCTGGTACCTGCTGTGGAACTAATGCTTGTCCTGGTTGTATTTGATCATAGCGTGGGATTTCGCTTGCTTGAGGAAACCTATACCCAGTTCTATTTCCATAAGGTTCAACAGCCATAGATCTATACTTGGCATCTTGAGTTAAAATAGCCCTAGTATGAGGATAATTTTGACTCGAAAGGTTCGTACTGATATTTGATATTTCCCCATTATTATTATTATCCATTTCATTTCTATCTTGGTTATTACAAGCCGCGAGACCTATTATTGAGACAGCTGACAATACTAAAGCTAACTTGTTCTTTTTCAAATTGAAATGCCTCCTTGTACTCACAATTTAAAGGAATGATGAAGGCCATATCCCCTTCACTCATTAGGTTACTACTTTATTATTAGTGGTATTTTCAATATTATTATTGGAAATAAACAGGATATTTTTAAGAAACACCTACGCATTTAAAATCCTAAACAAATAAGGCCAGGTACTGAGTACAAGGCTTCAAATCTTCCATAAAGAGGATTTTCAATAAAAAATGAAAAAGCTTATATTCAAAACCTTTGCCATTAGGAAAACAAGGCTTGGCATAAACCAATCTGCAAGCCAGCCCGCACAAAGATAGCGAATGGCATTCCCAGCTTCAAAATTGATCCTGTAATTTCGCTGATTCTCCCAATCATATGTGTTGGAGTCATTTCCTGCCTAAATGTTCAAATACAAATAGAAGTGATGATTCCGAACAGTCCTTTTAAAACAAATCAATTCCTGGGGTCCAGCTCGTTTTGTTGTTTGGCCCTTCTTTTTTTGCATCGTTTTGTCGAAAAATAGGTATTTTTCCATTTTCGAAAGTATTTTTGACGTATCGAAAGTATTTTTTACTTTTCGAATGTATTTTTGGCATTTCGAAAGTAAAACAACTACTTTCGAAAGTAAATTAATGTCCCGTTCCAAAAATTGTTTTATTCATTTGAAGGAAAATAGGCTCATGTATAGAAATATAAAAACTAAATCTATATTGGAGTGATCACATGATACAAAAAGACCTAAAAGTTCCTATTTCTCTTCAAAAATTGGAGGCTTTACTACGACGACTCCCTTTCCAACATCCGAAAATCCCTCAAATTAAAGATGAGCTCAAAAACCGGCAAGCCGGATTTTACGGTGAAACGGCTATGACTTTCCCTCTAAGTTTTCTAGATCCGAAAAAATATCACATATTCCGCGGAATTCGCTTGTTAGATGGAACTTACCATTTCCAGATGGACATTTTACTATTATCAACAAATTTTGTTCTCATCATGGAAGTGAAAAACTACGGTGGCACCCTATATTTTGACCCGGTATTCAATCAACTTATCCAAACTAAAGATGGAAAGGAGATTGCATACTCTAATCCACTCATTCAAGTACATCGCCATGAATTTCAATTAAAAAAGTGGTTTGCTACCCATGGTTTTCCCCAAATGCCAATCTATTCTCTAGTTATCATTAGTAACCCCCGAACCATTATTCGTACATCTCCTGACAATCATGCCATTTCTAAAAAAGTGCTTCACCGTGATTTATTGCCCTTAAAAATAAATCAAATTGAAAAAGCCACCTCTAAACCCTCAATTTCTGAAAAAGACCTTAAAAAGACCATTCGGCTACTCAAAAAACAACATACTGAAGGCGAATCTTCAATTATCGACCAATATCAAATAAAAAAGAGTGATCTTGTAAAAGGTGTCTATTGCCCAGTATGCAGCTATATACCAATACTCAGACATCACGCTACCTGGTTTTGCCCGCAATGCAGATCAAAACATAGAGATGCCCATATTCACGCATTGAATGATTATTATCTATTGATAGGTCTTACCATTTCAAATGGCCAATTAAGAGATTTTTTACTAATAAACTCCCCTTCAGCAGCTTCAAGACTTCTTCACTCGTTAAACCTACCTCAAACAGGTACATACAAAAATAAGGTGTATTATCTTTCTAAAGAATAAAAAAACCGCCCGAATTCCTCGAGGGCACTGAAAAAGTCCGCTTTAACAATTAGGGAGTCAATCGCTCGATTTTAATCGAGCGATTGACTCCCTTTTTGCTTTATACTAAAGATATCAAT
>NZ_JAAGVZ010000068.1 GCF_010882125.1 Peribacillus alkalitolerans | reverse complement strand
AATAAGAGCAACAACTAAGAATACAGCAACCCCGATAACGATAAACAACGGTGAAAAACTCATAATAACCCCTCCAGTTTAATGAATATATGTTTGTTCCACTTGCTCATAACGCATGACAGATACGACACCTTTTTGGATGTCGATGATCAACACCTTTTCTCCTTGAGAGATCGGTTTGTTATCCATGCTTATTGCGGATTTAGAGATCCTTCCGCTGATTCCCTCGATTAAGATCTCGCCAAAACCATCTATCGGAACCGAAGTTAATACGGTGCCCACTCTTCCTTTAAGATCTTCATCTCGATAAGCTAAAGATTCTTCTGAAGACCGGATCGGCATCAAGACGAAAACGTTTAATAGAGTCACGAGCAACAACGAAAGTAAACCACTGAAAACCATGATGAACCAGCTGTTAATTTCAGTCATGATTTCTAACAAATACCCCGAAGCCGTCCCAATTGTAAAAAAGGATAAGATAAGCGCTGGATGCAAGAAGTCCAATGCTGCATCAAGCATGTCACCAAATAGGATGTACACGAATGTAATGCACCCGAAAACAATAAAGCTTCCTAAATAGATCGTAGACAACGGATATCCGAATAATTCCATGGTCTTCTCTCCTATCTTCATAAACTTTTTATGGCAAAGCTATAAATAATCACGCCCTTTTGTCGAATTTGATATAACCTTAACAAAGTGAAACAAAAAAGATTGTAAAATTTTGTCGACAATAATTAATTTCCAATATTGGTTTTATATAGATAATTACGAGTACGAAAGAAAAAAGTTTCAGTTAGTTAACAATATTTTGTATAATTTTGTTAAAAGGAGTGGGATTCCATGTATGAAGAGAAATTGTGGCATTTTTTAAACAGACAGGCTAATCAAGATGATGCGGAGCCAATGAAAAAGTATATGCGCGATCAGTTCGAATTTTTCGGAATTCGTTCTCCAATTTTGAAACAAAGTATGAAGGAATTTTTAAAGGAGTATGGATTACCTTCTAAAGAAGAACTCCCGTCATTTATTAAAGAAGCATGGTCTCGACCGGAACGGGAAATGCAGTATGCGACGTTTACCATTGTTGAAAAGTTAAAGAAGCAGATGACAAAAGAGGATATTGAATGGATCGAGTATACCATCGTGAATAGAAGTTGGTG
>NZ_JAAGVZ010000067.1 GCF_010882125.1 Peribacillus alkalitolerans | reverse complement strand
AGAAACAGGAAACATTACTTCTATTGCACGCAAGGCTGGTATTGATCGTAAAACGTTAGGTAGCTGGATAAAATCCTACGGAGATGAAGTGCGTGATGTGATGGGCAAGGAAGGCGTTACCGCCCTCTCTAATGATCCTTCTAAAGATGAGCTGCTTGAGAAGTATGAACAAGCTATGAAGCTACTTGGTGAGAAAGAGTTGGAAGTAGCGATGTTAAGAAAACTTCTTAAAAAAAACTGATACCCATTCAAAAACTTTTAGAAGAAGCTGAACTTTGGTTAAAGGAAGGGTTCTCAGTAAAAGCCATTATGAAGGCAGTGGGGGTGGAACGATCCGTGTACTATTACCATCAGAAGGACAAGAATCCCATAAAATTAGGCCGTCCAACACCAGGATATTCACTAAACGTATTTAAGGAAAAGGTTCCTGATGAACAAATTGAAGAATACTTAATGGAAGCGATTGAAGGAGAAGAAGGCATCTACGGCTATCGGAAATTAACACATTATTTAAGGACTGAACACCATTTAACGATCAATCATAAAAAGGTTCATCGGCTATGTGCTAAGTTAGACATTTTATTGCACAGAAGGTTAAAGTCTAAGTACCCAAGAAGGTTGGCTAAGCAACATACCATTACAGGTCCTAATCAGTTATGGCAAGTAGATATTAAATATGGATCTATAGAGAACAGTGGTCGCTTTTTCTTCTTAGCAAGTGCTATCGATGTCTTCGACCGATGTATTGTAGGCTATTATAGAGGCTCGAGTTGTAAAGCGAAAGATATTATCGGAATGCTTCAAGAAGCGTTAATGAGAAGGCAAGTGTCTGTTCCAGATGAAGAAGACGGGACTAGCATTATCATAAGGAGCGATAATGGGCCGCAGTTTGTCAGTGATCCCTTCGGGAAATTCTGTAAACTTTACAAAGTTTATCATGAACGAATACCACCTAAGACTCCTGATTTGAATGCTTATATTGAGTCATTTCACAGTGTTATTGAAAGAGAATGTTATCAAAGATACACCTATGAATGCTTCGAAGAAGCTTACTATCGAAGCGATGAATATATGGATTTCTACAATAACCGAAGATTCCACGGCAGTCTAAATTATCTTCCACCCAAGAAGTTTCATCAGCTGTATAAAGATAAAGGGTATCCAGAGGAGATGGC
>NZ_JAAGVZ010000066.1 GCF_010882125.1 Peribacillus alkalitolerans | reverse complement strand
CCTGTAAACATGATCGTTGCTGCTGTTGCTATAGTAACAAGTGCTTTCTTTTTCATAAAAAGTATGCCTCCTGTTTGTTCAGTAGTTTTTGTTGCTGTTCTTGCTGCTCATAAATCATAACACGTGTTTTTCGTAATAATAGGTCCATAAATTTCTAAATTGGTATTCTAATAAAATTTAATTGTTGAAGTTTAATAGAAATAAAAAAAATCTCCCTTTAAACAAAGGAAGATTAACGTTTAGTTATAAATGTATACTTATCAAAATAATTCCAATCAAGTTTAAACAATACCAACGTTTCCAAATACATAATAAAATATCACTATTGACATGTTTAAATTTCCGCTTAAAATTTTACTATTATTTCAAATTGATTTCCTGGAATTCATATTGTCATCCTCTTGTAATAGTCCATTCATAAAAAAATGCATCCCTTGAAAAAGAGGATGCAACTGTTGTTTAGTAATGAATCCTATATAATTAGAAGGCAAAAACAATGAAGGTAAAACCTTCATTTTAGATTGTCGACAAAAGGTATCTAGAGTACGCTCTCTCGATACCTTTTGACATTTTTGATATGTATGGTAGGCGAAAAGGTTGATTTCCGCTCCAGCCGCTTGCTTTCCGTGGGGCGTTCGCCCTTCGCTGTTATCAACTTCTCTAGTTCTTAGTTAACTTCTTTCATTGTAAAAGAAAAAAGACTGTAGGCAAAACCTTCATTTCTGCTTTCCTTTTATCTGTTCACGAATCATTTCAAGCTCCTTAAAAGTAAGTTCACTCAAAGATTTTTTGATTTCTTCCTCAAGTTGTTTTTTGTTGCTTTCACGATATCGATTCCACCAATCCCGAAGACCTTCAGTATTATCCAAAAGGTATTCGATATCTATCTCCTCTACCTCATCATCTGACAAATAATTCAATACAGCTGCTAACATTCGATTTAGATTACTTATTTCACCTACATGTTTTTCGTTAGGCAATATATCATTCGATCCCTCTTCGGATGCCTCGTTAATTACTGCAGCTTTTCGTGGCATCATTTCCCTCCTTACCATCCTAAAATATATCTTTTAGTATTAACATTAAAAAGGCTCTGTTAAACTTGCCTGTTGATTTCCGTTCCAGACGCTTGCTTTCCGGGGGGCGTTCGCCGAGCCTCCTGATATGAACGAAACTGTCAAGGCTCCC
>NZ_JAAGVZ010000065.1 GCF_010882125.1 Peribacillus alkalitolerans | reverse complement strand
CCCACCCTGCATATGTAGCTGTTACCTTCATTAAATGATCCTCCCTTTTAATCCAAAATCATTGTCGTCCTTCCCTACTTCACCATTTAATATACCAATTGGTATACAACGACATACATGTTGTTGTATACATAAAAACAAATCGAAGATGACAATATCATCAATTAGAATATATTAAACAGAATATTGTTTAAATTAAGAAATATTTTATTACAGTTGACAACTTAATAAATCTATTATTCATACCGATAGGATAAGTGTACATATAGTAATTTTTGATCCCTAGCTAGGATCCACTAAAAAAGATAATAGGGCAAACCCGTCGAAAGACGGGGACGCAAAGCCTACAGATCTAAAGCAGAAGTGCTAGGATGGCTGGGTTGCACAACGTTTTAAAACGTCCTATTTGTGCTACTCAATAGGTCGTTTTTTATTAACAAAGGAGATACATCCATGAAAAAAATTGCAGACGTTCTTGTGATGAACTTAAAAAACTTAGGAGTTGAACACACATTTGGTATCCCTGGTAAAGCCGTCGTACCGATTCTACTAGAACTTGATCGACAAGAAATCCCTTTCAACCTAACTAGACATGAGGGTGGAGCTGGATACATCGCTTCTGGTTACTCTCTTATGAATAAGACGATCGGTGTTGCTATCGGAACTTCTGGACCCGGCGGGACCAATTTATTAACGGCTGCTGCACAAGCGAAAGCGTGGCATCTACCCGTTTTGTTCTTAACTGGACAACCTTCTTCTAAAGACATCGGAAGACCGTTCGGACAGGACTCCACTTCCTTTGGTACCGATCTAGTAAAGATGTTTGAACCCGTCACGAAGTTCAGTGCAAGAGTTGACCGTGCGGAATCGTTTCAGAGCTACTTTACACATGCGATCGAAAAAGCGCTTCATGGCGTTAAAGGACCCGTTCACCTCTCCATTCCGATGGATGTGTTGTTAGAAGAGATCGAACCTTTTGTCTTGCAACCGAAAGAAGCGCCACATATGGTTGCGACAATCGAGTCGCTTCAAGAAGCGTTAATCAGTATTCAACAGTCAGAACGTCCCGTGATGATCTTAGGAAAAGGCGTTCATGCTTCACATGCCTACGAGGAAGTCATACAGTTGGCTGAAGCTTTCAGCACCCCCGTGATGACGACACCAGGTGGAAAAGGCACGTTTCCTACCAC
>NZ_JAAGVZ010000064.1 GCF_010882125.1 Peribacillus alkalitolerans | reverse complement strand
AAATATAACCTGTTGAACGGCCAGATGCTGAGGCTATTTCATCATATGAGTATCTCGGTTTATTAGAATATGGTGAATTTGTTTCTTGTAACATTTGTATAATTCTATCATCAGTTAATAAATCAACTTGTCGTTTTATATCTTTTATTTCTCTTGTTTTTCTTTGATCATTCTCTTCGAGTTGAGCTACTCTGCGTTGTAGATCATTGATTTTCGAACTAGTTCTTCCCATATTACACCATCCTCTACATGTGTTTATTCATACTATAAATCAAATGAACAAGAACTTCACTCTTTAATTTAAATACAAAAGCATTAAGAATTAAGAATGAGTCCATCTACAATAAATTCTAGGTGCTCCTAGAATTATATAATTAGTAATTGCTTGGTAAATCATCATAAAGAATATACAGGATTTTGTAACTTCTTGAAGAAATTTAAAGTATAGAAACAGTAACGGGGGAAATGTATGTTTGATGAAAGAGCTGCAATGAAGATGAGACTAGAACAGATTCAAGATTTAGAAATTCGAATCATACAAGAATTTCAAAAGGAAAGAAGTCAAATTTTGAATCGAATTAGAGAATTAGATGAGGAAGCGGAGACAACAAAC
The DNA here is from genome assembly GCF_010882125.1 of Peribacillus alkalitolerans. Classification (GTDB taxonomy): domain Bacteria; phylum Bacillota; class Bacilli; order Bacillales; family DSM-1321; genus Bacillus_BN; species Bacillus_BN alkalitolerans. Next base: position 579 of record NZ_JAAGVZ010000064.1, on the reverse strand, counting down.
GCCACTTCCAAAACAATAAAACCAGAAGCAACACTTGCTTCTGCTCAGGTTAAAACCAAATCTCAGAGACGAAAAAATAAAAGAAAGCATACCACTTTTACGAAAGAAGCGATTAAAGTATTAAAAGAACACTCTGCAGCGATTAGTGGAAAGGAAATAGCTGCATCCGTTGAAAAGAGTACAGGAAAAAGCGTTGGAAACATTACGCAATTTATGAATCGTGTTATGACAACTGATTCCAAAGTGAAAAAGCCATATAGAGGTCAGTATATTTATGAAAAACAAACTTCATCGCCGATAGAGGATATGGAGCCAGCTACTTTATCGGTCAGTATTGACGGGGGATCTGAGACTTGATTTTTTTGTTTCAATTTGACAAAAGTGATGATGGGATTGATTTTGTTCTTAACGAAAGAATAGCTGAAGACATGGATACTCAGAGTGAAGAGTTGCTCGGACCACTCGTTTTTTCAACTTGTCAGGTATTAATGCATTATAAAGAAATCAGTAAAAGTGACACGATAATGTCGGGTATGATAGTAGAGACGGATGAGTTTGAAGTTACTCTTAGTGAGGGAC
>NZ_JAAGVZ010000010.1:124514-139081 GCF_010882125.1 Peribacillus alkalitolerans | reverse complement strand
ATTGATATCTTTAGTATAAAGCAAAAAGGGAGTCAATCGCTCGATTAAAATCGAGCGATTGACTCCCTAATTGTTAAAGCGGACTTTTTCAGTGCCCTCCAGAAACTTGCCGGGTTTTTTTTCATGTTCAAGAATATTCTTTGATTTCCAAAGTGATTCGGAAAGACAGATTACTAATTTCATTAAGCCCATCTTTTTTGCATGAATCTATTCTCAAGGGAAATAATAAAAGCAAAGTGACTTTGAAAGGTGTGGTGTTCTTGAAATATATTGAAATATGTCAGGATTGTAAAGGAAAAGGAAAAGTCCCGTTCCTTCAATTTTTCTCAAAACAATGTTTATCCTGCAATGGAAAAGGAAGAAAGGTATCCACTATCACTCGTGAAGCTAGCCAGTTCATACATTAACCTCTTATACCAAATTATCAAAAACCCGCCGAATTGGTGGGTTTTTGATTTTTAAGGCTCTGTTAAACGGGGATGTTGATTTCCGTTCCAGTCACTCGCTTTCCGCGGGGCGGGCGGTGAGCCTCCTCGGCGCACTGCGCCTGTGGGGTCTCACCTGTCCCGCTGATCCCGCAGGAGTCGAGCGTCTTCCACTCCAATCAACTAATTGGATAAATCAACAATAAGTTTTAACAGAGCTATTTTCAAAAGACGAGTATATCTAGCTCTTTCTTGGCTACATGGGAGTTCCTCACGTTTGATCCATTTTTCGGGATATTCTATTTAGAGCAAACTACATTTCTGTCGACGCTTGCGCTCGCCATTCATCTAAGGTTTTAAATCCTTCATATTAGGTTACAAGAATAGGAAACCTGATTAAGGAGGGTGGATCCTATCTCACAATTATCAAATTGAACCTTGTGACATGATAGAAGATTAAGATTACACTTTCACCGTTCAAGAAATGGATGAGAATCACTTAAAATATGTAATTATTAAACGAATTAAGTAAAAAAAGTGCTCCAGGATATTTTCATTATCCCAGAACACCTCTCTAAATGAATAAGTTAATTTTTTGAATTCAGAGCAGTGTCTAGCTCCGACGCACAGGACGCGCTATTGTCGACATCGCCACAGGACGCGGCGGTCCTTAGCTGACGTTCCTTTAAACGTGGCGCTTGCGCTTTTCTAATTAAATGGCTGTTTTAATTTTTATGACTCCTGCCTTCTTTAATGCTTCATATACTATGACAAGGGCAGGTCCGATAAATAAACCTGCAAATCCAAGTACTTTAAAGCCCAGGTAGAGACTAACTAATGCTGCTAATGGACTAACTCCCATATTGGCAGAGTATATTTTCGGTTCAACTATTCTACGTACGACAGTGATAATAAAGAATAGTGCAATCAATCCGATTCCTAAATTTTGATTTCCTTGTAAAATCACTACTACTGCCCATGGAACCAAGACCGAGCCTGTCCCTAAGATTGGTAAAATATCAACGATTACTATCAACATGGATAATAGTAGTGTATATGGCACTTTCAAAATAAGTAAACCTGAGTATGCCATTATGAAGGTGATCAAACTCAAAATGACCTGAGATTTCACGAATCCCCATCCAGCCATCATCAATTCATTGTAAACAAAAGAAACTTTTTCATAGGTCTTTTCTTGAAAAAGATTTTTGATGCTTCGTTTAATACCCGGCAATTCAAGACTGAATAGGAAAAGTGCAATTAAGTAAATCAAAAATTCAATAAAGAAACCCGGTAATATCGTAGCTAATTGAACGATTGACTCAATTAACGAACGGAAGAAGGCCTCTAATGATTGAATTCCTTTTTCCATCATATCTTCAACTGAAAGAATGACATCCTTTGGTAATGTTTGAGCATAATTTTCCCATTTGCGAATGGAAGGAAGGATGACTGAGTAGAAAATCTCTTTAATAAAACTAGGAAATGTTTCAGAAAGCGTGATAATTTGTTGGATAATGACAGAAACGAATATGTAACCAAGTCCCGCCAAACCACCAATATAAATCAAAAAGCTTACCAATACTGACGTTCCTCTTTTCCATTTCAATCTATCTTGTAGAAATGAAACAAGACCATCCAGTAAAATTGCTGTTATCATGGCAAGTATTAATGTCCATGAATAAGGTAGCAGCCATAATAGTAAAATGACTGCTAATATTCGAAAAAGCCAACGCAATAACATGGTTGTTCCCTACTCTCTCTACTTTTATCCTGCCAGAATTTCTTCTGTAGGATAGCCCACCTTCTCGTTTTTTGGCTTGACTAATGTGAAGGCCAATGTCAACGGACTCACATTACCAAGGAACATGGTAAATATAATGACAATCTTACCTTTGAAGGTAAGTTCATAAGTTAATCCCATTTGTAAACCTATGTGCCGAATGCTGACAATACCTCAAACATAATTGTAACAAATTCAGCCTTTTCTGTAATGGATAAGATGAAAATAGACATGAAAATAAAAAATAAAATAACCTAGTAATAATTAGAAGCGATTAGTAAACTGCATGGCTAAAATGAAAATCCCTAAAATCCATACATAAACGGCAAATGCTTTTAATGAATGGTTCTTCAAGAAATTAATCATCCACTTAACAGCAATATACCCAAAAATCGCAGAAGCAATAATTCCAACTATCAAAGATCCCATGGGAATTTGCTCTCCTCTTCCCTCCATTAAGTCCATAGATTGCAGAACAATTGCCCCAACAATCGCAGGAGTGGAAAGTAAGAAAGAAAAATATGCAGCAGTTTCACGGTCGAGTTTCCTCATTAAAGCTGCGACTATGGTAAAACCAGACCGCGAAATTGCAGGAAAAATCGCAGCCGCCTGGAAAGTACCTATGAAAAGTGCATCCCCATATGTAATGTCTTCCATTTTCTTGCTACCCCTTTTAATGGTTTCCGCAAACCATAAAAACATCCCCGTTATTAAAAACTCCCATCCAATGGTGACACCTGTTTTCGAAATTATTTCAAAGTAGTCTTTAAAAGCAAAACCGATGATGACTGCAGGAATGGTTCCTACGACTAGTAATCCCGTCATTTTTCCAAAAGGATTTTTCAATATCTTGATAAATTCATCCTTATAAAAGACGAGTACTGCAAGCAATGTCCCAATATGAAGCATAGTATCTAGCATCAAGCCTGCTTCATTTAAACCGTATAAATTCCTTCCAATATATAGGTGTCCAGTACTACTGATTGGTAGAAATTCTGTAAGACCTTGAATTAAACCTAAAATGAACGCTTCAATCTTAGTTAACATGTTTATCACCTATCCTGTATTAATGTTTTATTACCTAAAAAGCGACGAAGAAATTATAAAATCTCTTAAAGAGAGCATTCTATTTTTTCAACAAAAGTAGAATAATAGTTTCTATAATCGATTCTCCTCTAAAAAGTATTAATGTACAGTGGGAACAATATTAATGCCAAATTAGTGATAGAATGCACTTCTTTTCCAATTAGTAAAATCGAATCTCCATCCATAACAAAACTGATACTCAATTATCTGGGAAAAAATTTACTAAGTGAAAAATATAGACAAATATAAAAAAGGGTAGTCCTATATTATATGGACTACCCTTTTTTCATATGCTTGAGTTCTCTCTTGAACTTAACTTCAATTTCCTTTTTATTTCCATACAAAAAGAGTTGATCTCCTTCATGCAGGGTCTCCTTCCCTATTTCTTTTCGAATTTTGATTTTCCCCCTCTTCACAAAAAGAAGATTAATATCTTCTTCTCTTGTTACTATTTCTCTTGTTTTTTTTCCAACCAGATCCGAATCCTCTGTAATGATAACTTCTGAAACTATATCATCTTCATCTAAGAACAATACCTCTTTCATTGGATGTTCCCAAATATCATAGTGCTCTTCCATTTCAGTATGTAATTTATCTTTAAAATATTTTTTCACCCTCGGTATCCTCGATAAAATGACCAACACTATCAACACGAAAATGGCGAATGTCAATTCTAAGATTCTTAAATTGTTTGCAAGCATATTGCTTATGGATGAGATGATAACAGCCAAAGAAAACGCACCAAAAAGTATAAGAAAGGCTCCAATTTTTCTTCTTACAGGGTGGTCGATGATGGAGTTTGATTCTTCCGTTGTGAAACCTGTTCCTGTCAGCATAGAGATGACTTGAAAGCGGGAAATTTTACTATCCAAACCTGTCATATTTAAAATAGAAACTGAAAACTCTATGACCAGTCCGATAATGACAAAATAAAGAAGCATAAATAAAAGCTCCATTTACTCTATTCTCCTTCCAAGAAAACATTTTTGTTTGATTTACCCTATTTCGTTTCTAAATAACCAAAGTTTGTCTCTATCCTAATTAGGGAAAGAACTTATCAAACTTCTGATTGGAGGAAAAAAATATGAAAAATAAAGATAAAATTCTTAAAGATAGAAATGACCGCTCAAAGGCATTCGAAAAAAATTGGAACGAGCAAAAAGAAAGAGATCAAGTTGTCATGCCGATTGATGATCTCCCTTTGGAAGAAATTAAGACAGAAAAGAAAGAGGAACGCGATAATAAAGGATCGAAGGACACTTCAACAAGCGAAGCGAAAGAAATGGAATAAAAGAAGTCAGCGTGGATTAAATGTATTCCACTCTGACTTCCATTAATTTTCAAAAGCTCATAAAGTTTCTAAGATAGCGAGCTTTCTTAAAGCCTTCATTTCTTCAGGATGATCACTTAGAACCATAAAGAACGGGCCAAATGAAGTAAGAACCTGTACATAATAACCTGATGCAATCAAATCTACATGTACATATTGTTGATGTTGTTGTGGCTTCATTTCGAGCTCTGTCCCTTCATTTGACATATTCACAAGGAAAATACCGTTATGAAGATTTAAGAATTCACTAACAGAAGCCGTCGCTAATTCATCTACTTCTTCAAGCTGTTCTTCAGCAAAAATCGATGCAAGCTTTAGAAATACATCCTGATCAGCTCCAATTGCAGTGAAAAGCGAGTTTTCACCTACAATTTCTTGTGAAACAAAATGAGTTGCCTCTAGCTTCCCATTCAAAGGATGTATATCTACGTATACTGTTTCATCAATAAAACGGACCATATTTTTTACGAATAAAGACAGATATGAAGTGAAGTAACCCTTTTGCTTTTGATCACTTGAAGGCAACAATGTTGCTACAAGTGTTTCAATATCACCATTTTTGATAGAATCAAATTTTTCTTCCGATAAACCATACTCTTTTTTATAAGAATCAAGAGCTGATGAAAATTCCTCGATACTTATAAAGCTTTGATCGACCAGTGCTTGTGCAAGCTGTAAATGCTGGTGCTTTTGTGCAGATAGGAGATATTCCACTTGTTCATCGGTAAGGTACCCTAAAACTACGGCTATTTCACCGAATCGTTGATCTACTAACTTCTGTTTCTCATGAATCTCCACTACTTGAGTACCTGTAAGCAATCCTTCGTTAACAGCAAGCACACCAAGCTTCACATGTGTAGACTGTTGTATATGTAAAGCCTCTTTTAATTGATCAGGCGTGATAAGCTGACGGTTTAATAGATAGTGTCCGAAGAATTGACTAAACATGGACGTTTTCCTCCTTGCCTTCAGTCAAAATCTTCTCTACTATGGAAGCAATAGATTCCAACGTGACCGGCTTTTGAATAAAATCAAATGCACCAAGTTCTAATGCCTTCTTCAAATGCCCCTGAGTACCAGCAGAGCTCGCCATCACGACTTTAATAGAAGCGTTTATTTCCTTAATTTCTTCTAAAGCTTCCAAACCATCTTTATCAGGCATAACAATATCCATAAATACTAAGTTTGGTTGATGTTGTTTTACTATTTCTACTGCAACAGCTCCATTTTCAGCTTCCAGAATCTCTTTAATTTTGCATTTCTCTAAAGCAGCACTAAGCTTTTTTCGGATCAATACTGAATCATCACAGATTAACACTTTTAAGTTGTTTTCCAAAATTCTTTGCCTCCTGACTATTTAAAAGCACTTACATCAACTATTCTATAAGCCCTAGATTTTCACCTGCATAAAGTGGTAATTTCGAACTATTTTTACTTATTTTTAAAAATTTTAATTAATAGTTGCAATTTGCAAATATAAGGCATATAATCAAATTGTGAGGTGGAAAAATTGGAAGAACTTAGAGACACTCTTGAAACGACTGCAAAAAGACTTGGACTCCTTAATAAAAATTGCTGCTCTATAGGCCCTTTTGATATCGGATCATCACAAAGCATCATACTGTCTGAGATTGCTAAAAGAAACAGTCCTTCGATGCAAGAGATTGCAGATACGCTAGCAACAGATATCACCACTTTCAGTAGACAAATCCAAACTTTAATCAAGATGGGATTTGTACAAAAAAACCAATCATCCCAAGATCGAAGAGTTTATACATTGTCATTAACGACTGAAGGAAAATTCGCGATTGGGACCATTCATTCTCAAATGGAGCAATACTTAGAAGAAGTCTTCTCTCATATGAATGAGTTCGAAAGAGAAACGGTCAAACGCTCCCTACAGGTATTGAATGCCGCCATGGCAAAATCATCAGTATGTTGTAAGCCCCTTTTTTAAAACGAATACTAATCCTTCCTATGGGAGGATTTATATTAAAATCATTACTTGCAAATTGCAAATAAAAGGAGACCTTCATATGATTAAGGAGATTTTATCCAGCTTTTTGTTCATAGCTCTAGAGCTAACTCTCTTATTCGTCTTAATTTCATTCTTCATTCACTTTTTACAAGCTTTTATACCTTATGAGAAAATGAGAAATTTCATGGAGAACCAACCACCACTTATAAGTGCACTGGGTGCCCTGCTTTTCGCTTTTGTCACACCTTTTTGCTCCTGCTCAACCATCCCTGTGGTGGTTAACCTACTTAACCAAAAAGTACGTTTTTCGATTGTAATGGTATTTTTGTTCGCTTCACCTGTCCTTGATCCTACGATCATCACATTGATGGCCGCAGTTTTAGGTGCAAAAGTTGCATTCTTCTACACCTTCATTACAGCTGTTTTATCAGTAATAATTGGCTTTCTGCTAGAAAAATTAGGCTTCCAAGAACAAGTCAAAAAGGTCATCATCAAAAACTACGAAAGCAGTCCAAAAAAAGTAAGTCTTCAAGATGCATATGAAGAAACATTAGGATTAATGAAGACAGTATATCCATTCCTTTTAATTGGTGCTGCTATTGGGGCTGTGATTCACGGGGCAGTTCCGGAGCAATTCATCTCTACCTATCTAAGCGGAGATAATTGGTGGCTTGTACCTATAGCAGCCATCATTGGAATTCCACTTTATATTAGATTGTCTACAATGATTCCAATTTCTCAAATCATGATAGCAAAAGGAATGGCACTTGGACCTGTTATGGCATTGATGATCAGCTCAGCAGGTGCGAGCTTACCAGAAATCACTTTATTAAATAGCATTTTTAAAAAGAAGCTGGTTGCTGCATTCATTGCATCAGTCATTACAATGTCCACTATCTCTGGTTTTCTGTTTTACTTTATATAAACAACACAATTAGGAGGAATGAAGAATGTTTAAAAAATTATTTGCTAAACAGAATAAAGACTGCTGTGGTGTAGAAATCATCGAAGTAAAAGAAGAGACAAAAACCGAATGTTGTGAGGAGACTTCAAGTCAACAAGGCGAAAACTGCTGCGATATCGAATCGAATGGTTACTAAGCTATTCTTTAAAAAATCGTCCTTAATTAAGGACGATTTTTCCTTTAAGATCAATCAAATTATTAATCCCAAATATTTGGTCTATCGACATTCATCATTCTAAGATACTGCAATAATTGCCCAGTATGGATCGACTCATGATAAGCAATCCTTAACAACATATCCCCCAAAGAGCGAATATATCCAACATTAGAACGGTCAATGTTAATAGTAGACAAATCTTCCTCTTGATACTTTCGGACAGTATTTAGAAACTCGTCACGATATTTTTGTGCAAATTCTAATTCTTCTTCTATAGATATAAAAGGTCGAGTCAAATATGGCGATTCAGGATACTCCTTCAAGCTACCTTTTTGATTTATCATTAGATGATAGTAATATTCACTTTCTAGTACATGCCGCACCATTTCAAGACAGCTCATAGCCTCTTGATCTGGCTTCCACTGAATCTTCTCCTCAGGAATTCCTCTCCAAACTTTGACACTCCTTCTCCTTACCTCTTCAAAGTTCAGTATGATTAATTCAATTGAATTCATAAAACCTCTCCTCTTTCCATAATTTTCTTAATTTTATCATGAACTAAAAAAAATCACCCTAATAATTAGGATGATTTTACATTTCCATACTCTATTCAACTTCTCTAAATCCATACTCTAAAAAAATCTGCTGTGATTCGTTTTCACGTAAAAATTCCTGAAACTGTTCTGCTTCATTTGATTGTTTTATGATTCCAACTGGGTATATTATCTCTGAATGTAGTGAACTAGGGATATTTATGACCCTAGATTTAGGAAAGTGTTTTTGGACATCTGATTTGTAAACAATTCCTACATCGACATTACCAGATTGAACCAATGTCAACACATGTTTAACATCTTTAGCAAAGACTAGTTTCCCCTGAATATCTGTCCAGACTCCACTATTCGTAAGCGCTTCTTTTGCATAATCTCCAGCAGGTACTACTTCTGGTGTTCCGATGGCAATACTCTTCATGTTTTTCAAATGAGATAGTTCTGAAAGCGATACTCTTTCCCCAAAGATAAGAACGAGATCGTTTTTAAGTAGATTTGCAGAACTTTGAATCAAATCCTTTGAGACGAGTTCATCTACATGCTTACGCGAAGCAGCGATAAAAACATCTACTGGAGCACCTTGTATGATTTGTTGTTTTAATGCACCACTAGATCCGAAATTAAAAACTACTTTTACATTTGGATGAGATTCTTCGAATTTCTCTTTAACTTTTTGCAGTGGTTCTGTCAAACTGGCAGCTGCCGAAACCGTGATAATTTTTTCTTCTTTCTTTTCACTACAAGCTGCTAAAAGTAAAACTAATGATAAGGTTATGATAAAAAAAATGTATTTCCCCATAAACAATCCCTGCCAAATTCTTTTCTTCAATTATAACAAAATTAATGTGATGTAGATGTTACTTTTAACCCGATGATACCTGCAAGAATTAATGCAACGAAGAAGAATTTTAAAAGAGATTTTGGTTCTCCGAAGAGAATAATACCCATAATGACTGCTCCCGCTGCTCCAATTCCCGTCCAAATGGCATAAGCGGTACCTATCGGCAATGTCTTAATGGCCATTGATAAAAAATAAAAACTGATGATCATTCCGACGATCGTAATTATAGTAGGATAAAGTTTTGTAAAACCTTCCGTATACTTTAGGCCCATTGCCCAAACCACCTCAAAAATTCCAGCTATTAACAAAAAAATCCATGCCATGATAATTTCCCCCTCATGTTGTAGTATTTGATATTCTCCTGTAATTAAACAGGAAAAGCCCAGGAGAATATCAGTGTTACTTGATATCTCCCAGGCTTTTATCCTTCCGTGTATACAGTCCGAAAACTGTACGCCTTCTCTCGGACCAGACCAGTATCATACTGCGGAACCCTAGAAGGCCTTCCTATTTAATTCCATAAATTATACCACCTTTAAATTTTATTGTCAAATCATTTCAAGAAAGTTCCCTTCTGTTTGAGGTAAATAATGATAGGGTAGATAATAAAAAATCACTTATGGAGGAAATGGAATTAATAAAATTTGTCATGACTTTTCTATAACCTTCTGATGAAGAATAACTATATGGATTCCTATATAGGAGGTGACACCTTACAGTTGTAAGGTAATTCTTTGGAAATAATAAATCTTTTATTAGTCGCATTATTAATCGCACTTACTGCTTTCTTTGTGGCATCAGAATTTGCCATAGTAAAAATACGTTCATCCCGCATTGATCAACTAGTTGCGGAAGGAGCTAAGGGTTCCGTTGCTGCTAGAAAAGTGGTTTCAGGTTTAGACGAGTATTTATCTGCCTGTCAGCTTGGTATCACGATAACTGCACTAGGTTTGGGGTGGTTAGGAGAACCAACGGTAGAGAGCCTGTTACTTCCGGTTTTTGAAAGATTCGAATTAAATGAATCGGTTGCACATATTCTTTCATTCGGTATCGCCTTTGCCTCAATCACGTTTTTACACGTAGTCATAGGAGAGTTAGCCCCAAAAACAGTGGCTATACAAAAAGCAGAGCAGATAACTCTTCTTTTCTCAAAACCGTTAATTTGGTTCTACCGGATCCTGTTCCCTTTTATATGGGTATTAAACAGTTCAGCAAGATTGTTTACCGGCTTCTTTGGTTTAAAGCCAGTTTCAGAGCATGAATTAGCACATTCAGAAGAGGAATTGCGAATTATCCTTTCTGAAAGCTTGAAAAGTGGAGAAATCAATCAGTCTGAATATAAATACGTGAACAAAATTTTTGAATTTGATGAAAGAATAGCAAAGGAAATCATGGTTCCTCGCACTGAAGTCGTGACAGTGCCACACGATGCTACCATTCAAGAAATCATGAGTATTGTCCTGGAAGAACGCTATACGCGTTATCCTGTGACTGATGGAGATAAAGACAATATCGCTGGTATGATTAATATGAAAGAAATATTAACTGCCATCATCCAAAAAGACTTTAACATGGACATTCCTGTTTCTGATTTTGTTCATCCAGTCTTGCAAGTAATTGAAACCATTCCTATACACGATCTCTTGTTAAAGCTTCAAAAAAACCACGCTCATTTGGCAATTTTATTTGACGAGTATGGTGGAACTGCAGGTCTAGTAACAGTTGAAGATATAATTGAAGAAATTGTTGGGGATATTCGTGACGAATTCGACACTGATGAACTTCCCGATATTAGAAAAATTGCCGACAATCACTATATCTTCGATGCAAAAGTATTGATAGGAGATGTAAACGACCTTCTTGGTACCGATTTGCTAGAAGAGGATGTCGATACCATAGGTGGATGGTTCTTAACACATAAATACGATGTACAAATTAATGATGAAATTCAAGAAGATGGATATGTATTTAAAATAAAAGAAATTGACGGACAACATATTCTTTACATTGAAGTTAAGCAAGCAATTCAAGTTGAAGTCAATGAAGATGAAATCGCCCAATTGTGATTGTTATTGAAAAAAGCATTGTTCTAATGGAGCAATGCTTTTTTCTATCAATATTTTCCTTTGATTTGGGTACCCTATCCATGAATACCATGAAAAGGAGTTCAATACTTATGAAAAAATGTTTATCCTTACTCTTAGTAATAGGATTACTTTTTGGTTTACCAATCTCCACCTCACTTGCAAATTCACACGATGGAGAGAAAACTAACGATCATCCACAGAATCATCATTTAAAGCATGTGGATAAGGAAAAAATAGCTGAATTAGAAAAACAAGGTTTTACAAGGAAAGAAATTTTCCATGCTCTCCACTTTGCAAAGTACTCAGGAAAAACGGTTGAAGAAGTCTTAAAAATTTACAAGGAACAAGGATCTTGGGACTTAACTGCAAAAGAACTCGGGATGGATTTTAAACAAATCCATAAAAAACAAAAGGAAAAATTTGAAAAACTTTACCAGGAAAATAAAGAACCATTCAATGAGTATTTAGCTAATTATAGCGGGACAGACAAAGCCACAATTGAAAACTACTTAAAATCCGTTCCATATCATAAGCTTTTCAAGGCTGCTGTACTTGCAAAGACGACTGATCAATCTTTAAGTGATGTTATGAAAAAACATGAAGAAGGTAAAAAACTGAAAGACATGTTCAAAGAAGAAAATGTCGACCACAAAAAAGTTCATGCTGAATTCATGAAAATCCATCGTGGTTTAATGAAGATTGCAAAGAAAGATACAAACGAATAATTTTGAATAACGTATCTATTTTACCCCGGTCTTTTCATAAGATCGGGTTTTTAATTTGGCATCTTTAATAGTAAGTAATTTTATACTATTACATATTAAGTTCTACAGTATAATTAAAATAAAGTATTTTAGTCGAAATGAGGAATGTAAATGGCTGGTAAACTCCGTCTCCACTATGGATGGATTATTGTAGTAATTTCATTTATTGCCCTTCTAACAGGTGCGGGTATTCGTTCGGCACCCTCAGTCCTAATGGTTCCTCTTGAAGATGAATTCGAATGGAACCGGACAGTCATGAGTCTTACTTTGGGGATCAATCTTGTATTATACGGCTTGATTGGACCGTTTGCAGCTGCCCTTATGAACAAATATGGCGTTAGAAAGGTCATTTCTACCGCTTTTCTAATCTTGTTTGTAGGAATATCGTTCACAACAATGATTCGTCATTCATGGCAAATGTACATTTTTTGGGGTGTTTTGGTAGGTGTCGGAAGCGGTTGTACAGTTGTTCTCAGTACTATAGTATCGAATCGCTGGTTTGTAAAAAGAAGAGGTCTTGTCATTGGCATATTAACTGCTAGTGGTGCCACGGGACAAATGATTTTTCTTCCTTTTTTAACGAAAGCCATTCATGAATATGGCTGGCGCAACAGTGTCCTCGTCATTGCAGGGTTTGCATTTCTCGTATTTATCCTTTCATCTCTTTTTTTACGCAATCATCCGCATGATGTAGGAGCAGTACCATATGGCAGTTCCAATGAAGATAATGAAGTTACTTCAAGCTCATCTTCTTTTCTCCAAGTCTTCAGCAGTTTAAAACAAGCAGCCTCTTCTAAAGACTTTTGGTTTTTAGGATTCAGTTTTTTTATATGTGGATTATCAACTAATGGACTAATTGGTTCACACTTTATTCCAGCTTGTATCGACTTCGGCTTTACTCCAGCATTGGCTGCAGGGATGCTTGCCACCATAGGTATCTTCGACATGATTGGTACGATTCTTTCTGGTTGGTTGTCTGACCGCTTTAATAGTCGTTGGCTTTTATTTTGGTATTATTCCTTGCGTGGCCTTTCACTTTTATTCTTACCTTGGGCATTTACATCTGGATATATAGGTCTCTGGGGCTTTATCATCTTTTACGGCTTAGACTGGGTAGCTACCGTCCCTCCAACCATTCGATTAACGACCGATATCTTTGGAAAAGAAAAAGCAGGAATCTTATTTGGTTGGATCATGGGCTTCCACCAAATGGGTGCTGCGATTGCTGCATATGGAAGTGGGATCATACGAAGTTACATTGGTACTTATACATTGTCATTTATTATGGCTGGCGCACTTTGTTTGGTAGGCTCTGCCCTCGTGCTTCGAATTGGCAAGGGGAAATCTGTTCAAATGGAGCAAAAAATGGCAGTGAATTAATGAGTAAGTAAATTTAATATCTCATATATAGGCATTTTGCATATATATGAGATATAAATATTACTTTGGCAACTTCAAGAAACAAAGGGGGTAGTTTTATAGGAATGAATGATCACCATAAATCACTTTCACCGTCAAAATTGGTACGTCGAATTTTTGCAATCGTAATCGGTGCAATATTAATGGGCGTAGGCATTGAAGAATTCTTAGTGCCCAACAAAATTTTAGATGGTGGCATAGTCGGAATTTCGATTATCCTCGGTCATTTGAGTGGTTGGAAACTCGGATATTTCATCTTTATCCTCAATATCCCCTTCTTTTACATCGGCTATAAGCAAATCGGTAAAACCTTTGCCCTCTCGACATTGCTTGGAATCACCATCCTCTCTATTACAACCGTGTTATTACATGATGTGCCAGTCGTAACTGAAGACTTATTGTTAGCAACTGTTTTTGGTGGAATTATATTAGGCATAGGCGTTGGTATCGTCATCCGTTATGGTGGAAGCTTGGACGGAACTGAAATTCTGGCGATTTTGATGAGTAAAAGGTTCCCGTTTTCTGTCGGTGAACTGATTATGTTTTTTAATATTTTTATTTTCGGCACAGCAGGCTTTGTATTCGGCTGGAATCGGGCTATGTATTCACTGATTGCATACTTCATTGCTTTCAAGGTTATTGATATTGTTATTACAGGGCTTGACGAATCAAAATCTGCTTGGATTATTAGCGATAAACACAACGAAATTGGAAGTGCGATCCTAGCAAGACTAGGACGTGGAGTGACTTACCTACAGGGTGAGGGTGCATATACAGGGGATGATAAAAAAGTAATCTTTTGTGTGATTACCAGGCTAGAGGAAGCAAAGTTAAAAGCAATTGTAGAGGAATTGGATTCTAGCGCCTTCCTTGCATTTTCGAATATTTCCGAAGTCCGTGGTGGACGATTTAAGAAGAGAGATATTCATTAGATTTCTCTTCAACTGGAATCCAAAAGTCGGAATTGTATTTAAACAACTTCATTTTAATACAGCTTTTCAAAATCATTGGATATTCCCTTTTCACTCATCTTGAACCATAATCGGGCTTCATTGCATCTGTATGATTCCCTTTTCACTCATCCTGAACCATAATCGGGCTTCATTGAACTCGTTTGATTCCCTTTTCACTCATCCTGAACCATAATCGGGCATCATTGAACTCGTTTGATTCCCTTTTCAC
>NZ_JAAGVZ010000010.1:0-124418 GCF_010882125.1 Peribacillus alkalitolerans | reverse complement strand
TCACTCATCCTGAACCATAATCGGGCTTCATTGAACTCGTATGATTCCCTTTTCACTCATCCTGAACCATAATCGGGCTTCATTGAATTCGTATGATTCCCTTCACTCATCCTGAACCATAATCGGGCTTCATTGAACTCGTATGATTCCCTTTTCACTCATCCTGAACCATAATCGGGCTTCATTGAATTCGTATGATTCCCATTTCACTCATCCTGAACCATAATCGGGCATCATTGAACTCGTATGATTCCCTTTTCACTCAATCTGAACCCAAAAAACGGGGATCGTTAACTTTATTTTTAAAAAAAGACTGAGTCAATTAAGAGTCCACTTCAATGGTCTCTCTTAATAAACCCAGTCTTTTTCTTTTAAAAAATATCAGCCCAAATTTTAATAGCTGTTGCCAAAATCAAGACTGCCAAAATGTTTTGTAAAATCTTTGTATTCATCTTTTTACCGACATTTGCGCCTATAGGGGACGCAATCAAACTCGATACTATCATAATTGCCGCTGGGAAATAGTCTACTTGACCCGTTGTAATCTTTCCAATCGTTGAACCAATGGATGAGATAAAAGTGATGGCTAATGATGTGGCAATTGTCATCCTAGTTGGGATCTTTAAAACAACCAACATGATTGGCACTAATAGGAACGCGCCTGCAGCTCCCACAATCCCTGCCCCAATACCCACAATAATGGCGAAAAATGCTGCCAACCATTTATTAAATATAACTTGATCAAGTGGAATATCGTCTAATCCCTTTTTTGGCACGAACATCATGATCGCTGCAATCAAAGCCAGAATTCCATAAACCAGATTAATTCCAGCCTCAGACATGAAACGAGAACCATAACTACCTACAAAACTACCAATCAAGATGCTTGTTCCCATGTAGATAATTAGTGTCTTGTTAAGGAATCCACCTTTCCTGTAAGCCCAAACGCCACCAATCGTAGCAAAAAACACTTGAACTGCACTGATTCCAGATACTTCATGGGCACTGAACGCAGCCAAGCCGAACAATGGTGGAATGTATAAAAGCATTGGGTACTTAATGATGGATCCCCCGATACCAACCATTCCGGATATGAATGAACCAATAAATCCAATGAGGAAAATCGTAATTATAAAAGCATAATCCATGTCAGCACCCCCTTATTATTGATAAGCGCTAGTCGCTAGTAGGAACGAAAGCTATGTTCCTATACTTCGACACTAGCATCTATAGAGAGCATAATCAATGATGTCTAATTTTCATTAATGGAAAAGGCCGCATTAAAACTGATAACTGCCGACCATTTTCTAAATAGAACATTATTAACCTTTTTTCACCCAAAATTTTAGAACATCATGATTTTCTTCATGTTTGATCAATTCGTGTCCACCTGATTTTGCCCAAGCAGTAAGATCATTTTTTGCACCTTTATCTGTAGTATGGATTTCTAAGATTTGACCTGATTCTAATTCATTGATAGCCTTTTTAGTTTTCACTATTGGCATTGGACATGCGAATCCTTTAGCGTCTAATACTTTAATTACTTCCATTAATAAAACCTCCTAAATTTATTATCGTACTGCACAACGGTTTGGACCGATCTCCATTTCTCGTTGCTTATCTTCATCTGGAGTGATTTTCCCCATGTTCGTTTCACGAATTTCTTGATATGCATTTGGTTGTGGTGGTAAGTTCTTTGTTACCAATGATCTGAACTCTGCTTCATCTTCCATGTTTAAGCCATGATTTTTTTCAAATAGTGTTCCTAATTTTTCTGATACACTTCCATCTTCATTTAATTCTTCAATTATCATAAAGTGGGCAGGAAGTACCGTTAGTTCGTCAGACAGTTCTCTGTATCGTTTATATAACGTATCTCGTAAGTCTCCAACCCAATCCTCAGCAAAACCAGCTAGGTCAGGTCTACCTATGGAGTCGATAAATAAAATATCTCCTGTTAACAAAAATTGATTGTCCACTACAAATGAAGTTGATCCAATAGTATGACCAGGTGAGTATAATGCGTGAATATTAATCGTTGTGTTACCAATCGTTAAATCATTTCCACCTTCTAAAGGTTGGTAAGTGAATAAAACTTCTGTTGCATCTTTAGGTGGTAACCAATAGGTCGCACCTGTCGCTTCAGCTATTTTACGACCACCAGAAATATGGTCAGCATGAAGGTGAGTATCGAAAACATATGTGATTTTAGCATCAATGCTCTTTGCAAAATCAAGATAAACATTTGTCATTCGAGTCGCATCGATGACAGCTGCTTCTCCATTGGAAACTACCATGTAAGATAAGCAGCCTTTTCCGATACGAACAAATTGATAGATTTCGCCGCCATCTTTTAAATCTCCAACTTTTACTGGTTCTAAATATTCACTCCAAGCTTTCATTCCACCTTGAAGATAAGAAACCTCATGTCCTAGTTCAGAAAGCATCTCAGCTACCATGATAGATGAACCTTCCTTAGCACACACAACTAAAACTTCCTTATCTGTAGGGATTTTATCCTTGATCTCTTCTACACCATCAAGTAATTCAAAGTAAGGAATATTTAAGTGCTCAAAATGAATGCCCTCAATTTTCCAATCCTCAAAGTCATTATCGTTTCGAACATCTAAAATGAATAATTCACTTTTATTAATTACTTTCTTCGTAACTTCATTAGCAGTCATTGCTTTAATCACAATATTTTTACCCCCTATGGTATTTAGAATTCCAAAAAAAATGGTCATCCACTAAATACTTTCGATTTCATAAAAATACTTTCGAAAATACAAAAATACAATCGATACCCCCAAAAATACTTTCGAAATTCCTAAAATACATTCGATACCCCCAAAATACTTTTGAAGCCTATTCCACTAACCCATTTGTTTTACCAGTCCATTGAATCATCCCAGGAAATACATTAAACACTGTATTAAAACCTGCTTCTGTTAGTTTTTGCGCTACTAGATCACTGCGGCTTCCGGTACGGCACACTACATAAATCTCAGCATCTTTATTTAATTCACCTATACGCGACTCTAATTCTCCTAAAGGAAGAGATTTTGCATTCGGAATATGGTTAAAGGCATATTCAGCTGATTCACGCACATCCAGCACTACTATATTTTGGTTTTCATCCATTTTTTGTTGCAGTTCTTCATTCGTGATTACTGCTGAATGTTTCTTTTCCTCTTTCTCCTCACCTGTTGCTTTACGAAGGTAATGTTTCAATACATCTCCTTTTTCAACAGTACCTATAAATTGATGACCTGTACTCTCAGCCCAAGCTTTTAAATCTGCTGTAGACCCTTTATCTGTTGCTTGCACTTCTAAAACTTGGCCTGGTTCTAAACTATTCATCATCTTTTTTGTTTTAACGATTGGCATCGGACATGCCAATCCTTTCACGTCTAATACTGAATTTGTTTGAATCATCTATTCATTTCCTCCTTTAAATGGATGTATCAAAAACTATTCTAAAGCTCCATGCCAATCCAACATACCCCCAGTCATATTAATGACTTGGTAGCCTTTGCCTTCTAAAAATTGTGTGGCTCTAGAACTTCTCGCACCAGAACGGCAAACGATAATATATTCCTTTGATTTATCTAATTCATGCATTCGGAACTCTAATAAACCTAATGGAATATGAATGGCTTTTGGAATTTTACCACTCTGGACTTCTTCCACTTCACGAACATCCACAAGATTGATTGGAGCATTTTCCATTAGTAACTTTTCTATCTCAACTGCGCTAATTTGCTTCATAAAGTAAAACCTCCTGCATTAAATGAATAAGTTAACGTTTCCGTTTTCAGCATCTGCTAAATATGCTGCCACCCCTGCAAATTCAACGCCATCCATAATTTCTACTTGTTTTAAGCCAAGTAAATCTACTGTCATTTGACAAGCGACCAGTTTAATATCTTGCTCTTTTGCCATTTCAATTAAATCTGTAAGTGGCATTGCATTGTGTTTTTTTATGATATCTTTGATCATTATTGGACCCATTCCAGCAAAGTTCATTTTTGATAATCCCATTTTGTTTGCTCCCCGAGGCATCATCTTACCAAACATTTTTTCTATAAAGGTCTTCTCAACTTTAATAGGTTCATCTTTGCGAAGTGCATTCAATCCCCAGAATGTATGGAAAATGGTAACTTCATGATCGTAAGCTGCCGCACCATTCGCAATGATATACGCAGCCATAGCCTTATCATAATCACCACTAAATAAGACGATTGTTGTCTTTTTCTTCTCTGTCATATTTTTCTCCTCCATTACCTGTAAGGGTATATTTTAATTTTAAAAAATAAAATAATACGGTATAGGGTATATATTTTATCAAAAAAAATGATTTCAACACTATCTACTCTTTACCAAAAGTTCCACTGCTTCAGCAATAAGTTGGGACCTTTCTTTTCCTGATTCAATCGAATCTCTTATACATTGCTCGAAGTTGGAACTAACAATGATGGCCATGGTTCTGTCGATAGCTGTTCTAGCTGCAGTAAGCTGCGTTACCACATCTCTACAGTCCTACAGTCCTTCTCTTCTTCCATCATTCGAATAATGCCTCGCAGCTGTCCTTCAATCCGTTTCAGACGATTCTTTGCTATGCCCTGATAGATCACTATCTTTCACCTCCGAAGTCATTGTTTATTGTGCTATGTCATCAGCACATAACCAATAATATACCCCATTGGGTATATTGTCAATCTTGTTTATTTATTTTTTGGATCTGTTAAACTAGGCTTTTGATTTCCACTTCATGGGCTCACTTGAATCAACAATGAGCATTAAAATAGCTTATTATTAAAAGCAAAAAAGATACCCTATGAGGTACCTTTCACTTCAATAGCTTTCGTATTATATTTATCTACAATCATGATATACCCCAAATCTTGTCCTTTACAAAGCTCACACCTAGTTTTTACAAAGCTCTTCATCTACAATTAGCAAAACCTTTCCAGTACTTTTCCTACTCTCCACCCATTCATGTGCTTGAGAGGCTTCTGACAATAAAAACCGTTTTCCAATTTTCACCTTCAATTGCCTACTCACTATATATGGAAAGACTTGTTCGGCTGTTTCTTTTAAGCTAGCTGGACGCTTTTGCCTTGTTGTTCCTAAACTAAATCCAAGGACAGCACGACAGCTGGAATGGAAATCAACTGTCCGGAAAGAGCCAACTTCTCCACTTGAGTTGCCAAAATGAACAAGGCGTCCATACGGAGCAAGACATTCTAGACTTCTTTCTGCTACTTGCCCAGAAATAGAATCAAAAACTACATCTGCACCTTTTCCACCGGTAATTTCATGAACCTGATATGAAAAAACTTCATCAGTATAAAGCAGGACATGATCAGCTCCTGCTTCTAAGGCAACCTCTTTTTTCTCTGGACTCCCAACCGTCCCAATTACCATCCCCGCGCCCATTAGCTTGGCAAGCTGTATCAAGGTGGTTCCCACTCCACCAGCAGCTGCATGGATTACAACCTTCTCCCCTTTTTGCAACCTGGCCACATCAACAATCAGCTTATGTGACAAAAATGCTACGATTGGGCTTGCTGCTGCTGTTTCAAAATCAATACCATCTGGTAATACATATGTAAGAACTTCATCCGCAACTACATATTCCGCATAGGAACCCTGGGAGGGAAATGCTACTACTCTTTGTCCTACCTGAAATTCTGTTACCTCATTTCCTACTTCGACCACAATCCCTGCCACATCCAAACCTGGAATGTAAGGGAGCTTTCCAGCACCTTTTTTTCCATGTCTTGTTTTTATATCCGCAAAGTTCACGCTTGTCGCTGCTACTTTTATTAATACTTGATGAGCTTTAATGGATGGTCGATCCACTTCCATCAATACCATTCCATCTGTGCTACCCCATTCTGTAACCATTACAGCTTGCATTTTATTATCACCTTTTTCTGAATAGTTCTCAGAATATTTTAACATAATTCAAAAAAAGAAAAGGGTGCCAGATTAGACACCCTACTTTATTATTTTAGGTTTTCAAGAATCGTATTGATATTCCATTCCATCATTCCGATATAGGTGTCGCCATCCTCACCCGCTTTTCCTATTGAGTCTGTAAATAGCTTCCCTCCAATTGGTACTCCAGTTTCTCTTGAAACCATTTCCATACTTCGTGGATCAATACTTGTTTCTACAAATAGGACTGGGACTTTCTTTTCATCAATCAAGTCAACAACTTGCTTCACTTGTTGAGGTGTCCCTTGATTTTCCGCATTGATTTCCCAAATGTAGCCTGCTTCAAAGTCATAAGCTGCACTGAAGTATTTAAACGCACCCTCACTTGTAATCAAGAACCGCTTTTCTTTCGGAATTTTATTAAAGTTATCAATGGCTTCTTTATGAAGATTCTCTAACTTTGCAATATATTCTTTGGCATTTTTTTCGTACACTGCTTTATTCTCTGGATCGACCTTAACTAAAGCGTCTCTTGCATTTTCTGCGTACTTAATTCCGTTGCGGATATCTAACCATGCATGCGGATCTTCTTCGCCACTATGCCCTTTAGAGGTTAGATGCTTTGCTTCTACCCCTTCGCTCATACGGAAAACTGGACTATCTTCTCCATCTTTACCAGCAGTCCCAAGAAGTTTATCAAACCAGGAATTACCTGCTTCTAAATTCAAACCATTATAGAAAACTACATCTGCGTCAGTAGTTTTTTGAATATCCAATGGTAATGGATCGTATTCATGTGGGTTTGATCCTACTGGAGCTAAGCTATGAATCTCCACTTGGTCCCCACCTATGTTTTTTACAATATCGTATATGATTGAATAGGTTGTGACAACTTGTAGTTTACCTTCTTTTGTTTCGGTTTTTTCACTGCACCCAGAAAGGAGAAAAATCCCAACTAAACTCAATAAAAATACCTTCAATAGATGTTTCATAAAAACCTCCTTATTGTGAAATAGATAGTTTCTTTCTTCTTGATTTTAATGAGCGCCATAGAATTCCTTGTTTAGGTGAGAAACAGAATACCAACAAGAATATCGCTGTTGAAACTAATACAATGGTTGCTCCTGATGCTAGGTTATAAGTGAAGCTAAAGTATAAACCAATTACAGATGCTACCACACCTAATGCAGCTGAAAGATAAATCATTACCCATAAACGATCCGTCAATAAGTAAGCTGTTGCTGCAGGTGTAATTAGCATAGCCACAACAAGGATAATCCCAACTGTTTGTAAGGAAGCTACCGTTACCATCGTAAGCAGTGTCATTAAGAAATAATGAATCCACTTTATCGGTAATCCATACGCTTCTGCCATCGTTGGATCAAAGGAAGTGACAAGTAGTTCTTTGTAAAAGATATAAATCGAAAGTAAAACAAAAATCCCGATTCCTAGCGTGGTCCACATGTCCGAAGGTCGAACCGCCAACACATTACCGAACAAGATATGATAAAGATCCGTACTACTTTTCATTAAGGTAATTAAAATAATTCCTAAAGCAAAAGCTGCTGTAAACATAATTCCAATTGAAATATCATTTTTAATTCGACTGTTTTGACTGATAAAGCCAATTCCAACTGCCGTTAATACCCCTGAAATAACTGCCCCAATAAAGAAATTAATCCCTAGCATGTAAGAAATCGCCACACCTGGTAAAACAGCATGGGAGATCGCATCTCCCATCAATGCCATTCCTCTCAATATGATGAAACATCCAATTACCCCACAAATGATACCTACCATTGTAGAGGTGAATAAAGCTTTTTGTAAGAAATCGTACTGAATAACAGCATCAATAAACGACATTTACAATACACCTCCTAATCTCTCAAGAAATGAAAATTGTCCGGAATACGCTTTGGCCAATACTTCAGGGCGCAATACATCATTGATATCCCCAAAACCAACAAGTTCCTTATTTAACAGAATTAATTGATCAAAATAATCACTGACCTTACTCAGATCATGATGGACGACTAAGATTGTTTTTCCACTATTCTTTAATTCTTTTAATATAGTAATTATCGTTTCTTCACTTGAAACGTCTATGCCAACAAACGGTTCATCTAGGAAAAACACTTCAGATTCTTGAGCAAGCGCTCTTGCCAAAAACACACGTTGCTGCTGCCCACCAGAAAGCTCTCCTATTTGGCGATTACTGAAAGCTTCCATTCCAACTTTTTGCAGGCATTGAAGAGCCCATTCTTTTTCTTTCTTTTTTGGCTTTTTGAAGAAGCCAAGTTTGGGGTATGTTCCAATCAGTACGGTATCCATGACTGTGATAGGAAAATCCCAATCAATATTGCTTCTTTGTGGAACATATGCAACTGATTTTTTAAGTTCATTAAACGACTTTCCATGTATCTGAACTTCTCCTTTATCTTTAGGAATCAAGTTCAGTAATGCTTTTAATAAGGTGGATTTCCCTGCTCCATTTGGTCCAATAATTCCGACCAACTTTCCTTTTTCAATAGAAAAATTCACATTTTGTACCGCTTCATTGCCATGATATGAAACAAACAAGCTTTCCACTTTAAGTGCGGAACTCATGATCAACATCTCCTTCTTTTTACTTTCCACCATCTAATAAAGTTTACCTTACGCAACTTTTTGTTAAAAAAATATAACGGTATATAACCAATTTTTCACTCTTATCATATTATATGCACTAATTTAAAAAGTTTTCCTATGAGCAACATTTTAAACCTAAAGAAAAACCATGTCAATTACTACAATATTCTATCTGGTAAATTTGGTGCCTGTTCCACTGCCGGGTTTATCAAATAATGTACGGTGGTAAAGCTTTCGTAACAAAAAAGATTTATTTGAGGCTTATTAAACTTTACTTTCCGTTACTCTCAATAAAGGGAACCTAATTTATTCGACAAGTTTCCTTACTATATATTTTTTAGTATAATAAAAACATTCTATAAAACTGGCTAACTAGTAGATTCATAAAGGAGTTGTATTGTTGAAAACTATTCATTATAAAATAATTGCTCATACTTCATCGAAAGAATGGGTCGTTTTTATACATGGAATGGGCGGAAGCTCTTCCCTATGGTTTAAACAAATTAGAGAATTTCGTAAACATTTCAATTTACTATTGATAGATCTTCCAGGACATGGAGGAAACAATGAGGGTTTAAAGGATGTAACAGATCGTTCCTTTGAAGGTATTGCAAAACAAGTGATTCAGGTACTTGATACCAATCGAATCCCAGTTGCCCATTTCGTAGGAATTTCACTTGGAACCATGGTAATCCGAGTGCTTCAAGACATTTCTCCTACTCGAGTGAAATCCATGGTATTAGGTGGAGCAGTTGAACGGATTCATCCACCTCTTCTTCTAGTAGCGAAGATTGCAGAAGGCTTTAAACGGGTAGTTCCATATATGTGGCTTTATCAGTTTGTTGCATGGGTTCTGATGCCAAGAGCTCATAATGCGGAAGCTAGAAAAGCATTTATCAATGAAGCTGTAAAATTAGGACAACGTGAGTTCTTCTGCTGGTACCGAATACTGAGATTGGAAATCAATGCATTTTTTACTAATAAAAAGATATTTGACGAGACTCCGACCCTTTACATAATGGGCAGTGAGGATTATATGTTTTTGCCGATTGTCAGCAAACGATATAAAAAATTCAAGAATGCCACATTACACATCCTTTCAAAGACAGGTCACGTGTGCAATATCGAAAATGAAAAAGAGTTCAATGAATTAGCGATCGATTTTATTCATGATCATTCTTTGTTGGCTTCAAAAAAACAAGCTTAATGCTTTAGGATTCTTGGGTTTGATACGATTTTTTAATAGTAAAAATAAAACCAGACTCGTTTTTCAGAGTCTGGTTTTTGTATTCATCGTTAGGCCTTTTGAACATTCGTAGCTTGAGGCCCACGTTGTCCTTGTTCAACTTCAAAAGTTACTTCTTGACCCTCGTCTAATGATTTGTACCCTTCACTTTGAATTGCTGAGAAGTGAACAAATACATCCTCTCCACCTTCACGCTCGATGAATCCAAAACCTTTTTCACTGTTAAACCATTTTACTTTACCACGTTCCATTTTTTGTTGCCTCCTGAAAATAAACAATATTGCAATTTAATCTTGCCTAATTATTATTACCGAATAAATCATAATTAAACATAATCTTGCTACTTTTTTATTTTGAAACAAAAATGGAACTCCGTTTAATGAGTTCCACAACCTAATCACTCGTATATTTTTACTTACCCACACTCAATACCCTTTTGCTGGAAATGGATATCCTACTTCCTAGTTCACTCTTCTATGAGGTAGAATTTCGATTGTTCTCGCTTCTATAAATACTTACGATGCATCCCTTTACTGTCATACGTGAATAGGATTGGCCTTCCTTCGACCACGGATTCAAGATGGCAAGCACGGCCCCAAAGTTGGTTAATGTATGGAAGCACCTTCTCTAAATATTTCACGTCTAGTTCAATACCTTCGTACCAGTGTTTTAAATACAACTCGCCGTTTTTTAGGAAATCTCCATCTGTGACAGTGATATAAGGAAAACCACCATTTACTCGCATGCTGACAAGTTGATCACGAACATGCTCCCATTGTTTATCAACGATTTTGTAATCCTTTCCTTGCTTTTGGAACAAATACATATCCTCTCGCATCACTAAATCCTTCGTCAAATAATTTCTTAGGAAGGAAATATCGGATTCTACCTCACGTGCTTCAAACATTTGCGCCCGACCAGATCCTATCTTTACTCCCCTACGCTGCATTTCTTCCGTTGGATTATCAAACCGTTCCTCAATGTCCTCAAAAATTTTGAGTCCTAAATAATATGGATTAATACCAGTACGTGAAGGCTGTACAACACCTGCATTCAACTTTGCAAACTCGATTGACTCAGATGAAGTAAGATCCATTTCCCTTAAGATACGCTGATGCCAAAACGAAGCCCAGCCTTCATTCATGATTTTTGTCTCTAGCTGTGGCCAGAAATACAGCATCTCATCCCGCATCATTGTAAGGATATCCCGCTGCCAATCGGTCAGCTCCCTACTGTACTGTTCTATAAATAACATAATATCCTTTTCTGGTTGAGGCGGAAATTTCTTCTTTTTCTTTTCAGGTTTTTTCTCATCCTTCTTCTCCAGATTCCAAAGATCGTCATATGGCGTTGTAGATTGTTTGATTTCGTCTTCATCTAGGTCATCCATACTCCATGAAAGTTTAGGACGAACTAAGGAAGGATCGATATGTTCTTCGATAGCCAGCACTGCATCGAGGAATGATTCAACCTCCTGCTTGCCGTAAAGAATTTCATATTGTCTGATACGGTCAGCTGTAGCTGCCATACTCTCTACCATATCTCGTTTCGTATTGCTAAATCTCACATTATTTTTGAAAAAGTCACAATGCGCCAATACATGGGCAACAATTAATTTGTTTTGTATCAAAGAGTTGGAATCCAATAGGAATGCATAGCATGGATCAGAGTTTATAACCAATTCATAAATTTTACTTAACCCAAAATCATAGTGAAGCTTCATCTTATGAAATTGCTTCCCAAAACTCCAATGGGAAAAGCGTGTAGGCATCCCGTATGCCCCGAACGTGTAAATAATCTCACTTGGACAAATCTCGTAGCGCATCGGATAAAAATCGAGCCCAAAACCTTTTGCAATTTCCGTAATTTCAGCAATTGCATATTCCAGGGCTTTTTGTTCAGAAGCTCTCATGTCCCTCTCCCCCTTTTAGCTCTTATCTCAATGTATGAAAAAAACAAGCGAAAATGACGTATAGAGGTAAAATTGCTATTTCTTGCATCGTCAAAAAATCGTCACATACTCCGTAGAAATTACTACCATTCGAAGTTTCGCATTATCCTTTGCCTTAATAATTAGATAGAATAAGTAGCAGTCAGACAATTTAAGGAGAGATTCCTTTGGATACACATACTACTACTTTATTAGAAGAAGCAGGAGCTTTAATTGAGACCTGCTATTCAGAATTAAAAAAATCAGATCAAGAAAAGAAACTTCGTTACTATGAAATATATGAAGAAATCATGGAAACTGACTCTTATACCCATACGCCAGAAGAGATTATACACGGAGCAAAAATGGCTTGGAGAAACAGCAATCGATGTATAGGTCGTTTATTTTGGTCTTCCCTTCATGTAATGGACCGTCGGGATGTAAAAAATGAACATGAGGTTAGAGATGCACTCTTTCATCATATTGACTATGCGACCAATAATGGAAAGCTCATACCCACCATTACCATTTTCCCCGCTGAAAAAAACGGAAAACAAACCGTTAAGATATGGAACCATCAATTACTTCGCTATGCAGGCTATGAAACGAAAGAAGGAATTATAGGTGATTCCACCTCTTTGGCATTTACGAAGGCATGCCTTGACTTAGGTTGGAAGGGGGAAGGAACCCATTTCGACCTCTTGCCGCTGGTTTTTCAATTTAATGAACAAGCTCCAAGGTTCTATGAAATCCCTTCGAGTATTGTTAAAGAAGTCCCACTCACCCATCCAGAACTAGACATATTTTCAGAGTTGGGCTTGAAATGGTATGCGGTTCCAATCATATCGGACATGAAGTTGGAAATAGGTGGAATTATCTATAACGCAGCCCCTTTCAATGGCTGGTATATGGGAACGGAGATTGGAGCGAGGAACCTAGCAGATGTTGACAGATACAACATGCTGCCTCGAGTGGCAGACCTGTTTGGTATGGATACGAGCCTTAATGCTACGTTGTGGAAAGATAAAGCGTTGATTGAACTGAATATTGCTGTTTTACATTCTTTTAAAGGTGCAGGAGTTAACATAGTGGACCATCACACAGCTGCCCAACAATTTAAGCTTTTTGAGGAAAAAGAAGCAGAACTTGAGCGAAAGGTGACTGGGGATTGGACTTGGCTGATTCCACCGCTTTCTCCTGCAGCGACTCATATTTTTCATAAACCATATAAAAATGATAAAATTACACCTAATTACTTTTATCAAAAGAAACCATACTAATTAAAAAGAGTGGTTCAAAAATGGTCTATTACGAATTTTTGAGCCATTCTTATATTATTTTAAGTATTCCACAACTTCCTTTATAGAATATACCGTTGTCATATAGTGATTAATACCTTCTAATATTGTGAGTTGTGAGTTCTGAATTTGGTATTTTTTTATGCAAGAATTTTGAGTGAGATAACGGAACAACCTCATCAGTTTTACTATGCCTAAGTATCACTAATTGATATTCTTCTATTGGTACAATTATCCTCTAACACTAGATTAATTTCACTACAATCGGGTAGACGTATGGCTGTTTTGGCTCTGAAGTTGTTTTCCAATTTGTCACTTGAATGATAGGTAGGTCCATTTCTCCGTACCGGCCAAGTTTTATTACCCCTTCAGCTTCGACCCACGTATCAGGCTTTAAACCTGAAGCATCATCAAACTCGGTTAAAAATCCAATGACACTCGCATCGGCCACACAATGAGTGACTAGGAATCTGGAAAGCACTAATTGATTTGAACCAAACCCTTCTTCTTTATAGACAAAACCAGTAAGCTTAATCTTTTTCCCTTCAAATGGTTTAATATCCTGAGAAATTAATTCATAGTATGTCGAAAACAGATCATCCTTCATATCAATAAAAGATTGTTTCTGCAGATCCGCTTGCAACTTTTCAAATTTATCTTCTGACATTTCCTTTTCATTGAAGGAGAGATCTGGTCCGTGTTCTCCTTGTAATACTGGATCATCTTGTTCTACTTCAGTGCTGTCTTCCTCTGGCAAATCCACTTCTGGAATTTCCCCTACTGATTTTGGAGACTTTTGGAAATCCCTTGCTAACAGAGCCCCTCCTTTACTTTCAGCCATGGATGCGTTTAACGTTTTCGCTGGTAGAATGATTCCTGTTAGAAGTGGAAGTATGATGATTACATATGAAACCAGCTTTTTAAAGGTAAAAGGTGTTTGTCCGTGATCATGATGACAAGCATCTCCATGGTCACAGGCATGTTCGTGATGATGCTGTTCCTTCCTATTCCATACCCTTGTCAATTGAACGATAAACAGAAGGAAGAAAATCAAAGCAGCAATTTTACTTAACGCTTCATATTTAGGGTTGATGTATTTGTTAATTTCACCTGTCCAATGTAAAGACATAATGAAACCCGAAAATCCTAAGATGATGAATGCACGAAACGCTTGTTGAAATGAAAATCTCACCTTACTTCCTCCTTTCTATAATCCTAGTACCATTTTGCTGATTAACATGACAACAAAGACAGTAGATGTAATGACAGTTAATAACACAACTACAAATTTAGCTTTGAATACACTCAGCATCATGATGGTGTTTTTCAAATCGAGCATAGGGCCATAGATGAGGAATCCTAGTATGGCAGTAGTTGGGAACAGATTATTAAATGAAGCCCCAATAAAAGCATCCGCTTCAGAACATAGTGACAAGAAGTAGGCTAACCCCATCATGACTAGAAGGCTGGATACCGTACCATCCCCCGCTTCTAATAAAGCTTTCGTAGAGCCATACGTTTGAAGTAGGGCTGCAAGAAACGCCCCAAAGATTAAATATCGACCCATATCAAAAAATTCATCAATAGAATGCTTTAGCATGTCCCAAAATTTTTCGATAAAAGGCTGATGACTCTGATTATGCTCATGAGGCGTAATGGCATCTACAACTTTCAATTGGTTGCCTTTAATCAACCAGCTAATGATCAATGCTATCATGATGCTAATTAAAAACCCTAGCCCCATTCGTAAAATAGCCATTCTGAGGTCGTTTCCAAACGCCATATATGTAGAATAGATTACGATTGGATTTATAAGAGGACCTGTTAATAAAAAGCCGATTCCTGCATAAAGAGGAACTCCCTTTTTGATCAGTCGTCTAACGATTGGCACAATTCCACATTCACAAGCAGGGAATAACGCACCAATTACACAGCTCATTAATACAGCAAGATACTTATTTTTCGGTATCCATTTTTGGATATGTTCTTCCCTTACAAAAATTTGAATGAACCCTGCAATCAGAACACCAATTAGCACGAAGGGCAAGGCTTCTATTAAAATGCTTATAAAAACAGTATTCATTTGAAGAATTTTTGGAGAAGCATTTATAGATATTCCCTCTCCAAATCCATTGCCAAATGAAAATAAATAAATCGCAAGACAAATCAAAATGATACCTGTCACATCAACAATATTAGAACGAAGAATACGAAACACAGCAACCTCCTTAATACACATTACTTTGAAATTCTAAATTAATTAACATTTTTCTTTTTATATACAAAAATATTATCGTAACGATTACGATTTGTAAATTCTATTTATATTTTACATTGTGTACTCCTTGTTTATCATGAATATGAATCCATCCTCATACAATGGTTATAACGCAATCAGAGGAGGGACAGCATGCAAATACACGTGGTACAGCCAGGTCAGTCATTATACAGTATTGCGCAGGGTTATGGAGTCACTGCAGAACAAATCATACATGTAAACGAACTTGAAACTCCCAATGAATTAGTTGTTGGTCAAACACTCGTCATCCCCATTGCAGGGAGTTATTATTGGGTACAGCCAGGTGATAGCCTCTGGTCGATTGCAAGGAAATTTGGGATATCAGCTCAAACACTTGCCACTATAAATCGCATTTCACCTACAACATCGCTACAAGTGGGTGAACGTCTATATATTCCTCCAACCAGAAAAGTCAGAGGAGAATTTAACGGTTATGTTGAACCGAGGGGGGGCACTGTTTCAAAAGAGTTAGAGGAAAGTGTACGAGAGAACGCACATTATTTGACATACTTAGCACCTTTCAGTTTTCAAGCATTACGGGATGGTTCACTTAAAGAGCCTCCTTTGAATAACTTTGCAGAAATCGCAAGACAGAATCGAGTCGTTTTGATGATGGTTATTACTAATCAAGAAAACGACCAATTTAGCGATGAATTAGGCCGTATTCTACTAAATGATATGAACATCCAAAATAAATTCTTAGATAATATAGAAGCTACTGCCGAAAAATATGGCTTTAAAGATATCCATTTTGACTTTGAATTTCTTCGTCCAGCAGATCGAGAAGCATACAATGCCTTTTTAAGGAGAGCAAAAAGCAGGTTTTCTCAGCAGGGTTGGCTCCTATCCACTGCATTGGCACCAAAAACAAGTGCCGAACAAAAAGGGAAATGGTATGAAGCACATGATTATAAGGCTATCGGAGAGATTGTGGATTTTGTGGTAATCATGACTTACGAATGGGGCTATAGCGGTGGTCCAGCCATGGCGGTTTCCCCTATTGGACCAGTCCGTCAAGTTTTGACCTATGCAGCCAGTGAAATGCCTGCTTCAAAAATCATGATGGGTCAGAACCTTTATGGCTACGACTGGACGCTTCCATTTAAGCCAGGTACGGTTGCAAAAGCAGTAAGTCCACAGCGGGCGATCCAAATTGCACGAGAAAACAAAGTAGCGATTTCATACGATTATAAAGCTCAAGCTCCTTATTTTAAATATACTGCCAAGGATGGGACACAGCACGAAGTATGGTTTGAAGACGCAAGATCCATCCAGGCCAAATTCGACTTAATAAAAGAGTTAGGCCTGCGCGGAATGAGTTATTGGAAGCTAGGATTATCCTTTCCTCAAAACTGGGCTTTGCTCGAGTATAATTTTAATATAGTAAAAAGAGCGTAAATTTCCATAATTAATAAATTTACACTAACGATCTAAAATAATTGTAGTGAGAGAGCATGGAGGGAAATTTATGTATTCACAAAAGCATAGAAGGCGCAATACGACAGCATTTACTGTATTAGCCTATTTCACTTTATTCGCAGGTGTAATTTTATTTGGAATTGGGTTATACAATGAAACCAGTCTGGAGTTAAACGAGAAGGGTTACTACGTCGCTGTCATGTTACTTTGTATTGTTGGGGCCATCCTCACTCAAAAAGTGGTTCGTGATAATGCAGAAGATGACGATATTATTAAGGAGCAAGAAAGAGAGTTAACAATAAAGGTATCAAGTGCTGAGAAAAACAAACCTAAAAGTGAAGGTTTCTAAATTATCTTTGTAGCATTTCTTTTTCTTTAACCTTAAAATTTTGGCGTTATTTAAGACCAGATTATTTTGTTTTTAACTATTTTTATTATCCATGCCGGGATTCTTAGCAAACCCCGGCATTATTTTTAGCATTTAATTCAACTTTCATCATTAGAAATACGACCTATTTCATTTAATAGCATAAAGGGAACCAATTTGTTCCTATGCCATTCTTCCTCAAACTGGAAAAGTGGAGGATGTCGGTTTTCTATTAGCTCGCATAATTCTAACGTCAAGGCCGGCCTATGGAATGTAGTGATAAACCAATCTGTATAGCCTCCCCCTACAGCACCTTCATCGGGGAGATCCAATTTGTACCCGGTCAATTCCGCTGTTCTCTTGGCTATTGTATAATCCCTCACAATATTTTCTGGTTGATTGTGATAATACCAATAAATCTCTTGTCCCGAGGTATGATATGCTACAGCCATCAGAGGATCAATCTTATTGGTTAAGTCTACGATTGCACGTGTTTCTTTTGTAAAAATTGGTGTTTTCCCACGATAAAACTGATAATAAGGATGTGTAACGTCTCGATCTAACCCTTCCCAGCCTGCAGGGTATTGGCGGTTTAAATCTACTCCGATCCCATTTGCTTTCCAACGGGTAAATTTAGGTAAAAAACCATTCAATTTGTATATGTTCCATTTTCTCTTCCAATCAAATCCGGAAAAATCGCCTTGTTGTATGGAAACCCCATCAGGATTCAGCATCGGTACAATATAAATGGATATAACATCGAGTTCTCGACTATCATAGCCTTCAAAACTCCCCCTTTGTTGGTAAGCCTCCCCATACACTTCTAGAATCTTCATAAGCATAAGGGTTGTAAACCATTCTCGACCATGGTGAGCACCTATAAGAAGTAGAGTTTTTTCACCTTTTCCAATCCTAACCCCCCATAAATCCTTTCCAAAATGGCTTTTACCAATAGTCTCCACCTGTAATGCATCAGGATATTTTTTCATTAATTCCTTAATATCTTTTGTCATATCCCCGTAACTATATGTTTGTGAAGTATTAACAACCTGGGCATGAGCCATGAATGGATGAAGTAGGAGAAGAATAAAGACCATTAGTATTTTCAGACTCCTCACCTCCCCTTTTTATTCTGGTAAAAATCCACAAGCTAGCAACAGCAGGATGACCAACTTTTACAATGAAATCTTTCTTCCTCCGTGACTAACACTATTCTTAACTCCTAGTAAGGAGGAGATAACATGAACAACACCGATTACGATAGAGCGTTGTATTATACACATCGTTCTGAATGGGATAACTTATTGATTCTAATGGTTCGGACCAAGGATCAATTTCTATCGAAGAAAATAGAGCTTTTCCTTCACGCCTACCGTTTTGAAAAGGATTATGAGTTGGTTCAAAACAGGCTATATGATTTACTCCGCTATCTTGACCATGCAGCAGAATCCACGTTTCCAGGCATTGCGCTGCATGGTTAATTATAGATTTTGTTCTTGCTCCAAAAAATATTCTTAACCACTCGTTGCGGGACTAAACGGAAAAGAGGGTCCAAAAATATTTGGACCCTCTTAACATTTTCTACAACATTTCTTGAATTAATTGCATGAATTCCTCAGTGGAGGTATTTAATTTTTGCTCTGCTTCTTCCATTGTGTTGCCTTGAACACCAAAGTAAAATTTGATTTTAGGCTCTGTACCAGATGGACGAAGGCATATCCATGTACCATCTTCAAGAGTGTATTTTAAGACATTAGATTTTGGAAGCTGGATTGGTTGGTCTGTTGAAGTGACTAAGTCATATTCTGTACTTGTTAAATAGTCTTCAATTTTAACTACCTTTTGTCCTGCTAATTGTAATGGTCTCTTGCTTCGGAAATCAGAAAGAATGGACTGGATTTGCTCCGCCCCATCCTTTCCTTTTAATGTTAAAGAACGTAACCCTTCAAGGAAGAATCCGTATTTACGGAACACTTCTAATAGACCTTCGTACATCGTCATTCCCTTTTCCTTAAAATAAGCACACACTTCAACCGCAAGAATGGCTGCTTGGACCGCATCTTTATCACGAGCAAAGTTACCAATTAAATAGCCATAACTTTCTTCATAGCCAAATAAGAAGGTATTGTCTCCTGTTTGTTCATACTCCTTCATCTTTTCAGCTATAAACTTAAATCCAGTTAACACATCGACTGTAGTGAGGTTGTTATGATTGGCAATCACTCGACCAAGTTCTGATGTCACAATGGTTTTAAGGACGACTCCATTTACAGGAAGCATGCCTTTTTCCTTTTTGGATGATATTAAATAATCCAATAATAAAGCACCTGTCTGGTTTCCTGTCATCACCACATATTCGCCTTCGAGATTTTTCACGGCAACGCCTAGTCGATCGGCATCTGGATCTGTCGCAATTAAAATATCCGCTCCGATTTCCTCACCCTTCTTAATGGCAAGTTCAAAGGCTGCGTGCTCTTCAGGATTCGGTGAAGTCACTGTCGAAAAATTCGGATCTGGCAGCTCCTGCTCTTCCACTACCGTCACATGTTGATATCCCATACTTTTTAGTGCGTTTCGAACTGGAATATTAGCTGTTCCATGTAATGGAGTGAAGACTATTTTAATATCAGACATATTTGCAAGTTGAGGATTCTCCAATATCGTTAAAAGCTTTTCATTATAAGCTTGATCAATTTGTTCACCAATTTCAATCAAGCCTTTTTCTCTTAACTCCGCTTCCTCTTGTACCTCCAGAGAAAGCTCGTCTTCGATGCTATTCACATATTTAATGACTTCATCAGCTGGTCCTGGTGGTAATTGTGCCCCATCTGGACCATATACTTTATAGCCATTATATTCTGGAGGATTATGGCTTGCCGTAATCACGATTCCTGCATATGCATTCAAATAGCGGACTGCAAATGAGAGCTCCGGAGTAGGTCGTAAATCGTTAAACAAATAAACTCTTATTCCTTCGCTTGCTAGTGTTTTTGCTGCCTCTAGAGCAAACTCCGGGGATTTGTGACGTGAATCATATGCAATGACTACTCCTCTAAGAGCAGCTTCTTCTCCAAACGATAAAATATAGTGAGCTAATCCAGCAGATGCTTTACGGATCGTATAGATGTTCATCCGATTTGTCCCAACACCAATTTCTCCTCTCATGCCCCCTGTTCCGAATTCAAGATTTTTATAAAATGCTTCTTCTAATGCTTTTTCATCATCTTTTAAGTTCACAAATAACTGACGTAATTCTTTATCTAGTAATTCATTATTTTCCCATCTTTGGGCCGTTTCTTTCCAATTCATTTCCATTCACTCCTATTCAAACTTCCATGTTCCTAAGGTAATTCGATACAAGACGGTTATTTCCCTTTGAATCTTATGTATAAAAAACAGAAGAATGACAGGCTACTTGAAATTTAGGCAGCCTGTCAAATCATTATTTCTTACCTGGTCTATATTGAATTTTGTAAATATCATGTCTTCGGTCCTTCAGCTGTTTCACTGTACCAGATTGGCGCTGGCGTCGCAATATTTCTAAATCAACGTCCCCAATCAAGACCATTTCTATATTCGGATTCGTTTCCCCTACAATTCCATCACGAGCAAATTCAAAATCAGAAGGAGCAAAGATCCCTGATTGGGCATATTGGATATCCATATTTTCCGTTTGTGGAAGATTACCCACCGTACCAGAAATGACGGTATATATTTGATTCTCGACTGCGCGTGCCTGTGCACAATATCTCACCCGAAGATATCCTTGGCGATCCTCCGTACAGAATGGTGTGAAGATGATTTTCGCACCTCGGTCTGTCGCAATCCGTGCCAATTCTGGGAACTCGATATCATAGCAAATCTGAATAGCGATTTTCCCACAATCCGTGTCAAACACCTTTACAGTATCTCCCGGACTGATTCCCCACCACTTTTGCTCATTTGGGGTAATGTGAACTTTATATTGCTTTTCTATCGTACCATCACGTCGGAATAAATAAGCGATATTGTATATATTATCATCATCTTCTTTTACAAAATGTGAACCCCCGATGATATTCACATTATATCGTACAGCAAGAGTAGTGAATAATTCAATGTATTGCTCAGTAAATTCTGTCAGCTTCCTAACAGCCATACTAGGGGATCGTTCATTTAGAAATGACATAAGCTGTGTAGTGAACAATTCTGGGAATACCGCAAAGTCTGCATTGGCATCGGAAGCAACATCTGTGAAGTATTCGACCTGGTTTCCAAAATCCTCAAATGAGGAGATCTGTCTCATCAAGTATTGGACCACACATATCCTAACAGGTTGTGCAGTCCTGTAATGTCGGTTCGTTTTAGGATGATAGTCAACATTGTTCCATTCCATCAAGGTAGCATATTTATTGGATTGTTTATCATCTGGTAAATAGTTTGGATTAATTCGCATTAGTGTAAATCCATTTAGCAATTGGAAGCTGAGCACAGGATCATAAATTTTATGTAGTGATACTTCCTTTACATATTCTCGTGGTGACAATTCTTCCGCATACTTATGGTAATTAGGGATGCGCCCCCCAATGATGATACTCTTCAAATTCAGTTGCCTAGCAAGCTCTTTTCGGGCCTCGTAAAGTCGTTGACCGATTTTCATCCTGCGATACCCTGGGTGAACCATGACTTCAATTCCATAAAGATTATATCCATCAGGATCATGATTTGTAATATACCCACCATCTGTTACATCATCCCAGGTATGGCGATCATCGTATTCGTCAAAATTGATAATCAAGCTAGAACAAGAACCAATAATATCCCCATCATACTCTGCACAAAACTGACCTTCAGGGAAGATTTCCAAATGACTTTCTAACTGACTTCGCTTCCATGGGTCCATACCTGGGAAACAGACAGCCTGTAAAGCGATAATGTCATCTATATCTTCATGCTTTATATTCCGAATCATCATCTTTTTTTCAAATTTATGTAAATCTAGGTTTGACACAAGCTTTCACTCCTTTTCATTAGGTATTTAACCTGAAGAAAACTTTTAAAACCTATCAAAGTATTCACACTATGTAGTATTTACAATTCCTTAGTAACCATCACAATGTTTATTTTTGAATTGAAGATGGTTTGATATTTTGATAAATATGAAGAAAAGGTTCCATAATGAACCATTTTGATAAAAGAATACATCTCAATGAGGAACGGCTATGTGCTCCATCTTCTCTACCTTTGCCAATAGAAAAAAGGCTGGTCCTGGGAAACTTAACTTATCTCACATAAAAGTGAAAAAAGTACTTAGACCCAAAACAGCCTTTTCATCATCATTATTATTATTTTAACTTATACACGCGTGCTTCCCATGGTCGTAATGTAAACGAGACTGGACTCTCTTTCTCATCGATTGAATCGTAATTGGAAATGATAAGAGAATGATCATTCCATGATTCATCCAATTTCGCATCAAATTCCTGGTTAGAACTCGAGAAGTTTGTCGCTATTAGCCATAACTCATCTTGGTGACGTCGAAGATAAGCATAAATGGACGGATGCTCTTCTAACAAAATCTCATATTTACCATAAACCATGATTTTATTTTCTTTTCTTAATTGAATAAGACGTTTGTAATAATGGAATACAGAATTGCCGTCTGCTACTGCAGCTACAGCATTAATTTCTGTATAGTTGGGGTTTACAGCGAGCCAAGGTGTGCCTGTTGTAAATCCACCATGAGCTGATGAATTCCATTGCATTGGGGTCCTAGCATTGTCCCTTCCTTTTGCATAGATGGATTTCATTAACTTTTCAGGACTATCACCGAATTGTTCCGTTCTTTCTTTAAACATATTTAATGTTTCAATATCTTTGTATTCCTCGATAGAAGGGAACTTCACATTAGTCATCCCCAATTCTTCCCCTTGATAAATATAAGGAGTTCCCTCCATCATATGAAGACATGTAGCTAACATTTTCGCTGAAAGTTCTCGATAATTTTTGTCATTTCCAAAGCGAGAAACGACTCGTGGCTGGTCGTGATTATTCCAATATAAGCTGTTCCAACCTTTACCGTGCAGATCGACCTGCCATTTTGTTAGGATATTCTTTAACTTCAATAAATCGAAAGGGATTAGATCCCACTTCCCACCTGGTCCACCATCAATGTCCATGTGCTCGAATTGGAACACCATATTCAATTCTTGACGATCATCACCTGTATATAAAATACCTTCTTCAGGAGTGACCCCAGGCATTTCCCCTACTGTCATGATGTCATATTTGGAAAGAACTTCACGGTTCATTTCTTGTAAATAATCATGAATTTTAGGTCCATTCATGAAGTATTCGTGACCGGAAGCATATTTTTTTCCTGGTTGCGCAGGTACTGAAGGAAGTCCCTCCACTTTTGAAATGAAATTGATGACGTCCATTCGGAAACCGTCAATTCCTTTGTCCAACCAGAATTTCATCATTTCGTAAATTTCTGTTCGTAAGACCGGACTTTCCCAGTTTAGATCTGGTTGTTTTTTTGAAAAAAGGTGTAAGAAGTATTCATCAGTTAATTCATCATATTTCCAGGCAGATCCACTGAATACTGATTCCCAATTATTCGGTTCTTCCCCCTCATTGCCGGGTCTCCAGATATAATAATCTCGGAAAGGATTGTCCTTAGATTTTCTTGATTCAAAAAACCAAGCATGCTCATCAGAAGTATGGTTCACGACTAGATCCATCATTAACTTGATGCCTCTCTCATGCATACCAGCAAGCATTTCTTCCCAATCATCCATGGTGCCGAATTCATCCATGATATTTCGGTAATCACTAATATCATATCCATTATCATCATTTGGAGATTGATAAACAGGTGAAAGCCACACTACATCAATTCCTAATTCTTTTAAGTAATCCAGTTTAGCTGTGATTCCTTTGATATCACCAATTCCATCTCCATTGGAATCCATGAAGCTACGTGGATATATTTGATAGACGACAGCTTCCTTCCACCATTGTGTTCGCAATTTAGACACATCCTTATATATTTTTCAGTTGCAATTATTTTACTTCACTTTGTTAAAATACTATAATTTTTTAGTAATAACAATTAGGTGGGATTAATTTGAACGAACGACAAAAACGAGATGAAAACCTATTATTCATCGCATGGGGAGCATCCATTATCGCCATGTTCGGAAGTCTGTACTTTTCAGAAATCCGTCAGTATGAGCCTTGTGTCCTATGTTGGTATCAACGCATTCTCATGTATCCTTTTGCAATTATTCTAGGTATTGCAACCGTAAAGAAGGACTTTGCTATCGCTTTCTACACCATGATTCTCTCTGGAATTGGAATCATCATCTCAACTTACCATTATTCATTGCAAAAATTATCTTTCTTTGCCGAGGCTGCACCTGCTTGTGGACGAGTCCCTTGTACAGGACAATACATTAACTGGCT
The DNA here is from genome assembly GCF_010882125.1 of Peribacillus alkalitolerans. Taxonomy (GTDB): domain Bacteria; phylum Bacillota; class Bacilli; order Bacillales; family DSM-1321; genus Bacillus_BN; species Bacillus_BN alkalitolerans. The sequence continues at coordinate 99,842 of NZ_JAAGVZ010000010.1, read as the reverse complement.
AGGATTCATCACCATTCCGTTCCTTGCTTTAACTGCATTCATCATTATCTTTATTTGCAGCCTACTTATTTGGAAAAACCGAAAGGGGAAATAACCTTGAAAAAAGTCATCATATTTTTAGCAGTTATCATCGTCCTATTTGCTGGGATTGCTTATGTTACTAAGATGCAGAATTCGGAAAAATCTGAAGACAATCCATATGGTAAGGATACTCTTAATCCAGCCACTGTTGACCTTCTTGAAGACCCAAATTACCAAAACTTGATTCTACCTGATGAGCTAGAAGAAAAACTGAACAATAAAGAAGATTTGACAGTCTATTTCTTTAGTTCAACATGTCCTCATTGTAAGGCGGCAACTCCTGTCTTAATGCCATTGGCAGACGAGCTTGGAGTTGATATTGTCCAATATAATGTTCTTGAATTTGAACAAGGATGGGATGACTACGGCATTGAATCCACTCCAACTCTTATTCAATTCAAAGATGGTAAAGAAGTGGCTCGAATTGTAGGAAATCAACCTAAAGAAGAGTTCCAAAGCTTCCTAGAAAACAATTCGAAATAATATCAAAGTAGGGTAACTCATAGATTAAATAGACTAAACTAATAAGAGGATATTATGTTCAATATATGAGCATATATCCTCTTTTTTCATACATATTAGATTTATTAATTAGATATTGAAAATATAGTCTAATATGTAAATAATGAATTAGAACTCACGTTCGTATCTAAGGGGATGGGCGACGTAGCCCCACAGTGGGAGGCGTAGTGAGGTCTTTAGACCGACCGTCACTATATTTTTAAGGGGTGAAGTGTTATTAAGATTCAAGAGGTTATCTTAGAGAAAAACAACAAGAGGTACATATTACTGGATCAAGAGGGGTTCCCTGTAATGCCAGTCATGAGGTATATAAAGTATTTAGATAAGACAGGGAAAAGCCCAAATACTCAAAAAACATACTGTTATTCCTTAAAACATTTTTTTACCTACTTAGTTGAAATAGGCAAAAATTATAAGCATATTAGGTTAGAAGATTTGGTGGATTTTGTGGGATGGTTAAGAAGCCCTTATGTGAGTTCAAAAGTCATTTCCATTAAACAAAAGAAAGCAAAGCGAACAGAAAAAACAATTAATCTTACAATAACAGTTATCGCAAACTTTTATGACTACCTTTACCGTAATGAAGAGGTTCAAAATGACATGATGGATAAGTTGATGAAGCAAGTGTTTACATGGGGTAACTCACGTTACAAAAGTTTCTTACATCATGTAAATAAGGACAAGCCATCAATCAGAAACATACTGAAAATAAAAGAGCCACGAAAAAAAGTAGATACACTTACCAAAGAACAAGTACAACAAGTATTACAATCAACCACTAATATTCGAGACAGGTTCTTAATTCAATTGTTATTTGAAACGGGGTTACGAATTGGAGAAGCTCTCGCTCTTTTCATGGAGGATTTTGTTTTTGATCATGCAAATGGACACCGAATTCGTTTGATAGATCGTGGGGAATTAGAAAACGGTGCTATGTTAAAGACTGGTGAACGAGAAATTTATGTATCGCAGTCCTTAATGGATTTATATGATGATTACTTGTATGAAGTGCTTGATGAATTAGAATTGGATTCAAATTTTGTTTTTGTGAAACTACGAGGAAAAGATGTGGGGAAACCAATGGAATATTGGAACGTTGAATCCCTTTTTAAGCGTTTGAAAAAGAATACAGGGATAAACCTACACCCTCATCTATTTCGTCATACACACGCAACAATCTACTATCAGAAAACAAAGGATATTAAACAAGTTCAAGAACGATTGGGACACTCTCAAATTCAAACAACAATGAACCTGTACCTACATCCTTCGGATGAAGATATTCGAGAAGATTGGAATAAAGCACAATCTGAATTTAACCTAAAGAAAAATAACTGAAAGGAGTTACTGGATGAAGCAAGTTAAGAATGTTCAGGTAGAAGAAATAGGCTTTCACGAAGGCTTACAAAGAGAACTTTCAACGTATCTCGAAAAAACTGTACATGAAGATGGTTCTATTACAATTAAACAAATAAACAATCCCTATTTCTTAGTCAATGACAAATGGAGTATCAACGTTATAGGTGAAATCAAGCAATTCAAAGAAGTGGTAGCGAACTATAAATATTCAAATAATTATCTTCATTTTCGATTCAATAACCCTTCAATCAATTTAGAATTGAAATATGTTTATTATCAGCACTTATTTAATGATCTATGGTCAGTCAGAAGTATCTTTACCTACGGTAGTCCATTAAAAAAAATGGCGGATTTTATAAACGAAAATTATCCTAAACTCTCATCTTTGTTGGATTTAGATATAGATAAAGCAGAACGAGAGTATTTGTTTTGGCTAAATAACAAAGGTATCAAATCACATTATCTCCAAAAAGATAAGTTTGAATATGAAAGTTATGCTAAAACCTTTGTCGCAAGATTTTTAAGAAATGTTTATAATATCTTCTTCCAATACACTGATAAACGAGAAGAATGGGAAAAAGACAAATGGGATGTTCGTATTTTACATGATAAATACGGTATTGATTACAACAAAAGTAGAACTCACTATTACCTTGATTTTACAAAGATTGATGAAAAAGTTCGTGAACAAGTAAAAAAATACTTTAAACAACGGTTATTGAGTAAAAATAAATTCTCTTGGGGTACGGCAAGAAATTATCTTACATACACCTTAGAAATGTTTTTTACGTTTGTATTTTCTTTAGAACCAACATGGAAGGATATAAAATCTTTAAAACGGACTCATATTGAACAATTTATTGAACATTTACATGAATACGCTAAAAATAATATAAAACGGAACTCGCATCCTGAACATTATGTAAGTAAGGTATTGTCAATCTTACAAAAGTTTCTTGAAGACATTCAACGGTATGAGTATGACATGGCTCCAGAAACCCATTTAGGACTATTGATTTTTCCCGAAGATAAACCAATGCCACGAAAAAAATCTATTGATCAAATAGACTATATTCCAGACTATGTATTAGAGCAACTCTTCACTCACATTGATTACTTGCATAGAGATGTGATCCCTATTGTTTGGATTGCGTTTAAGACAGGTCTTAGAATATCAGATGTATTAGGATTAACCTCTGATTGCCTGGTAAAACTTAATGGTCAATATTCCATTGAAACGGATGTTGAAAAAACATATGTAAAAGGGCATCGAATCCCAATTGATGATGAATTAGCAGATATTCTTGCGGTTTTTATCGAGAAGTCAAAAGAACTTAGCAATCAAGACAACAATCCCGAAGGGTATATTTTCGTTCGTTATCGTGGTCATCGGAAAGGAAAACCGTTTAGACAATTTATTGTTAGTCAACAACTCAATATATTAGCAAAGCAAAAAAACATCACTGACGAAAAGGGCAATCTTTTTCACTTCAAAACCCATCAATTTCGACATACATACGGAGTAAAAATGTTAAATGGGGGTGCAGATATTCTGACAGTACAAGAGTTATTGGCTCACAGATCCCCCGAAATGACATTAAGATATGCCAAATTATTAGATAACACTAAAAGAAAAGCGTTTGAATCGGTTATAAAGCAAGGTGTATTTAGCTTTGACTTAAACGGTGAGGTTCAAGAAATTAAAGTAGGAGAAGATATACCAACAGACATCTTAGATGCCTTATGGCAGGATCACAAGCTAAATGCGATGGACAACCCTTACGGAACGTGTCACGCTCGTTTGAACGGAAACTGCCCTCATATGGAAGCTCCTCCTTGTTTGACTTGTGGGGACAATCAAACACCATGTAAGGATTTAGCGGTTGGTTTTTCAAAATTAGATAAACAGAAATATGAACTTCACATTAAAACAACTACAAAAGCAATTGAAATAGCAAAACAAAGAGGTCGAGAAGAAATTGCGGAGAAAAACCAAAAGAATTTAGAACGTTATCAAAACATTTTAAATACCCTCCAAGAAGGGAATGTTATCTTTGGTAGACAAGATCGGATGAAAAGAAAGTTAGGTGTTAAAAATGGCTGAATATGACCGTTCTGCACATTTGAAGGCGATTCATGCTAAACGAAAGGCAAATACCTATCAGAAAGTAGATGAAGCCATTAAAAGGCTCATAAAAGCCAATGAGAAAATAAATTTTAATAGTGTATCCAGTGAAGCTGATTTATCCAAAGCAACGCTCTATAACAACAAGGAATTTCGTTCGAGAATTGAAACTTTACGAAATCAACAGTCACAAGTGCCTACACCGAAACAAATAAAACGAGAAATGAATGAAAGTAATAAGGATGCCCTCATTGCATCCCTAAAAAGAAAAAATAAAAAGTTGGAAGAGGAAAACAAGCAATTAAGAGAACAATTAAAAGTAGCTTATGCAGAGGTTTACAAAAAGTTATGATGGAGAACACCGTTCTCCCCTTCTTGTTCAACTAAAGGGGCAGGTTAGTTTAATAAGAATTACTTTCTTAAACCCTAAAATATGGAATATAATTAGACGAAAAGATAAAGTGTTTTAACAAATAGTTAAAGAGAGGTGATTCTAAATGAATTTAGAAATACCCAATAAATGTGAGTATTCAATATTACTAATACAAGGGGTTAATAAAGAAGGGGAAAACTCTGATTTAACCTCAAAGATAATTAAGGATAAGGAAAAGGTTAAAGAGTTTATAGAAAAAGTGGACCAAATGGAATTTGTCGAGGCAACAAAAAAAGAATTATCCGAGATGAATAAGGAACAAACTATTGAGGGTAATTACTTTTTTGTTTTGTCAGATAAAGAGACAATGGATAATAAAGTCTACATAATGTTCTTTCTTGGGGATGGAAGGATTATTTTCCAAGAACCAAACGGAGAACAACAAAAAATTAATTGCTCTTCAAAAGAGAAGCATCTAGGTTTACTATTTGAATTGAAAAGATTATTTAATATAACGTTTTAAAGTTTTTTAAAATAAAACAGATTGTTTCTTGTTAAACTAACGGGGGCAAGAGTTAATGAGGGTGATCGCTGCGGCGGTCTTTTTGTTTGTTTGACTAAAGGGGCAGTTTAGTTGAAGAAGGCATAATAAATTTATATAGTCCTATCCCCAAAAATGGTTTTTACATAAATACATTTTTGCAAAGTGATATTTGACCAACATTGACTTTTCTGAATATTTGCGCTATAATAATTATAGTTAAATAGTTCGTATATTGAGCACTTACGAGTGTAACTGCAGCCCCATCTATACCAGTAGCAATAATCTTACTCCTGTTAGCAATTGTATTAAGAATTATCAGCATAAAAATATTGACGGGAGAGATGTCTATGAAAAAATTACCTAGTCTTCTAAACGCAAAATTCCTTATATCTGTTGTAACGGAAACAGTTTGGACAGGATTAGCTGGTATCGCTGTAAGTGCTGAGTATATGAGCGAATAAGTTTTTAAGAAGTCGTCATTTGACGACTTTTTTTGTTTCCATTTTTTAAAAGCGCATTATCTAAGAAAAAGGGGTTTGTTATTAAAGTAAAAGATTGCAAAACAAAGATGAAGGGTATCTTTGTGAAGGAATATACTTAAACAATCGGGTGCGTTAGTTGAAGAAGAAAGGACATAACATATTAGTCATATATAATATGTTATGCCCTTTAATTTATCTAACTTCTTTTAAATTTAGGTATTGATAAATTATTAGTTGCCCTCTTTTTATCAAATCGACTTGATCTATTACCAAAGTTCGGACAGCAAGTTTAAAAGTGATATCCATACTAATAAAAATTCGTACCATGGCACATGAAAGTCCATGTGATGCCTTAATTTGGATTTTCATCTTCATTTCCTCCTTAAAACCCTATATCCTGTATGATGTTTAATTGCTTTTTAGAAGAGACCCCCATTTCTTTTATCGAAACTGGAAAAATACATTCAAAACGGGAAAAATAAAAATCGATAATGCCAAAATACAATCGAAAATCCCCAATATCGATTTTTCGACAATTCTAATCAAAAAAACACACTCATTGGTTTGATCAATTATATGGTGCTTACCCAAAATGTTTGAAGTTATCTTCAAGGCAGCAAAAAAAAAGACAAACAAAACACCTCCTGAAGGTGCATGTTTGTCTCTTAAATCAACATGGAATTAGCTGGCTCCGAAAAAAGATAGAAAGCTTCTTCCTTACCCTTTTCTGTTGTATGTAGGGATGAATACTGGGAATATAAAATTGGAATGTAGACGCCGAAAATTTCCAATTGTTTCGTGTTTCGTACATATAACTCTTCTAATGCTTCATCATCTATGTTTGTTCCTACCTCTTTTCTCTCGATGATAGAGATGATGGTTTGCAAGCATGTCATGATTTGATAAGCTTCCTTTAATGTGCCATAGTAATAAGGACCTTGATTTGGGTGCTGAAGCATGCCCATTTTTTTATAACATTGTATTTCCTTATCACTTAAATATCTTGGAAGAATGTTAGCGTGAACATAGGATAAAAGAGCTGTAATCTCTTCTTCCTGCTCGTGAGTAGAAGAATAAACAATCTTCACAAAAACCCCACCTTTAACTGGACCAAAAGCCATTTTATAAATTGAACCTATCGATTTGCATACGCTTGCAAAAAAAGAAACTAAAGATTGTGTGTTTTTATTCCGTTCGTCTTTATTGCTTTAATCGCTGCAATTACCGATGAAGTTTTTAAATACTCTGTTTTCCTTTTTTAGAATAACATAAATACTATAAAAGTAGGGTGGTAATTATACCCACTGTCATTAATTTATAAAACTTTAGTCCTTACAATTGTATATCTGTTTACAATAACTCAGTACATAAGTAATTTATTTAAGGAAAAAGATTGTTAAATAACCATAATGTAGTGTCAATATTCCTTATCACCTTAAATTTGATACACCTCATCCGAGCATAACTACACATTTTATTAAGCACATTTTCAAATAAAGGAAGTGGACCCACTGATTAACTATGAAAGAAAAGGCGATTTTGCGGAATTAGCCGTCCCTAAAAAATGGGAACAATATACCCTAGATAGCTTACTAAAAGAATACTGGAAAGCCCCTAAAAAATTGGTTCACGAATGGAGAATGAACAAATCAATTTTTGTAAATGGGAAAGTACCTAATTGGTTGGCTACATTAAATGCAGGGGATCGTATTCTCTTACCATTCTTTATAGAAGAAGAACCCGAAATAGAACCAACCTTTCATGAAATTGACGTCCTTTACGAAGATGACCATGTGATTGTCTTAAATAAACCAGCTGGAGTTGATACACACCCTTCATCACATGAACAAATCAATTCATTAATTAATTTCGTTTCATTTTATTGTTTATCAAATGCGGAGTTAAGGAAAGTCCGTCACATTCACCGTTTGGATAAGGATACTACAGGTGCGATACTATTTGCTAAGCACGCTTTCGTTGGGAGCTTATTGGATAAATTACTAGAAGAAAGAAAAGTTAAAAGAACATACTTGGCTTTAGTTCAAGGTCATTTAAAACAAAAAAAGGGAACTATTGATCAACCAATTGGACGAGATCGACACCACGCAACCAGACGCCGTGTATCACCAACTGGTCAATCTGCTATTACTCATTTTCAGAAGCTTACATACTTGCCAGATAAAAAAATGACTTTAATCTCGTGCCAACTTGATACAGGCCGGACCCACCAAATCCGGGTTCATTTAGCTTCTATTGGCCATCCTCTGGCAGGAGATACTCTCTACGGTGGAGAACCAATTTTTGAACGCCAAGCCCTTCATGCCTATTCGCTTGATTTCGTTCACCCAATTACAGAAGAGCATATAAAAGTATATGCTCCATTCTGCGATCAACCACCGATTTTTCCTGAAATGGAATAGGTAATAATTAGAAACAATAACAAAAAACGATCCTCACAATAGGAGGATCGTTTTCAATCTTTTAATGTGTTGTCTTTCTCATGCCTCTGAAGATCATGCTTAGTAGGAAGACGAAGATTATCGCACCGATTAAAGCAGGGATTATAGCAAATCCACCTACATCAGGTCCCCAATTTCCAAATAACAAGGAGCCTAACCAAGCACCGATAAAACCTGCAATGATATTACCAATTATCCCGAATGGTACATCTCGTCCGATGATCATGCCTGCTAACCAACCGATAATACCTCCTACGATTAATGCCCATAAAAATCCTAACATGTTTATTCCTCCTTTTTAAGTTGATGCTTAAAGCATAATATTATTGCTTGTGTTGTTAGTGTTTTACTTTCCCGCAATATTAATTCTTGAAACCTAAAAAAAACAGAAAAAAAATTTAGTATCAATTGAATAAGAAGAAAGAGATTTGGGTAATACGCAAAAAAATACCACAGCCTTAAGACTGTGGTAAAAAATGTTCTTCACTTTCAAAAGAAAATCCAATCTTATTAAAAATTAAAATTATCAGGATCTGGCCCGAAGCGTGCATCCATATTAAGTGCATCGATTTGAGTCATTTCTTCTAAACTTAATTCAAAATCGAAAATTTGAGTATTTTCTTCAATACGCGAAGGTGTGATTGATTTTGGAATAATCACATTTCCGTGTTGAAGATGCCATCTAAGAATCACTTGGGCTGGTGACTTGTCGTGCTTGCTGGCAATATGATTGATTGTAGGCTCGTCCACTAATTTGCCTTGACCGATTGGAGACCATGCTTCAATTACGATTTCATTCTTTGTACAGAATTCACGGATCTCCGTTTGAATTAATCTTGGATGTAGCTCTATTTGATTGATGACAGGCTTATGTTTCCCATGCTTCATGATATCCTCTAGATGGTGAACATGGAAATTACTCACTCCAATGGCACGAACCTTACCATCTTCATATAACTTTTCCATAGCCTTCCAAGTCTCCACGTACTTGCCTTTTACTGGCCAATGGATCAAATATAAATCAAGGTACTCAAGACCAAGGCGCTCAAGACTGTCCTCGAAAGCTTGTAAAGTTGTTTCGTATCCTTGGTCGCTGTTCCATACTTTTGTTGTGATGAACAATTCTTCCCTTGGAATACCAGATTCACGGATAGCTTGTCCCACACCTTTTTCATTTTTGTAAATGGCAGCAGTATCGATTGATCGATATCCCACTTCCAATGCTTTTTTTACAGAATTAACTGTTGTTGCGCCTTCTTCTACTAAATATACGCCAAAACCAAGCTTTGGCATTTTAACACCATTATGTAATGTAATTGTTTCTGTATTCACATGGCTCATATTTACGACCTCCTTATTTTTACTTTATTTTAACATTCGTCAATCTTGTATCCTACATTAATGCTTAATCAAAAAATAAAAGGTACCCAGAAGGTCGCTTAACAAAACCAACGAGTACCATAAAATGATTAAGGTGTAATATTCCCTTCTTGAAGCAATCGTTTTAAAATTTGCTGGAAATCCTCTTCAGATATTCCAGGTGCGAATTCTTCTGGAAGGTCTGGAAGGTCAATCATTGGCGCTCCTTTTGGTGCACCTTCGAAAACCTGGAGTGGCATTCCATCTTCTGGATGAGTTCCTTTCCAAATTTTTGTGACCTCTTTATAGTCAGTATCGCTGAATGTATAAAGCCTGGTGTGTAAGCCCTGCTCTTCGAATTTTCTGGCATGCTCGAATTTATTATTGCTGATGTCTGGAATCGGCAACATTTTCGTTACATCAACCCCTGTAGCGATTTGAAGTGCCTTTGCATATGCTAGGATGTGAACACCTCCACGGACGAGTAGGTAGCCAATCATTTCTCTAGCAACTGGATTATCAGTCATTTCATATACTCTCATTTTATGAGTCCTAGCCCCACACTCTAAGAAGAAATTATGCAACAAATCAAGTACAAGATTACCACTGTTAAATACATTATTACCAGTCCATGGGTTTCCAGTCGAATCCCCCGGCAAACCTGTTTGTGCATTCACAATGAAATGATACGGATTCCCTTTTAACCCTTCGCGCAAAGGTGTAGTGTCCGGGTCTCCTGGATTTGTAGTACCCTCGAGGCACAAATTAATCGTATTAGTTACAAGTTCTACGTGGCCGAATTCCTCGGCTGTAATGCTTGCCACCAAGTCATAGAATGGTCTAAGTTTCTTTTTGTTACGAAAATTGAAAGATTGGAACATATAGTTATTAAGTGTAGACATTTCACCAAATTTTCCACCCAATAATTCCTGGACAACCTTTGCCGCTTTAGGATCAGCACTTTTAGGCCGTGGAAGCTCTATCGCCAAACGATCAAATCTTTTAATCAAAGCTGTCCCCTCCAACCTTAGATGAACATTACAATCTAAAGTATGAAGGAATCATTACAAATATGAGTTTTAACTATGGATTATAAGGGAAAAGTCTAAAATACGTATTTTCTCAAAATATTTAAAAATAAGATCACGGCAATGATAGCCATTGTAATAATCAGGTATTTTTCTTCTTTCTTCCCAAACATCATCCTTCACCTTCTTATCTTTCAGATTTATGTTCCCCGTTCTCCCATGGGCTAAGCTTAATATAAATTTATTAAAGAAAATAACCTATTTTCCGACGAAATGTTACAACAATGTAAATATTAAACGACGCAACGCATGTTATGTTAATTTTATGTAAATTTTAATAGTAGCATCTTTCTTAATTAAAGGTTTATGAGTACAATAATTCACGTTCAAACTTTTGAACAGGGGTCTTTTAAAAAAATACAATTTCTTGGATTGTGAGGGTTTTCAACAATGGTTTTCAAAAAAAAGGATAAGTTCGGTACCCTTCTTATTAATATTTCAGAAAATTTAAAAGAAGCTGCTGATTATTTTGCTGATTACAAGCTGAACAATGTTAGCGATTTAAAAGTATTTTCTGAAAAAATGAAGGATTATGAGCACAAAGCGGATTCCTATGTACATGAAGTAATTTTAGAACTTAACAAAGCGTTCATTACTCCGATCGAGCGTGAAGATATCCTTCATCTTGCTATGAGTATGGATGATGTGTTAGATGGCCTTGAGCATTGCTCAGCGTTATTCGAAATGTATTCTATTGTGAATGCAGACGAGTATATGCTGAAGTTTGTCGATGCAATTCGTAAAAGCACTTACGAAATTGAAAAAGCAGTTGATTTACTTTCAACTAAGAAACTGTTAGATATCCGAAACCATTCAATTCAAATCAAGGATTACGAATCAACTTGCGATGGAATTTTACGTCAATCCATTAAAAATCTATTCGCAGTAGAAAAAGATCCTATTCGAATCATTCAATTTAAAGAAATTTATGAAAACCTTGAGGATATTGCTGATAGCTGCCAAACTGTGGCTAACACACTTGAAACTATCATTATGAAAAATGCATAAGGAGTCCTTCTTACATGGATACATTATTAGTGTTAACTGTACTAATTGTAATTGGCGCCCTTGCATTTGATTTCATCAATGGGTTTCATGATACAGCTAATGCCATTGCGACTTCAGTTTCTACGAAGGCGTTAACGCCAAGACGCGCTATAATATTAGCTGCTGTCATGAACTTCGTTGGTGCGATGACATTTACAGGTGTTGCCAAAACTATTTCAAAAGATATTGTCGATCCATTCACATTACAAAATGGATCACTTGTAATCCTTGCAGCATTAATCGCAGCTATTGCATGGAACTTGATTACTTGGTATTACGGGATTCCTAGTTCTTCATCCCATGCAATCATTGGTTCTATCGCTGGTGCTGCCATAGCATCTGCTGGATTTGGCGCTATTCACGCTTCTGGTTTCCTAAAAATCCTTCAAGCGTTGCTACTTTCACCAATCTTGGCATTTGTAGTCGGTTTTATTGTTTATAGCATTTTTAAAATTGTCTTTAAAAATAATAACTTGCCTAAAACAAACAAGCGATTCCGTTATATTCAAGTTGCTACAGCTGCACTTCAATCCTACACACATGGAACGAATGATGCTCAAAAAGCAATGGGTATTATCACAATGGCTCTTATTGCAAATGGATATGCCGATACAACTGATATTCCTTTTTGGGTTCAACTCTCCTGTGCGATTGCAATGGGTCTAGGAACATCAGTTGGTGGGTGGAAAATCATTAAAACAGTTGGTGGGAAAATTATGAAAATCCGTCCTGTTAATGGCGTTGCTGCCGATTTAACTGGGGCTAGTGTGATTTTCGGTGCTTCTTTCCTAGGTGTACCTGTTAGTACTACACACGTTATTTCTTCTTCTATCCTTGGGGTTGGAACTGCTCATCGTGTGAAAGGTGTTAAATGGGGCACTGCTCAGCGAATGTTAATTACTTGGGTTATTACTTTGCCTATCTCAGCTACATTGGCTGGATTAATTTACTTTATATTAAATATTTTCTTCTAAATAAAAGGCTCCTTTGTACTCAATGTTCAAAGGAGCTTCTTTATGTTTAGCTCTGTTAAAACTTATTCTGGATTTATCCACTTAGATGATTGGAGTGGAAGTCGCTCGACTCCTGCGGGAGCAGCGGGAAGCGAGTGACTGGAACGGAAATCAACAGCCCCGTTTAACAGATCCTTATGTTTAAAAATTCATTAGTTCTTACGATTAATCTAATCGCTGATTTATAGTAAAATGAAGGAAGTGAATGTTTTTAAAGGAGCTATACATTGTGGACGAAAAGCAAAATAGTAGCATATTTAAAGGATTGAACGGAGATTTAGTTGAATTTGCCGATCGCGTAAGCGCAGTTCTTGGATGTCCAATAACAATAGAGGATGCTAACCACCGATTAATAGCTTATAGTATGCATGACGACAGTACGGATCAAGCCCGTATTGCAACGATTATTGGAAGACGAGTCCCTGAAAAAGTAATCAATAGTCTTTGGAGAGAAGGAGTCATTCCTAAATTGCTAAAAGATCCCTCTCCTGTTTTGATTCCATCCATTACAGAAGTTGGACTTGGCAAGAGAGCTGCTATTTCCATCCGTAAAAATCAAGAAGTGCTGGGATTCATTTGGGCTTTGGAAACGACCAAAGAGTTTACGGAACATGATTTGCATTTCTTGGAGTTAGCGGCTAAGGAAGCTAAAAATCAACTCTTACAACTACAGATGAGGAAAAAAAGAAAAGACGAGAGTTATCAGGAGTTTTTATGGAAGCTGTTGACAGGCCATTATGAAGATGAGGCAGATATATATGAAAAACTGAGTGATTATGGAATGGCGGTGCCTGAAGTATTTACAACCATCGTTTTTACCTTCCCGGACGAAATCACTACAGAAACAGAGCGCAATATTTCATATATGCTAACTACTACACAAAAGGTAAAACCTTTGTTCTTCACTATCAATATCAACCATTTAATCGTTTTAGCCAGTCCAGTCATCTCAAATCCTTTCCCTGCTTCAATCAATGATTTTATAAGCGTCTTTACCTCTCAAATGGAAACCCGATTTAGTGTGCGGGGCATACAAGGGGCTGCTGGACAATCATATACCAGCCTTTCTAAAGCACAAGACACTTATCAAGAAGCCCTTTACACGTTAAAAATTAAACGAATATTCCCTGAAATAACGTCTACGCTACACCTTTATAGTGATTTAGGGATTTATCAATACCTTGATGTCTTATCTACGAACCAAAGACGTGGTGCAGAACATAAGGGCTTATTAAGCCTAAAAGAATATGACGCAAAAAATCAAACGGATTTAGTACGTACCCTCCATATGTATCTACAGCATGATGGTAACCCATATGATACGGCGAACAGCTTACATCTACACGTTAATACCATTCATTATCGATTGAAAAGGATTTCTGAGATTGGAAGAATTGAGTTAAAGAATCCTTTAGTCAAAATGGCCCTCTTCTTTGAGTTATTATTAGAGAAATTTATAGAAGCGAATTCGAGAAAAATGTAAGTATAACACGGGTTCCTAAAGGCATTTGTAGAAATCTACAAATGCTTCTTTTTTTATTTTTTCTTTTACACAAACAAAAAAAGATGTCTTTTGATTATAATTTTGGTACAAACTAAATAATATTCGCTTTCCTTGGAGGTAGTAATAAACATGCGTATTGGTGTACCTAAAGAAATTAAAAATAATGAAAACCGTGTAGCTTTGACTCCTGCTGGTGTCGTTGCTTTTAAAAATGCTGGACACGAAGTATATATTGAATCTAATGCTGGTATTGGTTCTGGTTTCACAAACGAAGCTTACATGTCAGCTGGTGCTGTTATCGTAGAAGAGGCTTCTTCTGTTTGGGAAACAGCTGAAATGATCATGAAGGTTAAAGAACCTCTTGAAAGTGAATACAAATACTTCCGTAAAGACCTTGTATTATTCACTTACCTTCACCTAGCTGCTGAGCCAGAATTGGCTGAAGCTTTAAAGGAAAACGGAGTATTTGCAATCGCTTATGAAACTGTAACGGTCAATAATACACTTCCATTGCTTACACCTATGAGTGAAGTAGCTGGACGTATGTCAGCACAAATCGGTGCACAATTCCTTGAAAAACCAAAAGGTGGAAAAGGAATCTTACTTGGTGGAGTTCCAGGTGTAAAACGTGGAAAAGTTACAATCATCGGTGGTGGAGTTGTAGGTACTAACGCAGCTAAGATTGCTATTGGTCTTGGTGCAGACGTTACAATTATTGACTTAAGCCCTGACCGCCTTCGTCAGTTAGACGATATCTTTGGAAATGAAATCACGACTTTAATGTCAAATCCATTTAACTTGGCACAAGCAGTTTCTGAATCCGATCTAGTAATTGGTGCTGTATTGATCCCTGGTGCAAAAGCTCCTAAGCTTGTAACAGAAGAAATGGTTAAAACCATGTCTCCTGGTTCTGTAATCGTTGACGTTGCAATTGACCAAGGTGGAATTTTCGAAACAGTTGACCACATTACAACACATGATAATCCAACTTACGAAAAACATGGCGTTGTTCACTACGCAGTAGCTAATATGCCTGGTGCTGTTCCTCAAACATCTACAATCGCTTTAACGAATGTAACAGTTCCTTTCGCTCTTCAAATTGCAAATAAAGGCGCTGTTCAAGCTGTTAAAGACAATGCTTCACTTGCTAAAGGTGTAAACGTAGCAAACGGCTATGTAACTTATGAGGCAGTTGCTCGTGACTTAGGATATGAATATATCTCAGTTGAGCAAGCAATCCAAAACACTAATGTAAACGCGTAATATATAGAAAAGACTCAGTCCTTGAAAATAGGACTGAGTCTTTTTTTTAGGCCTCTACTTCTAAACTATTCGTTGCACTATTGTATTCTTCTTTATCAAGCTCATTTGTTACCTTACTTGTTAATATGCCTGAAGTCATGCTTCCGCTCACGTTAACAGCTGTTCTTCCCATATCAATTAGTGGCTCTACCGAAATCAGTAAACCCGCTAATCCAACCGGTAAGTTCATTGCGGATAGGACAAGTAAAGCAGCAAATGTGGCTCCTCCACCTACTCCAGCTACACCAAATGAACTAATAGCCACCACAAGTACCAACGTTGCAAGGAATGAAGGATCTAGAGGATCTTGCCCTACCGTCGGAGCAATCATGACAGCAAGCATGGCTGGATATATACCGGCACAACCATTTTGACCGATGGACAATCCGAATGAACCCGCAAAATTAGCAATTCCATCAGGAACACCGAGTTGCTTTTGTGTCTTTATGGTAATCGGCAGAGCACCTGCACTTGTTCTTGATGTAAATGCGAAAGCCAATACAGGAAATGATTTTTGAATATATTTTATTGGGCTCAACCCCGAGAATGTAAGCAATAGTAAATGAATACCAAACATAATTGCAAGCGCTACGTACGATGCACCGACAAACTTCCCTAACTTCGCAATAGCATCAATGTCGCTTAAAGCAACGGTCTTTGTCATGATTGCCAATACTCCATATGGTGTTAAACGGAGTATTAATGTTACAACACGCATTATGATTGTGTATAAAGAATCAACAATGCTTGCAATTTGGTAAGCCTGTTCAGGATTTTTTCGCCTTACTCCTAAATAAGCAATCCCTAGGAATGCCGCAAAAATAACGACGGATATTGTTGAAGTTGGTCTAGCACCTGTGAAATCAAGGAACGGGTTACTAGGCACTAAGTCAAGAATTTGATTTGGAAGCGTTTTTCCTTCAATCGTTCCGTATCTTTCCTCCAATTCTGTAGCACGGGCTGTTTCTGCATCCCCTTGGTCGATTTGGACGGCCTCCAGATCAAATACCAAAGTAGTTGCAATCCCTACAATTGCTGCAACAGCTGTTGTACCTACTAAAATCCCTATAATAAGAACACTTATTTTTCCTATATTCTTACTAAGTTTCAGTTTTGTAAAAGCAGATAAAATGGAAATAAAGACAAGTGGCATCACAATCATTTGTAAAAACTTCACATACCCACTTCCAACAATGTTAAACCAATCAATTGAAGTCGATAGCGCAACTGACTCAGGCTCATATGCATATTGCAGGACAAAACCAAAGAGAATCCCTAAAGCTAATGAGGTAAAAACACGTTTAGAAAAAGATATATTCTTGCGTTTCATATAAAACAGGACCGCGATTAACACTAACATAATTGCAATATTCAATAAGATTAATCCTGTTTCCATATCCTTTCCCCCTATACGTCATAAGATATAAACCTTTTCCCTATCAGTTAACTCGGATTTATAAAAAGCATCCTCCTTCCCTTTTGTTATTCAAACTATATGATGACCATTGAATTTTATTCCTAGAAACCTAACTGATTGGTAGCCCTCTAGATGAAGTTGCACACTCTTTGATTTCTTATGTAACTACGTTAATCGGCTGACTTACTATTTATGCTTTATAAAGAAAGCTTCTTTTCACATAGATTGTTGTTTTTAGACTATAAAAAGTTGTCCGTTGATTTCAGCGAGAAGCACTTGCTTTCCGCGGGGAGGGTCGGGAGCCTCCTCGGCGTTACCGCCTGTGGGGTCCCCCACTTCCCTCTTTTTCCCGCAGGACATTGAATAAGCTTCCTCGAATAAACACCGCACGAAGGAAATGCGAATGCATTTTCGTGGAGCCAAGTGCCCTCCGCTACAATCAACACAGATGGTTAAAGTTAAAATTACGCTTATAATGAACAAACTTTACGAAAACAGCATAAAAAAATAAAAAAGAGGTGATTCACTATCAAAAAGATTGTGGATCACCCCATTAATTATTTCATCGTTTCGCTTAGAAACTTTATTTTGTTTGTGCACTCATCCATGGCCATCAATATTGAGGAACGGAATCCTGTCTTTTCAAGAGATGCTACTGCCTCGATAGTTGCTCCCCCAGGAGTACATACATCATCCTTTAATGCTCCAGGGTGACGTCCTGTTTCAACCACCATTTTTGCCGCGCCTAATATGGCCTGTGCAGCAAGTTTATATGCTTGATCCCTAGGAATTCCTTGTTTGACCCCACCATCAGCCATAGCCTCTATCATCATATAAACATATGCAGGTGATGAACCTGAAATAGCTGGGATTGCGTCCATAAGATTCTCGGAAATACGCTCGCATTTTCCTATGGATTGCAAAAGATTCTCTATAACCGATTGATCTTCTTCAGTAATAAACCTATTGATACAATAGGGTGTCATGCCTTCTCCCACCATAGATGGTGTGTTCGGCATAGTTCGGACAACCTTCACTTCTCTACCAAATGCCTCTCGAACATACTCTGTATCAATGCCAGCGGCAACGGTAACAATAATAACCGATTCTCTCACAATATCTTTAATGCTTTCAATGATTTCACCATAAAGATTTGGCTTTATTGCTAGGAATAATATATCTGAACGCTTAGCGACTTCTTGATTATTTGTCGTACCCTGGATCTCAAAACGCGTCTTCAAATCTTCGAGTGTACTTTCTGTTCTGGCGCTCACTAATATTTTAGAGGGATCCATCCCTTTTCGTCCTATCATTCCGGATAAAATAGCCTGTCCCATTTTGCCGCAACCAATAAATCCAATTGTATGCTTCATATGCTGTTCTCCTAACCAAATAGTTTCACTCATTATAATACATGAAAATGATTTTTTACCAACTCAAACAGGCTGAGACAAACGTTGACTAATTAGTCAACCATCTTATATAATTTTGACCATGTAGTCAAAAATAAGTTAGGAGTCCTCATTATGGAAATTAATCAACCAACTATTAATAAAAAACTTGTATTAACTGGTCTAATCATCGGGATGTTTTTTAGTTCTTTAGAACAAACCATTGTAGGAACAGCCATGCCAACTATTATTGGGGAGTTAAATGGCTTTTCAATTTTCGCATGGGTCACAACAGCATATATGATAACCTCAACGATTATCGTCCCGATTGTCGGGAAATTGTCGGACCTATATGGTAGGCGTTCACTATATTTAATCGGAACCATCATTTTTATCATCGGTTCAGGATTATGCGCGACAGCTACTACCATGGAACAGTTAATCATTTATCGTGGTTTACAAGGGCTCGGTGGGGGAATGATTATGCCTCTCTCCCAGACCATTATTGGTATTATTTTTAGCGCGGAGCAACGTGCAAAATGGCAAGGTGTGTTCGGAGCATTATTTGGAATAAGCTCCGTCATTGGACCTTTTATCGGAGGAGTCATTGTAGATCATATAAGCTGGCATTGGATTTTTTTAATTAACGTGCCCACTGGCCTTCTTTCAGCCTTACTGATTTTTGTTGGAATGAAGAATGACGTGATTGAGAAAAGAGAAAAAATCCATATTGACTACCTAGGCATTGGCACATTAGTTGTAGGATTAATCCTTTTGCTTTTAGGTTTAACATTTGTCGGGGACAAGTTTGATTGGATCTCAGGTCAATCCGCTTTCTATTTTGGAGGGGCATTTGTAATCCTAGTAATATTCAGTATTATTGAAAGAAAAGCAGTTGAACCTATAATTGATTTATCTTTGTTTAAAAATCGTATTTTTGCGACGACTAACGCTTTAGGATTCTTATTAGGCCTTGGAATGTTTGGTGCAATTATGTTTGTACCTATGTTTATGCAAGGGATACTCGGTGTATCGCCGACGCGAGCTGGTTCAACGATGACTCCTATGATGATTTCTTTGATTGTCGCAAGTATTATTGGAGGTCAGCTTTTACTCCGATTAAGATTTAGAAGTGTCCTTTCATTAGGGATGATTATCACTACCTTAGGCTTCTATTTAATGAGCACGATGGGTTTAACCTCAAATGAATGGACAGCATACTTGTATATGATTGTACTTGGTTTTGGAATGGGTCTGGTTATGCCCACTTTAACAATCGCTGTACAGAATGAGTTTCCTAAAACCCAATTAGGAACAGTTACAGCTACATCAACTTTTTTCCGAAGCATTGGTGGAACCATTGGTATTACCATCTTGAATGCGGTAATGAATAATTCATTACAGAGTAAAATGAATGCAGCAGTGGAAAGTGAAAGCAATCCGATAATACAAAAAGTTCTTAGTTCCCTAGCTGACAAAACGGATATATTATTTGGTCTATTGTTAAAACCTGAGGAATTAAAACTACCTAGTGAGATTAAGAACTCTATAATCCATACAATTAAAGTGGTCTGGACTGATGCATTCTCTTTAGTCTTCTCAACTGGCTTAATTATTGTAGCATTAGGGATCTTCGTCTCTTTAACGATTGGAAAGGCTAGAATTAAGCGAGATGCAGAATTAGAAAAAGAAACAATTTCTGAAGAATAGCGAGGTGGGCTCAATACCGAGCCCACCTTATTTAAGATTAACAACCTTTCAGCTGGGTAAAATTTTTAGAAGTAATGTTAGGAGGTATTCACACTTGAAAAATCATGACACTCGATATCTTCCCTTATTACCCGTTGAACATGAATTCTTTTTACAACCCACTTTGAAACTAGCACAAGCCTTGTTAGGCTGTCTATTGATAAAGGAAACTGAAGAAGGTGTCTCAAGAGGCTTCATTGTTGAAACAGAAGCTTACATGGGGCCTAAAGACCAAGCAGCCCATAGCTTTAATAACAGAAGGACTAAACGCACAGAGGTTATGTTTGGAGAAGCAGGACTTGTATATACTTACGTCATGCACACACATTGTTTAGTGAATGTTGTAAGTGGACATATCGATAAACCAGAAGCAATTTTAATCCGGGCAGTTGAACCGTTTATTGGTAAAGAGTTAATAAAGGTGCGGAGAGGTATGGACAATTTGGTGCTAGCCTGCAATGGGCCTGGTAAGCTAACAAAAGCTCTAGGTATTACCATGGATGATTACGGCAAATCGTTTAGAGATTCCACGATTTATATTGCTGAAGGTTTCTCTCCACTGCAGATTTCTTCAGGACCTAGGGTGGGAATTCCTAATTCAGGGGAAGCAAAAGACTATCCATGGAGGTATTGGATTACAGGGAATCGTTTTGTTTCAAGGTCTTAAGTGTTTTGAATCGATTAATAAAGGAATGAGGCCTTTCTTTTACTTGGAAAGGGAAAACTCCCTGACTAGTATGCAAATACAGAATCCCCTCTTTTGTAGAGAATTCTTTGAAAGATACATCATGTACATTTTCAAAAGAGAATTGATGGGATGGTGTCTCTACATATTGAGCAGTCAGTTTTATTATATGTCCCTCTTCCCAAATCATTAATTGACCGTTTTTTATCACACGATGGACTGTCACAAAAGGCATATATGTAATAGCATCCACTTTCTTCCTCCTAAAAATATTAGTATATCTATTATACGTTAAATAAAAATAAGGGACCATCTTCATACAAGATGGTCCCTTTTTTTGCTATATTCTAGCTTCTTTGTTTTTCTTTTTAGATAGCTTGTTTTTGATTTTCATTAAGCTTTCATAAACCATTGGTACCACTAGTAACGTTAATAGAGTAGAACTCGTTAATCCACCTATTACTGTCACACCTAATCCTTTAGAAATTAGTCCGCTACCTTCTAAACCGACGGCCAACGGAGCTAAAGCACCAATAGTTGCGATTGCCGTCATCAATATTGGACGAAGGCGTGTGCCAGCAGCTTCGAGTAAGGCTTCTCGAGTTGATAGCCCTTCGTTCTCCATATGGATGACACGATCAATCAACACGATAGCATTGGTTACAACGATACCAATCAACATCAATGCCCCAATCATGGCTGAAACAGAGATGGTCTCTCCTGACACTAGTAAGCCTACTAAAGCTCCAATGACTGTAAATGGTAGTGAAAACAAAATAGCGAATGGAGCCAAACCGCCTCCGAATGTTACGACAAGTACTAGATATACGATAGCGATGGCTGCAAGCATAGCTAATCCGAGTTGAGTAAACGATTCAGCTATATCTTCTGTAACCCCGCCCATTGAAATCTCAACATTAGATGGAGTTTCTATCTTATCCACTTTTCCCTTCACAGCAGTAGATACTTTTGTGACATCCTTTGTGGTGATTTCACCAGAAACATCGGCATAAATTTTGCCATCTCTTCTAGTGATTGTATCCGATGTATTACCTTCCTCAATAGTAACCAACTCTTTAATTGGTACAGACATACCTAAAGGAGATTGGATCGTTTTGTCTGTTAAATCTTCAATATCCTCATATGTCTCTTTTTCCACTTGAAGGTAGACATTCACATCTTTGCCTTCATGCTGGATCGTCGTAATGACCTCACGCTGGCCAGCACGAGCAAATTCCATACCTAGTTGGGCAGCTGACAATCCAAGCTTACTTAATTTTTCTTGGTCAGCGACTAATGTGTATTCCTCATAGGTTTCCGAAATACTTGATTCTACATTCTTTAAAGAATCTTGATCTTTCATGACCTTCTCTACTTCTTTTACAATAGGTTCAATTTCTTTCATGCTTTCTCCATACACTTGTACAGTTAAAGCACCGCTTGAACCCATCCCTGAGAAATCTTGAGTAGCCCATTCTCCTTTTTCTGTATCCTTTTGAAGTAGGTCAATCACCTTTTCGCCTTCTTCAGAGAAGTTCGGAGTATCACTGTCGTATTCAACGAAGAACAGGGCAGAGTTATTTTCTCCAGGATTCATAGGGTTTTCGCCACCGACAGAGAATTGAACGGTTTTAACGTTCTTACGTTCCATGAAGAAGCCTTCAGCTTCATCAGCAACATCTACTACATCTTCCTGTGTCTGACCTGGTTCAGGCTTGAAAGTGACAGCTAGCATTTTTTGTTCATCTGAAGGCAAGAAACTTACCCCAATGACCGGAACTAAGAACAAGCTACCAATTAACATCCCAATAGCAATCAACCATGTGATCCATTTATGGTTTAATGACCATTTCAATACTTTCTTATAAAACACACCAAGCTTTGTTGGAGATTCTTCATCATGTTGCTTTCCTTTAACGCCCTTTTTGAATAAGGAATGTGCCATCATTGGTACGATAGTAATGGCCACCAATAATGAGGCTAATAGTGAGAATACGATTGTCAATGCGAATGGAAGGAACATCTCACCAATTGTCCCCTTCACTAAACCAAGCGGTAAGAACACAGCAATCGTTACAATTGTGGAAGACATGATTGGCATGAACATTTCTCTCGTTGCATCCACTATCAATTCCTTGCCACTTAATTTCTCATTTTTCAACGACATACGTCTAAAGATATTCTCAATGACAACAATTGAATCATCTATTACACGGCCAATGGCAACTGTCATTGCCCCTAATGTCATGATGTTCAATGTAATGTCCATTTGTTTCAACAGTAATATTGCAATCAGAAGTGATAAAGGAATCGAAACGACAGAAATAATAGTCGTACGTATATTACGTAAAAACAGGAGAATGATAATCATGGCAAAAATCGCACCAAAAACCGCTTTGCTTAACATCGTTTCAACCGACTTCTCAATCGGTCCACCTTGATCATAGATGGATACAATGTTCATTCCATCATAGTTTTTTTCCAAGGTCTTTATTTCTTTTTTGACTTCATTTACAACTTCAACTGTATTCGCATCGGAAGCTTTTACGACTTGAATACCAATTGACGTTTCCCCATTTGTTCGTGAAATGGATTCTGCTTTACCTACGATTTTTACATCGGCAATCTCCCCTAATGTTACAGTGGGGATTTCAATATTTGTAGGAACCGCTCCCTGCTGTTGATTCGTACCTGACATACCCTGTGCACCAGGTTGTGGAGTCATTCCTTGCTGTGATGGAGTAATGGGAATTTTCACTTTCTTTAGGTCTTCTATCGTTGCAATATTCCCGTCAATTACTACAGACTTCTGTGTATCCTTAAATGTGAACAATCCTAAAGGAAACTGAACATTAGCTCCCTTAATCATGTTTTGTACTGTTTCTTCTGATAGGCCAAGCTCTTTTAATTTATCCGCTTTAAAGGTTAGTGAAGCTTCTTCTAATTGCTGTCCTGATACTTGAATGGATGCTACACCGTTAAGGCCTTCCAAGGTTGGTACAATTTCTTCTTCAACTTGCTTTGTTAAATCTGCAAGAGATTGACTTTCATTAGAAATGCTTAAGGACATGACTGGGAATGCATCAAAGCTTAATCGAGAAACTTGTGATTCCTGCACACCCTCTGGAAAGGTCATGCTGTCAACTGCTTCTTTGACTTCAGCTTGTGCTTTTTCCATATCTTTTTCAAATTCATATTGAATCTGAATGGATGAAGCATTTTGGAAGGAAGATGAGCTGACTACAGAAACCCCTTCATGGTTTTGTATTTTCTTCTCTATAGGTTCTGTTATTTTGTCTGCTACTTCTTCAGGTGTGGCTCCTGGATATACTGTTAATACTGAAACAACCGGCATTGTAATATTGGGGATTGTTTCGAGCTTCATATTTAATCCGGAGTACAAACCTGCAATGGTAATGATGATCGTAAGAAGCCATACTGCAAACTTATTCTTCAGTGAAAACTGTATCACTTTTTTCATAAACTTCTCCTTTGTAAATAATACTTTTTGACTAAACGGTCAACACCTTATCAGTTTAACTGACCAATTGGTCACTAGTCAATTATTATTAATTGTATAGATATACCAAATGTCCAAATAATGAATGACCCATCAGTCAAATTTTATTTGCATATACTTCCTTACATACAACATTAACAATAGAAATTAATAATAAAGGAGAGAAATCTTCCCTATCTACATGAAATGAGGAGAATGCTCATGATGAAGGATTAATTCCCACAGCTTAAAGTACAGCCGTGACTACTGCTGGTCATGCAATGCAACAAATACGTGGGCCAAATAAAATGATTGCCAATACTATATTTGGGTTTGGTTTAGCTCATATAGTATTGGGCGTACTCGACTTAGTTAAGCATAGAAGATAAAGATCCGAGAGCACAGCGATTAACCACTGCTGCTCTCCTTTTCAATTTGATTTATTGCTTCCCTCATCCTTTTAGAAAACAATTGTGGATCATCAACAGTAATATATACTTTAGTGACTTCTCTCTTTCTCCCAAATGGTTCTGTCACAGTAACTGGATTTTTCAATTCCAAACAATATTGTGGGGTTTCCATTTCCATTAAAGTTGCCATATAGACGTCTTTTTTCTTTTTTTCTTCTTCATAATCTTTCCCATCAAGTAATCGTTCTAAATCACACAAAGGAATTACCATCTTCGATCTCCAGCCTAGTTGGACTAGTAATGTATCTTTTCCAAGGATAAAAGGATTTCGCAAATATCCTTTATAATCACTAATAAAGAACACAAACAAATAAAAATTCAGGAACAAATGAATCCATGCTATTACCGGCTTCCAATTGTGCAATAAATAGGAAACCCCAACAGTTTCCAATAAAGTAATGGCCAAAATAGCAATCATAAACGTTTTATATCCTGAGCTTTTATAATAAGAAAAAGATGTTTCATCTGGACTAAGTTTTATTTCCCCCGTTTTAGTAAATAAATAATAATACATTACTAATTCATGGCGTAATACCGCAACTCCAATCTTACTTCTTATACTTGAAGATAGTGCCTCGGAAATTTTATTAGGAAAACTCCCCACTTTTATTTTTCGATAAGCAATGATTATCCTACTGATTCGATAAATCAACATAACGATAAGCAAACATTCAATAGCTATTATGATATTTTTCATTGTCATTCACTTTCTACGAGATTCATTATTCCAAGATATTATGTTTCAACTTATTAACGGTATCTTGATCAATATTGCAGCCTGATATTAAATACTCTTCAATCGAGCCGTATTTTTCTATTAAAATATCAATTATCTCAATCAAATATTCTTCCCTTACCTCAAAAATCGGTTTTAATCTTTCTGTTGGGACTTGAAACAAAGTTCCCCATCTGATTATTCTCTCAAGCTTTTTCATCCTAATTTTGTTTAATTCATTGGATAAAAGATAATCTTGCGTAACGAGTTCCATAGGTACTCCTGCCACCAATTGGACCATAGCTGATATAAAGCCTGTCCGGTCTTTTCCTCCTGTACAATGTAGAAGAATAGGATAATTAGCTTTGTCTGCAAGTAATGAAATTACATCTCGAATTTGATCTGTCCGTTCAAATGAAATGGTACGGTAGAAATCCTTCATGAATTCTTCAAAATCCAGATTCGTTTCACCTTTTAAATATTTAAAGAATTCCTTCTTATTATTAAACTCTTGACTATCATGCTGTATAGGAACAGTGATTGTTTGTAAGCATGTGTTCTTTACAAGCTTATTCGGATACGTTTTCCGTTCAATTTCTCCGCGAACGTCAACAATCAACCTAAAGCCGAAAGTCTCCATCGTTTTCATATCTTGTTTGTTCAATTTAGAAAGATCTCCTGAACGATACAAGATGCCTTCTTTAAGTTTCTTTCCTTCACTAGTCCGCTTACCACCTATATCTCGAAAATTATATAAACGTTTAAACGGGCTTTGATACTCTTCCATGTTATGCCACCTTTTTATGGATAAATTACCCAATATTATTTAGTATAAATAATTATTGGACGAGTTTCAAAATTATTTCGAACGTTTTTTCCAGACCTGACCAATATAGAGTGAGAAGTAAAGGAGGATGTACCGTGAGACGTGATGAAGGCCTTCACACATTAATTAATCAAGCGATTTCCGGAAATCGTGACTCATTCAGTCAAATCTATGATTTGACTATTGAGGAAGTCACTCGCGCTGTTTACTTCCTTCTTACAGATCGCGCTGATTTGGAGGATGTCATTCAAGAAACCTATATTCAAGCATACCATGCCTTATCGAGGTTTGACTCTTCTAGAAACTTCAAGCCATGGCTAGTTGGCATCGCTGTTAACCAAGTCAAGAAACAAAGACGGAAGAACTTTAAGCTATTCATGCTTTCTGAGAAAAAGAAACAATTCGAGACTACCACTTTCGGTGAGGATGCTAGCCAAGTGGTGCTTTCCACATTAGAGAATGAAGAGTTACTTACTTGCATTGAAAACTCCCTGTCAAACTGAAGCAAGTCATCATTCTACGTTATCTAAATGACTATTCGCAGGAAGAAATTGCAACCATATTGGATATACCAGTCGGTACTGTTAAGTCTAGAATCCACTCTGCCTTATCTAAGCTAAGAGGATTAAATCAAATCAACACCATTTTTCAAATAAGCGAGGGGAAACAATGAATAATCTGGAGCAAAAAATCAAAAACGCCTTACAAGAGAAATCCAAAAGCATCCATGTTTCCTCTTCCGTGAAGAAATCAATAATGAAAGAAATCGGGAATGAAAGGGGTAAAAGATATATGTACATGAAAAAGAAAACAATCGTATCTGCCGTTGCCACTGTAGCTCTTGGGGTAGGCATTTATTCAACGGGCTTTGTTTCTCCTACGATGGCATCAATGCTCGAAAAGCTACCTGTTATTGGCTCTGTTTTTTCAGTTGAAAAGCTTAGTGATACTGGCTATATGAATGCAATTAAGGAGAAAAGTGGAGTTACCGTAATCAATCAATCCGTAAAAGACCAAGATGTGAAGGTTACTATATCTGATATGATTCATGACGGTGCAAGATTTTCCGTGGCTGCGATTTTTGAATTCCCTAAAGGAGCCGATGGGTCAAAAGGCGTTACTGGTTTTGAATATATAAACTTTGCTGAGAATAATTGGATCAAAACATCTAATATGTTCTGGAAATATAGCAAACTAGAAGGCACAGATAACAAATATATCGCTATTGCCGATTTCCCTTTTACCCACTTTAACTCTAATATTCCAGAAAAGTTTAACCTTCAATTTAAGTTCACTGAGATTGGCGGTGTGGACGGGGACTGGAGCTTTAATATCCCAACTCATCGAGAAGCATCTGAAGTCAAAGAGTACACCTACAACACTGAAGAAAGTAACATAGTAGATGATACAACATATACATTGGAAAAAGTTATTACTGCTCCAAGTGCTACAGCGATTAACTTCCATGTAAAAGGAAAAAAAGTCGCTGAAGCTGCACAACCTAACCCAAAAGCTGAAGGCTATTGGATCCACAATGAACTATCAGTAGAAGTAACGGATGATAAAGGGAATAAGATTAAATCTATTACTTCCATCACACCAAACGAATGGTGGGAAAAATACGACCATGGTATCGAATTAGGTGGATTGATGAATTACGTTTCTAAGGAAGAATTTAAGCAACAAATCTGGGTAAGTCCTATTGAAAAGGGAACAAAACATCTTAACATCAATGTCACTGATCATAAAGGTGGAACACTGAAGTATAAGGTAGATCTAAAGTAGAATAATAAAAATAAGCCCGTTTAAATCTTATGGATTAGCACGGGCTTTTTTTATATGAGTTTGTATATATCATTTTGGAATACCCAATTCTTGTACAGGATAGTAACGGAACTTTACTTCCCCTATGACTGAGTCCCTATGTATAAAACCGTATATTCTACTGTCTCCGCTTTTCCTTCGATTATCACCCATGACAAACAATGAATCCTCTGGCACTTCGACTTTAAAATCCTCAGTTAACTTTTCTTGTGTTGTAATTTTCTCCTTGTTTGACTTTAAATAGGGTTCTTTGAATTCTTTCCCATTGATATAAAGCGTGTCATCCTTTACTTCTACAGTATCACCAGGTAGGCCAATCAGCCTTTTGATATGATTATCCTCTGAAACTGGTGAATGGAAAACGATCATATCAAAATGCTCAAGCTTACTAACCTTTGTGATAACAACCTTATTCTTATTTTCGAATGTAGGCATCATGGATTCACCATGAACGGTCACTGGAGTAAATAAAAAATGACGACAAATAATGGCTATGGCTATAGCAAAAAACAGTGACTTTACCCAAGATAAGAATTCTTCTTTTGTATCGCGTTCTTCTTGCATAGGACTCCTCCTCAAGAATAGTAAACCATCTCTCACTTTATTTAGACGTAAACTATTTCCCCTAGGTTTCATGGGTTATCCAATTTTTTAAAAAATTCTAATTTTCTAAGCACATCTCATAAGTGTATTGAAGCATTCACCGTAGGTAGTTTCGAAGCGTATATTGATAAAATGGAATTAAATGTAGAGGAAATAGCCGAGATTATTATTAAGAAAACTAGATTATAAAATATCACCCAATATGGAAAATACGAGTAAAAAAAAGAGAAGACTCAAAAGGGATTTTCTTGTCCCTTTTAAGTCTTACTAGTCTTATAGATCATCAAAGCCGTTCGCGTCAGATGTTTTCGTATATTGTCTTGATCTTTGCTCAAAAAAGTCCGTTTTCCCTAAATCGACTTCCTGGTATGCTATGATCCATCTCATAGGGTTGCTTCGGTACCCATCAAATGGTGCTTCAAAGCCAAGCTGTTTGGCTCTCATATTGGCCATGAATTTGATGTAATCCTCCAGTTCTTGCATGAGAATTCCTTCCATATCATTACCAATAATATATCTACCCCACTCAATTTCTAGCTCTGCTGCCTCTCTAAAGGTTTCCTTTCCAAATGTTCGAAGCTCCTCAGTGTCATAGGAAGGATTCTCCTTCAGCACTTCTTTATAAATATTTTCAAACAACCCAACATGAAGATGCTCATCGCGATTGATATAGTTAATCATCGTGCTACTAGCAAGCATCTTTTGATTCCTGGCCAAATTATAGAAAAATGCAAATCCAGAATAAAAGAATAACCCTTCCAGGATCACATCAAAAATGATGGCCTTTAAGAAATTTTCTATTGTCGGCTCTTCTGCAAAATCTCTGTACCCCTCTGTAACAAACTCATTCCGCTTTTGTAAGATTGGTTCACTTCTCCAAAACTCGAAAACTTCATCCTGTTGCTGCTTGGATACTAGACTAGAAAGGACATAGCTATAAGAATGGTTGTGAATGACCTCTTGTTGTGCAAGTATGATCATCAGCGCATTAATACTCGAATCCGTCACATAATCGGCGACCTTGCTCGCAAAATCAGTCTGGATGCTATCCAACAAAGCTAGTAAGCCTATAATCTTCAAAAAAGCATCCTGTTCTTTCTTTGAAAGCAACGGGAATTGTTTGATATCATTGGACATATTGATTTCAAAAGGTGTCCAGAAATTTGCCAGCATTTTCTTATATTTTGGATAAGCCCATGAAAAACGGACATCATCCCAATTTAATACATTCGAGCTCCTTCCATTAATAATGGCAGTTGAGCAGTTAGGGGCTCCTTCATCAACGAGTGCCCTTTTTGTTATTTGAGTCATAAATGGATTCTCCTTTCAGTTAACTATGGCAACTTTCACAATCTTCTATTTCAGCACCTGAAGTTGACCTAACATAATAAGTCGTTTTCAATCCTGAGCCCCATGCATCCAAATGCAAATCCAATAATGCTTTCGCCTTTATATCATTCGAGACATAAAAATTGAATGAAATGGATTGATCGATATGTTTTTGTCGTTTGGCGTTTTGCTTGATACTCCAGTGTTGGTCGATGGTGTATGCACTTTTATAAAACCAGTTCGTTATCGCTGATAAATCTGGAGCAGTAACGGGTATCTTATAATCCTTTTTTTCTTCGGAATAGGATTTCCGGAATATCGGGTCAATACTAGCAGTTGAACCAGCAATAATAGAGGTGGAAGAGTTTGGTGCCACCGCCATTAAATACCCATTTCGAATACCATGCTCCATGATTTCCTGTTTAAGCTCAATCCATTTTTCTGATTGATAACCCTTGTAAGAAAAAAAATCACCCGTATGCCAGTCAGATCCTTCAAAGTATGGATAGGTCCCTTTTTCTTTAGCCAGTTCCATACTTGCTTTTATAGTCAAATAGGCAATTTCCTCATATAAAGAATCACAATAGTCCACCGCTTTTTCACTTTCCCAACGGATTCCTTTTTGAGCAAGCAAATGATGCCAACCAAAAGTGCCTAAGCCTATCCCCCGGTAACGTTCATTCGTTAATTGTGCCTGAAGAACAGGAATTCCGTTTAAATCAATAACATTATCTAGCATCCGAACCTGGATAGAGATTAAACGTTCAAGCACAGCATCTCCAACGCTTTTTGCAAGTGCAATAGAAGACAAATTGCACACCACATAATCTCCCGGTTTCTTATGGATGATAATCGTTCCATCATGAACAATCTCTTCTTCAACTAGGGTAGGACTCATATTTTGAGTGATTTCTGTACAGAGATTGCTACAATAAATCATACCTTTATGCTTGTTGGCGTTCTGGCGGTTTACTTCATCACGATAAAACATATATGGAGTACCCGTCTCTAGCTGGGATTTCATGATCGCCTTCATGATTTCAATAGCTGGAACTGTTACTTTCGATAAATCCGGATGGTTTACGCATTCCCAATATTTTTCACGGAACACTCCATCGCCACGACTCTCATCAAAATGATCCTCCAAGGAGTAACCGAGGATACGTCTTACCTCATGAGGGTCAAATAAGTGCCATTCTCCTCTAGCCTCTACTTGCTCCATGAATAGATCAGGAATGCAAATTCCTGTAAACAAATCGTGGGTACGCTGACGTTCATCACCATTGTTAAGACGGACATCTAGAAAAGAAAAAATGTCCTTATGCCAAACATCAAGATAAACTGCTATAGCCCCTTGCCTTTGGCCCAGCTGATCAACAGAAACTGCTGTGTTATTCAGCTGCTTCATCCACGGTATTACTCCTGAACTAATTCCTTTGAAGCCTTTAATATCACTACCCCTGCTTCGGATTTTCCCAAGATAAACGCCGATTCCGCCACCATTTTTGCTTAGGGTTGAGATATCTGTATTCGAATCATAAATACCTCTTAAACTATCATCCACCGTGTCTATAAAACAACTTGAAAGCTGTCCGTAGCTCTTTCCTGCATTCGCTAAGGTTGGCGTCGCAACCGTCATATAAAGATTAGACAAAGCCCAATATGCTTCTTCTATCAAATTTAATCGTTTATCTTGCGGTTCGTTCATCATTAATGTCATAGCGATAATCATAAAGCGTTCCTGCGGAAGCTCGTAAACCTGTCCATCATGTGATTTCGTCAAATAGCGTTCTGCTAAGGTTACAATCCCAATGTAAGTAAACAATCGATCCTTTAATGGATCAATGATCGAACCTAGAAAGTCGATTTCTTCTCTCGCATAGAACTCTAGCAATCTATCATCGTATATTCCCATTTCACTCATAGTCTTAATTAATCCATAAAAGGATCCATATTTCTCCTCATCCTTCAAGCCACGAACCTTTCTGCATTGTTCATACAGCCTTGAAGCATACAGATTTGCAGCAACAAACGTCCAATCCGGTTCTTCCACACTTATTCTCTCTACAGCAGTCAGTATGGAGAGGTGAAATATTTGATCTTTTCCCATGTTATCTTTTGAGTTGAATGAACGATTCATTTTATGTATATATGATTCAAAATCTAATTGAGGGAATTTAGATTTCATTCCCTCAATCATTTTAAAAATTTCTTGTGAAACAGCTTGATCATTTGTCAGCGCACCCATAATATACCCTCCCATTTTTTGTTCAAATATTATTTTTCTTTAGAAAGTCGTATTGTTCTTCGTTCATTTGCTGTAGCAAAAAGCTCGTTCTCTTCCTCTGTTTCAGGAATAACTCCTGGCACAGGCGTAGGCTTACCATCACTATCTTTCGCAACCATAGTGAGGAGGGAAGTCGTAGTAATTTTCTTAATATCCGAATGCAAATCCTCTGATTGAACTTTAACGAACACTTCCATAGACGTTCTACCTGTAGATACCACTGAAGCTTCCAATGTCATGATATCGCCTACTTTTGCCGAAGATAAAAAATTAACACTATCAATAGAAGCGGTAACAACAACAGTACGACTATGTTTCATTGCACAAATAGCTGCGATCTCGTCAATATACGCCAATACTGTTCCACCAAAAATAGTGCCCATATGATTAGTATCAGGTGGTAATATCAATCTCGTCTGGATAGTTCTAGATACATTCGATGATAGTTGCTGTTTCATAATGTTCCTCTTTTCCTATAGATTTCGAAAACGGGAAATAGAAACATAAAAACCCATCACTCTGTAAGAGTAATGGGTTTAGAACGTTGATGTACCAATAGACCTAAAAAAAAGCCTATCAATCTACCCTCATTCTATCTCCCCAACTCCCGAAGAAGATAAGACGCTATAAACATGGCAGGTCTCCTGACTTGTGCGTCATCCTATACTAAGTCCTTCCCATCTAATCGACAGTGGATACCTTAGTTCGTCTGCACTTACAGTTGCGGGAACAGTGCTGGAATTTAACCAGCTTCCCTATTATGCCTTAATCGGCACCATATTCATTGGTTTTATCAATATATAGTACTTACATTTATAATCAAACACAAGATGTTGTATTAAACTCTATATTCGATAATACTGGATAATCTTTCATTTAGCAATTAATTTTTTTATTAAAAGAATTACAAAGGTTTATTTAATGATAAAATTAAAGAAAAAATGAGAGGAATTTTATAAAAAATGTCTCGTAATTGGAAGGATATTGAACACCGAATCTACACAATGTGCATGGTCCAAAACGGTGATAATGTTCTATTGATCAAAAGGCCCACTGAAAAAGGGTTTCCTGGCTACCTTGCTCCAGGGGGAAAGATTGATTTTCCTGAAAGCATTTTAGAAGGTGCTGTCCGAGAGGTCAAAGAAGAGACAGGTCTCACCGTTACTAATCTAATTTTCAAAGGCTTGGATGAATATGTAAATCCAAAGGATAGGGTCAGATATATGGTGTTTAATTATTGGACAAATACTTTCCATGGCAGCCTCCTAGATAATCCCCCAGAGGGAGAATTGCATTGGATTCCTATTGATCAAGTCTTACATTTGCCTTTACAGGATTGGTTTAGAGAGAAATTCACCTTATTTCTAGAACAGGGAACTTTTGAAATCCACCGAGTTTGGGATACAGATTCTGATCAGCATGTTGACACCAAGATTTTTAGAACATGATATTCAGATAGATGATGAAAGGAAGTTCTGATTATGCACATAGAGCAACAGTTATTCGAAGCATGTACGGATTTATTAAAAAAGAGATATCCGAAGGGATGGGGAGGCGCTGCAGCAATGCGCTTATTGGATGGCACCATTCTTACCAGTGTTGCTCCTGAGGTATTTAATGACCAAGCCAACCTTTGCATTGAAACAGGAGCATTCTTAGAAGCATTTAAGTTAGATAAGAAAGTAACCCATTCTATTTGTGTAGTAAGAGATGATGAAAAATCAAACTTTAAAGTTTTGTCACCCTGTGGAATATGCCAAGAAAGATTGTTTTATTGGGGGCCAGAAGTGAAAGTCGCAGTTACAGTACCTAGTAAGGAACTAGTATTCAAAACATTAGCAGAGGTACAACCTTATCACTGGTCAGCCGCTTACAATTTATTCAACGAGGCCAACAAGTAAGATCTTCCCTTTATATTCAAAAGAAAGACTTCCTTTTATGGAAGCCTTTCTTTATATATTCAATTAAAACAATGTAGTACAAACAGGTTTTTCATGCACATTAAAAATCTCATTCAATATATTTAATAGATTAGTATTGGTGATTGTCAATTTCCCGAAACGGTAAAGAGTCCGAGCATCTACCACGCCCATTATTAAGGAAGAAAAGTCAGATATATCAAGCTCGATTCTATCTTCGTGATCCCTATATTCTTCTATGCTAATTTTTCCATCTTGGGAATGTATCATAAATTTCTGAGGTTCCGGTGAATGAAAACTGTCATGGAGAACCACATTGAATTTGCAAGATATTCCTAGCCTCGGAGTTGCTGTAAGTATTTTCTCAACATCCAATATCTTGTACATTAATCCCACACCAGCTGTATTTGTCTCATGAAATACGCTAGGTATAAGGTTATTCGTCCCGTTTCTAGGGTCTTCTAACATGAATTCCAATCCTTCATCCTGGGTATGCAAAGATATTCTATGGATTTGGTCAGCTTGACTGTTGAAGAAGTTACAAAATTGAGCTAATACCTCTGGAGATTTATATACCATATGATGGACTAATAAATCGTTCAATAAAAAATGGTCGTCTTTGACTTTCTTGAAAGAAAATAAAATATAGCCCTTCAGTCTTCCATCTTCCATTAAACCTATTAATTTATTATTTGGGTTTTTGAACAGCTTTTCGATTTCATAATCAGAGTTGATGATCATCCCATGTCTCGACTTTGCTATTGAATTATAGCAGTCTTTAATTGACTCTTTATGAGAATGGTCAAGGAACACAAGCTCCTTTTTTATGGATGTCTTCGGAAAACTTGAAGGCTCAATATAATATTGATTCTTCTTCATCCCATATCCAAAGCCCATCTTCTTATAAAAATCAGGCCGAAATGGATAGAGCATAACAATAGGAGTACGTCTTTCTTTGAAAAAATCAATGAAATAACTGATTAAGTCCTTTGCCACTTTTTCTTTTTTATGCAAAAAATCAACTGCTACTTGTCCTACTCCTCCAGCATCTATCAGGTTGCCAAATACGTTCATCTTAAAATAATGGATCCTCATTCCTCCAAGCAACTTCCCATTTCTGAACAACCCATAGAAATCAATGTCCTCTACCTCTTCTTGGAGATAAGTAAGTGTATTCGTAAACCGTTCTTTGAATTCTGGGGTATTTTCTGTAGTTCCTGGATAAGCATTTAAAACAATATTCACGAAATCAGGTAATTCCTCTTTCTCTAATTTTCGGATTACACTTTCCATTTCCATCCCTCCAGAACATTTAAGCAATATTGAATTGTGGATTTTTCTTGCCAACCTTTTTCTTAACTAGGATTTCATAAAATAGACTGCCAGTTTTATTTCATTTCCATTTCCATTTATATGCAATAAATATCTATTCTAAGAATTATACTAGTAAAGATTTAAAGTGTAAGAATGGACTTGTTATCCCAACGACACATAATTTTTGATGCACACCCCCTGTTTATCCCTTCAACTGTGCTAATAAATCAATAATTACTCTCGCAGCCTTCCCATCTTCATCCTTCGTTCCTGAGAATTCTGTGATTTCAATCCCTTTGACTCGTTTGTCACTTAAAATGATTTGAAACAACCTCCAAGCCTTTTCTAAGTCCAATCCTTTTTCGCTCGGAGAATAGGCAGCTGGCATAATAGTATCGATCAGTACATCAACATCAAAATGAACCAGGATTGAAACATCTTCTGGAAGAGATGCTAAATGATTTTGTACAGAAATTAACCGCTCCTCCTTTTCAAGCACCGCTAAAGGAATTATGGTCATTCCTAAAGAATCTTCAGGTACAGACTGTGGTCCGATTACACTGATGGAAGAAGGATCAATACGCCTTTTATTACTCCAAAACGGTTGTTCTTTCAAAAAGAACCATAAGCCCATTGCTGCAGCCCCAATACAATTATCTGACACAGGCTCAACAGTATCGACATGTCCATCTATAACTAACAAATGGGTATTATCACCATATATCTCTTGAAAAGCAGTATAAGATCCTACTACTATGCTACAATCCCCACCAAGCAAGATCGTAAAAGAATCTTTTTGAAATATCTCGTTCGCGTTATCCACAATAGTTTCCCAAACGTTTCTTGGAGACGGCCAATTCCGAATCGGACTAATATTGTGCCTAATGAGATCCTTTCCCTCCAATAGATCCTCTTTATCGACCACTTGGAAACCCAATTCTTCAAATCGTTCCACTATACCAGCTTCTCTTAGAGAAGCTGGGGCAGATTCCGTTCCAGCATACAATGCACCGGCATAACTCGGAAGCCCAACTATATATATTTTTCTCATGATTCTCCCCCTTACAATCAATCTTTACTATTTCTCCCAATAAATCGCATTCCCCTTCTCCAACATGATAGAATTTAAAACAGAGCAACGGAAAATGGAGGATAAAGATGAAAATCGCAATTATATCTGGTGCATCAAAAGGACTTGGTGCCGCCATTGCAAAAAGAATGCTAAATGAGGGCATTGGAGTTATTACCACATCACGATCAACTAATTCCGAACTTGAAAGTCTAGCAAATGAAAAAGGACTATTTTTCAGGCACTATCCATGTGATCTATCCAATCAAAAAAACTACTTGGACACATATATAGAAATAACTGATAGCGTGTTAGAACTAAATTCCGAAACTATATATCTTGTAAACAATGCTGGTGTCATTGAACCGATTGACACTGTGGGTAAATTACGTGAAGAAGCTATAAATATGAGTATTGAAGTAAATTTAATCGCACCCATGCTAATCACTAATCTAATACTGGGTAAGCTTCAATCTTCATCTTCAAAGCTTTTTGTTGTAAATGTTTCATCAGGAGCAGCCGAGCGCCCCAAACACGGCTGGAGCGCTTATTGCTCCGCTAAAGCAGGATTAAATATGTTCACAAAAAATGTAGCATTAGAACAAGAATCTGTCGGGACACCTCATAAAATAATCGCTTTCAGTCCTGGAATTATGGACACTGATATGCAGGGGACCATCCGTTCCTCTTCAAAGGAGTCCTTCCATGAATTAGAGAGATTCCAGCAATTTAAAGAAAACGGCTCTCTTAGAAGCCCAGAAATTGTCGGGAACGCCATGCTCGATCTCCTACTCCAAAAGGAAATTGAGAATGGCAAAGTTTATAATGTGAATGAGCTAATTTGATCTAAAAAAAAGGGTGACTCGAATGAGTCGCCCTCTTACCTAATTACTATTGATCCCTGTAGTGATAAATTCATATGGATAGTTAGGATGAATAAATGTTTTATCATTGTCCCCAGAAACTGTTATCTTCAACGGATGAACTTCAGCTCCCCTTTCAGTTGGATACCAATGTGCTTCATTTTATCAAGATGATAACATTTTAAATGTAATTGAAAGATTTTCATTACACCATCCTCCACTTCTTTCAATTATCTTTACGAAAATTCTCAAACAAACTTTTTAATATTCTCTAGTATCCTATATCAACTTATTTTTCCATATTACAAGTAATAATTTTCCTTTAAGTTGAATTTTACCCTTGGAATTTTCTGTTAGAGTATTTAAAGTGTTTAATAGTATTGTTTAGTTACCTTTAAGGAATTCAAGCTCTATAAATATATTACTTTTTTGGGGATTTTCGGAACCACAAATCATCCTACATCGTCTAACGTTAGAGAAAGAGAGGAGGATTTAGATGCAAGTAAAGAAAATGAAGGTCATCCCTTCTCCTGCTTCAATTACTCATTTACCAAGAGAGGAAAAGCTCATTTGGTTAATGGAAGAGTATGGAGATATGGTAATACGGCTTGCGTACACTTATGTAAAAGAGAACCAATTTGCTGAGGATATATCACAAGAAGTTTTTATCAGCTGCTTTCAAAACTTAGATGCCTTTCAAAACAGAGCTTCATACAAAACTTGGCTTTATCGGATTACAGTTAATAAATGCAAAGATTTAATAAAAAGCTGGTCTTATAAAAACCTATTATATAAAGATATCATTGGTACTATCCTGACTTTAAGAACTGCCTCGACAGAATCCGGATTGATTCATTTAGAAGAAAAAGAAATGATCTTTGAAAAAGTGTTAATACTTCCCATTAAATATAGGGAAATTGTCATCTTACATTATTATGAAGAGTTGTCTATCAATGAGATATCCGAATTATTGAACTTAAACTCCAATACGGTTAAATCCAGACTCCATCGTGCAAGGAATGTATTAAAAATTTCGTTTCAGGAGGGGCAGTTCTATGGTTGATAAATTTCAATATCCTAAAGAAATAACCGAAATCCGATTTAAAGATAAAAATAAACAATATGTATTGAACTCTATTAATGGTTATAAAGAACATAAAATGAAAAAGAGCAACAAATCGGGGATGAGAAAAATTGCATATTTTAGTATTGCTGTAGTAGCTTTCTTTTCCATATTGATTGGATCAGCCTATGTCTCACCTGCAATGGCCAAAGTAGTCGCGCAAATTCCTTACCTTAGTTCTTTTATTAAACAGGAAGAGATAAAATACCAGGTCTTAGATGTTGTAGCGGATGCTTTGATAAAAGAAGGTTACGATTTTAGAAACATAGAGATTTCCATTCAAAAAAAAGAAATGACTATTTTATTAGCAGGGTCAAAACAATATTTATCTGATAATAAAGATGCTGTGCAAAAGAGTGTTAACGAAGTATTAGATTCAAATCAATTCGGAAAATATTCAGTTAAAGTTAAGGTAGACACAAGAGTTTTCGCACCACACAAAGAAACCGCAGAAGAAGCACAATATATTAAAGACAGTCAGGAACTTGAAAGAAAGATCCTCGAACAACTCGAGAAAAATGGTTATGTAACGGCTTTCCCTATCGAGGCTCGTATTAATAAAATAGAGAAATTCATTTACGTGGCGGTACCGAAAACAGAAAAAAGGATACCAGAGCTAAAAGAACTCCTTCGTTCTACCGCTCAGGAATACGGAGAATTCAAGCTTAAAGTAACTAGAATAGATATGAAAGCGCGTGAACAAGAACTACGTTGGGGCAAAAATAATATAGTAAGCATTATTGGTCATGGTTTAATGGAAAATGACGAGTTTAAGGTTACTGGATACGGTTATTCCTTCCATCCACTGCCACTACAGATTAAATTAAAAACGTCCATCAAATCCTCTGATTCAGATGCGAAAGATATCGTAGAAAAAATTGAAAATGAGATTAAAACCTTCATTCAAACGGATGAACTGACAAAAGATGTAAGAAACGATCCATATGAGATTATCATTCTAAGTAAAGATAAGAAGAGACTCAATTAAACAATTTTAGGAGTGACCCCTTGAAACTTGGGTCACTCCATTTTCATCCTATACAAACTGCTTATTCTCTTCCTTCTTAAAGAAGCTCTTCATTGAATGAAAAACATCTGATTTTTGTTTAAGGATAAAATAGCGGAACTTTTCATTGTTGACGTTTTTATAGGCGCTCATAAGAGTAGAGTGACGGTTATATTGATTAACCTCTCCATAGCCGAACATATTGGAATGTTTCATTATTTCTTCTACGAGCTTTACACAACGTGCATTGTCAGAGGTCAGGTTATCTCCGTCAGAGAAGTGGAATGGATAGATGTTATATTTACGAGGATTATATTTTAAATCAATGACTTCTAAGGCTTTGCGGTACGCAGATGAGCAAATTGTTCCTCCACTCTCCCCTTTGGAAAAGAAGTCTTCCTCACTCACGACTTTAGCCTCTGTATGATGTGCGATAAATTCAATATCGACTGTTTCATATTTCGTCCGAAGAAATCTAGTCATCCAGAAGAAAAAGCTTCTAGCCATATACTTTTCCCACATCCCCATACTTCCAGACGTATCCATCATCGCTATGACGACCGCTTTAGAATCGGGCTTGACGATTTCATTCCACGTTTTGAACTTTAAATCTTCTTTATATATTGGATGAAATTTAGGCTGGCCACTCAACGCATTTCGCTTGAATGCAGTCATCATCGTTTTCTTTTTATCGATATTCCCCATTAAGCCTGTTTTACGAATATCGTTGAATTCAATGTTCTCAACAATATTTTCATCCTGTTCCTTCCGTTGCAGATTAGGCAGCTCCAACTGACTGAAGAGCGCCTCTTCTATCTCCAACATAGAAACTTCTGCTTCGTAGTAATCTTCTCCCGCTTGGTCCCCAGCCCCTTGCCCTTTACCCGGTGCTTTTTGGTTAGCTGATCCATCTCTTGCGACCACATCACCTACTTGACTATCTCCGTCGCCTTGGCCGACATGCTTATTTTTATCATAGTTGTATCTAATTTTGTATTCATCTAGAGAGCGTATTGGAATCTTGATCACTTCACGACCATTTGACATGACAATGTTTTCTTCTGAAATTAAATCCGGCAAATTATTCTTAATCGCTTCTTGAACCTTTTCCTGGTGACGTTGTTGATCGTCAAAGCCTTTGCGATGGAGGGACCAATCTTCCTTGGAAATCACAAATTGATGATTATTAGCATCCGACATATTTTTCCCCTCCTACATAATTTTTTTAAAAATGCATTCACACATTTCCATTTCCTTCATATTATATGGCGAGTGTCAAAAGCACCGATTAAACCGGACTCGGCAATCAGTGCTTTACGAAAACAATACATTAACATGTGGGTGATAGGTTATCCCACTCATATCTCAAAGAATCCTCTAATGGCTGAGTGGCAAAATAATGAATATAAAATTCAAGTATCTCCTTTAATATAGTATCCTTTGAATATTCATACATAAAAGGAAGTTGGATTACTCTATCCTATGCAGGAAAACAGAATAATTTCCAAATTATTTAGACAATTGTGCTTTAGCCTACTAAATTTTTTCTTATTGACTACAAATATGAGGCAAGCTCCTAATTTTTATCTCATTATTCAAATCGTTTTATTTAAAACGAGGGAAAATATTGTAGAGATGGAAGAGAAATAAGGGGGAAGCAATCAAGAAGGCTAAAGAAGAAATTAATCAAATAAAAGCAAAGAGGGATTCCCCATTTGCTTTTTATCCTCCTACGATTGTTCCTTAACTTTGAATTGGAGTGGATCAGACATCTTACCGGTCTCTTGCTCCAACTCTTTACCTGTCTTCATTCTATCCATTTCCTTACCTAGCACTTTCATCTCTTTCATGTTCTTTGCCATAGAGCTATTTTCAGGTACTTTCTCCTTTTTTCCATCCTTTGTCATAGTTCTTTCACCTCTAAGTTTATTGTTTATTACCATGTACCCCTTCACTCTTATAATGAAACACGACTTGGGATTTTAGTAGGTGCTTAAAATCTAGTGATCTTTTGGTCGCTAAGCCTCCACAAAAAATAGTGCATTCAAACCCTTACTAGGTATAATTAATTTTGTTTGTCTGTTAAAAAGTTTTGGTGGCTTACTAAGACATATCACACTAAATTGAAAAGCCGTTGGACAAACCAACGGCCATTTCTATAAAACCATTTTATCGATTCAACAAACTTCCTACATAACGTAGCAATTCATTAGCAGAAGCTGCGCTATATCCATGATCGTCTACTAGACGCTTTACAACTTCGTTAATCTTCTTCAGCTGTTGCTCATCCGGAGTCTTTGAAGAGGTCGTAATTTTCACTACATCCTTCAAATCTGCGAAAAGTTTCTTCTGAATGGCTTCACGTAAACGGTCGTGTGAATTGTAATCGAATCGTTTTCCTTTACGGGCATAAGCAGAAATACGGATTAAGATTTCTTCGCGGAATGCTTTCTTCGCATTCTCAGAAATGCCGATTTGCTCTTCAATAGACCTCATTAGCTTTTCGTCTGAAGTAATTTCTTCTCCAGTAAGCGGATCACGAAGCTTTGACTTATTGCAGTATGCCTCTACATTATCTAAATAATTGTCCATCAATGTCTTGGCCGATTCTTCATAGGAATACACAAATGCTTTTTGAACCTCTTTCTTCGCAATAGTGTCGTATTCCTTACGCGCCAGGGATATATAGTTCAAATATTTCTCGCGAAGCTCGTTTGTAATGGAAGGATGCTGATCCAATCCTTCCTTCAAAGAACGTAATACATCTAAAGCATTTATTGAAGGCACTTCTTTTCGGATGAGAGTAGATGAAATCCGGTTGATCACATAGCGTGGGTCAATACCAGACATTCCTTCATCCTGGTACTCTTTCTTAAGCTCTTCCACATCAGCTGAATTGTATCCCTCAACGTTCTCCCCGTCGTAAAGACGCATTTTCTTAACTAGATCAATATCACCTTTTTTCGGATCCTTCAATCTTGTTAAGATCGAAAACATGGCAGCTACTCTCAGAGTATGCGGCGCAATATGAACATCCCGAACATCACTTTCACCAATCATTTTTTCATAAATCTTTTCTTCTTCAGTTACCTTCAAGTTATATGGCACAGGCATAACAATGATACGAGAATGTAGGGCCTCGTTTTTCTTATTGGAAATAAAGGAGCGGTACTCCGTTTCATTGGTATGGGCCACGATTAGCTCATCAGCACTAATCAAAGCAAACCTTCCTGCCTTAAAGTTCCCTTCCTGAGTCAGTGAAAGTAAGTGCCAAAGAAATTTCTCATCGCATTTCAACATCTCTTGGAATTCCATCATCCCACGATTCGCTTTGTTTAGTTCTCCATCAAATCGGTAGGCACGCGGATCGGACTCAGAACCAAATTCAGCAATTGTAGAGAAATCGATACTTCCCGTCAGATCGGCTATATCCTGTGATTTAGGATCGGAAGGACTGAATGTACCAATTCCAACACGCTTATCTTCTGATAAAAATACCCTTTCAACTAACATATCCTCAATGCGCCCACCATACTCTTGCTCAAGTCTCATCATATTAAGAGGTGAAAGATTCCCTTCAATACGAATTCCATATTCATCAAAGAATTCACTTCTTAAATGGTGTGGGATCAAATGTAATGGATCCTCGTGCATTGGGCAACCCTTAATCGCAAATACAGCACCTCGATCTGTATGAGAATATTGTTCCAATCCCCGTTTCAAAAGTGCAACTAAAGTAGATTTACCTCCACTGACTGGACCCATCAACAACAAAATCCTTTTACGTACATCTAATCTTTTGGCGGCAGGATGGAAATATTCTTCAACAAGCCTTTCTAACGCTTCCTCTAATCCAAACATTTGATGGCTGAAGAATTTATACTGCTTTTTGCCATTTACTACTTCAATCCCTGCATCTTTGATCATGTTATACACTCTAGAATGTGCTGATTGTGCAATCCAAGGTCGTTCCTTCACCAATTCCAAATAGTCCGCAAATGTCCCTTCCCACTTAAGCTTCTGCTCTTCTTCTCTGTATCGTTCGATTTTCTTTAGAATATCCATTCAAAGACCTCCCCATGTCCTCTTCAGAGATGATTTCTATAATGTATGCACCGGTTTGACCAAACATGAGTGATGAATTAGAAAACTCCCCCGATTGGCGAGCGTTAAGGCGAAGTCAGAGGAGAATTTGCACTCATACTTTATACCTAAAATTGGCATCTAGAGGAATTTCTACTATGTTGCCAATTAATGCTATCCATGGCACAAAAAAGCCCTTCTTTTCCCTCCGAAGTAACCCTTTTCTATTCCATTTCACTCATTAATACTTACCAATGTAATAAAATCTCCACAGTTTCTCTTTTCCCTACGATTTTATTAGGGTATAATAATTTTATTGTGCAATTGGGTAAAATATGTATGACAAGGAGGATGACATAATGGGTACAATTATCATTCTTGGTGTGACTGCTACATTCCTAGCTGCAATCTTTACTGCTGGCTACGATAGCAAACCTCATGTAAAAAAATAAAAGAAGCCAATTCAGGCTTCTTTTTTTGTTTGTGTTAAAGGTTTTCAAATTAGAAAATTTGATTCTCATTTGAATGGGAAATTTCTGATAATGCTTGCCCAGCTTCATCCTCTGATTCATTGCGCACTGCGAGGTCTCCAAGAGCAACGATACCTACTAGCTTTTTCCCTTCCACAACAGGCAATCGTCTGATTTGTTCCTTTGCCATTAATGCACTTGCTTCATCCACACTCATATCTGGTGTAGCAGTTACCAGACGTTGACTCATAATGTCTGTCACTTTAGAAGAACCTGGATGCTTATCAGCGATACATCTTAAAGCAAGATCTCGATCCGTGATGATTCCTACTATATTTCCTGCATCACAAATCGGAATCGCCCCTACATCATACTCCTTCATCTTCACAGCCACTTCGTAGGCATTATCTAAAGGTGTACAAGTTTCTACATCAGTGGTCATAATATCATTTAATGTTCGCATCCTTTTCCCTCCAAACTGTATTTTACAGCTTTATGATTTGAAAAAACCCCAACACTTATACCCTCCAAAATTTTTAAACAAACGATTGATTAAGATGCTCTAGATTAGAAAACTAAACGATTGACGAGCCTTAGGCGAAGCTAGAAGTTGTACTTATTCTTTTCTCTACGTCGACGTACTTCTACGTTTCCAATTTAAATTTCTGAAGAAAAAAAATAACCTATCGTTGAAGATAGGTTAAACTAAGTGACCAAAATCCTGTTGTCTTAATGCCTCATAAATAAGGATTGCTGCTGTATTAGAA
Source organism: Peribacillus alkalitolerans (assembly GCF_010882125.1). Lineage (GTDB taxonomy): Bacteria > Bacillota > Bacilli > Bacillales > DSM-1321 > Bacillus_BN > Bacillus_BN alkalitolerans. The sequence continues at coordinate 55,175 of NZ_JAAGVZ010000010.1, read as the reverse complement.
AGATTTAAGGAGCGAATGTTATCTGTCATTGGGATACGTAAACAACGATCGGTATTCTTTTCAATAACCTCCGCAGGTAAACCCTTTGTTTCTCTACCGAAAATAAAGAAATAATCCTTTTCTTTGTTGCTATAATCAAAAGTTGTATAAGGAATTGTTCCTCTTTTTGATAGGAAAAAGAACTCTCCAGCTTCATTTTTCTGAAAAAATTCTTCCAATGAATCATAATACGTAATGTTGACATGCTCCCAATAATCGAGCCCTGCCCTTTTTAGCATTTTATCATCTGTAGAAAAACCTAGCGGGCGTATTAAATGAAGCGCTGTATCTGTTCCAGCGCATGTTCTTGCAATATTGCCTGTATTAGAAGGAATCTCTGGTTGATATAAAACCACATGTATAGCCAATTCTTTCACCTCAAACATAATCTATCCTGTTATTATAACACTCTTTTTCAATCGGACAACCTAATCTCTTTCATCGTCTACGATATGGAAAAACGTATATTTTATATTCGGTGTGTATGCAGAAGAATCCTCATATGCCCAATATCTCTTCCTGCTATCATACGTATTTGCATTGACAAGAGGCATTCCATCATCATCTCTTCCAGTAATAATGGTGTTGTGATTATATCTGCCATCCCCCTCAAAGTCATAACAAATGATATCACCTAATTCCAAATCGGTAACCCTTGCAACCTTCTTAGCACGTAATCCGGTTTTTGAATTCGAAAGATATTGCTTTAAACTATGTGCTACAGCCCAGCTATAGCTATAGGAAGACCCTGAATACCAAAAACCTTTCCCGCGATTAGGACTGCCCCATATAGGCGCACCACCCGCTCGCAAGCATTGAGAAATATAATTTGTACAATTATCTTTAAAAGATTGATATCGGGGATTACGGCTATCCCACCATCTCTCGGCATATTGAATGGCCTTCATACGGTTATAAATGAACGGGACCTTACTTGAGCGGACTTCATCCCAAAGAAATTCTTCGCTCCCAGTTTCCTGATGGAAATCGACATTGATTTCTTGATCATCTATTAGATCTTCTTGAAAGAAAATAGCCCTCCGTGACTCTTGTTGCTCTTCTATATAAAAATGTTCCTTTTGCTTTAAAAAGAAATGATATCGAACACTATACTCCACAATAGTTTCTGGATCCATGTGGCTTATATCGACAATGTTTCCCCATGCCTTGACATTGACAATTTCAGTATTTCTTTTTGCATATGATTCAATTCTTTTAAGAATTCTAGGATCTTTCACTGACAAGCCAGAAGTTCCAACATATTGGAATAGTCGCTCCTGCAACCTATCCATTAACTCTCTTCTCATGTTTCACTCCCTCCTTTGTACTCATATGTATGAGCACCTGAAGGAACTTAGCCATGAATCCGTTAACTTATCTTAACTGATTATTTAATTTTTCTAGTTCTTCCTCTATCCTTTTTAATTCAATTCTTTCGAATAGTGGTTTAATATTAGTTACCTGCTTAGATGGAATCCCCACTGTTTTCCATTCAAATTGATTGATTCCAAGTGTATTTTTTACCTCCTCACTTGAAAAAGGTAAAAAAGGAGCTAATAATTGAGCTAGATTAGCTATTATGAAAACACAGTTACTCATCGTTTCTTTGCAACCTTCCACATCCTCATTTATCTGCTTCCATGGCTGGTTTAAATCAAAATACTTATTAGCATCTCTTACAAATTCGAAAATTTTTTCTAATCCTAGTTTAAAACAACCCTTTTCAATAAACTCTCCTACTTCAACATAAAGGTTGTTTATTCTATTCTCAATATCATTATTAATAAGCCTATTGGGTATGTGACCTTCATAATATTTATCAATAAATTTCAATGTACGATTTACAAAATTCCCATATGCCCCAAGAAGCTCACTATTATGGCTATAAATAAATTCCCTCCATGAAAAATCAGTATCATGTTTCTCAGGAGCATTGATAGATAAGAAATACCGTATTGAGTCTGCTTGATAGGATTTCAAAAAATCTGGAACCCAAACAGCCCAGTTTTTACTTGTTGATATCTTCTTTTTTTCAAGGGTCAGGTATTCATTGGATATAATCTGTTCTGGTAATGCTTGATTTCCAATTCCCTTAAGAATGGCTGGCCAAATAATGGTATGGAAAGGAATATTGTCTTTGCCATGGACATAATACGTTTTGGTCTCAGTCCTCCAAAAATCTTTATCATTCTTCCCAGATTCTTTAGCCCATTGCTTACTTGCTGATAGATAACCTGAAACAGCTTCGATCCACACATAGATTTTTTTATCTTCATATCCGGTAACTGGTACGCTCACACCATTTGGTAAATCTCTAGACACAGCCCGATTTTGAAGTCCCTCTCTTAAATACCTTTCTGTCAGTTGAATGGCATTAGCTCGCCAGCTGTTGTTTTGTTTTGCAGCCGATACATACTTATTAAGTTCACTTTGAAAAGAACTCAAGGCAAAATAAAAGTGCTCTGTTTTCCTAATGATTGGTGCTTCCCCACATAACGCACATTTTTTTTCGAGCAAATCCAATGGATCCAAGATAGAGGAGCAGTGATCACATTGATCTCCCCTGGCTTGCTTCTTACAGTGTGGACACACCCCTTCTACATACCTATCAGGTAGAAATTGTTGATAGTTTTCACAATACGCTTGTTCAATCTCTTTTTTATAAATCAATCCCTTATCAAGTAATGCCAAAAAGATTTCCTGCACGACCTTGTGATGATGCTGAGTATCAGTACGAGTATAACAATCAAAGGTAAATCCAAGTTTCGTAAAACACTCATGAAACTCACAATGGTATCGATCCGCAATTTCTTTAGGCGTAACACCTTCTTGTTTAGCTTTAATGGAAATGGGTGTCCCATTACAGTCACTTCCAGAAACATAAAGGACTTTTTCACCTTTTATTCGATAATACCTTGCTAAAATGTCACCTGGTAACAAACTTGAGATATGGCCAAGATGTAATGAACCATTAGCATATGGCCATGCCCCCCCAATAAATACAGTCATAATTACTTGCCTCCTTTTAATTGATAAAATAAAAAAACCCCGCCCTTATCTATAAATAGATAAGGACGAGGTTTGATAATCCCGTGGTACCACCTTAATATGCCAACAGCTCACACTATTAGCCTCAACAAGTACTGAGCTAAAAAACTCCTATACTGTGGTTTTGATAACAAGTACCAACACTTGCCGTATCCTACTTATATCTCAAAAGGATACGTTCAGAACGGAGCTCAGAGACCATTGTTCAAACGAGTATTTTAGCTTCTTTTCAGCTACCGAAGCTCTCTGAATAAAATATCATCGTTTTACTTTTTCTCATCAAAGCCTTTATTCGGATAAATTTATACAATATTATATCCAAAATATAGAAAAAGGGGAAGAAGAAATTTTTAGTTTTTTAATAACTCTAATCCTTTTTCTATTTCTTCAATTACCTCTGCATCTTCTTCCCTTGCTTTTGCTGTCAGAAGGGCATTTTCTGCCCCTTCGCCACCAATTTTCCCCACTGCCCATGCAGCGGTTCCTCTGATGACAGGACGAGTGTCGTTTTTCATAACTTGGATTAATTCATCAATCGCAGTTTCATCTTTATAATGTGCCAAGGCAATAATTGCATTCCTTTGAATCGGTTTTTTCCCTCTCCAAGATCCGGACATATGGCCATACTTTACTTTGAACTCTTTATTGCTCATTGTCAGTAAAGGACGAAGCAATGGTTTTACTAGCTCAGGATCTGGCTCCATTTCCTCGTGAAAATGGAAATCGATCCCTTTATTTTTTGGGCAGACCGTTTGGCACGTATCACAGCCATACAATCGGTTCCCTAGTTTATTACGGAATTCATCTGGAAGAAATCCTTTAGTTTGTGTCAAAAATGCTATGCATCGTTGCGCATTCAATTGGCCTGGTTTTACAAGCGCTCCTGTAGGACATACATCTAGACACTTCGTACAACTTCCACATCCATCCTCTATCGCTTCATCAGGTTCAAAAGGAAGATTCGTGATCATTTCCCCCAAATATACATAGGAGCCGAATTCAGGAGTGATGATCGAACAGTTCTTTCCACTCCAACCAATACCAGCACGCTGGGCAACACCACGGTCTACCAGTTCTCCTGTATCAACCATCGACTTTAACTTCACATCTGGAACCTTTGCAACAAGGAAATCCTCAAGTTTTTTAAGCCTGTCGCGAAGGACATGGTGATAATCCATCCCCCATGATGCACGACAAAAAATCCCTCTTCTTTCCCCTTTTTTACTACGAAGCTCTGTTTTTAATTTTGAAGGATAGGCTAAAGCAATAGAGATAATGGAGGAAGGCTCTTCTATTAATAAGGAAGGAGTGACTCTTCTTTGAAGATCCTTCTCTTCAAACCCGGATTGAAAGCCTAATTCTTGCTGTCTCACTAATCGATTCTTCAGCTCAGTAAAAGGGTCTGCAGATGTAAAACCTATTTTATCGATTCCAATTGTTTTACTATATTGAATAACCTCTTCTTTAAGCTTATTGTAATCCAAATTAAATCACTCCTTCCTTTAAGAATCGTTCTTTATGAAAATCACTGATTTATATGATAAACTATTTGAAAAACAAATGGGAGCTGGAACATATGGAAATATACATAGACCAAACACTAAAAGAAAAAGTTCCAGGCTTTAAAATAGGGTATATCCAATACAATGGGATTGAAGTAGGAGATTCCCCACAAATGCTTAAAGGAAGACTTCAGCTTTTTCAGGAATCCTTATATTTTGATATGCTCGAAAAGGAAATCATGAGTTTTGAAGGACTTAAGGAGTGGAGAGATACATTTAAACTTGCAGGTAGTGATCCTTCACGCTACAGACATGCTGCGGAAGCACTTTATCGTCGTATTAAGAAACAAAACTACTTACCTTCCGTCCATTCGGCGATCGATGTAAATAACTTCTTTTCACTTCAATATCAGGTTCCTATTGGGATCTATGATTTAGCACACATAAAAGGGAATATTACATTTGCTATCGGACAAGCTAACGATGAATATGAAGGAATTAATGGTCGAACCAATTCCATGTTCAACATGATTCATTCCCGTGATGAACTAGGTCCTTTTGGAAGTCCGTATGTCGATTCAGAACGTACGAAAGTAACAACAGATACTAAGAATGCCGTTCAATTCATTTACTTACGCCCTTCTATAAGTATAGAAGAAGCAGAAAAAATGACGCAATCTTTAAAGGATATGTTCTTGCAAATCCACGGTGGGGAGGCTAAAAATTTCATAATAGGTTAAAAGAACATTAAAAAACGCAATGCCTCGTTCTCATTGTAACGAAACACTGCGTTGTGACCTATGTATGGAGCGGGTGATGAGAATCGAACTCACGACATCAGCTTGGAAGGCTGAGGTTTTACCATTAAACTACACCCGCATAAGTTTGTAGTATTTTGTCGAATCATGTAAATTGATTACAAAAAATATTATATAATCATTTTAGAGTAAATGCAATACTATTTTAAGCAATTATTAAGGTTTTCTTAAGATTTTATTAAAAAAGTGGTTCTTCCCTTTAAGGAGAACCATTTTTTTTGTCTAATTATAGCATTCCTTTAATTTCTTCAATCTGTACAAAAAGTCGTTTTTCGTGATATGAAACCCATTGCGTTAAGCTCATCAGTCCTAATACTGGATGTGGATATGACTTCTTCACAAGGAGGTCTAAATCTACACCTTCAATCACTTTTTCTAAAGTCCTTCTAGAACTATCAAGTCCACAGTCAAGTGTTGATACTTAAGGTGAATACCTTCAAGAGTCTTAATGATGTGCTTGAAAGTTTCCTGTAGCGGTTTGTCTACATCAGGAACCAACGACTTTTCCAATTTCTTGAGATTTGAAATCATGTTCGATTCAATGACTCCCATTACAGTTTCCCTCCTTTTAAGAAGAAAAGGGCAAAAGCCCCTTCCATATTGAAAAGGCATCCGGCAGCCAGACCACCCTCACAATATACTATTGCAATTTCATTCTAGCATTCTCGATTAACAGAAAACTCAATCAACCCTGACAAAATATAGACGGTGATAGACACGGAAAAAAAGGAGAGTGATTGCCACATTTTTGACAAAGTCTTGCCGATAACTGACACGCTTTTGTGACTTATGTCACATACAGTAAGTGAAATTTTAAATAAAATATTATTAAGATATAAAAAAAGGGGGAAATCAAATGTTTCTTGCTTGGTTGATGATAATCAGTATCTTATTAATTTGCATTTTTTCAACAATAACTATATTTAATAGACTTAAAGAATCAGATGAATATGAATTAGCTAATTACCAGTCTCAATTTAAAAACATAACCATGAATGAAATAGAAATCACGAAACAAGCAGTATAAATGAATCTACCTTAACACACAAAAAGAGGCTTCTCCCACGAGAAGCTTCTTTGCTATTATTAATTTTATAACCCCATTATCCATTGGAGTTTTCAGCTGATTTATTGTCTCGCTTACATACCCTTCTTACTCCATTTCTTCTCTTCCAAAAAGAATAAATGAATAGAAAGAACCAATAATATCGTTATACCCAAATATGAACAATTGGATTTTTGGATAAATGTTTTTTCATTTTATATGCAATTGAATTAAAAAATATAATAGAAACAATAAATAAGATCATACTTAAATTCCCCTATTTCAAATGCATAGAAATTCACTTAGTTTCACTCCGGATTGAAAATAACTCTCTGATTTCTTCTCTACCGTATTTCACATTCAAAGGCTGCCCCGTCGTTGAACGAGAAAGCCCATCCTAAGTTTGAGAACTATATTTTTCCCGGCCGAATAGCCTCAACCCTTGTTCGATTAAGATACATGTGACAACTCCAATCGCTAAGCCATTGGATAGGAATGTCACGAAGACAGGCGGAACCTTGACAAGAGAGGAGACAGGAATGGCCATGCTTCCGATTCCAACCATCAAGGAGATCCCAATGGTAACGATCCTCCGTTCATCCAGTGGTCCCGCAGTGTATTCCTTTAACCCAAGCCCTAGCATTTGGGCAAAGGAAATAAACATGGCTGCGTAGGCAACCGGAACAGGGATCATAGAAAAAAACATAGAAATCATGGGAAAGCAGCTGATCAAGAGGATCAAGCAGCCTCCCAGAATAAAAGGGAATCGTTCCTTCATCCTCGTCGTTAAGATAAACCCTGCCGTATAGGAAACCGGAATAAAGCTTATTGTAGCAAATATGTATGATAACAACTGGCTGATTCCTAAAAAAAAGCCTGAGCTACGTTCAACCGGACGGGAAGGGCTTTCTGTCGCCTTTTCCACGGCCTCTATACTGGCTATCAAATTGGTCATCAATAGCAATGTTGAAATGATAGCAACCAGCATGATATCTAAACGGAAAGAAGGAATCCCCCAAGGGAATACATGGGGAATGGAAAAAAACTTGTCATTTACAGGAAGCATTGTCTTATTAAGATTCATCAAACCAAACAAAATCCATCCGCCAATGATCGCCCACAGTACAGAATAAATCCTCAAACCTTTCACTCTGCTTCTTGCCATCAGAACAGCACAAATCGTGATGATTACTCCTGCAATGGCCGTCTTCACTTGCAGAATGGGGGAAAGATACCCAATTCCCAGTATCCCTTTGATAAACGGACCACTCATTTGGGCTACCAGCAAAACAAAAAACGTTCCCGTAACCAAGGGGGTAAAAAGTTTTCTTACATATTTAATGATTCCTGTTAAACTCAAGACAACAAATAGGATTCCGCTGAAGAACAGACCCACTTGTAGCGACTCAAGAATGCGACTTCCTTCCTGCGGTGTGTTAGCCAGCCCGGCGAATAGCAGGAAAATTCCCCACCACACAGCTGCCGGTGCTTCAATGATTGGCAGTCTATGACCAAAGAGGCATTGCAGAATAGAGGCAATGCCCATGACGAAAAGCGCTCTCTGAACAAAATGAATGATTTCCACTTGGGAAAGCTGAAATGCTTCCCCAATGGTAATCGGAGCAACGACACATCCCGCCAACATGATAAGCGTCCACTGGAGGGAAGCTAACGATTTCCTCATATTAAATCACTCCAAATTCCTCATCCCGCTTATCCGTAATGAACATATGCCCTGGCGCATGGGTGATCATCCACTCCGGCTTCACCTGCATCGCTACGGCTTGGGGTGTCACCCCGCATGCCCAAAAAACGGGAACCTCACCAGGCTTGATGTTGACACGATCACCAAAGTCAGGATGATGAATATCTTTAATTCCGATTACCTCGGGATCGCCGATGTGAATCGGCGCCCCATGAACAGCCGGAAAACGGGAAGTCACTTGGACCGCCCTGACCACATCCTTCGCTGGTATAGGACGCATGCTGACAACCATCGGCCCTTCGAAACGTCCTGCTTTCACGCAAGGAATGTTTGTTTTAAACATAGGCACGTTGCATTCCTCTTCAATATGGCGAATAGGAATGCCATTTTCAAGAAGCGCGTTCTCAAAAGAAAAGCTGCAACCCAGCAAAAAGGCAACCATATCCTCTTTCCAAAGTCCCTGGATATCTGTTACCTCATCTACTAGTTCCCCTTTCTTATACAAACGATAACTTGGTATATCTATTCGCAAATCAGCACCGGGTGCAACCAGTCTTGGAATTGGCGAACCCGCTTCTGTAACGTCCAGGATCGGACAAGGTTTCGGGTTCCGTTGACAAAATAACAAAAATTCAAAAGCAAGCTCCTTTGGCAAAATAGCCAGATTAGCCTGAGCGTAACCGTTTGCGATTCCAGCAGTGGGTTTGGACCACTTTCCTTCCCTAATCCATTTCCGCGCTTCGGCTGGTGTCAAATTTGCCATGTTAAACATATGTTTTCTCCTCCCTATTACAAGTTATACAGGTTATGCCACTCTAATGACGACCGTTTTCAAATAAAATCAAGCTTTACTGGCTTCATCCTGATCCTATAACGACTTCTTGAAGACAAGTTGAACCGCAGGAGCTTTCCTCCTGCGGCCAAAGATTTACTTAAATAATAGCGGTAGTTGCGTGAACATTGTATAACCACCCATACATGCCATAGCTACAACCACAATCGCTCCGAAGACGGTCATCCATATCGGGTGCTTATAATCACCTACGATAGACTTCTTATAGGCTGCTACAAGCATCACACCTAGAGACAGCGGAAGAATCAATCCATTTACGGCACCTACAAGAATGAGAATTTTGATAGGCTTGCCGATGGAAATAAAGACTAGGGTAGAAACAACAATGAATCCAATAATGACCCACTTTTGATATTTATTTATAGTCGAACTCAATGTACGGATAAATGAAACGGAGGTATAAGCCGCTCCGACGACGGAAGTAATCGCTGCGGCCCACATAACGATTCCAAATAGCTTATAGCCTATGTTCCCAGCAGCCAATTGGAACACGGAAGCAGGCGGATTGGAAGGATCGATCGCAAGGCCTTGGGCCACAACTCCAAGAGCAGCAAGGAACAGGAAAATCCTCATAATCGAGGCAATCCCGATGGCCGAAACAGCGCCCTTTGTTACCTGTGGGAGAGCCTGAACCCCCTTTACTCCGCCATCCAATAGACGGTGCCCGCCAGCAAACGTAATGTAGCCTCCTACTGTTCCACCTACCAACGTAACGATGGCTAGCATATCAATTTTCTCCGGGAAAAACGATTTTACTGCTGCCTCCCCAACCGGAGGATTGGCCGTGAATACGACATATAGTGTCAAACCAATCATCACAAACCCCATGATTTGCGCAAAACGATCCATCAGTTTTCCCGCTTCTTTTACTACAAAGATGGCGACAGCAATCACACAACTGTATAAAGCCCCCATCTCAGGCGAAACGCCAAAAATAACATTCGCTCCTAACCCGGCACCCGCAATATTCCCGATATTAAAGGCCAACCCGCCTAAAACTATCAGGAAAGCAAGGACATACCCAAGTCCAGGAAAGACCATATTAGCAACATCTTGAGCTCTCTTTTCTGAGACGACCAGGATCCGCCAAATATTCAATTGTGCCCCAATATCGAGAAGAATGGACACGAGGATGACGAATCCAAAGCTCGCTGCCAGCTGCTGCGTGAAAACGGTCGTTTGAGTTAAGAATCCAGGTCCGATGGCAGAAGTGGCCATTAGGAATGCCGCTCCCAATAAAAGACTCCAATTTGATTTCTTCTGAAGCGGAAGTGCTGCGTTTTTAGGCTGTTCTTTCTTTAACTGCATACGTATTTCCCCCTTTGAATGATTATTTGTTTACGATTTCATCAACCGCACGCACTTTGATCTCCGATGCTTCCAATTGCTGACGGATCATATGTGCAAAGACCAAGGCATGTGCCCCATCCCCATGAATGCAGATAGTGTCCGCTTGAATCGGGACATCCAGCCCCTGTTGGGTGAGGACCTTCTTTTCTTTTACCATACGGATCACCTGGTTGACGGCCAGCTGGTCATCTGTGATCAAAGCGTCAGGCTGGCGGCGGGAAGTGAGAGAGCCGTCGATCTGATACGTACGATCTGCGAATACCTCCTGAGCTGTTCGAAGGCCAATTTTCTCACCAGCCTTCACTAGTTCGCTTCCTGCCAGTCCAAAAAGGATCAATTCCGGATCCACTTTGTAAACGGCTTCCGCAATCGCTTCGGAAAGGTCGGCACGTTTCGCCGCCATATTGTAAAGTGCTCCATGAGGTTTGACATGCTGCATGGTTGCTCCTTCCGATTTAACGAACCCGTATAGCGCTCCGATCTGATAGACGACGAGATCATAGGCTTCCTGCGGGGATAGATTCATTTCCCGGCGTCCGAAACCCAACAAATCCTGCAAGCCTGGGTGCGCCCCTATTCGCACTCCATGCTGCTGAGCCAACCGAACCGTCTTCCTCATCACGGATGGATCCCCTGCGTGAAACCCGCAGGCAATATTGGCGGATGTCACATGCGCTAAAATCTCCTCATCCGTACCCAACCTATAGGCGCCAAAGCTTTCTCCCAAATCACAGTTAATGTCCACAACAAACATTCTTACCCCTCCTTACCCCTTTAACAAGATGCTCGATTTTAGTTGCTTCAGTTTGGTTTCCCTTAGTAGGAACATTTCTTCTGCCTCACGATGGGAAACCTCATAAAAATGGATTCGATCCCCCGGTTTTAATTGACCCATCAGAGGAAGGTCAACCGAGATGATCTGGGCGATTTTCGGATACCCACCTGTGGTTTGCCGATCGGCCAGTAGCACAATAGGTTGCCCTTCGGCCGGTACTTGGACCGTCCCAAAAGAAACCGCTTCAGAAATGAGCTCCATTGGTTCTTTTAAAGACAAATACGGTCCTTTAAGCCGGTACCCCATGCGATCAGATTGTGGGGAAACGCTGAATCCTTCCTTAAACAATTGATTCTGGCTTTCCTCTGTGAACCAATGATATTCTTTTCCTCGGATGACCCTAATCACAGGATTAGCTTGAAAGTTGGGTAGAATGTCAGGAGATACCGACCATGAAGCGGCCGCAAAAGCTCCTCCATCCCATTCTTTAGAGAGAGACTGGATCAGGGATTGTGATATAGGATTGTCATTTCCATATTCCAATCGATCCCCTGCCTTAAGGGCCCGACCCTGGCAGCCCCCGATTCCCCCCCGCAAATAAGTAGACTTGCTTCCCATCACCACGGGTATGTCGAACCCTCCTGCCACCGCCAGATAGGCTCGGCATCCTGACAGGCATGTCCCAAACTTGAGCTGGGCTCCCTTCCGAACCCAAACAGGCCGCCACAAGGGTACCGGAACATTATTAATAGTTGGTGAAAGATCTCCACCACAAAGAGAAAACAACGTGTCGTTTTGGAATTCAATGACCGGCCCAACCATCGTGATTTCAATGGTTGCCTCGTTCCCCTCGTTCCCTACGACCATATTGGCGATCCGATGGGCCAGCGGATCCATGACCCCGCTTGCAATGACCCCATACTTTTGATATCCATATCTACCATTGTCCTGCACCGAACTGAGGAGACCCGGACGAATCACAAGCAAGCTCATTCCTGTCCCTCCTTCATTTCCAGATATTCTTCCTCCGTTATGGAAGAGAAGCGGATCCGATCCCCCGCTTGAAGCAAGCTTGGCGAAGAAGCATTAGGACGGAACAAGGCTAGAGGTGTCCTCCCGATCAACTGCCATCCTCCAGGCGTTTCAATTGGATAAACACCTGTTTGCTTTCCGGCAATTCCAACTGACCCTGCAGGGATGGCCAATCGTGGTGAGGATCTCCTTGGAGTGGCGATCCTTTCCGACATGCCTCCGATATATGGAAACCCCGGGGCGAAACCAATCATATAAACAAGATAATCGCCTGAGGTATGGTAGCGGATGACCTCCTCCGTAGTCAGTCCGTTACTCTCCGCAACGAAATCAAGATCCGAACCAAACGACCCGCCATAACAAACAGGGATTTCAATTAATCTTCCACCTTCGTCTGAACCTGCTTCCAGTTTAGATAAGATTCCCTCCACGATAGTGCATACCTGTTGATAGGGAGAGAATTGATTTTTGCCGTAAAAATAAACTGGGTCATAGAATATCGTCACCGTTGTGAACGCGGGCACGTATTCAATCATTCCTGTGAAAGGATGTTGCTCCAAATACCCAACCAAGGCTTTCACCCTTTGGTGGGTTTCGAGGTTAATAGAATTGCCAAGCTGCACAATGACAGCAGCGTCCCCGAGTTGATATAGCTTACCATTCAATTCACTCCCCCCCATTCATGTTCCAACCTAGTTGGTACGAAATTTCCTTTGCCGCGTCCTTGACCCTGTCAATGTACCTTTGAAGCTGCTTCTCTTCATGAAATCTGTATTCAGGCCCGACTACACTTATCCCCGCAACGATGGTTCCAGTATGATCAAAAATAGGAGCCCCCACTGCCGAAGAATAATTCTCCAATTCAGAATGGCTTATGGAATAGCCTTTTTCCTTACATTCCACAAGCACCTTATGCAAGACCTGCTTGTCAGTAATCGTATTGGCTGCGTAAGGGATTAACTCAACTTTTTCCAGATATTCTTCTTGCTGTTTAATCGTCATATGAGCCAATAGAATTCGGGGACAGGCTCCTCCGTAGAGCGGAGCTCTCCGGCCAATCTGGGTATAGACCCGAACCCGTTCCGTCGTATCAACTTTCTCTATATAGAGTGCCTCATCCCCATCAAGCACTACCAAGTTTACAGCTTCCCCTAATTCATCCTTAAGGCTCCGCATGATGGGAAGGGCTATATTCCGTATATCCAATCGCTCAGATACGAGATGGCCAAATTGCAAAAAAATGAGCCCAAGTTCGTACCTTCCTTCTATGTCCTTAGATAAAAACCCCATCTCATCCAATGATTGCAGCATGCGGTGGGCGGATGTTTTCGGCAGTCCAGAAATCTTGACAATCTCCGGTAAACTGAGTTTCGCATGATCGATAAATAGATTTAAAATTTGCATCGATTTCACAACTGTTTTATTTTGACTAGCATTCACTTTTAGATTCCCTCCGTTCCGAAATTCGGAACAACAAATCCGAAATTCGGATACTTTTCACATATTATAATATTCAGAAAAGTTTAGTGCAATGGCTTTTTATTTCCATCTCAACAAGCTAAAGAAAACTCACCGGTCGGGACCTCATGACCGGTCGTAAGTCATAGTTGCACTGATGTGAGATAGAGATAGTTAAAATATCTGTGGATTTTCCTATTAACTAAAAATGGCTCCCGATAGAGCTGATTTAGAACGGTAAAGACCTGATAAGGTATAATAGCAATAGAAAAGGGACAGGTTACTGACTCCCATCCCCAAACTCAATGCAATATTCATGTAAAAAACACTCAATTTTAAGTCATTCGTAAAACATTTCCTTCAAACCACTCATTGGGCTCAATAACTATCATCTAATATGATAGTTATTCAAAGTTTTCTTCTATGTATTTCTTTTCTTTTTTAGCACTTAATATCCCCGTCGCCTTGCCTATAGTTCCTCCCTGTAATCGCCAAATCTCGTTGTGATCTCTATCTACCCTAGAAAAATCCCCTTCATTCCAACGATTAAGAATATCCAAATATGTACTTGAATGATCATAGCCCTTTTGATTTTTTGTAACAATCTCAATTAACCTATTAATACGTTCTGGAGTAATTTGCAATGCACCCCATTTTTTATCTGCTTTAACCTTTTGATGACTCATGTGGTGCATAGCTATTTGCACTTCGAACTCTTCCATATTGATTGGTAATTCTTCCACTACATACTGAGATTTACTTTCATTATAAACTTGTCTTGATTGTGACTGTTTTAGATCAGTTACCTTATCCAGTTGTGGAATACTAAGATATCCTGTTGACCAAAACGAATAACTGAGGATTGTAATACAAAGCAGCCCTAAACCTATGTACTGAACCTTATTGATTTTAAATTTAGCCATGTATTTGCTCTCCTCTCGGTCGGAATTTGAGTAGATTTTAAATTTATAAACTAAACAAATGATAAAGACTGAACAGAACGTACTTTTAAGCATAAATCTACATTTCTTCAATTAAGCAAAAAAACCTTTTAATTCACACAATTTTTCTTTAATTTAAATTGTAGATAGGAAGATATTAAATTATTATGAAACATAATAATGACAAGGGTGTGGAATATGATTGTAAAACCTCGTTCAATCCCAATGGAATTAAAAATATGGAGAGCAATACATAGCAGAATGAATCTAACTGTAAAAGAAACAGCGCATTATACAAACCTGGAAAAAGGTTATTACGGAGAGAAAATGTTTGATGAATGGATAGGGGACCTAACTAATGATGGGTTGGTACTACTCAATGATTTACAGTTATAATGTAACAATACCTTTTTTCAAATTGACACTTTATAGGTCAAGGTTTTTGAAAAATTTGTCGAAACTTGTTTAAAAAGAGGGGAGTATCTCTTCTTTTTCCTCCCCCATTACATTATACCCACCAAAGATTAGCCGGCTGCTCTTCAATTAGAATTGACTTCAAGTTTTTAACAGCACGCATAAACCCTTCTTCAACAGACATCAGTGGGTCTTCGTGTTCGATACTCACTACATAATCATATCCGAATGTCCGTAAGGCACTTATCATGTCTGACCATTCCTGAAGACTATGTCCACATCCAACAGAGCGGAAGGTCCAAGCTCTTGTTTGTACGTTTCCATAAGATTGCATATCTGTTAATCCATACATGTTTACGTTGTCTTGATCAATATATGTGTCTTTTGCATGAAAATGGTGAATGGCATTTGCTTTCCCAAGTATTTTTATCGCAGCAACTGGGTCAATTCCTTGCCACCATAAATGACTTGGGTCAAGATTAGCACCAATCGCATCACATGTCAGTTCCCTTAGCTTAAGTAGTGTATATGGAGTATGAACTAAAAAGCCGCCGTGAAGTTCAAGTCCGATTTTCACATGATGATCTTTGGCGTATTGGCCTACTTCATTCCAGTAAGGGATTAATTTTTCCTCCCATTGCCATTTCAAAATATCGCCAAATTCATTTGGCCAAGGAGCAACTGGCCAATTTGGGTGTTTAGCTCCTTCGTGATCTCCTGCAGTCCCTGAGAAACAATTCACAACTGGCACACCCATTAAACTTGCAAGTGTAATGGTTTTCATTAACACTTGATGTGATTCTTCAGCAAATTTTTTATCTGGAGATATAGGGTTTCCATGGCAGCTAAATGCACTAATCTCTAATCCTCTAGAGGTTACCTTCTTTAAGTAATCATTGCGTATTTCTTCACTTTCTAATAGCTCATCAAGTTGACAATGCGCATTCCCTGGGTAAGCTCCTGTTCCGATTTCTACCGCATTCAAACCGGCAGCCTGAACATGATCCAGCATCTCTTCAAAGCTTTTTTCTGAAAATAAAACCGTAAATACTCCGAGTTTCATTATAGATACCTCCTATTATTAAAGAATGTCTAGCTTCGAGGGACAGGACGTCCCAGTGTCTACGTTGCCACAGGACGTGGCGTTCCTAGTAGACAAGGCGTCAGCGACAAGTGAAAATCGCTTAACGGTCCTCTTCCGCTTTTCTCATAATCTTATGCTTTGTCCTGTTTCGCTACTCTTATAGATAGCATCAATAATCTTAGAGACCTGAAAAGCTTCGCTTGGTTTAACAATAAGTTCTTCTACCCCTAAGCAACTGTTGATAAAGTTTTGGGCTTGGGGCAAACTTGGATCTTCTTCTCCTGGTACCCAATCGGCTTCACTATTCAACAACATGCCGTGCTTAACTTGGTTTAAGGAGAATGGAAATAGGTCTACTCCACCGGTTAGACCAGAAATACTTAAGCTTTCTTCATCACTCTTGATATTTGCCATCCATGATGTTTCAAAAAGCATGGATGCGCCATTTTCAAATTTAATATAGGCAGTCACGTGATCATCGACTTCAAAAGACTCATGATCAAAACTCCCCCACAAATTGACCTGATTAGGTATCTTACTTAATTGGTTATAGGTGGTTCCTATTACTTCAACAGCTTTTGGATTTCCTAATAGCCATAGAGATAAATCTAAAAAGTGGCAGCCATAATCAATTAGACTACCACCACCTTGAAGTTCTTTATTTGTAAAAACACCCCAACCAGGTACTTTTCGCCTACGAAGTGCCTTTGCTCTTGCGACCATCGGTTGACCAATTTCATTTTCTAAAATAACCTTTTTCGCCACTTTGGAATTTTTCATAAATCGATAATGATAGGCAATTGATAATACTTTTCCGGATCTTTCAGCTACATCCATCATTAATTGACATTCTTCAGGTGACATCGCCATCGGCTTTTCACAGAGCACATGAAGGCCAGCTTCTAATGCAGCAATTGTAATCTCAGCATGAAATTTATTTGGAGTGCAGATGGTCACAGCATCCACCTCATCAAACATATCTTGATATTTGGAATACACCTTTGGGATATTAAACATTTTCGCCACCGACTTAGCTGTTGCCTCATTCACATCACTAATGGCTTCAATTGTTACCTGGTCGGATAGCTTTAAAAAAGTAGGAATATGACGACTTTGCGCAATCCCTCCCACTCCAATTACTCCCATTTTTAATTTTTGCATCGACTTACTCCTCGTGCTAAAATTTAACAATTCGTTTCGTTTCATTCGATTCAAGTGCTGCTAGCACTACTTGAAGGGATTTCAGCCCCTCTTCACCAGTTACAGGAGGCTCAATATTTTTAACAATCGAATTCACAAAATGATTTATTACTTCGGAACTCTTCTGTCCACCTGCTTCATTTGTTTGAATTTCACCAAGCTCATATTTTACCACTTCACCATTTTTATATTGAACAACTAAAGAATGATTAGGATCATCCTCCAAACGTAAGATTGCTTTTTCACCATAAATAATCGTTGAATTATCTTCTTTTGAAACGTAAGACCAGCTGGCAGCTAGTGTGCCAATAATCCCGCTATCTGTTTTTAACACACAAACTGCTGTATCATCGACATCCGAGTTTTCTTTCGCACTCGTTTCAACGAATGCTCCAACTTCAACAAATTCCTCACCAAGTAAAAAACGAAGTAAATCCGTTTTATGAACTCCAAGGTCACCCATTGCCCCAATAAATGCTTCTTTCTTTTTAAAAAACCAGCTCTCTTTTCCATCAGCACTCCAGCCTTCTGGTCCACCATGACCAAAAGCGGTGCGGAAGCTATAGATTTTTCCAACCTCACCTTTTTCAATCAGTTGCCTAGCTTTTTGGTGGGATGTAACAAATCGTTGATTATGAGCAATCATGAGTTTTTTCATACTTCTTTCTGCCGCTTTAATCATTTCTTCCGCATCTGCTCGAGACGTAGCCATTGGCTTTTCACATAGTACATGCTTGCCAGCATTTAAAGCAGCGATCGTTATAGGAGCATGTAAATAGTTGGGAGTACAAACACTTACAGCATCAATGTCCGGGTTTGTTAATAATTCTTCATAAGAAATATAAGCTTTCGCATTATAAGATTTAGCCAATTCATTAACCCGTTCTTCTACTATGTCACAAACAGCCACAATCTCTACTTGCTCATTACTTAAATACTCAGGAAGATGGCGATGCTTGGCTATGCTCCCACAGCCAATGACACCTACTTTGATTTTACTCATCCCTTTTCCCCCACTTTCTTATTTTTCTTTAATTTCTTCTAGTGCTTTTGCGTTTCCATATACAGGTTTCGGAAGTTTAGTAGGCTCTGCCCATTTAACAGCATTTATGATTACTCGTTGAACGTCTTTGTTATAATAAGTTGGGTATGTTTCATGGCCTGGTCGAAAATAAAAAATTTTCCCTTTACCACGATGATACGTACAACCACTTCTAAATACTTCTCCACCTTCAAACCAACTAATCATTAATAATTGGTCTGGTGTAGGGATATCAAAGTGCTCTCCATACATTTCTTCCTTTTCAATCTCTATGTATTCCCCTAATCCCTCCACAATTGGGTGACTTGGATCAACAATCCAAATTCGTTCCTTTTCACTAGCTTCGCGCCACTTTAAGTCACAGGAGGTACCCATCAATGTTTTAAATATTTTAGAAAAATGGCCTGAATGAAGAACGATCAAACCCATCCCATCTAGAACTCGTTGCTTCACTTTTTCTACAATTTCGTCGTTCACTTCATCGTGTGCAATGTGTCCCCACCAAATTAAGACATCCGTTTGATTTAAAATATCATCTGATAAGCCATGCTCATGATCGTCCAAAATGGCAGTATTCACTGCAAACTGTGCCTCTCCTAAAAAGGCAGCAATCGTTCCATGGATTCCTTCTGGGTATACTTCCCTCACTTCTGGATCCTTTTGCTCATGTCGATTTTCATTCCAAACAAGGACTTTCATCATATAGATAACCTCCCATTCTATTTTAAAAATAATAAATTTCGATATTCATTCGGTGTGATTCCCATTAGTTTTTTAAATACTTTGCTAAAGTATTTTTCATTTTGATAGCCAATTTGATACGCAATTTCATATATTTTTAGATTTGGATTTTGAAGTAGTTCTTTAGCTTTTTCTATCCGAATATTCGTTAAGTAATCTGTTAATGTTTCGTTGAATGCTTGCTTAAATTTTCTAGAAATATATTCTTTATTTAAGAAAAATCGATCAGCAATATCTTGCAAATTGATATCCTGCTGATAGTGAAGTTTTAAATATTCTTCTATTTTTTGCATGTGGTTTTTTTCTTCATTTTGAACAATTACATTTTTCTCCTGTACATGTTCCACACTGTACTTTCTTGATAAAGCTTGTTCTTTCCATTCGCTTACAGCTCTTTCTAACGTTTCATTTAATATTTCCGGATCAATAGGTTTTAAAATATAATCAAAGCTCTTATAATAAATGGCATTTCTCATATATTCAAAATCGTCGTAGCCACTTACTACAATCGTTTTGCTTTGAATTTCAGACGTATGGAGCCACTTTAAGAGACTAATACCATCTCTTTTCGGCATTCTCATATCTGTAAAAATAATTGAGGGACGATGCTCAGATATGAGCCTGATGGCTTCATTACCGTCTTCAGCTTCCAATATCCTATCTATTCCATGCCTCTCCCATTCTGCCAAAAGATGAAGTCCCTCACGGACATGCTTCTCATCATCGATTATGATCGCTTTCATGTGTATTACCCTCCATAGTTATTGGGAGTCTAATGCTTACAAAAAAGCCTCCTTCTTCTCGATTCTCAAGTTGTAAAGTGGCTAAGTTGTCATAATAGAGCTTTAAACGAGCATACACATTTTTTATTCCGATATTTGATTCTGCACCTTTTCCTTGTTCTCCATTGCTTTCTTCCTTCAAATGCTTATAAATCTCTTCAAGGCGGCTTTCTTGTACACCTATCCCATTATCAAGAACTTTTATTAGTAAAGATGATTTCTCTCTTTTGCATTCTAATTTGATTTTTCCAATTCCATCTCTTTTTTCAAATCCATGTTTGAAATAGTTTTCAATTATTGGCTGTAAAATCATTTTTGGAACATGAACATCTAACATTTCCTCATCAACATGAATGGAATACTCTAATTGGTCGCCAAATCGTTCCTTTTGTAAAAGTAAAAATGCTTTTATATAATTTATTTCCTTCCTTAAAGGTACCTTATCTTCAGCCATATTCATCCCGTATCTCATAATAATAGAGAGCTGAGTAACTAAAGAGTAAATTTGTGGTACTTTATTTTTTAATGCTACAGTTCCAATAGATTGTAAGGCGTTATATAAGAAATGAGGATTTATTTGAGATTGAAGTACTTTTAATTGGTTTGTTTTGTTTTCCAATTCAAGTTTATATTCTCTATCAATTAAGCCATTAATCTTTTCCATCATTTTTTTAAACCGATAACCTAGAATACCAATTTCATCATTTCCTAATGATTCAAATTGGGCTTTCATGTTACCTTTTTCGACTTGATGAATGTATTTTAATAAAATCCTAATTGGTGATGTAATTTTAAAAGAAACATATAAAGTGGCCAAAATGACAAGTAGCAATCCAATTACGCCAAACATGATGTTTATCTTTGTAACATTGAATGCACTTTCGTATAAGGTGGCATAAGGGATTCTCTTTACTAATATCCATCCTCCAGCAGATTGAGGAATTCGATTGTAAATCATAACACCATTGAATGAACCTTCTTTCCATTCCATAGTCCCTTTTTTAAGTTTTGTTTGAATAAGTCTTTCAATCCATTTTTGCTTATGTAGATTGGCAGATACCTTGTTATTGGAACTATATACTAACTCTCCTTCAGAAGAGACAATATAGAATTCCTCCGTATTTTGGTTATATAGATTTTGACTTAACTTATAGATTTTATCAGGTGTTACTTCTAAAGATATGTAAGCAAGTACTTGATCAGATGGTATATTCGTCAGTGAACGATGCAAAGAAATGACATTTTTAGGTTTATTGTCCGAATTCTCATAAAGCGTATGAATAGGTTCGATATACATATTATAGGGACTTTCAATCGCCTTTATATAATGCTCTTCATTTTTTGCCGTTACATTTCTTGAAAAAACGACAGCTGACCGTTTTGATGCAGAAATGACTCTATCATCTTCTGCAAGGATGATATGAACTCCTTTGATATTATCTTCAGCATATAGAATTGTTTGTAAAACATTTGTGATTATTCCGATGGTTAAGTAATTACTTTCTTTATCTGGGGACCTAAGGAAATTTATAAAACCAGGATTATTATATAACGATAAAGTTAACCCGTTTAATTCATTTATATAGCTTTCTAAGTTAACCTTTCCTTGATAGAGGAGATTTCTATTCTCTTGGACTACTTGATTCTTTAAAGATTCTTTCGTGTGAAAATAGGTAATGACAATAGAAGTACCAAAAGGCAAAATTGTGGTAACAAGTAATAACACGATAAGTTTATTCCGGATGCTAGAGCTAAACATTTTATTACCTCCTTTACTCCTCCTTTCATCAGTATAAAGTTTTAAATCACATAATTAAAATTTTTTTCAGAAAATTAAGTAATATTCACGAGATAGATAGAATAGAAAGCACGTCTAATATAAGACATGCTTTCTAAAGTTGCTTCTATATTATTTACTTCAAGTTATCCCATGTATCCTGGAAACGTTGTAAAACAGTATCATAGTCAATTTTTCCAACTGCATATTCTTGGATCGTAGCAGCAAATTCTTTGTTAGCTCCATCTGGCCATCTGAACCAAGTCCAAGGAATCGTTTTGTCAGCTTTAGAGTATTCAAGAATAGATTGACCTAAATCTCCTAAACCGGACGGTTCGATATTATCAAATGCAGGAATGAAAGCAAACTCTTCTGTAAGATAGCGTTTACCTGTTTCAGAAGAAACCATCCAATCTAAGAATAGTTTTGCTTCTTTAAGATGTTCAGAATTCTTGTTTACTACCCAGTTATTCGGAACCCCAACTGGAAGACGATCAGCAGAATCATCATCGCTAATAGAAATTGGTAAGAAGCCCATCTCCATATCAGGATTGATTTCAGTAATCATGTTTTCAGTCCAGTTACCTTGTTGTAGCATTGCTGTTTTACCAGAAGCAAATAGTGTAACTTGAGTATTATAGTCTGTAGTAATAGGATTTTCGTTGGCAAATTTAATTTCTGTATCTAATACTTCTTTAAATTGCTTGAATTTTTCATTCCCAACGATTTTTTCTGAACCATCATATAAGCCTTCGATATAAGCAATTGGATCATCTTGTTGTGCAAAGCCAATATTTAATAAATGCTGACCAATTACCCACCATTCTCCATATCCAGCAGAAAATGGAGTAATACCAGCGTCTTTAAGCTTCGCTGCAGCATCTTTTAATTCAGAAATAGTTGTAGGTGGCTCAGTAATACCTGCATCTGCAAATAACTTTTTGTTATAAATAAATCCGTAGCCTTCAAGATTTACAGGCATTCCATATAGTTTACCATCTGTATCTGTCATTGGAACTTTACCAATCGGAAGTACGTGTTTTGCCCATGGTTCATTCGATAGATCTGCTAAGTGTTCTTTCCAAAGCTCTAACTCTTTAAATCCACCATTGTTGAAAATATCAGGTTTTTCACCGGAAGCAAATTTTGCTTTTAATGCTGCACCATAGTCAGCACCACCACCAACCGTTTCAAGCTTAACCTTGATGTTTGGGTGTTCTGCTTCAAATTCGTCTAGCATTTTTTGTAGAGGTTCTGCAATTTCCACCTTAAATTGGAATAAATTAAGGGTTACAACTTCATCTTCTGTTTTTGGATCATCCTTCGTTTTATCATTGCTCGAAGTATTTTTAGAAGAACATCCAGCAATAATCCCTACTACTAATAACAAAGATAAAGCCATAAGAAATAAGCGTTTCATAAGCATTGACCTCCCTTAAATATATATGTTTTTTATATTAATTTTTGTTTCTATCTATTTAGATATCTACAAAAAAATAATATCTACTTAATCGAACCTGATGCAATCCCTTTAATAATATGCTTTTGTAAAAATAGAAAGAAGATAATGACTGGAGTAATCCCTAGTACAAGAGCAGCTAGCCCCATATCCCACTGTTTTGTATATTGAGCAAAGAAAGAGCTTGTCGCTAACGGAATGGTTCTTAGCTCAGCATCCTGTAGCACGAGTAAAGGTAATAAATAGTCATTCCAGATCCATAATGTGTTAAGAATAATAACCGTTACTGTAATCGGTTTTAAAAGAGGAAAAACGATCCTCCAAAACACGCCAAATTGACTACACCCATCAATTCTAGCTGATTCCTCAATCTCGATTGGTACCGTTTTTACAAAGCCATGATAAAGGAATAATGACAGCGGTACACCAAACCCAAAATACATCATGACAAGTCCTGGGATACTATTTGTAAGACCTAATGTTCCTCCTAACTTCATAAGAGGTATCATAACTGTTTGAAATGGAATTACCATTGCTGCGATAAAAAAGATAAATAAGAATTTACTTAACTTACCTGGAGTTCGAACCATTTTCCAAGCAGCCATAGAACTGATCACAACTAGCCCAATATTACTAAGCACGGTAATGATTAAAGAATTCCAGAATGCTTTAGGGAAATTTATAATCTCCCAAACTTTTTGGTAATTGCTAAATAAAATTTCCTTTGGCCATGAAGCTGCGTCGATTAAAATATCCGCAAAGCCTTTAACAGAATTTATTAAAACAAAGTAAAATGGGATGAGAAAAAGAATACCAAGCAGAATCCCGATAATTTCCAACAGGAATGTTTTCTTTGTATATCTGTTCATTATGCTTCAACCTCCCTCTTCTTCGTAATCAATACTTGGACAGTTGTAAATATGCCAACTACTAAGAAGAAAAGAATCGATTTTGCAGTCCCTAAACCATATCGATTGTTTTGGAATGCCTCTTGATAAATATTAATCGCTACTGACTGTGTCGAGTTAAATGGTCCACCATTCGTTAATGAAATATTGAGGTCAAATATTTTGAATGCCATGGAAATCGTTAAAAAGATACAGATAGTAAAAGCTGGTAAAATTAGAGGAATAATAATCTTGGTCAATAGAGTCCAGTTGGATGCACCATCTATTTTTGCTGCTTCTATTAAGTTCTGATCCACACCTTGTAAAGCGGCGATATAGATCACCATCATATATCCAGCTATTTGCCATGCAAATACAATTACAATCCCCCAGAATGCAGTAGCTTCATCTCCTAGCCAGGGAAGCTTAAATACGGCAAGGTCCGTTATATTTCCGATTGAAGCAAAGCCTTTTACAAAAATAAACTGCCAGATGAAACCAAGTAATAGTCCACCAATAACATTAGGAATAAAAAATACAGTTCTTAACATATTACGAGACTTTAAGGCAGCATTTAATAATAGAGCTAAACTAAATCCAAGTAAGTTACTAATAATGACAGCTGCAAACATAAATTTTGTTGTGAATAGGAAGGAATTAACGAAATTAGGATCATTCTTAAATATTTTTATATAATTTTCTAATCCAACCCACTCAACTACTGAACTAACTCCATTCCATGATGTAAAGGAATAATAAACTCCCATAAAGAAAGGGATAATCTGAATAACAAGGAAAAATAATAGAGCTGGTCCAACAAAAGCTACATAAGTGAGGATATTTCTTATTTTTGCTTTTCTTTTCGATACTACCTTAATCTCTGTTTTTCTGTTGATTTCATTTGTTTCGAAGTTTGTATTCAACTCTATTTCACCACCGTTTTTGTAATGTAATCGCTTTCTTTTTATTATAATTTAGGCTCAGATGATTAAGGGAGACGGAATTGACTTAATTGGTGTAAAATTATGACTTTTTACAAATTTAATATATGTACACGAAAAAAGCCAATACGATGAATAAATCAAAGCATTGGCTTAATTTTTTCTATATGCTATAAAAATAGTTTAAAGAGTTACGCCAGTTTTAAAGATTGCAATCTCTCTAAATTCATTTTTCTCATTGTTAACAAGTTCCCCACTAGCTACTTGAATAATAATGTTAGTAAAATCTCTTAAAACGATATCAGGTTCTTCCTCTAATAATACGCCTGCGTTATAGTCAATCCAATGGGGTTTGGTTTCATATAGCGCTGTATTAGTCGAAATTTTCATTGTCGGTACAAATGCTCCAAAAGGTGTTCCTCGACCAGTTGTAAACAGGACTAGCTGACATCCTGCAGCAGCTAAAGCCGATGAAGCTACCAGATCATTACCTGGAGCACTTAAAAGATTGAGTCCTTTTTCCGTTAAGAGATCTCCATACTTAAGCACATCTCTAATAGTTGATGTTCCTGCTTTTTGTGTACAACCTAGAGATTTATCCTCAAGAGTTGTAATACCACCAGCCTTGTTCCCTGGTGATGGATTTTCATAAATAGGTTGTTTATTATCGATAAAGTACTGTTTAAAGTCATTAATTAATTGAACGGTCTTATCAAAGACTACTTCATTGGCTGCTCTTTCCATTAAGATGGTCTCTGCACCAAACATTTCTGGTACTTCTGTTAAAACCGTTGTCCCACCTTGAGCAACTAGGAAGTCAGAAAATCGCCCTAATAAAGGATTGGCTGTAATACCTGACAATCCATCCGATCCTCCACATTTTAACCCAACCTTCAACTCCGACAATGGCACAGTTTCGCGCTTATCGTTTTTCGCTTCTTCATAAATTTCCATTAAAAGCTTAACGCCTTCTTCAATTTCGTTAGAAACTTCTTGAGAGGCCAAAAACTTCACGCGTTTTTTATCATATTCTCCAAGACTTTCTTTAAACTCTAAGAGATTGTTATTTTCACAGCCGAGACCTAAAACAAGCACCCCTCCTGCATTGGGATGAAGGACCGCATTCTGTAAGATTTTCCTAGTATTCTCATGGTCGTCTCCTAATTGCGAACAACCATAATTATGTTTTAACACTAGTGAGCTTTCAAACGGGTTAGCCTCCCCAACTTCCTTTTCAAATAGCTTAATCATTCGTTCAGCAACACCATTTACGCAACCCACTGTTGGAACAATCCATAATTCATTGCGAATTCCAACTTGACCATTTTTTCTTTTATAGCCTTGAAATGTTAAATTCTCAAATTCATACGGATTATGATTTAATTTTTGTTGAAAATGATACTCTTGAATTCCCTCTAGATTGGTTTTCATATTATGTGTATGGACCTGCTCACCAGCAGATATTTCAATAGTCGCATGTCCAATTGGTGATCCGTATTTGATGACATGATTAGAAACATCCATGTTTTTTATCGCGATTTTATGCCCTTTTTTGATAACTTCTTTCAAGAGGATATCATTCCCCTTTATGGAAATAACCTGACCTGCGTTTAAGTCTTTTAATGCGACAACTACATTATCGTTTTCATGAAGTTGGATAAATTCCATCAGGCTCAATCCTCCAATTTATACAGCCTTTTCTCCGATAACAGCTTCGATTGCTTTCTTCATTCCTACCGTTTCTATTTCAAATAAATAATCTGCAACAGCGGCCGTTAATCCAGGAACCTTATTTAAATCAATTTCCCATATTTTCTCGTATCCTAGAACATTTGTAACAATAGATTTAATGCTTTCAGGTGTGCAGTCAAAGGAACGCCACTGTTCTTTTAACAACTGTAAAACATCTAAATCATCTTTAAGGATAATTTCTTCTTCACCTCTTTTGCCTTTATAAAAGGCAATAAGGGCAGCCAAAGAGAAAACAAGTTTTCTCGGCAATTCTTTCTTCCGGTTGTAATACTCCAATAAAGAAGGTAAATCGCGTGTTTTAAATTTTGACATGGAATTTAACGCGATGCTTAGCAAATAATGCTGGATAAAAGGATTTTTAAATCTTTCTATCACGTCATCTGTGAATGAATTTAATTCGCCTAATGGAAGATCTAGTGTTGGAATAATTTCTTCAGAAATCAATTCCTTAATGAAATGACCAATAACCTTGTGTTCCACTGACTCTGCCACAGTATTTAAACCATATAAGTAGGAAACTGGTGTCATAGCCGTATGGGTACCATTTAATATTCGCACTTTTCTAGTACGATAAGGGCTTAGCTCTTTTATAACCATGGTATTTAAACTAGCTAAATGAGCTGGAAATTCATCTTTAATCCATTCCGGACCTTCGATGACCCATAAATGATAAGGTTCACCTACGACAATAAAGTCGTCTTCATACCCAAGCTCCTCTGTTACTTCATCTATCGTTTCGGTTGGATAACCTGGGACGATTCTATCGACTAGACTACTGCAAAACGTATTAGCCTCCCGAATCCAGTTACTAAACTCTTTCTCAAGATTCCATAAATCTGCAAATTGTAAGACAATATTCTTTAAGATTTCTCCACTATTTTCTATTAGCTCACAAGGAATGATAATGAATCCTTTGTTTTTATTCCCATTAAAGGCGATAAAGCGATGATATAAAAAAGCGGTCAATTTTCCGGGAAAGCTTTTTTGTGGTCGGTCCTCTAATCGGTCTGTCTGATCAAAGATGATGCCCGCTTCTGTTGTATTAGATAAAATAAAGCGTAGCACAGGACTTTCTGCTAGCTTGATATATTCCTCATATTGTGTAAAAAGATTGATTCCTCTACTGATAGATTGAATAACCTCATACTCTTTAACTGCTTTTCCTTCTTTTATTCCTTGCAAATAAAGGGTATATAATCCATCCTGTTGATTCAATTTTTCCACTTTTTCTTGGCCACGAGGTTGAACCACAACGACACTTCCATTAAAGTCCGTTTTTTTGTTCATCTCGTTTATTTGCCAATCAACAAAAGCTCGTAAAAAATTCCCCTCACCGAATTGCAGCACCTTCTCTGGATAAATCTTTCTATCTATTAAACTATTGTTTAATTTTTTCATGAGTGTACCTCCACATTTCGAAGTGCTATGAACCTCTTCTTACTGAAAGTTGAAATAATCCTTTGCATTATTGTAAGAAATACCTTGTACAATTTCTCCTAATAAGTCGAGATCTTTTGGTACCTCACCATTTTCCACCCATTCTCCGACAAGATTACATAAAATTCTTCTAAAATATTCATGTCTTGTATAAGATAGGAAGCTTCTTGAATCAGTTAACATTCCGATGAAACGACTAAATACGCCCATATTGGCTAACGATTTCATTTGATCAAGCATTCCATCTTTTGTATCGTTAAACCACCAAGCTGTTCCGAATTGGATTTTCCCAGGGATTCCTCCGCCTTGGAAACTACCAATCATTGCAGCTATCACATTATTATCCTTTGGATTTAAGGAATAAAGAATTGTTTTGGGAAGCGCATTTTCTTGATCTAATGAATCCAATAATTGAACTAATGGCTTAGCAATTTCTCCATCATTCATAGAGTCGTAACCTGTGTCTGGTCCTAAAACTTTAAACATCCTCGTATTATTGCTTCGTAACGCATTAATATGGAATTGCATAGCCCAATCTAATTCAGCGTATAGCTTACCAAGAAATTTTAATGTATAAGTTTTATATTTTTTATCACTTTCAAGTGAAACTTTATTATTCTGTAAAGCCTCGGCAAAGATTTGTGCTACTTCCTCTTCTGTAGTTTCTTCGTAAACCATCGTATCGATCGCATGGTCAGAAACTCTGCACCCAACTGAATGGAAATATCGTACTCTTGATTCTAGTGCACTTAGAAAATCCGTATATGATTGAATAGAAATACCAGAGACTTCTTGAAGTTTTCCTATCCAGTCACCATAGCCATCACGATTTATTTCAAGACTTTTATCTGGTCTAAATCCTGGGACAATGCTCACATCAAAATTATTATCATCTTTTAATTGGAGATGGTATTCAAGACGATCAACCGGATCATCAGTCGTACAAATTACCTTTACATTGGATTTTTTAATTAAATCTCTTACCCGGAAATCTTCTCTAATTAATTGATCATTTACCTTTTCCCATATATGCGGTGCGGTTTTTTTGTTTAAAATTCCATTAATACCAAAGAATCTTTGAAGCTCTAAATGAGTCCAATTGTATAGTGGGTTACCAATCAATAAAGGCACCGCTTCAGCCCAAGCTAAAAATTTATCATAGTCACTTGCTTTGCCTGTAATGAACTCTTCATCGACACCAAGGGCTCTCATAACTCTCCATTTATAATGGTCCCCTCCTAACCAGGCATCGGTAATATTCCTAAAAGACTTATTTTCAAAGATTTCCTTTGGACTTAAATGGCAGTGATAATCGATAATCGGCATTTCTTTCGCATAATCGTGAAATAATGTAACTGCCGTATCATTATTTAATAAAAAATTTTCATCCATAAAATTCTTCATCAATCACACCGGCTTTCTTGTAGGTTTGTCGTTCTAGCCATTTTGATATTTATCTCTTAAATATGTAATACTTTCATCTATAAACGGTTCTTTAGTAGCTTCCATTAATATATTAATAAAAGGCTTTTTAGCCTTTAGTAATTCAAATAAGGCCTGATAATTTAATAATCCCTTACCAACAGGTACAGTTTTGATCCAATTATTCTCGATGATAAAATCCTTTGCATGAAGAATCACAATTCTATCACCAAAAAGATTGATAGCTTCCTTGAAAACGTCTTCTTGATGTTCGTAGTTATATATAGTTAAGTAATTGACCGGATCAAAAATCACTTGAAGATTGTTAGAATCAATTTGATCGAGAAGCCTTTTCATAACACGAGGCGAATAGACAGGATGATTAATACCACCTTCTATGCCTACAATCACTCCAAATTTTTCGGCTTCATTCACAAGATCCCTAACACTTTCCACCACATCAAGAAAAGGTTGCTCTTTAAAGTTATCTTCGGTGTAAGCCATTTTGGCATTCACATTCCCGGTTTCCGTGCCAACAATGCTACATCCAAAATCTCTGGCAAAACGAATATGCTCTTTAAAGCGTTCTAAAGCTTTTCTTCTTTCGATTGGTTCTGGATGAATCATATTAATGTAACAGCCTAAGACGGCAATATGAATTTGCTGCTGGTTAAATGCTTGAGCAATATGCCTAGCAAATCCTGGACTTAGAGATCCTAAATCAGTATTGATACTCTTCAAGGATTTGCTTAAGGCTAGCTGAACGGACGTGAGTCCTTTCTCAGATACAACCTTTACTAACTCCTCTAATGAGTTTGCTTCTATATCATGTGCTCGGATACCTAAATTCATTATTTCTCCTAGCCTCCAACCTTAAGCGGATTCATTGCTTCCATATATCATTAGTTTTTCGATATGGAAGCATTGATGTACAAATTTATCTTGCCAACCAACCACCGTCGACTGCAAGTGTATGACCATTCATATAATCTGATGCTCTGCTTGCAAGAAAAACGACCACACCCATTAAATCAACAGGTGTTGCCCATCGTGCAGCTGGAATACGCGATAATATTTCTGCGTTTCTTTTTTCATCTTCACGAATCGCCGCAGTGTTATTAGTCGCAACATATCCTGGTGCAATCGCATTTGTTTGAATACCATACTCCGCTAATTCATTAGCAAAGGATTTTGTCAGCCCTGTTACAGCATGCTTACTTGCCGTGTATGGCGGTACAAATTTCCCGCCTTGAAAGGAAAGCATTGAAGCAACATTGATAATTTTCCCACTCTTTTGCTCTACCATAACCTTTGCTACTTCCTGACTTAAAAAGTAGACAGCATTTAGATTAAGATCCATCACTGCATCCCAATCCTCTTGCTTGTACTCTAGTAATGGAGAACGACGAATCGTTCCTGCATTATTTACTAAAATATCAATCTTTCCATATACTTTTATACATTCAGAAACGACATCTTTAATAGCTTGCCTATTCGATAAGTCAGCTTGGAAAAACTCTACCTGACGCCCTTCCTTTTCAATCAATTCTCTTGTCTCATTCCAATTTGTACCGTGCGTGACGACAAAAAGGTCTGCACCTGCCTTTGCAAGGGCTACTGCATAGCCTTGGCCAAGACCGGTGTTACCTCCAGTAACGATCGCAACCTTTCCTGTTAATGAGAAAAAGTCTAACGAGAAATCACTTAATTGAGTTGTCATTTAATTTCCCCCCCCATATTGGTATATCTATGAAAACGACTCTATTATCTTAATTCTTCCATTTTGACATGGTCCATGTCGGTATACGTAATGTTTTCTCCACACATTCCCCAGATAAATGTATAGTTACTTGTAGCGGTTCCAGTATGAATGGACCAGCTTGGCGAAATAGCTGCTTGTTCGTTTTTGATTACTAAGTGCCTTGTTTCATCTGGTTTACCCATAAAATGAAAGACACGAGTTTCAGGCTCCATATCAAAATACAAATATACTTCCATACGGCGTTCATGAGTATGACACGGCATTGTGTTCCAAACACTTCCTGGAGATAACATCGTTAATCCCATTTGAAGCTGACAGCTTTCACAAACATTAGGGTGGATATATTGATAAATTTTCCGTTCATTTAATGTTCCTGGAGCACCAGCTTCTAACGGATTAATTTCGTTAATATCAATTTTTACAGTTGGGTACGTATGATGGGCTGGAGCCGAGTTGATATAAAATTTTGCTGGATTTTCAGGATTCTTTGAACGGAATAATACTTCTTTGGTCCCTCTTCCAACGTATAGGCCATCGCGGCGATGCATGTTATATTCCTCGCCATCCAAAATGACAAATCCGTCTCCGCCAATATTAATAATCCCTAGCTCACGACGCTCAAGGAAATAACTAACTCCTAATTCTTTATCCAGCTTAATCGTTAATTCCTCATCTGCTGGAGTCACTCCTCCAAAAATCATTCGATCTACATGTGTGTACGTTAAGTGCACTTTTCCTGGTTCAAAAAGCGTTTCAACTAAAAAGTGTTGTCTTAATTCATCGGTATTGTATCTTTTAATTTCCTCTGGATGATTGGCATAACGAGTTTCCATTTTGATTCCTCCCAAAAAACGGTTTTTATTTTCTAGCAGCACCGTACGGCTAGTGGACTTCACCATCCAAGTGCAATGTCTCTACAGCGCTAAACGGGCGTCTTAACGGACAATTTTGCCCGGTTCATTTTCTGCAAATACGATGATTTCATCCTTCGAAAACACATTACAATCACCATGTACAGTGTGCTTTAAAGCTGATGCCGCAGTAGCAAAAGAAACAATCTGTTGCGGTGATTGCTGTTCAATGATTCCGTTTAAGATACCTGCCGCATAGGCATCACCGCCGCCAACACGATCCACAATATGATCGATTTGGTGGACTCTTGATTGAAACAGTTTTCCTTCACAATATAAATTCCCTTGCAGAGTATTAGTTGTAGCTGAAATCACTGTACGGAAGGTTGAACTAAGATACTTAATATTTGGATACATTTCATGTATTTTTTCGTAATAGTAGATTAACTTATGCTCCTTCTGTAATCCGTCATCCGCCTTTTCCAAGTTTAGGAGATAGATAGCATCCAATTCTCCGCATGAACAAATATCAATATAAGGAAGGAGTGGCTGAATGGTTTCTCCCGCTTCCTTTTGACTCCATAATTTAGCACGATAATTAAAATCAAAGCTTGTAGTGACACCAAGTTCCTTTGCTTTTTTCAAAGCTACAAACGTCAACTCCTTAAGACTAGGAGATAACGCAGGTGTTATGCCCGATATATGGAATAGTGAAGCTTCCTCTAATATTTTTTCAAAATCCACTTCTTCCAAAGTCAACTTCGAAAAACTAGAGTACTTACGATCATACGTAACCTGGGCACTCCTCGGACCTATTCCCGTTTCTAAAAAATAGGTACCTAGTCTTTCTCCGCCTTTTATCAAGTATTCTGTGTGAACACCATGTGATTTTAAATATCTCTCAACCGCTGTTCCTAAAGGATTGTCTGGCACTTTACTAACAAAATAAACCTCGTGTCCAAAGCGAGAGAGCGAGACACCCACATTTGCTTCGGCACCACCATATTGCATGGTTAGTTGATCTGCTTGGAAGAGCCTTTCTCCAGTAGTTGTGGAAAGGCGAAGCATAATTTCTCCAAGGGTGACTATCTTTTTCATATTAACGCCCCCTTAGCTTCTTGAACTTTTTGAACATATTGTCTTGCTAATTCTGTAATTTTTCCATAATCACCTGTTTTTGCCGGAGCCAGCAAATTGCCGCCGACACCTACTGCTACACATCCATTCTTTATCCATTGATCAACATTTTCTAGGGTTACTCCACCTGTTGGCATAATATTTACCTGTGGTAAAGGTGCTTTCACAACTTTAATAAAATCCGGTCCAAACGCATTGCCAGGGAAAAGCTTCACAATGTCAACACCCGCTTCTAAAGCACGTTTCATTTCTGTAATGGTCATACATCCTGGCATATAAGGAATTTGGTACAAGTTACATAACTTTGCAGTTTCCTCGTCAAAGCTTGGACTAACAACAAATTGTGCTCCTGCTAGAATGGCAATCCTTGCTGTAGTGGCATCTAACACTGTTCCAGCTCCAATTACAACTTCCGCGTGATTTCGGTAAATGGATGATAGTTCCTTAATAACATCATCAGCACCTTCTACTGTAAAAGTCACTTCAATACCAGTAATACCTCCCTCTACACATGCTTCTGATATATGTAATGCGACCTCTTTAGAATCAGCTCTAACAACTGCGACAACGCCTGAATGTGATATTTGTGTTAGTATTTTTAGTTTTTTCAAGGAATAACCCCCCATTGAAATTTCTTATGTCAATGGCTCTGTTAAACGGAGCTGTTGATTTCCGTTCCAGTCACTCGCTTTCCGTGGGGCGGGCGGTGAGCCTCCTCGGCGCTACTTAAGCCTGTGGGGTCTCACCTGTCCCGCTGCTCCCGCAGGAGTCGAGCGCCTTCCACTCCAATCAATTAAGTGGATAAATCAACAATAAGTTTTAACAGAGCTATGTAAATAGTAGCTTTGAGAGATGGATCGTACATGTAACAGTGATGACACTTAATACCGTTGTCGTTAAAACGATTTGCGCCGCCATTTCTGGCTCATTCTGATACTCCTGTGCAATAATTGCACTATTTACAGAACTCGGTAACCCTGAAGCAATAAATAACACTTGAGCTAAAATCCCCTCAAATTTGAATAAATAGATTAATATAAAGCCAACAAAAGGACCTATTGCTAGTCTTACGATCATACTGATATAAACAGGCAGTAACGGGCGTTTTAGTGATAGCTGTGCTACCTGTGCACCAAGGGTGAAAAGAGCGATAGCGATCATCGCTTGGGATATCATTTCACCTGACTTCACCATAAAATACGGGAGCTTTACATTTATGCTATTTAATAAAATACCTGCTAGCATGGCATATAAAACTGGCATTTTAAACATTCCAATAACCGCATTTTTCCTACTTTTGTCTACTGCCATTAAAGTAAAGATTCCAAAGGAGTATGCTAAAACATTTTGAAATGTCATGATGATGACTTGCACAGACATCGCAAACGGATCTTGTTTAAATACTAGATCGTTTACTGGTACACCAAAGTTACCTGCATTAAATAACAAGACACTATTCGTAAAAACTACCCGCACACCCTTTTGATATGAAAATAAACAGGATATTAATCTAACAATGAAATATTGGATAAGGCTAAGAAGTATAAAGAAAATCAGTACCTTTAAAAAGGTATCTAATGAAAATTCAGTTTTATAAAGGCTAATAAACACAAAGCCTGGAATTAGAAAGTAAACATTTATTTTAGCAAGGGAATACAAGTCAAGTGAAAAAAGCTTATGCATCCAGCAGCCAATACCAATTAAAATAAAGACTGGCAGAATAATATTTACTAAGATAAAAATAATTTCCAAGTGGATATCCCCTTATTATTCGAAAAGCGTAAGCGCCCGTTTAGCGCTGTATGGACTGGAGCTCTTCTGACTGAGATAAAGGAAACACGAAGAGCGATAGCGATTCGATGTTGACTTATCGTAGGGAAGGAGAGTGAAGTCCACTAGGCGTTGGGCGATGGAGCTGGACAATTTTCAATGTATAAAAAACTTATACATCCTTATCTATAAAAAGAGAGAGGTTAAGAGGTTAACCTCTCTCCTAAGAAGCAATTATTTTACTTTAATATGTGTTTCACCAAAAAATGGAGTCCCCGACTGTAAATGTCCACTTATGGTAACAGGAACGTTATCACCTTTAGTTAAAAGTACAGCAAGCTCTTTTCGTGAAAACTTAACTACATATTCCAAAACTCCATCTGAATCATGATCATAAATTGGATTTTTTACTAATCCATTTTCATTGATTGGTTTAATCTCCCCATTTAAACGAATCGAATCAAATTTAATCTCCTCTAGGTTAAATCCTTCTTGAAGCTGCAGATAAACAGTTACAACACCATTGCTGTTAAGATTTAATTCAGCTGGACTAAATTCAACCTCTGTTAATACCCTAAATCGAAGGAAATCACCCCATATAATATTTCCATTAACATCTCTTTCATATGTTGTTACTGCTTCTAAACTTGCAAAGTTTTCATCAGTAAGTTTTACACCCGATTGATTTGCTGAAAAGGAGCCATTAAACAGGAAATTCCGGTCAGAGCTTAGTTCTAACGGAATGTTATCTGATGTCTGATGTTCCTTTTGATAAGAAACAAAACCGTCAATTGTAAAATCAGGAGTAATATGGCCATATGTGTTAAAGGATAAATTGCTGCCTGCATTGTTATAGGCAATATTATCGATTGCAATCACACCAGGATTACTATTACTAGTAAACCCGTCAGCACCATTTCCAAATGCCATACTATTTCGGATTATATGCGGTACATGGATTCCTTCGCCGCCAAGCTTAAATCCATTTTTGTCACCATTTCCGACAGTTCCATCTGTTAAAAATCCATTACTATAGGCGATGCTATCTTCTATAAGGACGGGGCCAATCGCACCTGTACCTGCTTTTGTGTATAAATCCCAACCATCATCGATGTTATGATGCGCGATACATCCTCTAAAGATATTACCTACTCCTGATGTTAGTTTCGCTGCAAACCCGTCAGCATTATTATCAGAAGGATCGCGATTATCAAAGGAGGTACTATTAAGAATCAGGTTATAGGATGGCCATTCAGACTTGTTATTGGAATTGTCTGTACGGCTAATTTGCAGACCTGTATCACCATTTTGATAAAACCTACTGTTTTCTACGATGTTATGACTTCCACCTATCGTAAAGCCCTTTGTATTCCCACCAGAACGTGCAAAGTCTATTCCTTTTATGTGCCAATAATCTCCGCTAAGAACAACACCTTCAGACCTTTTATTAAAGTCGATGACTGGTCTAGTACCAGGAGCCGCAATTAAATATTTCATAGCTTCTTTTGAACCGTCATTATATTGGCGAATCTCTAGTTTTGACTGACGTACATACTGACCTTCTTGGACAATAATTTTTTGACCTTCGCGCACGAAATCAATTGCAGTGTCTAAGTCAAGCGGATTTTCCTTCGTTCCGGATCCTTTACTTGTTCCATTAGGTGCTACATAGATATCACCGTCTGGTACATAAGATTTCATCGTTGTAGTAAAATTTTTCACCAATTTATCGTAGCTTGATAAGTATTGAGAATCATTGGGTAAAAAAGTAACACTAAAGTTTGTCTGATTATTGGAAGCAAGTGTTGTAGGTATTGAGAAAATTTCTCCTGACTTGACTTCTGCATTTTGGCGAATGACTTTTGTACCCTGTTTAACAGTAACAGTCCCACTCACATTTGCTTGAACCATAAACTCATAGTTTTCCTTTGAGACTTTATCAAGTGAAATGATATTAAAATCAGGAACAATAGGTTCCACAGGCGGCTCTAGTTTTGGTACATCTGTTTTTGCTGCTGTTACGTTGAAATCAATATTGCTTACCTCGATCGTTGCAAGTCGGGCCGTATAAAAACCGACGTAAATCTTTGAGTCTTGTACGTTTAATATCTCAGGTTCAAAGAAAATCTCTTCTTTATCATTATTTAACCTTCCTACAAAACCACTATTCGTTTTAGATAAAGTCAACTTATAATCATTAGTAGGATACGTGTTATTAGTAGCTGGTTTCACATTCTTTAACATAATTTTTTGTATACCTAAGCTGCCGGCTCCATCCGATGATTCTACTCCTGTTCGGATAAAAAATTGTGTCCCATTTGCTTCCTGCGTTCCACCACTATATCCGCCAATTCCTACAATATTAGAAGCAAATACACTAGAATTGCCGTCTTCCCCAATCACATCTCTTGCCATAATCCCAAAAGATTCTTGACCATCATGAGGGTTCTTGGCATATTCCCTTACCTTTATATCAGCCGTTAATGAAAAGTTATCTTCTAGTGCATCAATTTCGGTGTAGTAAAAGGTGATCCCATCATGATCGCCGGTGATTTTACCCGCTTTTCCTTCGAGAGCCACAATTTCAATAGTTCCATCTTCTTCCACGTTCGTATAATTCGTGTCATGGTCGGTTGATTGACCGAATCGAATTGTATTCCATGAATAATGCTTGGGTTCTCTAACCGTAACCTTTAAAGTTATCGGTTCGATTCTAGAATCTATGGGAACTACTTTTACATCGTATATTCCAGGTACTGTGTGATTAAAGTTAGTCGTGTCTAATGAATATTGATCATCTGTAAGTTTTTCTTTATCTTGATTGTCATAGACTTTCGAAATTTCTAGATTTGCCATATCAATCTTGTCACCGATTTGGTAGGTCGTTTTTGGATAGTGTGTGATCGATATACCAGACAGTTCTTTTTCTTTAACCGTTACTTCTAAAACATCGGTTTGTCCCTTATAGGTAATCAGAATATCTTTTTTTCCTGGAAGGGTAGAATCTAGTTCTGTTACAGAATATTCATCCCTCAAAAGTCTGACTTCATTGCCATCACTATAGGTTGCATATACCACCATTCCATCGATATCTAGTTCATCATTAATAAAATAGAGTGTTTTTTGTGGTAATTGTGTGATTTTCAAATCGGTCACCTCTTCATCCTTTACCTCAACATGAAAGGTGGTAAATGTTTCAGGTGTTTTAGTGGATGTTACAGTAATCGGCACAGTTCCTGGTGCATCTAAGGTAGTAATGGACTCTCCAGAAATCGTTAGCTCATATTTATCACTTGTAAGTTCTTCTTTAAGTCCGTTTTCAAACTCACCAACAATCACGATACCTTCAGGATCAAAATGGTCACCAACATAATAATCTGTTTTGGCAGGATAGTATTTTATTTCCAAATTAGTTACCGAAACCGATTTTATGGTAAGATTTATCAATTGGGTTAAACCGTTATAGTTAATACTTATAGTATTTGTTCCTTCCTGGCTGCTTTTAAAACCAGTCACAATATATTCATCTTCTGTTAGTAATTCTTGACTTCCATCTGGATATACACCCGTAACTTTTAAGCCTGTTAAATCTAAACCTTCGCCCAAAAAATATTTCGTTTTCATTTGACTACTGTCTAAGATTAACTCACTAACTTGCTTTGCAAAGGTGATTTCAACATTACTGAAGGTAACTTCAGCATCTCTAGCAACATAAACCCCTGCAAATATTTGTTCATTAAAAAGGTCATTAACCGTAATTGTTTCAGTCTCGTTGTTGGAAGATAATACATATGTATTGCCGGATTTTTTAATCGATAATTCGTATACTTCATTTGCTTTAGGAGGCACTTGATTAACAAAAGGATTTAGCTTCGTTTGTGTACCTTTTTTATATAAGCCTTTCATAACTGTATCAAGAGCACCAACCGCCACATAATTTGCCGTCTGGGTAGACGAATCACCATTGCTACCTACCTTGTCTCTAAGCATAATCCCAAAGGATTTTTGATTTGGAGTACTAATGCCGCTATTACCATTAAAACTTTTAACTGTTGCTTTTGCTTTAATCTCAAAGTTAGAATTGGCTAGGAGTTTACTAAAGTAATAAGAAAGGCCCTCATCACCACTTGCTATTTTCCCACCAGTTACAGCCATTGTTACTGAATCACCCTCATCAATTGTTGGCTGGGGATTTTTTGTAGTACTGGTGTTGCCGCCAAAAGCACTAAATGTCCAATCGTTTGTTTCTGAAGTAGTTGCAACGCCCTGAGCATAACCATGGAAGTTCATAGTTGAAAGTAAAAGTACAAGTGAAACCGCAAAAGCAAATAACTGCTTAAGTTTCTTCACTAAATAACCTCCTCAAATGACAAACTTGTTTTCAATCATTCGAATCCTACAACTTTACCAGTGCTCAACTACACATATGAATGTGTTTGTTCAGCTTTAACATCATCAATATTTTCAAAGGTTTTATAAGCCACCCACATATTAAAATAAACAAAAAAACTAATCCCAAAGATTGGTATTAACCCAGGTAAGTAGATAAGAAAATAATAAGTACATAAACTTCCAATTAACATACATACGATTGTTGTAGGTTTTAGAAATCCAATTTTTAAAGCATGGGTCAAATATTGATAGATTTTCAAATCATAATGAACATAAACTGGAAAAATATTTAGAAGGAGTATGAAATATACCATTCCAAGCATCATCATTAGATAACTCATAATGGTATAAAATGGACCTTCAAACTGGCGAAAGAATTGTAAGTCCAAATACCAAATTAGACCTATGGCTATTAATAGCAAGCCTAAACCATTTGCTCGAATAAATTCAGTTCGATACGTTCTCCAGAACGTTTTAAAGACTGGAATATCTTCTTTATCCATCGCTGTTTTTCTAGCAACTGCGAACATTGCCACAGTACTAGGAACAATTCCTAAGATAACTGCACCTAATAAAGTAAACATTATCCAGAGAAGATTTATATAAGCAAAATGGGTAATCCATCTGCATAGATTATAGATGCCTGTTAAAAGTCGGTTCATCTCCATTTGATATTTCTCCTTCCCAGCGGTTTTAACATAGGTGGTTTAGCTTCTGCAAAATTACTTAGGGGATAGCTCTATTTGCAGAAGCTACCATTCTATTAATTAGTCACTTTTTGCGTATTTAGAAGTTCTTCAATATAGATTGGTTTATTCTCTTTTGCTGAACGCCAGACTGCTTCACCTGTTGTAACAGCATATGCCCCATCTACACTTCCTGAAAGAATTCGATAAGGTCTTGTTGGATCTTCACCCAGGAAAATATCTTCTTGAATCACTGGGTCACCGCCACCATGTCCACCTTCACGTTTGACAACATAAATGGTTTCTTTAGAGCCAAAGAGTGGAAAATATTCAATAGTTTGCTCATTCACTGGAAAAGGAACACGTGATGGTGCATGAAACTCGGTTGTTTCTAGGCGTCCCTTCGTACCATTAATTGCAAGCCTATAGCCTTCATATGGTAAGGAAAAATTTATCGAATAGCTTAATAGAGCACCTTTGTCATATTTAATCGTCGCTGTATATGTATCTTCAATCTTAATTTCAGAATCAAAGATACATTGATCTGGTCGATAATTGGTGTAGGTATCTTTTCTTTTTGCATCGGAATCAATATGATCATCTTGAACTTTTATCGTGTTACTTCTTGAGTTCCATCGAGTGTAGTAAGAGCATTGATCCTTAACATTACATGTAAAGCAATAACGTCCATCTTCTTCTGCCGGATTAAGCTCACTTTTATTTCCATAGTAATTGAGTGCACCAAAAGAAAATACTTCAACTGGTTTTTGATCAATCCACCAATTGACTAAATCAAAGTGATGTGAGCTTTTATGAATAGAAAGCCCTCCTGAGTAATCACGATTACGATTCCAACGTTGGAAGTAACTTGAGCCATGGTATGTATCTATATACCAATTCAAATCTACTGAAGTAATTCTGCCAATTTTGCCTTCAAGGATTAACTCCTTCAATTTTGTATGGTATGGACTATAGCGATAATTAAATGTAACAGTCACTTTTCCTTTACTGATCTCTTCTGCATCCATAATTCTTTTACAGTCTGCTGCTGTTGTCGCCATTGGCTTTTCAGTGATTACATCTAAATCATGCTTTAATGCCTTTACGATATAATCGACATGGGTATCATCTCTACCTGCTACAATAATCACGTCAGGCTTTGTTTCAAACACCATTTTTTCGAATTCTGAATCAAAATACTCTGGAACATTCGAAATTTGTGGGAATTCATCTTTACAGACCGTAAATCTTTTAGCATCGTTGTCTAGTAAAGCAACTAGTTGACTAGTTTTTGAAAACTTCTCAAGCATCGGTTTAATAAACATTCCGTTTGCTCTTTTACTTACTCCACAAACTGCAAACTTTTTCATGATTTGCACCCCATTTTTTATAATCTACAAAGTTAGGACTTTATAATTCAGGTAATAATTTTTGCATTTCAATACATGCTAGAATAAAGGAGCCTACACCGTGTAAATCATTTTCACAAGTTGGGCGGTCTAAGTAATGCTGATAATCGCCTACCCCAGTACCGATACAAATTTCAGGCATGACAAATGCACCCTCGTCATTAAATTCCATTTTATCTAATAAACCTCGGAACCCTTTTATTGCATATTCCTTCAAGCTATCATCCTGATAACCATCATTTATGGCTCGAGCAATTGTATAGATAAATAAGGCTGAACAAGAGGTTTCGATCCAGTTATTCATGTCATGTCCTTTATCTACTACTTGGTACCAAAGCCCAGTAGCTCTATCTTGGAACTGAACCAGTCCTTTAGTAAGATCCTGTAATGCTTGAACAAGCTCAGGTCTGGATGGGTGATCTTTTGATAAAAATCCTAAAATTTCGTTAAAGGTAATACCGTACCAACCAATTGCTCTTCCCCAGAATTCAGGTGATTTACCAGTTTCAGGGTCTGCCCAAGGCTGATGCCTTTTTTCATCCCATGCATGGTAGAATAATCCAGTCTTTTCATCCATTGTATGTTTTCTCATCAGTCTTTCTTGTTCTAGGACCATTTCTAATAATTCCGGCTCACCATACTGTTTTCCGTAATTCATAGCAAATACTCCACCCATATACAAACCATCTAACCACATCTGATAAGGGTATTTATCCTTGTGCCAGAAGCCTCCATCAGAGGTTTTATTAAAGGTAGGAAACATATTCTTTAACTTGGTAGCCGCAATCTTATATCTCGGGTCATTCGTTACTTGGTCTAATTTAAATAGTAATAGGCCAGCTTGAATCGAATCTAATTCTTCTCGATCAAAATAGAAGTTTCCATCCTCATCAATAATATTGTCGACGTATCCTCTGATATAGTTGAAGTAGTCCTCACTTCCAACCGTCTCATTTAGCTGTAACATGCTATATAAAAAGACACCCTGGTGGTAATGCCATCTATTAGCAGGAGGTAGCTGTGCAGGTGTATAAGTCGCCATTAAAGAATCACATGCTGCCTTTCCCCACTCTAAAGGGGTTAAAAGTTGTTTACGCCTCTCGCTTCTGCTTATTGAAACCATTTTTCCCACTCCTTTAATCTAATTTATGATTTCAACCCACTCGTGCTAATTCCATCTACGATATAGCGCTGGAAAATGAAGAAAATGATGAATACTGGGATTAGACTAATTGTCGACATTGCAAACATGGCACCCCAGTTTGTGACAGAGTTTGGATCAGAAAATAGTTTTAAGGCTAATGACACTGGATATTTCTCAGGAGTTGTTAAGTAAAGTAAAGGACCCATGAAATCATCCCAGCGCCAGTAGAATGAAAATATGGCTGCTGTCATCATAGCTGGTAAAACTAGTGGGCAGATAATTCTGAAGAATGTTCCGAATGTACCACATCCATCAATTTGGGCTGCTTGGTCCAGCTCAGTTGGGATTGTACGAATAAATTGCATAATTAAAAAGATAAAGAACGGTGCTCCAAAGAACGTTGGTAAAATTAGAGGAAGGTATGTATCAATCCATCCAAAACCATTAAACATAATATATTGGGGAATCATAACCATTTCATATGGCAACATCATCGTCAGCATCATGCAAACAAACCAGAATTTTTTTCCCACAAAGTTAATGCGTGCGAATCCGAATGCAATTAACGTCGAAGAAAGTACACTTCCGATTGTTGAAATTAATACAATGACAAAGGAATTTTTAAAGAAGGTTGAAAACGTAATTCCACCAAAGCCTTTCCAGCCTTCTACATAGTTCTCAAAACGGAATACATCTGGAAGGATTTTATGAGCATCAATAAAGACTGTTGAGCTCTCTTTAAAAGAACTGCCAACCATCCAAGCAAGAGGATAGAGCATGAGTAATGTAAAGAGTATCATAATCGTATGCTGGGTAATTTTTTTAAGCTTCTTTTTAGTTGAAGTAGACATAAACATACTCTCCTTTCTTATTTTTGATCTCCTTCGTAATGGACCCATTTATCCGATGTTTTAAAAATTAACGCAGTAAAGGCAGCAATAATAACTAACATCACCCATGCCATTGCGGAGCCATAACCCATTTCGAAGAATTCAAATGCTCTTCTATACATATAAAGAACGA
The DNA here is from genome assembly GCF_010882125.1 of Peribacillus alkalitolerans. Classification (GTDB taxonomy): domain Bacteria; phylum Bacillota; class Bacilli; order Bacillales; family DSM-1321; genus Bacillus_BN; species Bacillus_BN alkalitolerans. The sequence continues at coordinate 11,497 of NZ_JAAGVZ010000010.1, read as the reverse complement.
ATAAGACTGTACTATTCATAGGTCCACCATTTGTTACAACAAAGCTTGGTGTAAAGGCCATAAATCCATTTATAACTTGCATGACTGTATTAAAAAGAATAACTGGCGTTAGGAGCGGCAGCGTAATCATGAAAAACTGTTGAATCGGACGAGCACCGTCAACGCTTGCCGCTTCGTAATACGTTTTTGGGATGTTTCGCAAGCCAGCTAAGAAAATCAACATTGATGAACCAAATTGCCACCCATATAACACAATAATTGTCCAAATAGCTGTATCAGGATCTCCTAACCAAGAATGGGTTGGCAGTCCTAACGTAGCTAAAATCGAGTTAAATGCTCCATCGTTTCCAAATAATTGTCTCCACATAATTGAAATGGCAATACTTCCACCTACTACTGATGGTAAGTACAACATCGTACGGTATAATCCAACCATTTCGACAATCTTATTTAGTGCCAATGCTACTAATAAGGCAAAAACGAGTCGAATCGGTACGGCGACACCTGCATAAAAGAATGTAGTCTTCATCGATGACCAAAACATCGGATCATTCGTGAACATCCTTACATAGTTATCAGTGCCAGTCCACCTTGGATCTCCTAACAAATCATAATCGGTAAAAGATAAGTAAAAGGAATATACAACTGGATATAGTGTTAAACAAATCAATCCAATAATGAAAGGTGAGATAAAAAGATATCCGGTTAAATTTTCATAACCAGCTTTTTTCTTTCTAGGCTTTAGAAGTTTAACGAGATTATTGGAAACTGTCGTCTTTGGAATATTGACAACTGAGTCTAGCTGTTCAGTTTTTTTCGGTATCATTACCCTCATCTCTTTCTTATAAGATATAGTTAGTTTGAAAGATGCTCCCAAAGTACTCAAGCATGCTTAGCATTCTAAAAAAAAGTGGTCCTGACAGTAGTTAGAGACCAGGACCGACTTTTTTATTTTTATCGACTTAAAATCTCTTCTGCTTGCTTTCTAAACTCCTTTGCACCTGCTTCAGGAGTCAATTCTCCATAAATAACTAACTCATCAATGTCAGCTAATGCTTGTAGTACCTCAGCTGATGCAGGTGGGTAGTTGCTATCGATTGGAGTGCTATTTTCATTTACTAAAGCGATATAATCGAAGATTTTCTTATCTGTTTCACTTAAGTTAGGTGACATTGCATCTCTAATTTCCTGTTTAAGAGGAACACCACGGTCCGATCCACCAATTTCATAAACTTTACTATTATTGATAAAGAAGTTGATAAACTTGGCTGCTTCTTCTTTATTCTTTGATGATTCAGGAATAGACCATAACATCGCAGGCTTTAAGAACATACCTTGAGCATTTCCTTCACCTGGAAGTAATGTTAATTCAAATTGTTTTCCAGCAGCACTTGTAAGAGCTCCTACTTGATTTGACCAACGGAAATCAAATGGAGATTTACCATGGACGATTAGTTCGTCTTCAACACCCTTAATTTGTTGAATGACATCATAGCCTGGTGCAACACCTGCGTCCACTAACTCTTTATTCATTGCATAGTAGTCTTCTAAAAGTTTGTCATCATCGTATCCTAAGCCTGTTCCATCTTCATTAAAGAACTTAAAGCCTTTTTCTCTTAAATAATATTCAAATAGATTCTTTGGTTCTAAAAGTCTAGTACCATAAGTACCTAATTCTTTGTGAACTTTCTTAGCAGCTGTTAAGTAGTCCTCCCAAGTCCAACTTTCATTTGGAAGGGCTACTCCTGCTTTTTCTAGCATTTCTTTATCGTAAACAGCTGCTAGAGCATTCGTACCTGTTGGAATCCCCAGAAGCTTGCCTTCCTTTGTACCGGATTCCATGATTGTTTCACTTACTCCTTCTAAATCGATTGTTCCATTTTCCACAAATTCTGTTAAGTCAGTTAATAGGCCTTTATCTGCGTATTGATTTAAATACTCACCAAAGTTTTGCTGCATGATATCTGGTAGATTGTTACCTGCCGCTTGTGCAGCCATCTTTTCAAAATAACCATCAAACCCAGTAAATTCTGGTTCAATAGTAACGTGTGGGTTTTCTTTTTCGTATAAATCAATAATTGCCTGTGTTTGGTCATGTCTCGATTGAGAACCCCACCAAGTCATTCTTAACGTAACCTTTTCTACTTCCTTTTTTTCTTTTTCTTTTTCAGTGCTTTCATTATTGGAAGCTTGGTTTCCTGAGCACGCACCTAGTACTAATGACAAAATTAGCGTAGGCACCAGTAAAAAGTTTCTCTTTTTCATCCTTGTAACCCCCCTTTTAAATTGAAAACGCTTTCTAAAATAATAATAAATTATGTGAGTTTTCTAAATAATAAAAATATCAGACATTGATGTTTAAAAATCAGAGGATTTGATTTTATGGGAAAGAATAAGTGATTACATTTTTCCCCCTAAATGAAAACAATACAACCTGAACCCTACTCTAAATGTCCTTCATCTCGCACAGGAAGGTACAAAGCTGCCTCAATATCGAATATGTCCTTCCATAAAAAAACAAACACGTATGAAACAAAGCCTTTACTGAGTCTATGTCATAAAAAAAGCTTGCTCGAGGTTATGAAAACCTCTGCAAGCTAGCTGATTAGTAGGTTATTTTTATATTCTGAAGGAGTGAATCCTGTATATTTTTTGAATACTTGACTAAAGTATCTTGGATTGTCTCCAAACCCAACTTCTTCAGCCACTTCAAACATTTTAACCTGACCGTTATTTTCAATTAAATCAATCGCTTTTTCCACTCTAAGTTTTATTAGAAAACTAGAAAAATTTTCACCATATTCCTTTTTAAAAAGTTTTCCTAGATAATCCGAATTCATATAAAAAACCTCATTAGCTATTTTAGATAGTGAGAGCGATTGATCAGCAAAATTCTTTCCTACGTATTCAATCAGTTTTCGTATGATGTCACTTTGAGATTCTTTATTTCGATCATAATTTTGTTGAGCAATCTCGACTGAAACGCTTTCAATAAATTCTTTATAATCACCTAATATAGTAAACTCTTGAAAAACAATTATTTTATGAAACAGCTCGTCCATCTTTTCCTTTTTAGCTTGTCTAATGATAGACATATATATCTCAAGACAATGCGATTTCACCACGTTCACATCGTATTTTTCTTTTTTGAGTTGTTCAAAAAATAGTTCTAAGTAATGCTTAACCTCCATAATATTCCCACTTCTGATGGAAAAAATAAAATCCTCGTGATCAAACAATTGAACATTATCAAAATAGGAATCTTCTTTTTGTAAATCATTTACTGAAATGATACTTCCATTACCTAAATAAAAGCGTTGAGATAAACAGTCGATAACCTCATTATAAAGTCGTCTAAGTTGGTTAATACTTCCATCACTACTGATAGCTGTTGTGAATTTTATATTATAAATGTCCCAGAACCTTTCTTTTACTTGCTTTATTCTATTAATTAAACATGGATCAGGACAATTTTCACATAATATAAATATTTTCTCACCAATGATTGTACATAGCTGTATCTTGTTGTTAATATCTAATAGCTCTGCTACGATTTCTTTTAAAGCAAAGATATTCTCAAAATCATGGTCCTCATCTATTTCTAAAACGACTAATTTAAAATTTTCAGTTGTAAGCTTTATTTCAAATAGTTGACTAAAATATACCCATTCAGGGATTCCATATTTTTTATTCGTGATAATCTCCTTTAGGAATTGTTCTTTTGCTTTAGGCATAACATCTTGAAGCTTATTTTTAATACTTGTTACAAATTGTTCCTTACCTAACTGTTCATCTAGTTCCTGCACCACTTTTCGTAATGCTTCTTCGATTTTTGTTTCATTGCTAGGTTTAAGCAAATAGTATTTCACATTAAATTGCATGACCGTTTTGGCATATTCAAATTCATCGTAGCCAGAAAGTATGATGAACTTCATGTTCGGAAATATTTTGTTGACTTTTTCAATCAATTCTACGCCATTTAATCCTGGCATTTTAATATCAGAGATCACAATGTCAGGAGGATCTTCTATTATGAAATCAAAAGCCATACGCCCATTATGAGCTTTCTTGACAAGGTGTGTTCCACAGCTCTTCCAATCTACAAGTGCTGCTATTCCTTCTAGGATGTTAATTTCATCATCAACTAAAAGTACCTTATACATGATCCCCTTCACTCCATCCTACATGGTAATGTGATGATAACTTTAGTTCCCTTATCCTGTTCACTCTTAATCTCTATTCCATATATATTTCCAAACATAAGTTTTATTCTATCGTTAATATTACATAATCCTATCCCGGTTCTTTTAGACTTTAAATCTCCGCTAAAAATAGACTGTATTGTTCCTTCATCCATGCCTGGCCCATTATCCTCTATAACAATACTAATATTTCCATTATCTAAATAGTGGGTACTTATGGATATGGTACATCCATCCACAGACTCTTCTAATCCATGCTGAATAGCATTTTCAACAATTGGTTGAATAGATAGTTTTGGAATAAGAAACTCTTCCACATCAGGTGAACTTTCTAACGAGAAATATAGTCTTTCTTGATATCTGTACTTTTGGATCGTTATATAATTAATGACGATTTGCAGCTCTTCTTTAATTGAAATTAGCGGTGCTTTTTTACTAATAATATTTCTCATCATATTCCCCAATGCTTCTGCCATTATTGAAATATTGGGTTGTTTATTGAGTTTTGCCATCCAATTAATAGAGTCTAAGGTATTGTATAAAAAGTGAGGGTTAATTTGTGCTTGTAACGCCTTATACTCGGTCTCCTTAATGACTAATTGTTTTTGATAATTTTCTTTTATTAATTCATTAGTCTTATTAATCATAATTTGAAAATTTTCATGTAGCTGTCCAACTTCATCATTAGGATAAGTATCTTCCTTAAAGTCAGACTGTTCAAATTTTCCTTTTTGAGCTTGCTTCATTTTTACAGTTAATCCTTCGAGAGGTTTAGATAAGGCACTTGCCGCTCTCCTACTCAAGAATATAGTAAGTAATAACATAAATATAAAGCAGATAAACATCCAATGCTTGATGTTGGTTGATTGTTCTGTAATATTATCAAATGGAAGAAAATGATAGTAAGTTAAATTCGAAAACTCTGATTCCTGATAAGCCACTAAAAAGTTCTTATTATCAATGTTCATAATATCGTAACCGCTTCCAACTTTAACAATTGGTATACTATCATTATCTATTTTATTGTGATTACTCATATAGACAATACCGTCATCTCTTGTTATCACAAAATCGTTATCAGAGGGAATCTTTAGACTACCCCGAATGAGCTTTTCCATATCAATTGTGATGATTAATGTACCAAGATACGCAAGGCTTAAATTTTCTTTGTTTCTAATGATTCTCGTAGCTGTTAATTTGTTCTGGTTTTCAAGCCCGGCCCAAACATTTGCACCTTTGTTAGAGAAAACTTGCGGGAGTATATCCTTTGACTGATATTTGATCTTCGTATTAAATCCGGCAACATAGTTTTTACGATAATAATCAATAATTTGAATAGAGGATATATATCTTTTTTGAGTTGCGAATGTAACGAGTGTATCCATTAATTTGGCTTTTGTTCGATAAACTTCATATGCTTTTGGATTATCTTTTATCTGTTTTAAAGAATTTTGCACAAAATCATCTGTACTAATTTGAAAGGAAAGTTGTTCAATTTCATTTAATTCTTTATCCAAAACAGCAGAAGATAATTGAAGTGTCTTAGCAGACTGTTTATAGAGTTCATCTTCATACATTCTTGAAAAATAATTAAATGCATAAATACCGAAGATACAAAAGATTACTAATAACAACAACATGATTGAAAAAATTTTATTTTTTATTTTGAAATGATAATAAAAAGGTTTTATAGTCATCTTGAATTCAATCCTTACATATGGCATTCTTTATATTTCGACTAAACCTGACAAAACCCTCTACTTACTTTTATATTAACTTTACCCATGTATGGAAACAAAAGGGAGGCTAATAAACTTTATTAGCCTCCCTTTTTCTATATGCCTAACGTAATCTTTTCCTTCCCGCTAATCTTCCTCTGACTCATTTTATTAACTATCGAATACACAACAACCAATCCTGCCACTTCCCCAATCGATGCTGCAATGGCCCCATTTATCCCATTCAATTGTGGGACAGTGTATATCAAAATGGAAAGAGTGATAAGAACAGCGATTAGATTAATCACTTGTGAAAGGATCATACGATTAGTTTGTCTTTGAAGCATTAGAAACCCATTTAGAAAATCTACAATTGGATACACTATTGTTTTTAATAAAAAGAACTTTAGTACTTCTAAAGTAGTTTCAGCTAAAACCCGATCAGCCCCCATTACAGTTTCCATGAACCAATTACCTGCTGATGAAAAACATAATACTACTAATAAAACGGAGGGAATAACACTTATTAACAGAGTAAAATTTATGACTCTTTTTTTATTTTTCTCATAAAATTGTAAAACGATTTGGTGTGTATACATAAAAAAGCTTAAAACCAAATTGGTGATACTCGAGGCTAAAGCAAACGAGGCAATTCCCATTTGAATATTCTCTGATTTTGCCAGAAAAACATAAACGATTGGTATCATCATTGTTTGAATAATAAAGTAAAAAACTAATGGGGTATAAAATTTAAATATATCAGACTTTCTTAGTTTATTAGAATTCAAATTTTCTGGATAATCTTTGATAATGAAATGCCCTTTCCAGACACTAATAGCACACTCAATAATCATCCCTACTAAGAAGATGAAAGCTCCTCCCATACTTGTAATATAATCCATAATGACTAATAGATAAGCTATAACAAACATCCCAATAAGTCTAATAACCACCCCGATAGTAAGCCACTTTGTTTCAAGATGGTTGATAATAATTCCTTGATAAATCGCACGTATTCCCGAAAAGAGTAGAACAAAGGTAATTACTTTAAAGGTTTGTGAAATAGTATGTACCATATTTTCGTCTGCATTAAAAAAATGGACATACATCCAATCCCCAATTGAACTATATGCCAGGAGGGAACTAAACAAAAAAACGATACCCATTACATACAATAAAAAGATATTTAATAGTTTAAATGATTGTTTATCTTTTACTAAAGCAGAACTCGTTTGACGAATAACAATAATCGGTCTCTCCACAATCCCGAATAAAGCAAAAGCCACCGCATAACATGCGATAATAAAAGCAGCATCTTCAGATCTTGTTAACGTTCCATTAATAATGACATGTGTAATAGAAGTTAAGCTAGCAGAAAAACCTAATGGTAAAAAAAAGGCACTGAGCTGCTTATACGAAACCTGGCTGTTTAAACTATTCATGAAAATCACCTCTATTCTCATTATAAGTTATAGTCGGCTCTAAATAACAACGTTGTTATTTATAATAACTAAAAGTAAATGAAATAACAAACAATTTTTAGATTTTTCGCAAAATTAAATTCAATATAATTTTGTTTTGCACTGATTTTATTACTATGGGTAAAATCTCGCCAATGTCCTTAGATGTTTAATATTGTGATTCATATGCATTTTTCATATACTATTAACAACGTTATTATTTTCTTGATGTTTTTGGAGGATTTATATATGGGTGTGACCATTAAAGATATTGCCAATGTAACAGGGGTTAGTTTCTCTACTGTTTCTAAAGCTTTAAATAATAGCCCTCTCGTAAAGCCTGAAACAAAATCAAAAATTCTTCAAATCGCAAAAGAACTAGGGTATGAACCTAATTTTGCTGCTAGAAGGTTAGTCTCAAAGGAAACCAAAACCATTGGGCTAGTTTGGCCTACAATTGAAAGGGCTGCCTTATCAACACTCGTTACAAAAATTAATGCTGAAATTGAAAACAATGATTACTCTATGATATTGTCCATTAATTCTACAAATTCTGCTGTTGAAATGTTTAAACGATTTCAAGTAGATGGAATCATTATTTTTGAGGAAAATGAAGATCAATCACTAATAAATCATTCGCCAACAATACCGATTATTTCCTACGGAGTTGCGAGTAGTCAAACCAAAATCCCGTTTATTGATGTAAATTATAAAAAAGCTATGTTTCTCGCTGTCGAATATCTATATCAATTAGGTCATAGGGAAATAGCTTATATTGGTGATTTTACCTTCGGCGATTCTAGGCAAACCGAAAAGTATGAAGGCTTTATAGAGGTAATGAAACAATTTAATTTACCTACTAATAAACAGTATTTAATTAATACAGGTGGATTGGATGGGTATCACGGGTATATGGCGACGAATCGCCTATTACAATCATCTAGGATTCCTTCAGCCATTATTGGAGGAAGTTATGATATAAGCGAGGGAATTATCCGTTCACTTAAAGAGGCCAACTTCATTATTCCGAAGGATATATCTGTTATCGGCTATGATAATATACCACATATGGGAAATTTAGAGACCCCATTAACAAGTATTGGTGTTCCTGTTGAAGTATTAGCTAAAAAAATTACGGACTCCCTATTTCATCAAATTCATGACCCATATTCTGTTCCCATGATACAAATTCTAGAGCCTGAATTAAGGGAGAGAACTTCTTGTGCTCAAGTAAATAAAAAGGATTGATCTTTTGCAAGCATCAATCCTTTTTAATCTTTTTTTATTTACAAGTATGAGTCCAACCAATCATAAGAAACTAGGCCATTCACTTCATGCTCTCCAAAAAAGCTGTCCCATCCAAGATTTCCTGATTTTCCTATGGATTGATAAATATTGTTTATCTTAGAATAAGCAAGTTCTGCAGCTTCTATTGGAAATAGAAGATCATCTTTCCCCGATTCAATAAATAACGGACGCGGGGCAATCAAGCCAATTATATCTGGCATTTCAGCATATTGAAGAATTCCAGGTAGGTAGTTATCTATACAATGACGCATTGATAAAATACTACTCTTAAATGTATTTGTATAACCACTAATTACAACTGCTTTGATTCTTTCGTCAATTGCAGCAGCAAAAGCACATATTTGTCCCCCTCCGGAAAAACCCATACAGCCAATTCTCGATGCATCTACTTCTTGCCTTGTGTGAAGAAAATCAATCCCTTTTTGGAATTCATGTACTCTTTGCCCTGCCAATGTTTTGCCAAGCATAAGTAAATATGTTGCTAAGCGAAAACAAGAATTTTCAGTGACTTCCTTTTCTAAATCGTCTTTTAATCTTCTATCACCAAAACCAATTACTTCAGGTACTAATACTACATAACCTCTCTTAACTAAATCGATCGCAAAATCCTTATGATAACTGTGATCCAGACGTTTCTCTTTACCATTCGGTTGTAATCCCACCAATTCCTTACTACCATAGCCATGTCCGTGACAGGCTATAATTGTTGGCAATGGTTTTGTTTGATTTTTTGGTATTAATAGATAAGCAAGGACTCTTAAATTTATGTCAACTGAGTATTCTACACGTTCTCTTATGTAATCTTCAAGTTCATTATGTTCCAAAATTTTTGGGTTTAATTCTGTTAGATCATTAGGGGGAACAGCCAATATATCTGAAAACTTCCTTTTAAGAGTATCTCTCCACTCAGACCATTCCCTCCTATTGTTCGCATTGAATGAAAGACGTTGCGTCGTATTTCGATACGCTTGTTCTAAATACTCATCAGGAGACCACAAATTTATCCCACCTTTTTCATATCTAATTTTTATTTCAGTTTAATTTGATTAGGCTCACGTATCAATATTGTTTTAAATTAATACTTTCAGTAAATGAGATTTATAGGGTATTTTATTTTATAACGTTATTCATTATTTGTCCTTAACAAACCGAATCCAAAATAGCCTAACAAAATAACATCTAAAAAAGAAAAAGATCTCCAACTTTAAAAGTTGAAGATCTTTGTTAAGATACCGGTGGCCGGGGTCGAACCGGCACTCCAGAGGAACACGATTTTGAGTCGTGCGCGTCTGCCAATTCCGCCACACCGGCGTATCAAAATATAATTGGAGGCGGCAACCGGATTTGAACCGGTGATAAAGGTTTTGCAGACCTTGGCCTTACCACTTGGCTATGCCGCCAGTATTAAAATGGAGCGGAAGACGGGATTCGAACCCGCGACCCCAACCTTGGCAAGGTTGTATTCTACCACTGAACTACTTCCGCAAATGGCTGGGGTAGCTGGATTCGAACCAACGCATGTAGCAGTCAAAGTGCTATGCCTTACCGCTTGGCTATACCCCAATAACATTATATGAGTCATTTTAGAAAAATATGAATGGGGCGACTGATGGGAATCGAACCCACGAATGTCGGAACCACAATCCGATGCGTTAACCACTTCGCCACAACCGCCATACATATTATTGGCAGGGGCAGTAGGAATCGAACCCACACCGGAGGTTTTGGAGACCTCTGTTCTACCTTTAAACTATGCCCCTAAATATTTTAAATGGTGGAGGGGGACGGATTCGAACCGCCGAACCCGGAGGGAGCGGATTTACAGTCCGCCGCGTTTAGCCACTTCGCTACCCCTCCACATATTAATGAAAATGGTGCCGGCGATAGGAGTCGAACCCACGACCTACTGATTACAAGTCAGTTGCTCTACCAACTGAGCTACACCGGCAAATATAAATGGTGGCTCGGGACGGAATCGAACCGCCGACACAAGGATTTTCAGTCCTTTGCTCTACCGACTGAGCTACCGAGCCAACACAAATGGCGGTCCCGACGGGAATCGAACCCGCGATCTCCTGCGTGACAGGCAGGCATGTTAACCGCTACACCACGGAACCATTTGGTTGCGGGGACAGGATTTGAACCTGCGACCTTCGGGTTATGAGCCCGACGAGCTACCAGACTGCTCCACCCCGCGATAATAGAAATGATACAATTTTGTTTATGCGCTAAGTTTTCTTTAGACTGTAACAATCTCAGAAAGCAAACTCTTGAAGCAGCTCGATTGTTACAACTCGTAGAATTTTCACAGAAGCTTCGCTCGTTGCTCCACCCCGCGATAATAATAATTAAACTATATGGTGGAGGATGACGGGATCGAACCGCCGACCCCCTGCTTGTAAGGCAGGTGCTCTCCCAGCTGAGCTAATCCTCCATATTAAAGTGGTGACCCGTACGGGATTCGAACCCGTGTTACCGCCGTGAAAGGGCGGTGTCTTAACCGCTTGACCAACGGGCCAGTAAGTAAATGGCGGAGAGCAAGGGATTTGAACCCTTGAGACAGCGTTGACCGTCTACACGATTTCCAATCGTGCTCCTTCGACCTCTCGGACAGCTCTCCAATATATATGGCTCCGCAGGTAGGATTCGAACCTACGACCGCTCGGTTAACAGCCGAGTGCTCTACCACTGAGCTACTGCGGAATAATATAAGCCTGGCGACGTCCTACTCTCACAGGGGGAAACCCCCAACTACCATCGGCGCAAAAGAGCTTAACTTCCGTGTTCGGAATGGGAACGGGTGTGACCT
>NZ_JAAGVZ010000063.1 GCF_010882125.1 Peribacillus alkalitolerans | reverse complement strand
CAAATTAAGTTGATTCCAACCATTTTCATTATGAAATTCTCTAAATCGTCTCTTAGGTATTAAATTTGTTTTTTTCATAATGGCGCAACCACCATTTCATTCAACCAGTTTTCGATTGTTGATTCTAAACTACGACTTTCTTTGTCGATTGCTGATAAAGTATCGGCATAACGATTGCGCAACATTTGGAGTGTGTTTAATTCCTTTTGTAACGGTAATTCTATTAAGCGAACCAAATCGCCCACTGTATTGCCAAACCATTTTTCATACATCAAGTTGTCGATTTCTTCGTTTGTTAATATTAAGATTCGTTCTTGTACCGCTTCTTTTAGGTTTTTTTCATCTGCTTTCACTGCTTTACTGAGTGTTGATTTATCTACATGTAACTGTTCAACATTTTTCAGATAGTTATATTCACTTGTTCCCTTGCCCGCTTTTTTTAACTCTGCTTTGATCAACTTGTTATCAAAAGATTCACCGGCTTCATTCAACGTATCGCCTAATGCATTGGCTTCATCGCTATCTTCAACCTTCGCAGCTTCAACCAAGTCTAACAGCTCTGTTTCAATCTCTTGAATGCGATTTTTCTTTGTTTCAATTTCTTCTAGTTCATCACTGTATAAATGTTTAGCAATCAACTCATTTGGTACGATACTGCCGATCCAGCCGTCTTGCTCGACACGTTTTTTATTGCCAGTTCCCTTCGTTACCATATTTGGTTCACGTGTGCGTCCAGCTGTATAAAAATCACTTAAAGCAATGATTTCCGTATCATGGGACAATGCATTTTTCCAAATTTCAGCGACAATTTGATAGCCATCATACACATCAATATTGTTGAACGCTGACAAAATCGCTTTTATTTCATCGAGCATGTCATTCATTAACTGGGATGATTTACTGATATTTTCTACATTTCGTAAAGCATCGAAATATTTATTAATAAAGGATGTTGCTTTTCCTTCGATTTCTTTTGATTTTTCAATAACGCGTGAATCGTTGAAGACCATATAAGAAATATCATCAACCGGTTTCAATAGCTCAACATAGCCTTCACGGATTTCCTTGAAGGATTGTCCCATAATATCTGGCACTGAAGACTGCAAAACCTTCAAATCGTCAATATTCTTTTGAGGAATCCCACCAAGTAAGTGTGCATCTACGTCATGCGGGATCTCTTCATCAATCGCTTCAATATAACGAGGAATGTTCATATTGTATTGATTTTTGAGA
>NZ_JAAGVZ010000062.1:802-1276 GCF_010882125.1 Peribacillus alkalitolerans | reverse complement strand
TAGTCACCGTCACTAAAGGAATGTGGGTTTGTTTTAAAAAGAAATGAGTTATATGACCTCTAATACTCAATAATTAATAACGTTTGTTATGTACTTTTAAAAGGAAAAACCCACCTAATGAAGGTGGGTTTTGAAATTGGACTTTTATGATTTAATATATATATTACCAAAAAGGAAATTTGTGAATTCACTTTCATACGACGTTGGAACTTTTTCTTTAGAAGGGTTGTTTTTTTACGCCCATATCACAAAATACTTCATTCCGGATTTCGTATCCCTTCATGTATAAAATATGATTTTTTTCAAACACTAACAATTGTTCTAAGAAGATGATTCGGGACAAGAAACTGGGTTCGCTACTAAATGATCTGTCATCTCACGAACTAAAGAAGTACAGAAGTATCCTAAAGAGACCCACATTAAAGGAGGAAAGAAAATGACAGTTGCAAGTAATTTAAAAACGACCCTTGCAGG
>NZ_JAAGVZ010000062.1:0-792 GCF_010882125.1 Peribacillus alkalitolerans | reverse complement strand
AAGCAGTTGTACCAAAATGCAGCTCAGCAAGCACAAACCATAGTGGATTCTTTAAGTTCTCGTTTACAAGAAGTAGAACAAGAAGAGCCGCAATATAAACAATAGCTACAAGAATTGTAAAGTGAAAAGGGTGAAAATTCATCCTTTTCTGATGAAAGGGTGAGAGTGGGCTGTATGGAAAAAACGAACTTAGTGAAGGTTCTTTTGATTTCCCTATCTTCTTTTATGATTTTAGTTTCTGGATGTAATAACAAAAAAGAAGAAGGAAGAAGCAACAACGATTCACCATCTCCAATGTCATATATAGAAAATAAACAATCTCCATCACATGAAGCAAAAGCAATCGTTCTTTCTATGCCAGAAATAACAGATGCCAAAGCTGTTAATTCTGAAGATCAAATTTTTTTGGCAGTAAAACCAAAGCATCTTGAGCGGTTCCAATTAACAAGCCTTAAGAAAAAAATAAAAAAGAAAATTGAAAAAAAGTATCCGAAAATGGAAGTAACCGTCAGCACGGATCAAAAGATATTTACTTTGCTTGGTGAACTGGAGAGCAAGTTAGATAAAAAAATGGACAGCAAGGATATCGAGAGAGAATTGAAAAAGATTCAGAAGAAATCGACGGATGAGGCCTAACATTATGTGTTAGAAGAAAGGAGCGGCACCATGGCAAGCAAAGATAAAGAATTGACACCGGTTCAGCAGGAATATCAACAGTTTCAGGATCAGCACGAAATAAAAAGGCCAGTTATCACGAATTGCATAAAAGCCTTTTTGGTCGGTGGATTTATT
>NZ_JAAGVZ010000061.1 GCF_010882125.1 Peribacillus alkalitolerans | reverse complement strand
AGTGGATAGAATGACTACTAGAAAATTGGTTGTCTGGAGACCTAAAGATGGACTAGAGGGACCATTACACTATGTTGAAGTTAAGTTTGCAGATGGATTGCAGTTAGTATTTGAAGATGAATCTAACACAGAAATTAAAATCATTTATAACCAAAATATCAATAGTAAATTTGTTTTGGCATTTAGATTTACAGATGACTTAAAAAGAGGTGACTTATCTAAGATTGCTCGTGAAGCGCGAATAGAGTATTTCAATACTATTAATGCTAAACCATGGTATTTCTATAAAATGATTAATTCTGATTTCATCCATTGGTTTGATCAATTACCGGGTCCCGGTTCAAATGAAATATCTAATATTCAGCATTTTATATTTATGTGCTCTGAAGAAACTTTTGAAGTGATAAGTGAATACGAACCTATTGTACAGATTAATAAAAAAAAGAGTGTATAAACCCAATAAAGAGCCTTCATTATGGAAATGAAGGCTCTTTATTGGGCATCAGCCTACGAGCTGACTATTGGTTTCAATCCAGGCTGTGATCTCTTCAAAAGAGTATACGTGGTTAACAACATCAACCGTGAAGTCTTCAGCTGCTTTTTGAGGAGCCGTTAAACGATAACCGTTGTATTTTAGAAACTGAACCATAGAAACAAACGCCGTTCGTTTATTCCCGTTATGAAAAGCGTGATTTTTAGCAAGTGAATCAAAGAGAGCTGCAGCTTTTTCAAACAAAGAGCCGTATCTGTCTTCTAAAAAGGCGGACTGTTGCGGTCTGTGAACAGCTGAATTTAGCAGAGAAGGAATTTTTACTCCTTCTTTTTCACTCGGACTGTATTTCTTAATGAGATATAAATTGATGGCTACAATCTCCGTTTCCGTTAAATATCGAACGACATTCATTATCTATCTTTTAATCCTTTAATGGTTTCATCGTACTCGTTCAAGGTGCTGTTAAGCACATCAAAGAAATCAGGGCTTAATCCTTCAGGAAGAGAAACCTTCTGCTGTCTCTTCGTAATCTTTATCACATCGCCATCTACTTCTACAGCTAACAAATCACCTTGTATAGCTCCAATTTTTCTAAGAGCTTCGGTCATGTTGATTCCTAAGCTATTTCCTACCTTCGTCACTTTACGTTCCATTTCCATCTCTTTCACCATACCCATTATTGGATTTCCTCCTTATATGTTATGTCCATAATGTAAAATGGTTAAACGGGTTATATTGTATATACGTATATACAATAATAACATAGAATATGTAAGAATGCATA
>NZ_JAAGVZ010000060.1 GCF_010882125.1 Peribacillus alkalitolerans | reverse complement strand
ATTGTGTAATATCAGTCGTAATCCTTTGACTTCCAGAATATAGCGAGGAGAAAATAATGATTACTGACAAAAAGATTCACCGAGCTTTTGGAGTTTACACATTTACGCCGACGGAAATACAATACTAGTAATCAATAAGAACAGAGGACCTTACATAAACCGTTATGATCTTCCAGGAGGAAGTTTAGAAGATGGTGAAAGTCTGACAGAAGCATTAAGAAGAGAATTTCTTGAAGAGACTGGTTTTGAAGTGAAAATAGACAAGAACTTGGGTATTGCAGATTTTATGTTACCTTGGGCTCGGAATGAGTGTGAATTTGTCCATCATATTGCAGCCTATTATTTAGTTGAAAAGATCAGTGGCGATATAAAGAAACCTCATCAGTTTGAAGATCAAGACTCTCTGGGTGCGTTGTGGTTGTCAGAAGAAGCAGCAAATATTAGTAATGCATCTCCACTAGTCCTTAAAGCATTTAGGTGGTTAAAGGAAAGTGTATTTGATCCAAATGTTGAGGTTTATAATGGTTGGAAAATTAAAATGTAAGATATTCCACAATTGGCGGCTTATCCGGAACAAGATAAGCCTTTTTTTCATTAAAAAAGATATTGTTATAGTATTAGTAATTTGAAATAATTGGTATAAAGTTAATGGGAATTTCAGAGTAGGAGGTGGGAATTAGATTGCTTAAACGGAAATATGGTGATTACAGAGACTGGAAAAGAGTGACACAGAAAAGATTCGCCCAAACTTTAATAAGTTCAACCGATTTTGAGGGTTATGCAACATTAATTGATATTGTCCAAGTAACAGATCCATTATTTAAAAAATATGGAGAATCAGATGTTTGCATTGTTGACAACGGGTATAAGTGGCTGCAACATTTTCCTCTAAACGAGAAACATTCGCTAACTACGATGTTTAATTCTAAAGGTGAAGTAATTCAATGGTATATAGATATATGTAAAGAAAATGGTGTAGAAAAGAATGTACCGTGGATGGATGACTTATTTATAGATATTGTGGTATTGCCCTCTGGGAAAGTGTTTCATTTAGATACGGATGAACTAGAAGAAGCATATCAACAAGGCTCCATTAATAAACACCTTTATGATATTGCTTGGAATGAGGCTAATCAAGTTACAAAATTGATTGATAACGGAGACTTTAAATTATTTGATTTAGCAAATAATCATAAACATATCTTAGAACAAAAGCTCAACTAGTCTTATTCTACAATCGGGTGCGATTGTGGAAGAAGTAGATGTAATTTCACCCACAAAACCA
>NZ_JAAGVZ010000059.1 GCF_010882125.1 Peribacillus alkalitolerans | reverse complement strand
AGAAGTGATCTTAATTAAAATTCCAAGTAAAAATAATCGGTCACTTAGTAAACCAGAAAACGAATCACAAGTAATTGGTTCACAAGTAGGTTTTAATGAAAGTCTTTCAACAAATGTATCTTTGATACGGAGATCACTTGCGACTCCTGATTTAAAAAATGAGTTTTACATTATTGGTAGAAGAACAAATACTGGGGTTTCAGTACTATATATAGAAGGTCTTGCATCAAACGATCTTGTTCAAAGAATGAGGGAAAGACTGTCATCAATCGATATAGATGGATTGTTAGATAGTGCTGAATTAAATCAATTAATCAATGATAACTCTTTATCTATTTTTCCTCAAATGTTGTTAACTGAGAGACCAGATCGAGTATGCCATGGTTTGTTAAACGGTAAGATTACTGTTTTAGTAGATGGGAGCCCAATGGCTATTTTATGCCCCTTGTCATTTATAGAGTTCTTTGAAAGCAAGGAAGATTACAATGTTCGTTGGCCAATTGCGAGTTTTGTTCGTTTGTTACGTATTACAGCAGTGTTTTTATCTGTTTTTTTCACAGCACTTTATGTGGCAGCACTTACGTTTCACTACGAAGTAATTCCTCAAGCATTACTCGTCCCTTTGGGTGAGTCAAGATCAAGGGTTCCTTTTCCACCCTTATTTGAAGCGATACTACTTGAGTTTATTATTGAACTTTTAAGGGAAGCCGGTGCGAGACTACCTACAAAAGTAGGGCAAACAATGGGTATCGTGGGTGGTATTGTAATCGGAACTGCTGCTGTACAGGCCGGTTTTACGAGTAATATTCTAATTATTATTGTGGCTTTAGGTGCTTTAGCATCATTCACAACTCCAAGTTACCCAATGGGTAGCTTAATACGTGTCATACGATTTCCCATATTAATTTTAGCAGGCTTTTGGGGCTTTTATGGTATCATGTTTGGTTTTTGTTTTATCATGATTCACTTATTACGACTCACAACACTTGGGAGTCCCTACATGGCTCCATTCTACCCCCCTCGATTTAAAGATTGGGTTGATAGTATTGTTCGCCTTCCGTTTCGTTTTATCTACAAAAGACAAGCTTTGACAAGACCAGCAGACAAACAAAAATATAATCCAGATGAAGTGAACTATAGGTGGTTATAATATGCACGTACAGCAAAAAATCAAATCTAACTATTTAGTAAATGCTTTTTTGGTCTTTTTTGTTGTTCATGCCACTCAAATCGGTGTTGGTCTACAAGGTTTCCAACGAATAATCTATAGAGATGCTCACCAAGAT
>NZ_JAAGVZ010000058.1 GCF_010882125.1 Peribacillus alkalitolerans | reverse complement strand
ATCTATTGCCCCCTGAACTTCTAATAATCTTCCCTTTATCTTTAATTCTAAATCAAAACTCGGCACATTTTTTTCAATAAGGTCGAGCCCACTTGAATTTTTTATGGTATCAATAACCGCTGTTACTGTATGTTTTTTCCCTTTATCATCTTTTAAATCAAAAGTTAATTCTATACTCCCCGCATTGTACTCATCTCTAATTAATTTAACAAAGAAGCTTTCCTCAACTGTTAATTTACCAACCATTTTATCGTTCCTCATAATTGCATTACCAGATACACGAATAGTTTCACCGTCCCTGATTATTAACGGTAATATGGGATCAATCCCCTCTGAAAAATAGCTTTGCTGCACACTCTGCAGTGTAGCATTTGATATTTGTTCTTTCTCCGTTAACTGTTCTATCTGATTATATAATTGCTGGCCAATGTCAGGGATATTTTTATACTGATGTTTTAGAAGTTCCTTCGTTGATCCCTCAACAATACCAAGGTACGTAAGGTCACTTATTGATGGGTCTCAAGCAAGAGTATCAACATAAGGTCTTATACCTCTTTTAGCTAACTTTTCATTGTACAGAGCTACCCTAAGCTGACCTGATTGAAGTGCCTTTGAAGCTTTTAGATTTCCCTCTATCCTTCCTCCTTTACTTGTTAGAGCATCACTAGAAATAACATCTATTTTTTGAGGAGCTTCTGGATTAATTTGCATCACTACCATTGTGGACATTATCTTCTTCCCTACAGGATCATATCCAACCGTTGTAATCAGTCCAATATCTTCTAGAACTTTTTGTTCTGCACAACCACTAAGAATTAAAGTTGTTGCAAGAATAAAAATACTATTTTTAATTTGTTTCCTCATGAGCTGACCCTCTTTCTTAACCATGCAGTAGCATATAGAACAAACGGATAGCAAACTACTACATAAAAAGCAAACTTTGCAAAATAGTCGTTTATCATGTTAACTTGTGTTCTGGTTACGATAAACTGTACAGCTATTAAAATAATTGCAGAAAAAAACCACACACTCTTATTTTCTTCTATGTTAAACATCCGTTTTATACCTCTGCATGCAGACCACATATAAAAAATTAAGTTAGGTAATATTATTAACATCCAATAAGTAATGGCAACATATTCAAATCTTTCAATGAATGGAAGTCGTACTATTTTAAATAAAGACAACGTTGCCCAAATTGTTCTCTCGAGTTGCATACCACTAAAGTAGATAATAGCGACTATCATTAATGCCACATAAATTATAGTTGAAAAGAGAAGACCGAAC
>NZ_JAAGVZ010000057.1 GCF_010882125.1 Peribacillus alkalitolerans | reverse complement strand
TGGACTTAACCCCGTCAAGTAGACAGCTCTAAAAAAGACTATGCAGCCATCGTGATTCGATACTCAATCGGAGCACGATGGTTTAGTCGTTTTTGGAATCTTTTATAATTGTAATGATACATATATGTTTCTGTTGCTTGTATTAACTCTTCCTCTGTTTTACAATCAGTTTGATACAACATTTCTGTTTTAAAGTGGGAAAAGAACGATTCAATGCAGGCATTATCCAGGCAGTTTCCTTTGCGAGAGTGGCTGCCCTTTATGCCATATTTGTTTAATCGTTTGTTGTATTTTTTAGACGTGTACTGGAATCCCTGATCCGAATGGAGGATGGTTCCTTGCACGTTTCTTTTTTTATTAAGGTCTTCCACTGTATCCAAAACTAATTTCATGTTATTTCTATCTGACAGCTTCCACGAAACAATTTCGTTATTATAGAGATCCTGAATAACAGATAGGTAATAAAAACGATTTTGGAACGGTATGTAAGTAATGTCTGTTACCAGGACTTCATTTTCTTCTCTCTCTTTGAATTCCCTATTGACCAGGTTAGGGAACACTTTAGATCCTTTTTTCCCGAAGTATCTCCACTTCTTTCTAACCACAGATTGAATATCCATCAACTTCATTAAACGATAAACCTTCTTATGGTTGACTTCGAAGCCTTCTTCCTTAAGGGCAATCACCATTCTAGGATAGCCATATTCCTTATGTTTGAGGTGGATTGAAAGCATCTGATCCATTAAGCCTTGATCCTGCTCCTTTTTCTTTTCACGTACTTCAATTGTCTTTACCCATTTGTAATATCCTGAGCGCTGGACCTCTGCAATTTCAGATAGCCAAGTAACGGGGTATTCCCCTTTCAACTCATGAATAATTTCAAACCTTATAGCCTTTTTGATTTCACCTCCCCGTGAAGATTTGGATACTGCTTTTTTAGATAGTTAACCTGAGCCTTATAATAATCTCGTTCTTCCTCTACACTTTTAAACTTTGATTTTGGTCGCCCTTTTAGGGGGCAATCTGTGGAGGAATGTTTCCCCCTTTGATCAGTCAGCTTAATTCCTTCCTCAAACTTTTTCACCCATGTTTTCAATTGAGTTGAACTGCGAAGGCCAAGTTGGGTAGCCAGAGTAGAGTAACTCCCTTCACCATTTAAATACATTTCAATTGCCTTCAATTTAAATTCTTCTGTATAGAATTGAAAAGTTTGTCCTTTTACAGCCATAGAAAAATCCCCTCCAAGTAGTAGTGCATCATCCATGATAAAATCATAGGCTTTTTACACTGTCTACTTAAAGGGGATAATACCA